>DGFM01000010.1:41633-63270 GCA_002391675.1 Cloacimonetes bacterium UBA3900 | reverse complement strand
TTTCTCCTGTCCTCGCACCCCCTCGTGTTTCCTTGGCTCTCGTTTGCGTAACTCTTGGGTTTTCTTTGGGTTACTTGTAGATCCCAAAGGAGACACACAGGAGCCCCTAAGGGAAGCCGCATGAAATCGACGTTTTAGGAGGCAGTTTTGTTTGCAGAAATCAAGGGCGGAGGTCAAATATTTCAGAAAGGCCTGCTGCTTCTGAGGCTGAAGTATAGAAATGAATTCCTACTATTATGGTAGGTATTTTGCTGTTTTGCAGATGACGGGCAAAAGATGATTTTAGACTTATCAAGAGCAAACATTTCTTAACAATTGGCCTGAATCTTGCATCGTATATTGGGGCATAAACAGATAACCCCTTTTCGTGTAAACAAGTAAACAAGGAGATGAAGATGAAAAAGTACATCGTGCTGATCGTCGTGTTGCTGGCTGTGAGTGCCGGCTTTGCCTTTCAACGCAAGGATGTGTTGTTGGGCGGATATGCCGAGCTCATATCCAGAGAACACAAGACAAAGAACCAAATCGTTACCGACCTTGGTTTGTATCCACAGGTGGGTGTATTTTTGGATGAAGCCATCTGCTTAGACCTGATTTTTGGCCATACCGGCCCGTTGATCAGGATCATGAATGTCGGAGCAGGTGCGAGGTTGTTTCACAAAAACATATACGCAGGGGCGAGTTTCAGTGTGCTGGCTGGTACGGCTGTTTCTTACTATGAAGTTACCCCCAAGCTGGGCTATCTTATCCCCATCGTGCCCAATGCCTACTTGGATCTCCAGGCTTTCTACCGGCGAGCCCTTAGCTCAAATAAACTCGAAGAGGACTATGCAGCTGTTCGCTTGGGTATACAGGTGCACCTTGGTAAAAAACCTCAGGCTGATTCGGATCAATGAATCAAGTGTTTAGGAAAATGGAGAAAGAGATGAAAAAGATTATCGTGCTCATCGCCCTGTTGACGTCGCTGAGTGCCGTTTTTGCCTTCCGAAGCGGAGATCTGCTGGTGGGTGGCAATATTGAACTTGGCACCGCCAAAATCTTCAAAAACTCAGGCCGGCTGTTTGTTTTGGGTATCCAGCCTCAGCTCACTGCCTTCGCCACCAAAAACATAGCTGCTGATGTGGCAATAGAATACGCCTATCTGGGAGACAAAGAAGGCAGCATATCGCTGTGGGGATTTGGTGGAGGTGGTAAGTGTTTATACAAAAACTACTATGTCGGAATGAGTTATCACTACGAAAAGACCAGTGTAGATAGGTTTATAACCTTGGATAGTTATGGTTACGAGGCCAATTCCCTCGTTCCCAAGGTGGGCTTTTTGGCGCCCATAGCCTCCAACGTCTATCTCGACGTTCAGGCTTATTACAAGTTCAGCATCGGAGATTTCAAAGTGACAGGAGCGACCAACCAGGTCGACGATTTTAGCTACTTTGGCATTCGTCTTGGCCTCTTGGCGCATCCCAATCCCAGGCAATAAAACCTTATATTGAGCTACAAAGAACCTGGGATCCAAAGCATCTCAGGTTCTTTGTGTGAGTCACAGTTCATCAGAATTGTCTTGACCGTGGAGGCGTGTCCAATTAACGTGTCCTTACCTTGAATATTGGAGGTGAAGCATCAAAAAGCTCATCATAGTCATCTGTCTCTTCCTGCCCTTGGTAGTTTGGGCGCAGGAGGCAGAGGAGCAAACCCCGGAAGTGACAAGTTTCCCTGAGCCGGAGCCGTCCTTCATGGATGTGCCCAGCGATGCTGATTCCCTCAAATATTTCGCCACCTGCGCGGTGGGAGCCATCACCATAGACGGCGTCACCTATTCGCAGCTACGTCTGCGCCCTGAGCTGGAATTTGGCAAGATAGGCCTTTGCTTGGATATAGACCTGCTGATTGATGCGCAGGGCAAGGTCAGCTTTGAATCTTGGGACAGCTGGCAGGACTATGTGGGTAAGCTGCTCTATGTGCGCTATGGAGACCGCCGCGACCCCTTCTACTTCAAAACGGGATGTATAGCGGATTACACGCTGGCGCACGGGCTGATCTTTGACAACTTCTCCAATATGCTGCGCTATCCGGATGAGAAAAACATCGGCAGCTATATCGGCGTCAATACAGACTGTTATGGCATGGGCCTGGAGGTCTATAGCCATGATATCTTCCGCAACCAGATCCTCGCCGCCAGCCTGCGCGGCAAACCGCTGCGAACCATTGATCTCCCCTGGCTGAATAGAATTACACTGGGGCTCAATGCGGGCTGGGATAGAAACCAGTATGGCAGATTTGTGGATAGTGACGGCGATGGGGTGCCGGATGCCTACGACAACTTTCCGGATGATCCGGCCTATGCTGCGGATACCGATGGTGACGGCATCCCGGATGAGATCGACTGGGACCTCAACGGCAACAGCATCATAGACCACCCCTCCATGAACCCGTATGTAGACGAGGTTTTCCCCCATTTTGCTACCTACTATCCGGATTATCCCCTGGATATGAATTGCTATGCCGATTCCCTCAGCCGCTATACCGAGAAAAGGCCGGTCTCTATCTATAGCTTCGATTTTGAGCTGCCCTTGATGGAGAGGAGCAAGTTTTTCTGGAGTACCTACGGCGAAATGGCCTTCATCAAGAACCATGGCCATGGCTTCGTCTTTCCGGGCTTTAAGGCGCAGTATAGATTCCTGCAGGCCAAGCTGGAGTTTCGCAATTTTGGCAGCGGCTTTCTGCCCTCTTATTTTGACAGGACCTATGAGGGTAAACGCAGTGAAGTGAGGGTGGTTGAGGATCCTGAGACCCGGAGGAAACACTACTTTGTGAGCACCAAGGACGAGATATTGGAGAGTACCACGAGCTCGTTGGGCTGGTTTGGCTTGCTCCAGGCCGATTTTCCAGACTACGCCTACCTGCGGCTCGCCTATCAAGATATGTATAGCAGCAGTGGGGTGGCAGGGAAGTCGCTCTGGTTCAAGCTCGGCATCACACCCGGCTTCATCCCCAAATTCAAGCAGGTATCTCTTTACTACTCGCAAACTGATGCCGACCGCATAGACTTCGTCCATCTGCGCAATGAACGGGCGCATCTGGTGGCTGAACTCAGGTATCAGATCGCCGAAAATGCCAATCTACTGGGCAGATACAGCGAGTTTTACCGGGATGTGAACAAGGATGGGCGCATCAGAGGCAAGGAAGAGATAGAGGAGAATCTGGGCTTTGGGGTGGAGTTTTACTTTTAAAGCCCTTTTTGCAAGGTGAGAAAAAAGCCCAGGCAACAAAGGCCTGGGCACGATGCTTAAGCTCTTGAGAATCTTTAGCTTTCACATTTGGCAATCAGCTTTTCCACTGCCTGCATCAATAACTGCGCAGAGGGTTGCTTGCCGTAGAAATAGATGTAGGGCTTGCCTTCATCTGCGGATTTGGCGATCATGGGGTCTATCTCCAGCTCGGCAATCAGGTCGAGCGAGTGATCGAAGATCAGCCTTTCCAGTTGGTTGCCTTGCCAGATGGGTGTGGTTTCGCCACATTTGGGACAGCGGAACAGCTTCATGTTCTCCACGATTCCCAGGATGGGTACCTTGAGCTTCTCGGCAAAGTCTACCGATTTCTTCACATCCAGGATAGCCAAATCCTGAGGTGTGGTCACAATCACGGCTCCATCGGTGCGCTCTAATGTCTGCACGATGCTCAATACCTCATCGCCTGTTCCCGGAGGGCAATCCACTACCAGGTAATCCAGCTCATCCCAATAAAAATCGCTGAAGAACTGCTGTATCAGCGCCATCTTCATGGGCCCGCGCCAGATGACGGCGTCGCTGTCGTTGGCAAGCAACGAGGCGATGGAGAGCACGCAGAGGTTGGAAAGCGCCTGAATGGGCATAGCTTTGCCGCTTTCCATATGCATACCGACGGGTATGCCTTCCAGGCCAGTAAGCTTGATCACTGATGGGCCATGGATGTCCACATCCAAAAGGCCCACCTTCTTGCCCTGCATGGCCAGGCCATAGGCTAAGTTAACAGCCACGAAGCTCTTGCCCACGCCACCCTTGCCGCTCATTACCACAATGCGATGCTTGATTCTATCCAAGTTTGCTTTGATCTGTGCTTCTTTGTTTTGTTGTTCCATTAGTTTGTCAATTCTCTTCCTTAAGTTGGTTTTCTATCCAGGCAATCCTCTCCTCCAGCTCCTTCTTATGAGCCAGTAAAGATTCTTTGTCGTAAGGATAGATGTCAGTTGTGGGGTGATGATATCCATGGTGATGGTGTCCGTGGCAGCAGCAGTGATGTCTGCCGTGTCCATGTCCGTGGCCATGATGGTGGTGTCCTCCACAATGTCCTCTACCACCGTGTCCAAATCCGGGTCCGTGGCGGTGCTGTTCGCCTCTTCCGCAAGGGCCCATGCCCCTGCCTCTGCCCATACCCATACCCATGCCTCTGCGTCCTTCGCGGAAGCCGGCTGCCGGGCGTCCTTCCTGTCCACAGGGTCCTAATCCTCTGCCCATACGGCCATCTCCCATAGGTCCAGTTCCATCAAGTTTAGGCATTGCTAACTCCTTTTTGTTTAGTTTGTTGTCTTTGTAAGCTTGATAGGCTTCACGGACGGTCATGTCCGCTGCGCCCAGATAAAGTTCAATATCCAAATGCTTTAAGATTGCGGTTGCGTTGTCGCCGGGGCCATTGCCGGTGATCAGCACATTGGGTGCCTTGTCATAGAGTAATTGGGCGGTCTTGGGGCCGGCGCCGTGTGCCACGTCTTGGATGTCACGGTTGTCTATCACTTCCAGTTCGTCCGAGCCTTCGGTGAAGAAGACAAGATAGTCTGCTCTGCCAAAACGGGCATCAACGGGGCTGTCCCAGCTTCCGCCTTTCGCTGTAACTGCTATTTTCATTTATATCTCCTTGAGTATTTTCTCCCACAGCTGCTCAAATAGAGCCTGCCATTGGGAGGGGTTATATTCGGTTAAAGTCTGTCCCAAGCTGATAGCCTCAGAAAAGTCGTTGCTGTAGGGCAGTTCCATCAGGATGGGTATGTTTCTTTGTTTCATGGTGTTGCGTATCTCGGTAGCTATCCTGGGGTTGATGTCTGTCTTGTTGATCACACACGCCATTTTGAGGTCAAATTTGGAGCCCAGTTCGCAGACGCGCTTGAGGTCTTCCAAACCTGAAATACTGGGTTCAGTGACCATTAGAGCCAAGTCTGCACCGGAAAGAGAGGCAATCACAGGACAGCCAATTCCCGGTGAACCGTCCACCAAGATGAGCTCGCGGGAGTGTTCCGTGGCCAGAGCTTTGGAGTCGCTTTTCACCTTGGTTACCAGCTTGCCGGAGTTGTCTGCACCGATATCCAGGCGGGCGTGAGCCATGGGCGTTCCGGTTCTGGCTTCGGAGCCAAAAACGCGTCCCACCTTCTGCTTGGGCATCGTTATCGCATTTACGGGGCAGATCAAAGCGCAGTAGCCGCAGCCTTCACAATCCAGGAGGTCTACGAAGTGGGCATCTTCATCCTGCCTGACGGCGTCGAACCGGCAGACCTGAGCACATTTGCCACAATTGGTGCATGATGCAGGATCGACCACCGCTTTGACGCCGCTGAAGAAGGGCTCATCCTTGTGCACCTTGGGCCGGAAGATCAGGTGCAAGTCCGCTGCATCCACATCACAATCTGCAAGCACCAGCTCATTTGCTTTGATATAGGCCAAAGCCGCGCAGACAGAGGTCTTTCCCGTGCCACCTTTACCGGAAATCACTACTATTTCTTTCATGACAGTTCCTCCAGTTTGGCTATGATCTCATCCAGGCTTTGCTGCAGCTCGGGCACCTTTTGATAGAGCAGCTGTCCTTCACTGTAGAGGCCTGCGATCTTGCGCAGATGCGGAATCTTGCTCCAGATGGGGATGCTCTCGCGTGAGCAATATTCCTCGATGAGGCCGTCATTTGCGCCACTGCGGTTGATCACGACCGCAATGGGAATCTGCAGCTGCCTGAGTGTTTCCACAGCCAGGCTGAGGTCGTGCAAACCAAAGGGCGTGGGCTCGGTTACCAGTATGGCAAAATCTGCCGTTTTGGTGGCTGCAATCATGGAACAGGACGTCCCCGGAGGGCTGTCCAAAAGCTGGAACTCTTTGCCGGGAAAGTGGTTATCCACATAATCCAGGGCTTGGCTTATCAGGGGCGAGGCTTGTTCCACGCCGATTTCCATGCGTGCTTCCAAAAAGTCCAGCTCGCCGTCTTTGATCCGGCTCAATTTACCCAAAGGGAAAGCCTGCATGGGAAGTGCCGCATCCGGGCAAAGCTCGCTGCAGAGATAGCAGCTGTGACACAGCTCCGGCAGCACCAGGATAGTATTTCCCAAGCGGATGAGGGAGTTGAACCTGCACCAGGTGATGCATTTTCCACACATGGAGCAGGCGCGGATGTTCCAGGCGGGAACCATACGCTTGGCCACCTCTTTTTGCTGCAGCTTGCCTTTGATAAAGACATGGCAGTTGGGCTCTTCCACGTCAAGGTCCACCAGGAGCGTATCATGTTTTCTGGCCAGATAGTGGGCCAGATTGACCGCCAAGGTGGTCTTGCCGGTTCCTCCTTTTCCGCTGGTGATGGCGATTCTCATTTTAGTGGTCACAGCGGTTGTCGCCTGCCTCCAAACTGCCATCAATATAACAGGTTACCAGTTCTTCAAGCGGCATGGGTTTCACACCGATCACGGTGCTGATGCCATAGCCATGGAGCAAGTCTTGAGCGCGGCCGCCCAAGCCTCCAGCGATCACCACATTACATCCTTGATCTCTCAAAAAAGCGGGATGTGAGCCGGGTTCGTGCACGGGTGGCGTAAGGTCTTCGCGGGAAACGATCTCGCCTTCATCCACGGTGAAGATGGCGAAGGCTTCACAGTGTCCAAAGTGAGAGCAGAGCTCTTTGTTTACGGTTGGTATTGCGATTTTCATGTGTGTAACTTCCTTATAGATAATAGATTTGGTTTTGGGTTAACGGCAGCGTGAGCACCTGCGGCATCCTTCCAGGAAGCATTTGTTCAAAGACACTACACGCTGGGATTTGCAATTGGGGCAATTGCCGGAATCCGGATCTTTGGAGGTGGAGGTGAACTTGTGTTGACAGGCCTCGCAATAGTAGTGAGGTCCGGCGATCTTTACCTCACCGCCTTCGATCAGAAAGGTGCGCCCCTCAACGATGGCGGTTGCCAGGTTGATGCGGGCTTGTTCGTAGATACGGGTGAGGGTGGGGCGGGACACCCCCATGCTTTGTGATGCCTCTTCGTGGGTCATGCCTTCATAATCCACGAGGCGGATGGCCTCATATTCTTCCAGGGGCATAACGACGGCAGAGCGGTAGTTTGTGCGCATCCACAGGGGCCTGAACCCCTTCACGGTGGGCAGGTCTCTCAGTATGCGTTTCGCTTTTGGTCTCGCCATGTTAATCTCCTTGTTTTTAGTATATTTGGCCGCTGTTCAAGTGAACATATGTTCAATTAATGTGAACCGCCCCTTTCTGTCAATACTATTCTTTGCCGATAGCACGCAAAAGACGCTCGGCCTCATCAGCAGTGATTTTGCCGTTCTCAAGCATCTGAAGAATCTTCCGACGACTTTGCTCGCTCACGTCCCTGGGAAGTTCGTCATCCACATCGCCTCCGGAACTGAACCAGTTTGGCCTTTTATTCCAGAGATTTTGCAGCTGGTCGCCCAAGTCTTCAAAGTGTCTGCCAAAGCCAGACTGCGCATCTCCTTCTCCATCGGTCTGCCTTACTTTTTCAAAGAATTTGCGCAGGTTGCTATTGATGTCGGTGCCGATCTTCTCGATTGTGCTCAGCACCTTGTCCTTGGTCTCGATCCAGTTCACCCCGGCGATGGTATCCTTGAGTGAATTGATGCTATTTTGGATGGCTTCATTGATCTTCGTTTCGGTGACCTTGTCCTTGATGGTGTTCAGGCTCTCAACTGTTTTATTCAGAATCTGTTGCACCTTCTCGTTGTCCTCTATGCTGGTGGCGTTTTTGATCGCTTCGCGCAGGTCGTCCAGTTTGCTCTTGAAAGCGCCCAGATTTATGGAAGGATCGCTGCCCAGCCTGATGCTGCTGTTCTGGGTCTTGACCTCTATCTTCACACTTTGATCACCATTGGTGAAGAGGTGTTTGCGGCCCATACGTTGCTGTTCCGCCTTCAGGCTGCTTCTGACGCGGCCCAGTTTGCTCTCGGCTTCAATAGCGTATCCCATCTCTTCCGGGAGCACCAGGGCTATTTTGCCGTTTTCGTTTTTGAAGCGCATGAGACCAAAATCCATGGGCATACTTTCATAGTAGATAAGGCCGTTTTCGTTTTTGACGCTCAGGTCTGTAAACTGCGCCAGACGCATCTTTATGGCGCCATTTTCCGAAGAAACCCTCAGCATATCGCCGCTGACTTCCTCGGCTAAGATGGGGCCGTTTTCCTGATCGATGGTGAGGTTGCCTTTGCAGTTGGTGAGCTTGATGGGGCCATTTTCGTTTTCCAGCTTGAGATCACCCACGCAGGAATCGAGGATGATGGCTGCATTCTCGTTGTCTGCGCTGATTTTGTTGGTCAAGCCCAGCAGACGCAGAGGCAGGTTGTCTGTATCAACCTTGAGCTCCAGGCCCTGCGGGATGAGGACGCGGACCTGCGACTGGGTGAGCTGAAAGGCTCCACCGGTGATTGCCGCCAGGTTTTCCAGATCCAGTTTAAACTTGGAGTTTTCCACGGCATAACTGATGAAACTATCAAGACTTGCGTTACTAAAGTTATCCGGCAGCGCGATCTCCAACTCAACGGAAAGCTTTCCATCTTCTGAATTGGCAATGCTGAGCGGTGCCATCTTGTTGTCAATGCTGATCTTCCTGATATTGGTGACGTCGTATTCAAACTTCTCTGTAAAGATTTTCATTTCTTTCTCCTTGTTTTTATTTCGGCGATAGCCTCGTCAACATTGATGAAACCCTGCTCCAGATCATGCATCACGTCGATGTAGTCTCCGGGAACGGGCGCTTGATCAGCTATCTTGCCGATGATTTCTGCCAAACGGTTTTTCACCGTCGGGTAAGAGATGCCCAAAGCCTTTTCCATCTCGCGGATATTGCCCTGGACGATGATAAAAGTGCGCACAAACTCGAGCTGCTCCTCGCTGAGGGCGGCAGGCCAGGTGCTTTCAAAATTGCCCTTGAAGCTAATCTTGCACTGCGAACAGTGATACTCTCGCACCAGAAGTTGGCTCTTACAGATAGGGCAGTTGTTCATTTAACCTCCATATTGATTTATCTAAGGTCAGGTTTAAGAAACATCATATTTTGTCAAGCATAATCTTAAGAAAGTTGATATATTACTTGAATAATGTAATCTTAAGACTCAGCTCTGCAATCCTTCTCTCACCCTGATTAAGGCTCGGGATCAATTTTAATGGAAAATGGCAGGCCAATATTAATAGAGAAGGGGGCAGCTTACCTTCCTGAATTCAAGGACGCAAAAATGACGGGCAAGGCCCAGGGCAATACCTACTAAAATAGTAGGATATTCTTGCCTCGCTGAGGCAGCTGAGACAGGCTGGGTTTATGAAATATTTGACTCCGGAGCCGGTTTTGCGAAAACAAAACCGCCCTCTAAAACGTCGATTTGATGCGGCCTCCCTTAGGGGCTCCTGTGGGTCTCCTTTGGGATCCACAAGTAACCCATAGCAAACCCATAAGTTACGCAAACGGGAGCCAAGGAAACCCCAAGGAGGAGAAGCCAGGTGAAAAGTCAAAGGTTGCGTCAGGCATCGGAATTGCGCAAACAAATTTTGGCCCTTAAGGCGGGGTTTTTTCATCAAGCGCGGCAGCAAGCGAACGTATCCTGCGACGGCGGGGCACGAAAAAGCCCGAGGGATGGACTCGGCTGTCCTTCGGGCTTGTTTACGGTGATATTGATTAAAGTTGTGGTCTGGCCTTAGCCTCCCATCATCCTTTCCAGCTCTTTCCTTCCTTTGGGGTTGTTGAAGCGTTTCATCATCTTCAGGGTGTCGTTAAATACACGCAGGAGGCGGTTTACCTCGGTGACGGAGCGTCCGCAGCCTTTGGCAATGCGTAAGCGTCTGCTGCCGTTGATGATATCAGGTTTATCCCGCTCTTCTTCCGTCATGGATTGGATGATGGCTTCCACGTGTTTTAGTGCGTCGTCATCAAGGACTGCGTCTTTGGGGATTCTGTTTCCCAGGCCGGGTATCATGCGGATGATGGATTCCAGTGAGCCCATTTTCTTGATGCTCTGCATTTGCTTGAGGTAGTCGTTGAGCGTGAACTGGCTTTTGAGCAATTTGCGAGCCATCTTTTCTTCCTCTTCGAGGTTCAGTTTCTCTTCTGCCTTTTCGATGAGGGTGAGGACGTCGCCCATGCCTAAGATGCGTGAAGCCATGCGCTCGGCGTGGAAAACTTCTATGTCACCAGTCTTTTCGCCGGTTCCGATGAAGGCAACGGGGCGTTCTGTGACCGCTTTGATGGAGAGAGCGGCACCGCCACGGGCATCGGAGTCCATCTTGGTGAGGATCACGGCATCAAAAGCCAGTTTATCGTGGAATTCCTTGGCTACGTTCACCGCTTCCTGACCCGTCATCGCATCGGCCACAAAGAAGATGTAGTCTGGCTTCACAAAGTCTTTGAGGCGTGAGACTTCCTCCATCATTTCGGCGTCGATGTGGAGGCGTCCGGCGGTATCGAAGATGAGGAGATTGGTGAGGTCTTTATGAGCTTGGCGCAGTGCTGCGTCGGCGATCTCGATCACGTCTTTGCTGCCTTCCACGCTGACGACGGGGATGTCCACCTGTTTGCCCAATACTTTGAGCTGTTCAACGGCGGCAGGGCGATGGACGTCGCAGGCTACCATCATGGGTTTGATATTGTTTTTGCGATGGAGGAGGGCGAGTTTGGCGCAGGCGGTGGTTTTACCGGAACCCTGCAAGCCCACCATCATCACCTTGGTGAGGCGGTTGTTATATACTTTAAATTCAAAGCCTTCGGTGTCCATGAGGGCGGCAAGCTGCTCGTAGACTATCTTCACTATCTGTTGTCCGGGTGTGAGCGATTTCATCACCTCGGTACCCAGAGCTCGGGTCTGCACTTCCGCCACGAAGTTTTTCACGATTCTGAAGTTGACGTCCGCTTCCAGCAGTGCCACTCTGATTTCGCGCAGGCCGTCTTTGATGTTTTGCTCGGTGAGATAGCCTTTGCCTTTGAGGTTGCGGAATACTTTATCCAGCTTTTCGCTTAAGCTATTAAACATATGTGTTTCCTCTTAAGTTTTGGATTGCCTGGGCATAGTTTGGATGGTTGAAGATGTAGGATGCGCTTACCAGGATGGTGACGCCGGCGTCGATGAGCTGCTGGGCGTTATCTCCCGTGACGCCGCCATCCACCTGGATCTCGATCTCATAGCCGCTGTGCCGGATCATCTCTTTGAGCCCGATGGCTTTATCTATGATGCCGGGGATGAAGCTCTGGCCGGAGAAGCCCGGGTTTACGCTCATCAGGAGCACGTAATCCAGCTCGGGAAGCAGCCACTTGAGTTGGTCTGTATCTTCGGATGGATTGAGCGCTACGCCTGCTTTCATGCCCAACTGCCGGATTCTGTGCAGCAATCTGTGGCTATGGGGTTCGGTATCGGGATGGAAGGTGACCCAAGATACGCCCAGTTCTGCTAAGGGCTCGATGTAAAAGCTTGGATTACTTACCATTAGATGGGCGTCCAGGGGTAGCTTGGTGTGGGCCCGTATGGATTTGATGATCGGCATGCCGAAGCTGAGGTTTGGCACATAATGTCCGTCCATCAGGTCTAAATGAATAAGGTCTGCGCCGGATTGTTCCAGCAGCGCAAGTTCTTCGCCCAGGCGGGCAAAATCTGCGGAAAGGACGCTGGCAGCGATGAGTGGACGTTTCATGATTTATCCTTGGGAGTGCGGATGAAAAAGAGGATGTCTTTGGGTTTTATCTTGCTGATGGCTTGGTATCTGGCGATGAGTTCATGCTTTCTCAGCACCAGCTCCTGCATCCAGCTATTGTTTTCCACCGCCACGAAGAGGATGTCGTCTTGATAGCGGTAAGGGTATGACTTTTGGGCTAAGAGCTCGCCTACCACCTGTTTATAATCCAGGTAGAGGCGAATGAATGCGGCATACTTTTCGCCTCCCAAGCGCAAAGCCAGGGTCTTGCCTATGTCTGCAATGCTCTGTAATGCCACAAATAGTCACATAATATCCAAGCCCATCCGCCTAAGCCTTTGTTGCCAAAGCGGATGGGTTTGAGATGCTGTTAATATTGGTAACCGGGTTGCGTTATTCCTTTGGTGTGAGCAGGTTTATCCCGTTGTAAGACATGATCAACACAGCCAGGGCCACATAGTAGATGGAGCCGATGGTGGAGGTGTTTTTGTCGAAACGAGACATCAAGATACCAGGAATCAAGGATGCTACGATGATGATCAAATATCCAAGGGCGCGCATGGCAAAGCCTTCGCCTCTGTTGTTGATCAAGTATACGGCGAGGGCAAAGAGGCCGATGAACAGTATGGTTACGGCGAGGGTGATGACGATCATCACGGGCGTTACTTCATCGCCGACGTTGATGACATTGCTTTTGAGGACCAAAAGCAGAGGTGTGATCAGAGCTAATATACATAGCACGATGCCAGCAACGATGCGGGTTATACGGCTCCTTTGCGGGGACACTTCGCTGTGACGCTGGCCTCTCTTGACAAACAAAAAGATGATGCCAGAGATGATGATAAAAGCTGCTCCATACACCGCTACCATATACTTTTCGCCGGTGATCATTCCCATCAGGGAAAGTGCGGCGAGGAAGATGATGGTCAGCACGATTTGCCTAATGTTGAACATTTTTTCTTTCATGGGGACCTCCCGGTCTTGTTAAATTAGTTTACTCTTCAGATTCAGCGGGTTCTTCCACGGCTGTTTCAGGTTCCGCTGTCTCGGTTTCTTCTATAACAGGTTGGGGTTCGGTGACTTCTTCCTCTGCCACGGGAGCAGGGGTTTCGATCTTTTCTTCTTCCACAGGTTGAGCTTCCGGCGCTTCTTCAACGGGCTGAGGTTCAGGTGTTTCTTCAACCACGGGTTGAGCTTCCGGGGCATCAATCTCCGGTTCGGGTGTTACTTCTGCGGGCTCAGGCTCGGCTGATGCTTCTTTCAGCACTTCCACCTTGATCTGGGCTTCCACATCTTTATGGAGCTTGAGTTCTATATCGAAGACGCCAAGTTCTTTGATGTGCTTTTCCAACAGGATGGCGGATTTGTGAATCTGATGGCCTTTTGAGCTCAGCTCATTTGCGATGTCAGTATCAGAAACGGAGCCATAGAGGTTGCCTTGCTCGTCTGTCTTGCGGATGAAGCTGAGGGTGATTCCGTTGATCTTGGAAGCCAGGGCTTTGAGTTCTTCCAAGCGTGTAGCTTCTTCTTCTTTAGCTATGGCACGGATTTCTTCCAGCTTCTTCATATTATGTGGGGTAGCGTAGATGGCGTATCCTCTGGGGACGAGGTAGTTTCTTGCATAGCCACGTTTTACATTCACGAGGTCGCCTTTAGCACCCAGTTTTTCTATATGTTGCATTAGGATAACTTTCATTGGGGAGTATCTCCTTGTTGTAGTATTAAGGGGCTTTTCCACATATAGGCAAAGCCGATTAGGGTCAATAAGATATAGGTTATATAATTCAGCAGCAACAGGATCATGATCACTACTCTCACCACTTTACTTCTGAAGATGGAGGCTATTTTCTGGTTTGCGACCGCGACGCCCTGGATGAAGGGAATCATGCATAAGGGCAGGAGTGCATTGAAGAAATACAGCCTGAGACTGGGGATGAAGTAGAGCGGTAAAACGGCCAGGATAAAGAGATTGTAGAACGCGGGAAAGGCTCTGGTGGAGAGCGGCTCGTCTATTCTACTGAAGCTCTTGAACAGGATAAAGCCCACAAATAAAGCCAGGATTTGGGTGATCATCCATTGGGCTGGCCAGAGCTTATTGACTGCTGCCAAAGTTGTTTGGATCAATGATTCGTCGATATTCTGTTGGATTTGTCTCATTTGCTCGAAGGCGCTGTTCAGGGCTTCCGTGTGGAGCGGCTCCAAATGTGAGCCCCATGCGTAAGCACGTAAGAGGCCATAGACGATGATCCCCAGCGTTGCCCAGGTGAAAGCGGTGTTGCTTCTGGCTCCGGCTTTCAGGGCAAGCAGGTAGATCAGGGCTATGGCTCCTGTTCCCAGCACGGCATCGGTCAGATGTACCTGTGATAGCGCATCGCTGCCAAAGAAAAGCAGGGATACCAGCGGGATCAGGAAAAACCAGCTGATGGTCTTCAGCGGAAGCTGTGGGTGAAGCCTGGCCGCGTGACCATTATGCGCCATCAGGGCTGTGAGAGCCAGTGGCGGCAAGATGGTGGCCAAAGCACCCAGGAGCAAAGGGATCAAAAACACTACTCTATCACGTAGGGGATAAGTGCCATTTGACGGGCACGCTTGATCTCGGTGGTGAGTTTGCGCTGATGCTTTGCGCAGGTTCCGGTGATACGGGCAGGGTCGATTCTGCCAACGTCGGAAACGAATTGGCGCATCATATCGACGTTCTTGTAATCTATCTGGAGCTCTTTATTTGCACAAAAGCGGCAATACTTACGACGTGAGAATCTTCTTCTTCTATCTGAGTAATTCATGAGTTCTCCTTAAAACGGCAGGTTGTCTGTGGTGCTGGTAGTTTCACCACCGGTGCTTGGGTCATCAGGAAGCGGGATATCACCGGCTTGGACGTTGCTGTCTTCACGGGGTCTCCACTCCAAAGCTTGTACACTATCAGCCACGATTTCCCAGATTTTACGGTTTATATTATTCTGATCTGTATAAGTGCGGGCTTCCAGGCGGCCTTCCACCAATACTGCGGTGCCTTTACCGGCATATTTGGTGAGGTTCTCGGCGCGCTCACTCCACACTACGACATCGAAAAAGGAGGTTTGAGTCTGCCATTCTCCGCTTTCGTCTCTGTAATTACGGTCGTTGGCCAGGGAAAACCTCAATACAGGTGTGCCTTTGGGGGTAAACTTGAGTTCCAAGTCATGTGTGATTCTGCCACAGATGATGACTCTGTTCAGGCGTGGTAATCTAAGGTCTGCCATTTGATTCCTCCTTAGGCGTCTTTAGCCACAAACATGTGTCTGATAATGTTTTCGTTGATGTTCATCAAGCGGCTCAGCACCTTCACTGAGGTGGCTTCCAGCTTGAAGTTGTTCACATAGTAATAGCCTTCCGTCATCTTATCGATGGGATAAGCTAAGGTTCTCTTTCCCCACGGATCGGTGGAGTCGATCTCGCCGCCGTTCTCTTCCACCCAGGCAAGCAATTCCTGGTTGGCCTTATCGGCGTCATCCGCGGAGAGCTTTGGTGATACTATCACCATGAGTTCGTAGTTTTTGATCATTTAAGTTCCTCCTATGGACTTATGATTCCGAAGGTTGTCCCTCGGAATAGGATTTTTTCCACTTGCTGTACTCGTTTAGCACAGCCGTGAAATCTCTGTGTATAAAAACATCTAAGAGCTCCACTGCTTTGCCGATCGTAGCTTGGATAGCTTCGGCCTGCGCGGGCGTTGGAGCTTGCAGGACATAGTCCCGGGCATCGGAATTATCTTCTCTGCCGATGCCGATGCGAAAGCGTTTAAGGTCGTCGCCATTGATCACTTCCAAGAGGGATTTGATGCCATTGTGGCCACCGTCTGTGCCGGAGCTGCGGATGCGAAGGCTTCCCGCGGGCAGCTCCAGATCATCGTAGATGACCAGGCTTTGGTCTATATCCCAACGGCGCAATGCTTCGCGTGCGGCCACACCGGAGCGGTTCATCCAGGTAAGCGGCTTGATGAGCACGGCTTTTGGAGTGTGAATGTAGGCGAACATAGAGTCTTGTTTAAAGGCTTTCTTGTGTGAGCGGGCCCACTCATCCAGACAGATGAACCCGATGTTATGCCGCGTATTTTGATACTGCATTCCGGGGTTCCCAAGGCCTAAGATGAGTTTCACTGATGTGGCTACCTACCTGTTTATTCCTCGGTGGTTTCTGCTTCAGCTCCGCCAGCGGCTTCAGCTTCGGCGCCTTCTCCCAATCCTTCTTCGCCTTCTTCAGCCTCTTCTTCCTCTTCAACCTGGGCGTGCACCACGACGAGGACTTCTTCTTCGTCATCGCTATAGACCCATTCACCTTGGATGAGGTCTTTGATGCGCACAGCGTCGCCGATATGGAGAGGGCTGAGGTCGACTGTGATGTTATCGGGCAGATTGGTAGCTTGGCACACGACTTTGACGGTGCGCTGGACGATGTCCACGAAGCCACCTTCTTTGATGCCTTCGGCTTCGCCGATGTAGTTGATCGGCAGTTCAAATTCCATCTCCACTTCAGTGGGAATAACCTGGAAATCCAGGTGCAGGAAGTCACGGCGGACAGGATGTATGAGCTTGTCCTTAAGGATAGTGTGGTATTTCTTACCATCCACATGTATTTCATAAAAGGCGAGTTCGGTAAAGCTTTTCTTGTAGCATCTCATAAACTCAGCCTGGTTTATGCTTATGGATTTGGTATCCACGTTTGGGCCGTATAACACGGCAGGGATGATACCCTGAGCACGCAGCTGTGTGAGGTCTGATTTCTTCAGTGTTTTGCGCGTTTGTGCTTCGAGAGTAAATATCATTTATTCCTCCAGTAGATTACTATCTAAATAATACGCTAAGTGATTCTTCTATATGGATCTTCTTGATAGCCACAGCCAGCATTTCTGCAATGGACAGCTGCACTATCTTCTCGCATTTGGCTTTTTCTTCGGTGAGCGGGACGGTGTTGGTGATGAAGAGTTTTTCAATCGGCGAAGCTTCAAGGAGTTCCACTGCATTTGCCGAGAGAATTCCGTGTACGCAGGCGGCATATATCTTGCTGGCGCCATGTTCTTCCAGTGCGTGAGCCACTTGGATGAGGCTGCGTCCGGTGTCTATGATGTCGTCAAACAGGACAGCTGTTTTGCCTTTCACGTCTCCGATGATATTGAGTAGTTCTGCCTTGTCGTCATTTCCGCTGCGTCTTTTATCTCCGATAGCGAGGCCACAATTGAGCCTGGTAGCCAAAGAGCGGGCACGGATAGCGCCGCCGGAATCCGGAGATACCACCACGATATTTTCCATCTTCATGCTTTCAAAATGCCTGGCGAAGGTAGGGATGGAGAAGAGGTGATCCACAGGGATGTCGAAAAAGCCTTGGATTTGGTCTGCGTGTAGATCCACGGTTACAAGTCTGTCTGCTCCGGCTACGGTGATGAGGTCGGCCACCAGTTTGGCGGTGATGGGCACGCGGGGCTGATCTTTCTTGTCTGAACGGGCATAGGCATAGTAGGGGATTACACAGTTGATCCTCTGTGCGGAAGCGCGTTTCAGGGCATCGATCATGATCAGCAAATCCATTAGACTGTCATTTACGGGACGGCAGGTGGGTTGAATAATGAACACATCGGCTCCGCGGACGTTGTCGTTGATCTTTACAAAGGATTCATCGTTTGCAAATTTGAACAGATCAATATCCGCGAGTGGGATCCCTGCATAGCGGGCCACTTCTTCGGCTAAGGGACGGTTTGCCTTACCGGTCAATAGCTTAAGTTTCGTGTACATTTGTAATATTCTTCCTTACTAATGGTTCTTGTAGCCTGGGTCCAAAAGCCTGAGTCGTCAAATTCATCACGACAGGCTTCCAGAGCAGCTTTGTTGTTAAAGATGCCAAAACAGGTGCTGCCGCTACCGCTCATCAGAGCTGCGCTTGCGCCGTGCTCCCGCATCTTGCCTAATAACTCGCCTATCACAGGATATTTCTTGACAATACCCTGTTGGAGGCGATTGAAATAAACGCCTTTCTGGATTGCATCCAGATATGAAAACGAGGGCTCGAGGGCTTCGTGGTCTACCAGTTGATAGGCCTCAAAGCTCGATATTGCGATATGTGGATTGACCAGGAGGAGGTTTTCCAGAAGGATGTCGTCCACAGGTGTGATCTGTTGACCACGTTCTTCTCCCAGCGCAGTGCCTCCCATGAGGAAGAAATTGACATCGCTCCCGAAAGTGGCAGCGATTTTGTGCATCTCCTCTTCACTTAAGTGTAGGCTCCACAACTTGTTTAAGATCAAAAGAGTGACGGCAGCATTGGAACTGCCTCCACCCAAGCCTGCAGCAATGGGAATATCCTTAATCAGCTCAATTTCCACCCCGTTATCGGGGTTAAAGCGGCTCTGCAGATAGTGAGCCACCTTATAAATGAGGTTGTCTTTTGTATTCAATTGTGGCAGGTTAGACCATAATTTTATACCTTGGCTTTTTGTCAAAGTAAATCTAAGCTGATCCTGCAGATCGATACTCGCAAACAGGGTCTCGATGCGAGTATAGCCGTCAGGAAGCTTTCCCAGAACCTCAAGCGACAGGTTTATCTTTGCGCAGGAAGCGGCCTGCATGTTTCTTCTTCAACTTGTTTGGAGCTTCATCGCCGTAGTAGTAGTAATAGTAATAGTAGTAATAGTAGTTTTGTCTACCGTAGTATTTCTGGGCGTAGATGCCGTTTACGATGATGCCGTCGATGGTAGCGTCGATGTTTGCCATCAGTTCTTTGGTGCGTTTGATGATGCCTTTTTCGGTGAAGCCGCAGCGCACTACCAGGAAGGTAAGGTCTACCTTTTTGGTGAGGATCAGGGCGTCTGTCACAGCGATAATTGGGGGCGTATCAAAGAGTACAAAGTCGTAGTGGGCCTTAAGCTCTTCCAAGAGTATATCTGTTCTCGCTGAGGAGATGAGTTCGGCGGGGTTGGGTGGCACAAATCCGCTGGTGATCACATCCAGATTGGGGATTCCGGTGGCTTTTGTGACCTGCTCTATGCTCACATCCGGGTCTATCAAATAGTCCGACAGGCCGTTTTCTTTTTCGATGCCAAACTTGTTGTGGATCATGGGACGTCTCATGTCCATATCCACCAGGATCACTTTGGCGTTCATTTGAGCCAGGGTGATGGCGGTATTCACGATGGTGGTGGATTTACCTTCTTTGGGGCCGGATGAGGTGATCAGCATGGAGGTGCTGCCGGTGGTATTCCTGCGGCTGAGGATATTGGTTCTCAGGGTGCGGTAGGATTCTGCCACGGGTGACTTGGGCGCATAGTGCGAAACCAGCTGCATCATCACATAGTGCATGGATTTGCTAAGCTGCTCCTTGTTTTCACCCTCCGCCTTCTCTATCATGGCGTTGAATTCTTCCATACGGGCTTCTGATTCCTGAATCACCGGAATGGTACCCACAATTGGAAGCCTGACATAGGTTTCCATATCTTCCAGCGTGCGAAGCTTGTTATCGAGTGAGTGCACCAAGAAAGCGGCGCCGATTCCCAGGCCCAAGCCCAGGATGACGCCCACCAGGATGTTCATGGAAACTCTTGGTTTGATGGGGCTTACCGGGCGGCTGGCGAGGTCAACGATGCGGATATTACCCACCTTGGCTTGTTCAGCGATCTTGGCATCCTCATATTTTTCCATCATGATGCCATGTATCTTGCCGTCCAGCTGAACGTTACGCATCAGGCGCGCCAGCTCCAATTCTGTGTTTGGCAGCGAGATGATGCGCTCGTCATACATTTCCTTGGTCTGGGCAAGTCCGTCTGCTTTGGTGCGTGCAATTTCCAGCTCCACATTGGTTTGGATGATCTTTACCAAGGTATCATTGCGCATGGCAAGGGGATCATCGGTGGAGGAGGTTGCCACCAGCTTTTTGATTTCTATATCGAGTTCGTCTTTGGTGCGCTCGAGCTCGGCATTGAGTGCGATAATTTGAGGATGGTCTGTAGGATAGTTGTTCTTGGTAAGAAGCTTGGTGATCAGAGATTGCGTTTCTATCACCTGCTTGCGCAACTCGTTAATATAGGGAGTCTTGAGCACGGTGCTCACGTTTACCACCAGGGAGTCTTGCTGCTGCAGCTGTTTTTGGAAGAGTTCCAGGGTGCGGGCCTTGACTGCCTGATCCGTGAGAGCTGCTTCATATTCAGCCTCGATCTTGGCGGATTCCTCGATCAGCTGGGTGGTTTCGGCGGAAAGCTCGGTGAGTTTATTCATGTTTTTAAACTCACGGAGGTCGTTTTCAGAGCTCTGCAAGCGTCTGGAAATAGCGTCCAGCTGCGTTTCCAAAAATTCTCTGATGGTGGTGTATTCGAGGCGGGCAAATTGGGTGTTCTCTTGTTGAACTGCCTCGGCAATGCTGTTTACAGCAGCCATGGCTTCGCCCTGAGAGGTGGATTCATAGCTGATGGTGAGGATATCCGTCTCGCGTTTGGATTCCACCTTCACGCTGGCCAGCTGGGAGGCAGGATTGGGTGTGGATGCGGCCGGGAAGCTCTCCCAATCGGGATACTTTTTCATGATCTCCCAAGCAGCATTGAGGATGGGCTTGCTTTTGATCAGCTCGATCTGGTTGTTGAGCTCATTTTTGCCCGTGCCGGTGCCTGCCAAAAACAGGTCTGCTCCGCTTTTCTGAGTCTCCAAAAGGATCCTGTTTGAAGCCGAATAGACTCTCGGCTGCCGGGCCGTGTAGATGATGGTGCCTATCAATACGAGAATAAATACCAGGATCACCAAGTAGCGATATTGAAGTATTATTCTAAAGTAATC
The DNA here is from genome assembly GCA_002391675.1 of Cloacimonetes bacterium UBA3900. Taxonomy (GTDB): domain Bacteria; phylum Cloacimonadota; class Cloacimonadia; order Cloacimonadales; family Cloacimonadaceae; genus UBA3900. The sequence goes on along the minus strand of DGFM01000010.1, from coordinate 42,559 downwards.
GCTAATGTTTATTTCATCAGAAGCAGGATTTGGGATATTTTGCTGTTCCATGTCTGTTTATGCGCTCCTATTTCAAGTTGGCTATCAAGTTGTAGACACTGAGGGCAACTGCCACCTTGGAAAGGAAGTCTACAACCTTGGTGAATGCATAGAAGATTGTTCCGGAAAGTATCACCGTGTCTCCAGGCATCAGCATGGGAAGCAAATCTTCATCTGCAGTTTCCATATATTTCTTGAGATTCACCCACATTATTTCGGGCTTTTCACCCTCGCCACGTGGGCGTATCACTCTGATTTTATTGAGTTTAGCATCTTCCTTCGGGCCTCCAGCCAAGGCTAAAAGCGTCAGAAAGTTAGTGTCGTCCGGAACCAAATATAGCCCCGGTTTATATACCTGACCCAAAATGTACACGTTCATTTTGAGCTTTTCCACTCCCGAACGTGCTCCATCATATGTGTAAGCGGATATACCGCCAACGTTTGACGTGCCGGTGTCACTCTGGGCAAAAAGCCCATAAGTCATAACCAACAACAAGATTATGAATATGCTTTTATTCACAACGATCCTCAAAAATTAGATTTAGACTACTTAAAAATGGTGGGATAATCAGTCAAGTGAAATTTCGCTTTTCCGGGTGCAACACCTTTGGAACTGACTATGTAGTATATGGTTATAGAGTTTGATCGCAGCCGGATGCACAAGCGGGCAGAGAGGGTTTGAGACGCACCTGGTTACCCTTTTTGCATACTTCATCTTTGCGGGTGTGAAAAAGGAGAAATAAGCGGTCTTTTTCAGCTTGATTTTACCCTGAAAAATGTGCCGATTTTGGGGCTTAATTTGCTTGCAATAAACCTGCGCTCTCATCAATATTTGACTTTTGCCCCTGCTTCGCCCACCCTCGGGTTTCCCTGGCGCTCGAATGCGT
>DGFM01000010.1:22118-41434 GCA_002391675.1 Cloacimonetes bacterium UBA3900 | reverse complement strand
GTTTTGTTTTCGCAAAACCGGTGGGAAGGTCAAATATTTCAGAAAGCCGTGTCTCCTTTAGCTCCAGTAGCAGGGGAAGTAACTCCTACTAAAAAGGTAGGTATTATCTCCGGTTTTTACTGGGTTTCATTTGCAGCTATTGTGCCTCACTTTTTGATTTTTGACCTGTAGGCTGTCCCGGCGGCGGATTTTGGGCCAAAATGCGAAAAAGGGCTTCGGATTTTTGAGCTGCCAGACCTGATTCTCACTACATTTTGAATTCTCACTTGACAAGCAAGCTATGATATAATTGTTGACTTATACACCTTTATTATGGAGAAGAAATGAGTAAAAAAGAAAGAACTGCAATCGAACCCACCAGGGAAGAAAACTATGCCGAATGGTATCAGCAGGTGATCAAAGCCGCTGATCTGGCTGAGAACAGCGAAGTTAGAGGCTGTATGGTGATCAAGCCCTGGGGTTATGCCATATGGGAAAATATCCAGCACGTATTGGATGGGATGTTTAGAGAGACGGGCCACAGAAACGCCTATTTCCCTATCTTTATCCCCAAGAGCTATTTTGAGAAGGAAGCTGAGCACGTGGAAGGCTTTGCCAAGGAGTGTGCTGTGGTCACACACAGCCGTCTTGAGGATGATGGTCATGGCGGCTTGAAAGCCGCTGGAGAGCTCACTGAGCCTTACATTGTGCGGCCCACCAGCGAGACTATTATCGGCGCCTCCTTTTCCAAATGGGTAAACTCCTATCGTGATCTGCCGCTGCTGATCAACCAGTGGGCCAACGTGGTAAGATGGGAGATGCGAACTCGTTTGTTCTTAAGAACTTCGGAGTTTTTGTGGCAAGAGGGTCACACCGTGCATGAGACCCCGGAAGAGGCCATGGAAGAGACGATGCAGATGCTGGAAGTTTATGCGCGTTTTGCCGCTGATTACCTGGCTATCCCTGTGATCAAGGGCGAAAAGACAGAGGGCGAGAAATTCCCCGGTGCGGTGAATACCTATAGCATCGAGGCCATGATGCAGGATAAGAAAGCCTTGCAGAGCGGCACTTCCCACTTTTTGGGTCAGAATTTTGCCCGCAGTTCCAATATCCGCTATCAGAATCGTGAGGGTGAATTTGAATATGCCTGGACCACCTCCTGGGGCGTTTCCACCAGGCTGATCGGTGCCTTGATCATGGCTCACAGCGATGACAATGGTCTGGTTTTGCCTCCCAAAATCGCTCCCGCTCATCTGGTGATTTTGCCCATCTATAGAGATGATGCGGAAAAAGAGGCGGTGATGGCGGTGGTTAAGCAGGTGCAGGAGATGTTTAAGGGCACCTGGTTTGAAGACGTGCATCTCTATACGGAGCTTGATGATAGAGAGATTACGGGTGGAGAGCGAAATTGGCATTGGATCAAGAAAGGCATTCCGCTCAGGATGGAGATCGGGCCTCGCGACGTGGCCAGCGGTAAAGTGATGATCGCCCGCAGAGATAAAGGGCATAGGGACAAGGAAGCCGTGCCAATGGCCGAGATCAAGGACTATGTGCTCAAGACTTTGGCGGAAATCCAAGCGAATATCTATGCCAAGGCGCTGAAATTCCAGCAAGATAACACCATCGAAATAGATGATACCGACGAGTTTTACCGGTATTTCACACCCAAAAACGAGGAGCAGCCTGAGATCCATGGCGGTTTTGCGCTCTCTCACTGGTGTGGAGATGCTGCTTGTGAAGAGAAGATCAAAGACGACCTCAAGGTTACGGTGCGTTGCATCCCCTTTGATCAGCCTGAAGAGGACGGAAGCTGCATTTCTTGTGGTAAAGCTTCCAAGCGGAGAGTGGTTTTTGCCAAATCATACTAAGAAGATCAGCTCGGCAATCATCACCATCGGCGATGAGATATTGCTGGGTCAGACGATCAATACAAACCTGAGCTATCTGGCTTCGCAGCTTGCACTTCTGGGTGCGCCGGTGGTCTATAATATCACCGTGAGAGACAGAACTGAAGAAATCATGGCGGCGCTGGATTTTTGCGTAAACCGCTTTGATGTGGTGATCAGCACAGGAGGTTTGGGGCCCACTGCGGATGATATCACCAAGGCTTCCATCGCTTCCTTCTTTGGCGTGGGGCAGAGCCATCATGAGGATATCTGGCAGAAGGTGCAGGCGCGCTTTGCTGCCAGGGGTATACAGGTGCCCCTGATCAACCGCAATCAAGCGCTGGTTCCGGATGGTTTTACCGCTTTGCCAAATGACGAAGGGACGGCGCCGGGCTTATTTTATCGTCATAACAAGGGGTGTTTCTTCGCCTTGGCGGGTGTGCCGGTGGAGATGAGGCACGTGTTTGAAAGGCAGATAACTCCCACGCTCAAAAGGGAATATCCGCAGCTGGAAAGCCTGATCCAAAAGACCGTTCACAGCTTCGGCATCTCAGAATCCGCGCTGGCGGAGGATTTGGACCTGGCAGATTTGCCAGCTGAGCTGACCTTTGCCTGGTTGCCTCAGACGGGCAGGGTGGATTTGAGACTTTCCGGCTATGATCTGAAGCTCCTGGACGAGTGGCAAAAGCGCGTCGCAGCGCAGATCAGTGACTATGTGTGGGGTTTTGATGAGGATTCTCCCGCCAGCGTTTTGGCGGCTCTATTGAAGGAACGTGGACTCACCATGTCTGCGGCGGAATCCTGCACCGGTGGCTTGATCATGAAGATGCTTTCCGATGAGCCGGGTGCTTCGGACTACCTCTTGGGTGGCGTGGTGAGCTATTCCAACGAGATCAAAAAACAGGTGTTGGGCGTGAGCGGGGAAACGCTGGAAAAACATGGTGCGGTGAGCGAAGAATGCGCTTTTGAGATGCTTGATGGAATAAAGAGATTGACAAAATCGGACGTTGCAGTTTCCGTGACCGGAATAGCAGGCCCGAGCGGGGGTAGCGATTTCAAACCTGTAGGCACGGTTTATATTGGCTTTTCTTATTTATCCGCTTCGTGGGTGAGGAGATTTCTTCTCACCGGCAACCGACAACTGATCAGACACAAAGCGGCGGAAATGGCTATTTTACATATGATTAAAAGGATAAAGGAAACCCAGTGAAAAACGTCTTAGTGATAGGCAGTGGAGCACGTGAACATGCCATTGCCAAAGCTTTTGGTGCATCGCACCATGAGCTGTGCATAGCTGTGGCTCCGGGAAATGCAGGCATAGCGCAAGAGTTTGCCACGCATGAGCTTGGCTCTGTGGCGGAGATTGTGGGCTATTGCGAGGAAAACCGGCCGGATATGGTATTCATAGGGCCGGAGAATTTCCTGGCAGAAGGCTTGGCGGATGAGCTCAATAGGCTGGGCATTCCATGCATTGGGCCCAGTCAAAAAGCTGCCAGGATCGAAAGCAGCAAAATCTTTGCCAAGGAACTGATGCAGAAATACGGCATTCCCACGGCTTCCTTTTTCTTTACTTACGACGAAAATCAAGCGATAGAATATATAGAAAAACAAGGCACCTTCCCTTTGGTGATCAAAGCTGACGGCTTGGCTGGCGGAAAGGGAGTGCATATAGTTCAAGATAAATTGCAGGGCATCCAAGCCGTGAAATTACTAATGAGTCAAACATCGAAAGGAGTAGTAATCGAGCAATACCTACAGGGTTGGGAAGTATCTTTATTTGCCTTCAGCGATGGCGAAGATTTTTGTAGCACGGTGTTTAGCCAGGATCACAAGCAGCTTTATGATGGTGATCAGGGGCCAAACACGGGTGGCATGGGCGCATATGCACCAGTTCCTGAGGCAGATTTTTGGCGTCAGGACGTCGAGGAGCAGATCATCGATCCGGTGCTTAAAGCCATGCGGGAAGAGGGCTGTCCCTTCGTGGGAGTTCTTTATTGTGGCCTGATGATCACGAGCGATGGGCCCAAGGTGGTGGAATTCAACTGCCGCTTGGGCGATCCGGAAGCGCAGGTCGTGCTCCCCCTTCTCGAGACAGACTTCTATGATCTTTGCCAAGCTATTGTAAACAAGCAGGTTGCCCAGCTCAAACTCAGCTGGAAACCGGAGACTTGTGTGGCTGTTGTGATGGCTTCGAGAGGCTATCCCGGGTCTTTTCAAAAGGGATATCCCATCTACATTGACCCCTCTCTGGAGGCGGATATCTGCTTTGCAGGTGTCGCATCCAAAGATGGCGAGCTCGTCACCAGCGGAGGCAGAGTTTTGAGCGTGCTCAGCCTGGCGGAAAGCAAGGAACAGGCACGCGATAAAGTGTATAAAGAGCTAACAAAGATTCACTTTCAAGATCGTTACTTCCGTAAGGATATAGGTTTGCGGGATAACGAGATATAGGCTTTCCCTGTAAATTGGGGATGCAATTTTACAAGGCGGTTACTCATGAAGATACAACACTTTTTGATCCTGATGCTCGTTCTCAGCTGTTCCTGGCTGGGCGCAGAGGGTATCAGGTTGAGCAGCCAAACCCCGGATGAATTGATCGTGGAGTTTGAGCTGCCGGAATATAGTTTGGAGCATATCCAGAATTCCAGAGGTACCTGGCAGAGATTGACCTCAGAACATGGCAGCGTGGACGCCGTCGAAGGCAAGCCGCTTTTGAGGATATTCTCAGAGGCTGTCGGAGTGCCAGTGGATGGGGATATCAGCGTCCAAATCATCAGCTCACAGACCACTACCTTCAAGAATGTCAATCTGTGGCCTGCGGAAATGATGGTGGTGGATGGGGAAGAGGTGAGATATGAATTTTACCAAGACCCCCAAGTGTACAACACAAACAATCCCTATCCGGCGCTGATCGTGGAGAAAGGTGATCCTGCCTTCATCGGAGACAGGCGTTTTGTGCCCCTGCGCATCAGACCTTTTCAGTATAAGGCTTTGAGCAAAGAACTGGTCGTGTATGACAACATCCGCATCCGCGTGGGCATTTCGGGCACTAAAGAGTTTACCAAGGGCTTTACCTTCTCATCAAACCCGATAGATGCCGCTGCCGATGCCTTCTTTATCAACAATGCCAGCAGCAAGAATTGGCGTCTGCCGCGCCAGCGAGACTTTAGCTATCAAGCACCCAAAAATGCGGTGAATGGAGTGAATGCCATCCAGCTGATCGTGGATGAGGATGGGATTTACAAGGTGGATAGAGCCTACTTGCAAGAGATAATTGATAACGAGACAGAGCTTTGGGGCGTGGAAATGGCATGGGATCTGGCTACGGTGGACCCACGCAGACTGGAGCTGAAAGATAAGAACGGCAGCGTGCCCATCCACTTTGTGGGTGAGGAGGATGGACGCTTTGATCACACGGATCACTTTGAGTTTTTCGGGCGTAGACACGCCGGGGAAAACAGCTATATGGATACCTATACCGAGGAAAACGTCTACACCCTCTACCTCAAGGATGGCCTCGGGGCGCGTATGGCTGTGGAAAATGGCGGTTTGGTGCAGTCCAACCCTGCATCCTTTATCGCTGCGGATGCCTTTGAATCCACTGTGCACTTTGAGGAACAATTCATCAGGGATAAGCTGGGCAAATGCTGGATTGACAAGCAAAGCAGGGAATTCGAAAGAGATACTTGGTTTTGGAAAAGGATCACGGCACCCAATCTGGAGATAATACCCTTTGAACTGGAATATCCGATCGGGGGTATTCTCCGCACGGCAAGCGCCAAGGTGGTTTTGCATGGCCTTACCTATGTGGATACCCTGGTGGTTTTGTATGATCATGAAGCGACGGTGCGAATCAATCAGGGCGTGATCAATACGCATCGATGGAGAGGACAGACCGAGCAGGTCTTCGTCAACCAAGCGCCCATCCCCAACTCCTTCCTGATGCATGGGACAAACAACCTCTTCGTGAGTCTTTCAGGGAACACACCCATGGGAGACAAAGAGCAGGTTTTGCTGGACTATTTCGAGGTCAAATACTGGAGGGAATATAAGACTGATAAAGACAGGCTGCTCTTTACCAAGCCATCCCACCGGCCGGGTAGTCTGTACCAATTTGAGCTGAACGGCTTTTCCTCGGGCGATGTTTCGGTGTATAAGATAGGCTCCAGTATCTTCAGCAATATGCAGATAGAGCCTTTTGACACAGAAGATATGGCGCCGTGGTCTGTCACCTTCCAGGATAGCGTGGCTTCCACGGAAATTCAATACTACGCCTGCACCGAGGATCAGAAGATGCCTCCTAAATTTGGAAGGTTGGATATAAGCTCCGATCTCAAAAACCCTCAAAATCAAGCTGATATTATCATCATCTCACGCAGGGACTTGCTTTACAACGAAGGCACGGATATGATTGTAGACCTATACGAAAGCGAGGGACACAGCGTTGCACGGGTTGATTTTCAGGATATATTGGATGAATTCAACGGCGGTATACGGGCGGCTCAACCGATTAAAGACTTTCTGACTTATGCCTACAACAACTGGGCTGAACCATCGCTGCAACACGTGCTGCTCCTGGGAGAAGGAGTCTTCGATGAAAGGGATTTTAGTCCAGCCCGCCAATACGCAGTATTGCCAGTGAAAATGGTTTGGACCTATAAGGCTGGAGCTACTGGCAGTGATAATTGGTATGCTTGCATCGTGGGAGAAGATCCCGTTCCGGATATCTCTATCGCCAGGATCAACGTCTGGGAAGTAGAGCAGATCCTGCCTGTAGCCGAGAAGATGGTGGCCTATAGAGAACAGTTGAACACTAATCAACTGTGGAATAGCCATCTTATTTTTGCTACAGGTGGAAAGATCGAAGATGAGACGGATACTTTTGCTCAGCAATCCGAAAGGATGATCCGACGCTGTATTCCTGAAGAATATCGAGTTACCAGGGTTTATACTGCTACGACCACTGTAAGTCCAGAATACTTTGGTGGCACTTATCACCTCAAGGAAGCCATTAATAGTGGTGCCCAGTATATGCAGTTCATAGGCCATGGTGGAGGGCGTGTGTGGGCGGATTATAATCTCTTCAACTTCAATGACGTAGCTACCCTAAACAACCAGTGTTATCCTGTGGTGCTGAGCCTTTCCTGCTATGCTTCGGCTTTCGATACATATGGGATGTCTTCCCTTAGCGAAGCTTTAGTGCTACAACCAAATAAGGGGGCTATCAGCACCTTAGGTTTCATTGGTTTGGGCTACCTCTATCAGGACGAGGAATGGGGCTTGTCTCTCACGGAAGCACTGTTTAAGCACGATTTCCCCTCTGCAGGGCAGGCTGTGCAGTTTGCTCTCGCCAGATACTATTCACTGATTTCCAACGAAGCACCTCGGTATGCTCTCACGGATGGGGCGGCCTATTTGGGAGACCCTCTCATTCGCCTTAAAAGGCCCGTCAAAAACGACCAGGTGAGCCTCAATAGCCACGTCTTGAGCCATGGTGATACCCTCAGAGTGAGTGCCACCTTCCCGCCCGATGTCACAGCGGCCAAGCTGTTTATCTTCAAGCCCAATGGAGTGGCAGTCAACGTGCCTTATGACCTGCCGGTGATCAATGGTTCTTACAATGCAGATTATACTATTCCGCTCGAGCCGAGCGGCCCACAAGTGCGCAGCGTCTATGTGGCGGGATATTCTGCAGATAATGAATACATCGGCATTACCAGCTTTGGTGTGGGACGTCCGGATATCAGCCACGTTAGCCTCGATCCGGCAGTGCCCACCTGGAGGGACTCCGTAGCCTTCAAGGCCAGAGTTCATTCTCCCAGCTCCATAGTGAGCATGAGATGTATGGCAAAGCCTTCCAGTGCAGCCAATTGGCAAACCTTCCCCATGCGCTACGATGCGGGGCAGGATCTTTGGATCACAGGCTCCAAGTTTGAGCCCAACAGGACAGGCAGAGAGATCTCCTTTAAATACGTGTTGGTGGTGGAAAAAGAGGATGAAGAAAGCGGGGAGATTCTGACCGAGACATTTGAATCCCCTGTTCAATACTACGTAGTGGCGGGGCCTGACCTCTTTGTGGAAGACGCCAAGCTGGAGTTTGAAAACAACAGCCCCGTGCTCAGGGTGTTGGTCTCCAATATCGGCAATGCTGCCTCTATTCCTGCTGTTCTAAGGGTTAGCAGCAGGGCAGTTGGGGATAGCCTGTGGAGCCATGTCAACGACAAAGAGATGGCTGCCTACGAGGTGTATGAGCAGCGTTGGGAAACCGTGAATCTCACCGGCTTGACACCGGGCATGAAAGAAATTAAGGTCTTTGCCAATGCCACCACCGCTTTCACCGAATGGAACATCTTTATCAACAGCAATAACGAGCTGATTTTCACCTTGCCCTTCAACTATCATACCGTGGAGAATGACGGCAAGACCATCAGTTCCCTGGATGGCAACCTGGAGTGCGAGGTCCCTGCAAACCTCGTTCCCGCAGGCCGGTCTGCGCTCTTCACTATCAATGATCTGGGCAATATCGATCCCAATAACCAGCCGGACATTCACCGCATCGCCCTGCGCTCTTCAGACGGCGCTCCTGAGCCGGTCGAATCCATTGCCTACGAAGTGCGTACGCTGGATGAAAGCCTGGTGGATTCCACGGGTGTGTTTGTGGGTGGCAACAGGATAAAGCTCACCTTCAGCTACAGCGCCCGGGATCCCGATACCCAGGCTCAGGAAAGTGAGGATTCATACAGAATCTACCGTTGGGACGAGCGTGGTAGAAAGTGGATCCTGCAAGGCGGCATCATGGCTCCCAATATCAACAAGGTAGCCTTTGAAGTGAGGCGCCAGGGCATCTATGCTCTCTACAGAAACAGAGACCTGGTGCGCCCCACCATCGACGTGAACGTGCAGGATCAAGAGTTTACTGTGGGCGGTTACATCTCCGGTAAAGGAATCATCTCGCTACTGCTCAGTGATGCCAATGGCATAGATGTATTTGATGACTCCATCAAGCTTTACATGGATGGCGTGCAGATTCCCCCTGAGGATTACGTCATCAGCATCAACCTGGAAAACATCAACCGCATTCCCATCAAATACCAGCTCGACCTCAGGCGGGGCAATTACACCCTGGTGGTGGACTGCAAAGACGTAAACGGCAACTTCAATACACGTGAAGTGCAGTTTGTGGTGAGCGAGACCTTTGGCCTTACCCGGGTGGGCAACTACCCCAATCCCGTCTTAGGCAGAGCGGAAGACCCCAGAAATGATGGACGCACCCGCTTTACCTATGTGCTCACCGATGATGCAGACCAAGTAACCATCAAGGTTTACACCGTGGCAGGACGCTTGGTGAGAACCTTCAAAAACCTGCCTACCGGCGTAGGTTATCATGAATATCCGCGCACCCTCCATGGATGGGATTGCACGGACGAACTGGGTTTCCCCTTGGCAAACGGAGTCTACTTCTACAAGATAATCGCCAAGAAGGGAGGCAAAACCTTAGAGAAAACCATGAAAATGGCCATCTTGAAATAGGAGATCATCATGAAAAAGACACTTCTAATCACCTTAACCTGCCTCTTGATCGCCATATCCCTGAATGCGGGACGCTATGCGGGAGATTATATGATCATTGGTCCCGGTGCCCGTGCCATGGGCATGGGTGGTGCCTTTGCCGCTCTTGCAGATGACGGGTCTGCCGTCTTTTGGAATGCCTCTGGCATCTCTGCTATCAGGCAAAGGGAAGCGACAGCCATGCACGCTTTCCTGTATAAAGGCCTCGCATCCTATGATAATATCACCTACGTGCAGCCGCTCCCCAACGATGTGAGCATAGGGCTCAATCTCACCCGCCTCACCATCAGCAAAATCCCCTATTTCTCAGAAGAATATCTGATCAATACCAGCGTGGACGAACGCATCAACAACAGCGCACTCCACCTTCCCGGTGTGCCTGATGGCTACTTTAACAGCACGGATGACTTTTACCAGTTTGCCTTTGCCAAGCGCTTCAGCTTTGAGGCAAATATGGGATGGCTCTTCTTTGAAATCCCCTTTGATGTCTGCCTCGGCGGCAACGTCAAATTCATCAAACGCAAGCTGAAGAACAACTACGGCACTGGAACAGGTATTGACCTTTCTTACAAGGTTACTACAGACTTGGCCGTAATCTTCGATATTGAAGAGCTGGGCAAGCTGGATTTTGGCATGAACTTCCAGGATATTGCCGGCACAGACATCGCCTGGGATACACCCAACAAGATCAAGGACGAGGTGCTGTTCAATACCAAAGTGGGCATAGCCGTGAGGCAGCCCATTCCAGCACTGAAGTCCAACCTCACCGTGGCATATGACTACGACTACGTCTACGAAGGTACCGCTCACTATGGTGTTGAGTGGGAATATAACAAGAAAGCCGCTTTGAGAGCCGGTTACTATGAAAAGCACTTCACAGCAGGTGCTACGATAAACATCTATGATGTCAACCTTGATTATGCCCTGATTACCAATCCCTTAGGGCTTACCAACCGCCTGGGCTTGCGGCTCAGGTTCTAACTTTGCAAAGGAGTAAAGGCATGAAGAAGTTCCTTATCATACTCGGCATCCTAATCGTTGCAATCACCGTTATTTCCTGCTCGGGAAAGGATGAGAAGGAAGTGGACAAGATTCCACCTTACCCTCCCACCATGATTCCCTATCTGGGAGCCATGGGAGACCCTCCCACGAATTACTACGGTCAGCCCACTCCAATCACTGATGAAAACAGTGGCATAGACACCGTTGCGGAGGGTGATTGGATCAGGATAGCCTGGAAGCCCCTCATCGATGAAGACGTTGCCATGTTGCGCATATTCCGCTTTAACGAGCTGGATACGGAGCCTGTACAGATCGACTCCATCGCGCCGCCAAGGCAAACCACCTCTTACGTGGACAAGGATAACGACCTCCTGGAACGTGTGTGGTACTCTTATTTCATCGAAGCGATTGACTTTGCTGGCAACACATCCGTGAGCGATACAGTCAGCTTTGGTCTGCTCAACAAACCCACGCTCACCTACCCACCCAATGGCGCTCCCTTTGATGCCACCCGAGACAGCCTCAAATGGGAATTTGCCGGCTTTGCCTCAAGATACAGAGTCTATGTGATGGACCCCGAACACAAGCTCATCTGGAAGCCTATCGAAGACCTGCACACCGCTCTTGAGAATGACCTCTATGTGAGGGTGCCGGTCAACGCGCTGACTCCCTACAGAGGCCAATATCTCTATTGGAGAGTGGACGCCTATGATTGGGATGAAGGGCAGCAACAAGACTTTAAATCCAAATCTATGGAACGCGTCTTTTACGTTCCTTGAGGACAGGTATCATAACAACACACAACCCGAGGCCATCAAGGCTTCACAGAAATACAACCGTGGGATGCCCAAGCCCAAAATGCGGGAACTCCCTGCATCAGAAGATCTTATCGCTTGAGCTGATATTTATTTTGGGTTTGGGCACCATTCTTGCATACACTTCCAAGAAGTGGTAGGCGATGAATATCTCACCGTTGACAACTATTGAAAATCAAACATATACAAGGAGTTCAGATGAGACGGTATTTACTGATACTCATACTGTTGGGCTTGATCATGTTGCCTCTGGCAGCACAGAAGAGCCTGCAACTTTCTGCTAATCCCACTGCGGTGGAGCTGCAAAGCGAAACCAAAGACGGGCTTAGCATTCGCTATTCTGTAGCAAAAATCGAATACAACGAGGTTGATACCCCTGAGGGGCGCTTTACCGACCTCTTTATCGATCAATATGCTACAACCAACGAGGTTGGCTTGCCCAAGCTGCCCCTCATGAGGCAGATTATTGCGGTGCCGGAAGGCGCCAATGTGGCAGCCAGCTTCACTTCGCAACAGCGTCAGAGCATCACCCTTGCTTCCGAAGGCATTCACTATCCGATAGTGCCGCGGCAGGCGCCTGTTGCCAAAAACCAAGACCTTACCGCCCTGCCTTTTGTGGTAGACCGCGAGGTGTACAACCTTTCCGCTTGGACGGCCGGTGCCAGCGTTTCCGCCACCGAGCTGGGCTATATGCGTGGTATGAGGATGTTTGCGGTAGACTTTATGCCTATTCGCTACAATCCCGCTTTGGGCTTGATGGAAGTGATCACCGAAGCTGAAGTCAAGGTAGACTTTGTTGGCTCCAATCATGCAGCCACAGAGGCTCTGAGAGCCAGGACTTTCTCCCCGGCTTTTACACCCGTTTTCAGCAACACTATCCTCAATTCCGCTTCCACGAGAGCCACCCTCAACCGCGTTCCCATGAGCTATGTGATCATCACGCCTGCAAACTTTGTGACTGCTCTGCAGCCATTTGTAGACTGGAAGATCCAGGAAGGCTTCAACGTGATCGTGGCTACGACGGATCAGACCGGAGCCACTCCTTCCTCGATCAAGAGCTATCTGCAAAACATCTGGGATAGCGCCACGCCTGAAAACCCCGCACCCAGCTATTTGCTCCTCGTGGGCGACGTGGCCCAAATCCCTTCAAACCAGGGCACCACAGGCAGTTCTCATATCACAGACCTCACCTATGTGAGATTGCAGGGCAATGACTATCTGCCCGAGATGTACTATAGCCGTTTTTCCGCCACTACGCCTGCTGAAGTGACAAACCAGGTAAACAAGACTCTCATGCACGAGATGTACACCATGCCGGATGACAGCTATCTTACCGATTCTGTGTTGATTGCAGGCGTGGACAGTTATTGGGCACCCAGCCACGCAAATGGCCAGATCAACTACGCCACCACAAACTACTTCAACCCTGCCCACAACATCAACGCTATCACCTACCTGTATCCCCAATCCGCTTCCTCTGCCAGCCAGATCGTGCAGAATGTATCCAACGGCGTGGGATATGTGACCTACACGGCGCATGGCAGTGAATACAGCTGGGCAGACCCATCATTCACCATCAGCAATATCAACAGTCTGCAAAACACCAACAAATACCCCGTAGTGATTGGCAACTGCTGCATCACCAATGCCTTCCAGCTGGGCGTCTGTTTTGGAGAAGCCTGGCTGAGGGCCGAGAACAAAGGCGCCGTGATCTACGTGGGTGGAACAGACAACACCTACTGGGACGAAGACTATTGGTGGAGCGTCGGTTACAAGCCGCCCCCAGTGGCAGGAGGCTCTCCTTTTGTCCCCGGCCGCACCGGCTATGTTGATGCCTTGTTCCATGAACACAACGAGCCTTACGAAGACTGGGTAAACCAGATGGGCGCCGGCATCTTCATGGGCAATATGGCTGTGGTTCAATCCAACAGCACCCGTGCAAACTACTATTGGGAAGTATATTCCATCATGGGCGACGCCAGCCTGATCCCCTATCTGGGCATCCCTGTGGAAAACACCGCCCAGGTACCGGAAATCCTGCATTTGGGCTTGGACACCCTGGAAATGACGGCTGATCCTTACAGCTACGTAGCTCTTTCCATGAATGGAGTGCTGCATGGAGTGGGTATGGCAGATGCAAATGGCAACGTAAACATCACTTACACGCCTTTTGACGAACCCGGAGACGCCAAACTGGTGGTCACCCGCTCACTGCGCAAACCCCTGATTGCAGACATCCAAGTGCTCCCAAACACAGGTGCTTACGTGATTGTGGGCCCCATCACCGTAAACAACCCCAGCGGCAGCGGCTTGGCTGAAGCAGGAGACACAGTTTCCTTTGACCTGTCGCTGAACAACGTCGGCGTGTTGGATGCCACCAATCTAACCCTCACTCTCACCTCGGAAAGCCCCTGGGTAAACATTCTTGAAGCCCAGGCCACCGTGTCTGACATCGCCCCCGGCACTGTCTTGGAAGCAAATAATCTCTTCAGCGTGCTCATCAGCCCTGTGGTGCCGGACCAGGAAGTTATCGAGTTTGAAATCAGCGTCACAGACGGCACCGACATCTGGACCAGCAAGCGCAGCATTACTGCCTACGCACCCAATGTTCAAATCACACAATCAGCCGTGGTTGATGGAAATAACAACGGCTTTTACGAGCCCGGTGAGACAGTCACCATCCAGATTGCGCTCACAAACCAAGGCCACCTGCCCACTGATGGGGGCCAGGTTTTGGTCTTTTCAAACCACCCGGGCTTTGTGTTGACCAGCACCCAGGAAGACCTGCCCGCCCTCGCAATCGGCGCCTATGCTCAAGTGACCATCATTGGCCACCTGGCTGAAGACATCGCAATCGGCGACGTCGTAACCGTTGGCTTGGCCATAGAAGCGGGAACGCAGCTGCTCAACCACAGCGTCACCCTGCCCGTCGGCATACATGGTGAAGGCTTTGAAAGCGGAGACTTAACCAGCTACCCTTGGGTAAACGAAAGCCCCGTGCCCTGGACCATTGTCATGGGCGACACAAACGTCCATTCCGGCCAATTTGCCCTGAAATCCGGTCAAATCGGCAACAACACCAGCACCCAGATTTCCGTGACCATGTTCTGCGCATCTCCCGGAGCCATCAGCTTCTGGCGCAAAGTCTCCAGTGAACCCAGTTATGACAAGCTCACCTTCTCCATCAACGGCGTGGAAAAAGCCAGCTATTCCGGCAACCAGAATTGGCAACAAGTGAGCTTTGATGTGGAGGCAGGCACCAACACCTTCACCTGGAAATATCAAAAAGACTTCTCCGTCACCTCCGGAAGCGACTGTGCCTGGATAGATGACATCGTCTTTCCCTTCTCAAATTCCACCGAGGCAGCCGTGTTTTACACCCCTGTGGAGGAAGTCGTTTTCGTAGATGCCAGGCCGGGCCAGGTGCTCAGTCAGGACATCACCATCCGCAACCTGGGCAATATCCCCATGAGCGGCACGATCAGCATCCCCGCGGAATTTGACCTATATCTGGGCAGCAACGCTCTGCCGAATGATTATTACTACACCGTAGACCCGGTCTCAAACGCCGTATTCAGGCTTGAATATGTGGTTCCGGATCCTGCCGTGAACGTCAATGACATGATGATCATCAGCTCAAACGATCTCAGCAATCCCGCTTTGATGATTAGTCTTGTGGTGAAACCCTACGTTTCAAACGATGATCCCGCCACACCCGTCACCACCATGTTGCAAGGAAACTATCCCAACCCCTTCAACCCGGAAACGGTCATCCGCTTTGCCACCAAGGACCCCGGCAATGTGAAGATCACCGTCTACAACATTAAGGGCCAGGTGGTGAAGACACTCACAAACCAAAACTATCCCTCAGGAAACCACCAGCTTATCTGGAATGGCAAGGATGATAAGGGACGCAGCGTCTCCAGCGGCATCTATATGTATCGCATGGAAACGCCCTCTTACTCCAAAACCATGAAGATGATGCTGATGAAATAGACATTAACCGAAGCCGGAGCGATGTGATTGCGCGTCGCTCCGGTATTTTATCCTGCCTTATGTGCGCTATAGGGATTATTTGCGGCACCGCAAGCCACAAAGTGATCCCTATAACCCATATAATCAGGTTTTAAAAAATAAAGTGAAACAGCCACGGAGGCTTAAATGAAAAAAATGTTGATTATTCTGGCTTTGCTGCTCAGCTTGGCGCTGTTGACAGCAGAACAGATAACCGTTGGAGCGGATTCCAACGAAATCCGCCTGCTTCAGGCACAGCCCGAGAACATGGTCTTGGAGCTCAATTTTGCCAATTTCGAACGTGAATCTCTGCAGATTGACGGGCAGACCTATTACGATCTCAGCGTCAAAAACGGTGGCCTCACCTTGGAGCGTGGTTTGCCGCAGCTCCCCGTCATGGCCGCCAGCGTGATCATCCCAAACACTGCCAAGATGCAGCTGGAGATCTTGTCTTCTGAATATGTCGACCTGGATATGAAGGTGGCGCCTTCCAAAGGAAACCTCACCAGAGATATAGACCCCGCCACGGTGCCCCATAGCTTTGGTTCCTTCTATCAAAGCGATGGCTTCTGGCCCGCCAGCCAGGCCGAACTGAGCGAGCCCTTCATCCTCAGAGACTATCGGGGAATCACAGTCAGATTCACACCCTTCAGCTACTTTCCCGCCGAAGGCAAGCTGAGAGTATTCACCAATATCAAAGTAGCTCTCAGCTCAAACGGTACCGACCTCACAAACTCACTGAGCACAAGCAAAAACAGACACAGCAAAGAGTTTGAAGGCATCTACCAAAATATGTTCCTAAACTTTAATACGTCCAAATACACATCTCTCGCTGAGGAAGGGCGCATCCTGGTGATCAAGCACAGTATGTTTGATGCTGCCATCGTTCCCTGGGTGGAGTGGAAGCGGCAAAATGGCTATACAGTTGACGTCGTTGACGTCACGGTGGCCGGCCCTTCCGCATCCGGCATCAAGACCTACATCCAAAACCAGTACAACCAGAACGACGGGCTCACCTTCGTCCAGATCATGGGCGATGCACCGCAGGTTCCCTCGCTAACACATCTGGCCGGCGGCTCAGACCCCTCCTATGCACTGCTTGCAGGCAGCGACAACTATCCAGACATCTTCGTCGGCCGCTTTTCCGCAGAAAATGTGACCGATATGCAGACGCAGGTGAGGAAGGTGGTGGAATATGAACGTGATTTGGGCCCAGCCGACACCTGGATTCCCAAGGCTATTGGAATTGCCTCCAACGAAGGCGGAGGCAGCCAGGGAGACAACGGCGAGAGCGACCAGCAACATATGGAGATCATCCGCGGCAAACTGTTGAACTATGGCTACAACACCGTGGATCAGCTCTACCAAACTCAGGGCGCAACCGCCAACCACGTGAGCAACAGCGTCAACAACGGACGCAGCTTCATCAACTACGTCGGTCACGGCTTGGACAACTCCTGGGGTACCACGGGATTCAACAGCAACAACGTAAATCAGCTCACAAACGACGATATGCTGCCCTTCATCGTGAGTGTGGCCTGTTTGAACGGCAACTTCGTTTCCCGCACCTGCTTTGCAGAAGCGTGGCTCAGAGCCAAAAACAACAGCACCGGCAATCCCACCGGCGCAGTGGCCATGTATGCCAGCACGGTCAACCAGAGCTGGTCACCTCCCATGCGCGCTCAAGATGAGATCGTAGACCTGCTGGTGGCAGAATCCAAGCGCACCATCGGCGGCCTGTTTTACAACGGCTCCTCCAGGATGATAGAAGTATACGGCAACAACGGCGCCGATGAATATAAAAACTGGCATATCTTTGGCGACGCATCCATGATGGCGCGCACCAAGACCCCGCTGCCTCTCACTGCAAGCCATATGGAAAACCTCCTGCTTGGCATGAACAACTTTGCCGTGACCACCGTCCCCGGCGCAAGAGTCACTCTCTATGCGGATGGAGTGGTCTATGCTCACGGCATCGCAGACGCTTCCGGACTCGCAGACCTGTCGCTGTTGGTGCTGCCCGAAGAGCCCATGGATCTCACCCTCACCGTCACCGCTTTCAACTATGAAAGCCTGGTGGAAACTGTATCCGTGATCCCCGCCGACGGCTCCTACATCTGCCTGGGCGATATGTCCATCGTGGATGGCAACAACAACATCCCGGAATATGGCGAAACCATCACCGTCCATTTTGATTTGAACAACGTGGGCAACGACAATGCAGAGAACGTTTTGATGAGCCTCACCGTCGATAGCCCCTACATCAGCGTGCTCAATGGTCAAGACCAGGTGGGCGTGATCGAAGCGCACGGCTCCGGCAGAACCGTTGAGGGATTTGATCTCCAGATCGCAGCCAACGTTCCAGACCAGCACGTGGTAGGTATGCAACTGCACATCGTAACAGCTGCCGCCGAAGAATTCACCTACAGCCGCAACCTGATCGTCAACGCTCCCAATCTGGAGTTTGGCCAGGTGACGATCGATGACTTTATGGGCAACAACAACCAGGCCCTCGATCCCGGTGAAATGGCGATTATCCGCTTCCCCATCATCAATAACGGCCACGCTAAAGCCTATAATCTCAGCGGTTTTATGGTGGTTAGCGATGTTTTCCACGTGGCAGAACCCATGGATGTAGCATTCAGCTCTCTGGATGCAGGCGAAGAAACGCATCTGAGCTATTCGGTTACCTTCAGCTCGCAGTTGCCTCAAGGCACGATTGTCAATATCACCACCATGGTTACCAGCGGTCAATATACCAGCGCCAGGACCTATAGCCTCAGCCTGGGGCAGGTGCAGGAGACCTTTGAAAACGGCCTGAATCAATTCCCTTGGGAATTTACAAATGGAGAGTGGACGCCCACAGCAGGAACCAGCTACAATGGCTCCATGGCTGCCCAATCCCCGATGATCAATCACGCCCAAACCACCTCCATGAGCGTGACGCTCAGCAGCGAGATGCCCGGATTTGTCTCCTTCTGGAAAAAGGTATCTTCCGAGTACAACTATGACTGGCTCAAATTTTACATCAACGACGAGCTCAAAGAAAGGTGGAGCGGCACAAACGACGTCTGGAGCCAGGTTACTTATTCCGTCCCCGCCGGCATGAATACCTACAAATGGGAATACTCCAAAGACAATTCTACCAGTAGCTTACAGGATTGCGCCTGGATAGATGACATCGTATTTCCCACCACAGGCGGCATCATGGACCCGCCCATCATAGATGTCAGCGAAACCGAGCTGGATTTTGGTGCAGTTAATGTGGGAGAATCCCTCACTCTGCCCCTCACCATCAACAACACCGGCACCTCCGTCTTGATCGGCAACGCCACTATTCGAGCACCTTTCTGCCTCATCGATGCCGTGGGTGAAGCGCAACAGTATATGAACATCATCGTGCCGCCCGAAAGTTTCCTGCAGCTCAACGTCGCCTTCGTCCCCACCCAGGGAGGAGAGTTCTCCGAGAGCTTGACCCTCAATACGGATGCGACCTCGTCCACCGTAGTCATCAATCTTATGGGAGAGGCAAACGTCGTGTCAAACGATGATAACGTGCAGCAAGCCATCACGGCGCTAAAAGGAAACTTCCCCAATCCCTTCAATCCAAGCACAGAAATAGCCTATAGCCTCAAAGAAGCGGGCAAGGTTAAGATCGAAATCTACAACCTCAAAGGCCAGCTTGTGAAAACCCTGATCAACGACACCATGCCCCAGGGCGAACATCGCATCACCTGGAATGGTAAGGATCAGCGTGGGAACGGCGTTTCCAGCGGCATCTACTTCTATAAAATGAAGGTGGGCGGCTACACCGGCACCCGCAAGATGATGCTGATGAAATAACCGCTTTAGAATAAACGAGATAGATAGCCCCGGGGATTTTACTCGGGGCTTTCTTTTGTCTTGAGATTTTGGGTCTGAAATTGAGCGTTTGAATCGCTGCTTTATCTCCTATTAAAATAGTAGGAATTCCTTACCGGCATCCGGGGGTGAGGAAGGCACCGGCTTCTGAAATATTTGACTTGCGCTCATGTTTTGCGAAAACAAATCCGCC
>DGFM01000010.1:0-21938 GCA_002391675.1 Cloacimonetes bacterium UBA3900 | reverse complement strand
AAGTAACCCAAGGAAAACCCAAGGGTTACGCAAACGAGACCCAAGGAAATCCGAGGGGAGATCAACCTGGGCCAAAAAGCAATAGTTTTGCAAACAGCAGGTTTGGGTCAAATAAAAAAGACCCCTTAACGGGTCTGAAAATGAGGTGGAATTACCGGTGATTTTCCGTTGCTTTCCGGCTTGTCGTCACCTCAAGTCGGCGAGCCAGTAGTTCCTCAAGCGTTTCTTCTCAGCAAATCCCTCAAGTCTGATGCTCTCAGGCACACGAGGTCACGCAGCTTGAAATTCTCTTCGCGCACCAGCATCATGGTGTAGGCGCATCCAAAAACGAAGTAGGAGATGGAGGATGCCACGGCTGCGCCGTTGATGCCCCACAGCCGGATCAGGGGATAGTTTAGGATGCAGTTCAGAGCCAGAGTGATGGAGGTCAATTTCAAGTGTACCTGCGGTTTGCCCGTGGTGAAGAAATATGGTGTTGCCACCCTTGCCAATGAGGCAAATACCACTCCCGGAAGCAGGATGAGTGTGCTGTAAATCGCTGCGGTAAAATCCTTTCCATATACGAAGGGGATGGCAAAAGAGGCAGGAACAGCCACCAAAGCCAAAGCTATGCAGACATAGAGGGTGAGCTTGAAGGTTTTGGCCATGGTTTCGGAGCCGGCCTGCTCGTCCTCGGTGTTGTAAAGCCTCGCTATGAGGGCTGTGGTGATGCTGGTGGGCACCATGAACATCAGCTCGCTCAAAGTAACAGAAAGCGTGTAAATGCCGAGCTGAGCGTTGCCTAACATGGCATTGATATACAGCTGATCCACCCTGAGGTGAAGGTAGTGAAATGCTGAAGCCAAAAAGATGATGAAACCATAGGCATATTCACGCTTGATCAGGCTCCAATCCCAGCGGAATTTGACGCCCTTCTTGAGGCCAATGTGCAAGACTATCGCATTCAATGCCGTCGTGGTGACTGTCACCCAGTAAAAATAGCCGGCATTGAGGATGCCAAGGACGATGATGGCAGCGGATTTGAGGAGGAAGACGCTGATATTGAGCCTGTTTACACGGCGGATCTGCTCGTTGGCGATATACCACGAGTAGTTGTTGGTATAATAAAAGGTGGAAATCACCAGGCTCAAGCCGCCCAAAACCCAGCCGACGGGGTAGTCAGAGAGGATGAGCCCGAGCTTTTTCAGCGTCAAAACCACTAAGGCGATAACGAGGAAGATCAGGGTCAAAAAGGTGCTGTTTACATAGTAAAGATGCTCTGCGGGTATCTTTTTGCGCTTGTAAAAATACATCACCGAGTTGTTGAGGCCCAGGTGGCCATAAGTGCCCAAGAGCGTAAAGATTAGGACGATGTAGGTAACGTAACCTTGCCCCGCCGGGCCCAAGACCCTGGCGATGAAGATACTGCAGACAAAGCCCAGCACCAAATGCAGGATTTGGTTGATGAGGTTGCTGGTGATATTTGCTTTATAGCTCATAACTTATGCGCACAATGAGCTGTGCGTGGATGTCTCTGCTTATTATCAAAACCTGTGGTCATCAAAGGAGGGCTGATAAGCGCTTGTCCCGATCCCAAAAATAATGATGTAACCCCATGGTAATCATTCAAATAGCTCCGTCTGCGCACTGGTTGGGGAGATGCCGAAGTGCGAGTAGGCCTTGTGAGTGGCGCGCCGGCCTTGGGGGCTGCGATCCAAAAATCCTTGCTGCACCAGATAGGGTTCCAATAATTCCTCGATCGTGCCTGCATCCTCGCCTATCGCTGTGGCTAAGGTTTTGACGCCGACGGGGCCGCCTCTGTAGTTTTCTATGATCGTGAGCAGCAGGCGTTTATCCATCTCGTCGAGGCCGGCGTGATCCACCTGCAACATCTCCAGAGCCGCATCGGCAATATCTTTGGTGATGATGCCGTCTCCCATGATCTGGGCATAATCCCTCACTCTTCTGAGCAGACGGTTGGCGATGCGGGGCGTACCACGAGAGCGTTTTGCCATCTCCAAAATGCCTTCTTCCTCGGTGGGCATATCCAGGATATGTGCGCTGCGCTCGATGATCTGGCAGATGGAATCGAGGTCGTAATAATCCAGCCTCAATACTATGCCGAAGCGGTCTCGCAGTGGCGGCGTCAGCAGGCCGGCTCTGGTGGTGGCGCCAATCAGCGTAAATGGCTCCAGGTCTATCTTGAGGGTGCGTGCGCTGGGTCCGCTATCCAGGATAATTTCCATCTTGAAGTCCTCGATGGCGGGGTAAATATACTCCTCGATCACGTGCGAAAGCCTGTGGATTTCGTCGATGAAGAGCACTTCATGGCTTTGGATATTGGTGAGGATGCCGGCCAAATCGCTGGGTTTTTCCATCACGGGGCCACTGCTCACGGTGATGTTTACGCCCAGTTCTTTGGCGATGATCTGGGCCAGAGTGGTTTTGCCCAGCCCCGGGGGGCCATAAAGGAGGACGTGATCCAAGGGTTCACGCCTGAGTTTGGCAGCCTGGATGGAGATGTCCAATAGCTGTTTGATGTGGCTTTGACCGATGAATTCCTTGAGGGTTTTGGGCCTCAGGGCGCGGTCAAATTCCCTGTCCTGTGCAGTTTCTATGGGATCGTTAAAGCGTTGTAGCATATTTATTTGTCTTTGCTGTATGGCGGGATGACGATGGGGTCTTCCAGATGCTTGATCAGATATGAGCCTTCGGGAATTTCCTCTTCCCATTCCTTGATCTGGCCCGTCTCTTTGTGCGTGAGCCTGAAGTGGATGATCTCGCCCGGGTGCCAGTGAAATTTGAAGTTGCCCAGCTGCAGCTTGGCGACCACGGTGAAGGGGAATTTGATGCCGTCGCCCACCTGGCTCACGGCCAAATGATGAACGGTATGTGTGTCCGTACTCAGCAGGTCAAAAGGACGGTCTGTGATCCAAGCTTCCAGGAGATATTCCGGTGCGGATACCTTGTCAAGCCAGGTCACAAAGGGCAGCTTGCCGTTGTCCAGGACGAGCTTTTGCACATACATCCTGGGTATCTTGGGCTGCGCAAAGAGTGCTGATGCCAAGATCAACAACAGCAGGCAGATAAGAGCGTGTTTTGTCTTCATGATGAGCCTCTTCCTACCGGATCTTGCCCAAGAGTTTCATAAACTGCAGGCGCCACACCATCCAAACAGCTTCCCAGACAATCTGTTTGGACATCTTGGAGACGCCGCCAATCCGCTCGGTAAAGACGATCGGGACTTCCTTGATGCGGAAGCCTTTCACCCAGGCACGGAAATTCATCTCCACCTGGAAGGAATAGCCGTCCGAGAGGATTTCTTTGAGGTTGATACTTTCCAATACCTTGCGGCGGAAACACTTGAAGCCTGCGGTGGGGTCTTTGATGGGCATCCGCGTGATGACTTTGACATACTTGGAGGCAAAATAGCTGATCAGCAGGCGCCGGAAAGGCCAATTGATGATGTTTACGCCATGGACATAACGGGAGCCGATCACGAGGTCGTTGGTCTTTGCCGCTTCCAAAAGGCGCGGCAGGTCGTTGGGATTGTGTGAGAAATCGGCGTCCATCTCCAGGATGTATTCATAGCCGTTGGCCAAGGCATATTCAAAGCCTCTCACGTAGGCGGAGCCCAGGCCCAGCTTGCCGCTGCGCTCGATGAGCTTGATCCTGTCGTTGTCTTCCATTGCTTTCTTTACCACATCTGCAGTTCCGTCCGGAGAATTGTCGTCGATGATCAGGATGTCTATGCTTGGGTCTTGGCCCAGCACGGCCTCAATCATCCTGGCGATGTTTTCGATTTCGTTGTAGGTGGGTATGATTACTAAAGCTTTCATTTCTTCTTATCCAAATTGTTCTTTAAGAGCTGAGCCTCGGGCACTTCCCGGAATGGTTTGGCGGGACTGCCCAGGTGGATCATCTCGGATTGGGCATCCTTGGTGAGCACCGCTGCAGCAGCAACGGCGGCATCAGGATGCAATACTTTGCCCGGTAAAATGGTGGCTGCCGCTCCGATGCGGGAGCCGGTCTTCATGGTAACGCCCTTGAAGTGATTGAAGCGTTCGGGGTCTCTGGCCATATAATTGTCGTTTGAGGTGACTACGCCGGGCGCCACAAAGCAGTAGTCTTCCACCTCGGAATAAGCTGTGATATAACAGTTTGTTTCAAATTTGTTGCGGCTGCCGATGGTGACGAAGTTCTCAATCGCCACATTGCGGCCGATGATATTCAGGTCGCCAATCTTCACGTTTTCACGGATAGTCGCCAGATCCGCAATCAGGTTGCGCTCGCCAATCTCGCATTGGCAGTAGATGACGACGTTGGCGCCGATCTGACAAAATGAGCCGATAACAGCGGGCTTGAGGTCTGTGGGAACTTTGAAAATGCTCCGCGGTGAGGAAAGCGGCTTCTTGCCGATGATAACGTTGTCGTCCATCCTCACAGCTTCGCCAATCCGGCTGCCGGCGTGGATCACCACGTTGTTGCCAATCAAGCAGCCATCACCGATGACCACGTCTTCCATGATCACCACATTGTGGCCCAAGGTTACGTTGTTTCCCAGTTTTGCACTGGAGTCTATATAGCGATTCATAAAACCTCCACTCATTAGGTCAACTATTTTATGGACAAGAATTAAGGCAAGGAAAAAATGTATCCAAAGCCAAAAAAGGAGTTTTGACTTGTTGAATTACCTCGATTCTTTCCTCAAGCAGCTTGCCCTGGAGGGTAAATCTGCTCACACCGTAAAGGCTTATCGTACAGATATCTTACAGCTCTATGAAGTGCTGAAGGAACTGATGCCTGAGCCGGAGGTGGATGTGACCAAAATCACTGAGCAACATATACGCCTCTATATGCGCAAGGTGCACGATAATAATACCTCCAACCGGTCGCTTTCCCGCAAAACTTCTGCGCTGAACGCCTTTTTCCTGTATCTGAAGACGCAGGATGTGATCACCAGAAACCCCATGGATAAGATCAAGCGGCCCAAGTATTCCAAGCCGCTGCCGGCGCATTTCAGCCCCGAAGAGATGGAGCTGCTGCTGCAGATTCCGGAAACGGATAACGTCTTTGGCATCCGCAATAAAGCCATGCTGGAGCTGCTCTATTCCTCCGGATTGCGCGCTGCGGAGCTGGCCAGCCTCAGGATGCAGGATGTTGAGCTTAAGCGCGGCCTGGTGAAAGTGACGGGAAAAGGCAATAAACAGCGTATCGTGCCGGTGGGGCAGAAGGCGGTGGATGCCATCCGTAACTACCTGGCCGTGCGTGAAGAACTCAGGAGCGAGCATAGCGGCGATGTGCTTTTCCTCAGTAAAAGCGGCAGAGCTCTGGATTCACGCCAAATCTACAGGCTCCTGCAGGCTTATATCAGGCTCGTTGCCAATGATAAAGGCTTCTCGCCTCATACCTTGAGGCATAGTTTTGCCACGCACCTGCTTGCCGGTGGGGCAGACTTGCGCGCCATCCAGGAAATGCTGGGGCATAGCAATCTTTCCACCACGGAAGTCTACACACACGTCACCATGGAAGAGGTGATGAAACAGTATCAAAAGGCGCATCCCAGAGCCAAGGATGAGGATAAAGATGATGAATAAACTGCTGCTGATCCTGCATTCCATCCCGCTGCTCATTATCTCGGCTGTCATCTTCACCATACTCAATATCCTGGACGCCCATTCCACCTGGCTGGTCATCCGGCCCCACCATTACGGACGCGAGAGAAATCCCGTCGCCCGCTGGGTCTTCAAAAAGCTGGGCCTGCCCCGCGGGATAATCATCTTCAAGATACTGATCTTCGCCATCCTCATCCCCGCCGGCGTCTACTATGCCACCCTGGAGCCGCTCACCCTCAATATCGTGCTCATCGTGGCCAATATCGTATTTGGGCTCGTGGTATACAACAACTATCGCATCTACCGCAGGATGACGAGGCGGGTAACTAACGTATCAGACGACAATTAGCGTTTATTAAAAGGAAAAGGATTTGACACATATGCCCTTTCCCATTTTGTGGGATATGGCCATCGTAGGAAAGGTGGCTCCACAAAAAAGACCTTATCCTAAAAAGGATGTTATAAATGCTTGAAAATACTGATAAACTCGATGCCTTGATCCAGAAATATCAGGGTCAGGAAGGCATCTTGATACCTTTGCTCCAGGAAGCGCAAGAGCTTTATGGACATATAAATAAAGAGCTGATGCTCTATCTCTCGGCCAAAACTGAGATCCCGGCAGCCGAAATCTTCGGCGTGGCTACTTTTTACTCCATGTTCAAGCTCAAAGCGCAAGGACGCCACGTGATAAAGATATGCAAGGGAACAGCTTGCCACGTCTCGGATGTGGACTCCATCAAGTTTGCGCTCATCGAACAGCTCAAGCTGCGCCCAGGAGAAGATACCACCTCGGATATGCGTTTCACCCTGGTGGAAGTAGCCTGCCTGGGCTGTTGCAGCCTGGCGCCGGTGATCATGATAGACGATAAAACCTACGGCAAACTTGCCCCCGAGGACATCGTGGGCATCTTGGCCAACTACAGCTGATTGAGGAAGTTATATGCGTGCAATCACAGTGAAAGTGGGTTTGGCGAGCTGCGGTATCGCCGCAGGTGCGGATGCCGTATATCGCAGATTGGAAAGCTATTTGATCGAAAGCAGCAAGATGGTGCAGCTCAAACGCACCGGCTGCATCGGTATGTGTTTTGAAGAGCCTATCGTGGAGTTTGACGGCGGTGACCTGGGCAGAGTGACCCTCGGGAAAGTGGAGCCCAAGCAGATCATCCACCTCCTGGAAGAATACCTCAGCGACAGGATGCCAAAGACAAACCTCATCCTCGCAGATCAGCATGACGCCAAGCACAATCCGCTCATGGCTTCGCAGATGCGCATCGTGCTCAAAAACTGTGGCGTGATCGATCCCCAAAGCATCGAAGAATATGAAGAAACCGGCGGCTATCAGGCTTTGAAGCAGGCGCTCTCCATGAGACCTTATGCCGTGATAGACCTGGTGAAAGCATCCGGACTGCGCGGCAGGGGCGGAGCCGGCTTCCCCACCGGACTCAAATGGGACTTTGCCTTCGAACAACCCGGCCCCAAGAAATACGTTATCTGCAATGCGGATGAAGGAGACCCGGGCGCCTTTATGGATCGCAGCTTGCTGGAGGGTGATCCCCACAGAATCATCGAGGGAATGCTCATCGGCGCCTACGCCATGGGCGCAGATGAAGGCTACATCTACTGCCGCGCCGAATATCCCCTCGCCATCAAACACCTCAGGATAGCCATCCAGGCCGCAATCGAAAAGAACTACCTCGGCCCCAATATCATGGGCACGGATTTCAGTTTTACCCTGCATATCAAGGAGGGTGCCGGCGCCTTCGTCTGTGGAGAAGAAACTGCGCTCATGCACTCCATCGAAGGTCTGCGCGGTATGCCCACCCTGAGGCCGCCCTATCCGGCAGAAAGCGGACTTTGGGGCAAACCCACCAATATCAACAACGTGGAAACCTGGGCCAACGTCCCTTGGATCATCCTCAATGGGCCGCAGGCTTTCAGGGCCATCGGCACGCAGCAATCCCCCGGTACCAAGGTCTTTGCTTTGGCAGGGAAGGTGGTGGGAAGCGGGTTGATCGAGGTTCCCATGGGCATTTCCATCCGTGACATCATCTATAAGGTGGGAGGCGGCATCAAGGACGGTAAAAAGTTTAAAGCCATCCAATTGGGAGGCCCGTCCGGAGGCTGCATCCCCGAAGAATTGCTGGATACGACCGTGGATTATGACAGCATCAACGCTACCGGCGCCATCATGGGTTCCGGAGGCATGGTGGTGATGGACGAAGATACCTGCATGGTAGACGTGGCCAAATACTTCCTCCACTTCACCCAAAACGAGTCCTGCGGCAAGTGCACCTTCTGCAGGATAGGCACGAGACGGATGCTGGAAATCCTCGACCGCATCTCCCAAGGCAAGGGCGAGACGGAAGACATCCAGCGTCTGCAGGAGCTGGCCCAAAACATCAACCAGGGCTCCCTGTGCGGCCTCGGTCAATCCGCCCCCAATCCCGTGATCACCACCTTGCGCTACTTTAGAGATGAATATGAGGCGCATATTGTCGAGAAAAAGTGCCCCACCCAGGTCTGTGTGGACCTGCTTACCTACACCATAGACAAGGATAAATGTATGGGATGCCACGTCTGCGCGCTCAGATGCCCCGTGAAATGCATCAGCGGCAAGCGCAAGCAGCCCCATGTGATAGACCCTGCCATGTGCATCAAGTGCGATTCCTGCTACAAGTCTTGCAGGTTTGATGCGGTTGTGAAGGCTTAGGAGTTTGACAAACATGATGATAGAAGTAACCCTCAACGGTAAAAAGATACTCGCCCCCTCCGGCATCACCATCCTCGAGCTCGCCACGCAGCAAGGAATACACATCCCCACGCTCTGCCACGACGATGAGCTCAACCCCTTCGGTTCCTGCTGGGTGTGTGCGGTGGAAGTGAAAGGACGCAAAGGCTTTGTGACTTCCTGCGGCACCAAGATCATCCCCAATATGGAGATAGTTACAGACAGCCCGGAGATTCATGCCGCCCGCAAGATGGCGCTGGAGCTGCTGATTTCAGACCACTATGCGGACTGCGAGGCTCCCTGCAGGCTGGCCTGTCCGGGCAAAGTGGACGTGCAAACCTATGTTTCCCTCATCGCCAACGGCCAATACCATGAAGCGGTGAGGGTGATCAAAGAGACGCTCCCCATGCCGCTTTCCATCGGCCGCGTCTGTCCTGCCTTTTGTGAGAAAGAATGCCGCCGCACCATCGTGGAAGAGCCCATCGCCATCCGGCAGCTCAAGCGCTTTGCCGCCGATATGGACCTGAACGACGTCTGGAGCTACCTCCCTGAAAAGAAGGAAGATACAGGAAACAAGATCGCCATCATCGGCGCCGGGCCTTCAGGGCTCACCTGCGGCTATTATCTCAGCAACAAGGGTCACGAAGTAAAGCTGTTTGAAGCCGCTCCCCAGGCGGGAGGCTGGCTGCGCTACGGCATCCCTGAATACAGGCTGCCCAAAGACATCCTGGATGCCGAGATCGAGCTCATGTGCGCCAACGGTATGCAGATTGAGTATAACGTGAGCCTGGGCAAGGACTTCACACTCTCGGAGCTTTCTGCCCAATACGACGCCGTCTACCTCGCTATAGGAGCGCAAAAGGCAGTTCCCATGCCCGTCCAGGGTAGCGAGCTGCTGGGCTGCCTCTTGGGAGTGGACTTCCTCAAGGCCCATGCCCTGGGCAACGCACCCAAGCTTGGCAAAAAGGTGGCGATAGTGGGAGGCGGAAACACAGCCATAGACTGTGCCAGAACCGCTATCCGCCTGGGCTGCGAGGTCACCGTCATCTACAGACGCACGCAGAACGAAATGCCTGCCGAAGCCGAAGAGGTGCAAGCCGCCATCCATGAAGGAGTGGAGTTTCACTATCTCTGCAACCCCGTGGAATACCTGGGCGAAGACGGCTGCCTCAACAGCGTCAGAATCGAAAGAATGGAACTGGGCGAGCCGGATTCCTCAGGCCGCAGACGCCCCGTCCCCACCGGCGAATGTTTCTGCCAGGATTTTGATACCATCATCGCCGCTATCTCGCAAGTGCCGGAAGTGGAACTCTTCGCCGAGGAAGATAACTTCATAGACGGGAAGGAGCTCCCCCTCAGCCGCTGGGATACCGCCATCGTGGATGAAGACAGTATGTACACCGGACTGGGTAACGTCTTTGCCGGCGGTGACTTCCGTCGTGGCCCTGCCACTGCCATCGAAGCCATTGCAGATGGACGTGCCGCTGCTGGAGCCATCGATAGATACCTCAATGTTGCCTCCTTGCGGCCCCCGAGATTGCCCTTTGATGCCAAGAAGGGCGCTTCCCTGAAGGAAGTATCCACCGAAGAGTTTGAAGAGATCGAGAAGGTAAGCCGTGTCCAGATGCGCGAGATCAGCCACCAGGAAGCCTCCACGACCTTCAAGGAAGTGGAGCTGGGCTTCAGCGCTGAGGAAGCGGTGACGGAAGCCGAGCGCTGCCTGGAATGCGGCTGCCAGGTGAACGAAAGCTGCAAGCTCCGGGAGTTCTGCACCATCTATGGCGCGGAAAACGCTCACTTCATGGGCTCCGTCAACAAACACCCAATCGACTACGGCCACCCCTTCATCCTCAGAGACACCAACAAGTGCATCAACTGCGCCCGCTGCCTCCGCACCTGCGCCGAAATCCAAGGCCCAGCCGTGCTTGGCTTCATCTACCGTGGTTTCGCCGCCGTCGTCGCACCCGAATTTGGCGAATCCCTCACCCAAACCACCTGCGAAAGCTGCGGCAAGTGCATCGCTGT
Source organism: Cloacimonetes bacterium UBA3900 (assembly GCA_002391675.1). Taxonomy (GTDB): domain Bacteria; phylum Cloacimonadota; class Cloacimonadia; order Cloacimonadales; family Cloacimonadaceae; genus UBA3900. Next base: position 11,591 of record DGFM01000010.1, on the reverse strand, counting down.
CTGTCCCGTGGGAGCACTGGTAGAGCGCAACATGGGCTACAAGATGAACCCGCATCCCAAGGAACAAACCCTGCAAAACTGCGGACTCTGCGGCGCCGGATGTTACGTCCGTGTCTTGGATGAAAGCGGCGTCGTCTGCCTGGTGGACACCTCTTCCGAAGACGATATGCCTTCCTTCCACGGCAAAAACCTCTGCTTCAAAGGCCGCTTCGGCTGGCAGACCCTGGTCAGCGAAGACCGCCTCACGATCCCCATGGTCAAAGAAAAGGGCAAGTTCAGAGAAGTCACCTGGTCTCAGGCCCGAGAGATCATCCAGGGCAAGTCAATCGCCTCTCAGACCAGAAGAGTGCAAATTTCGCCCTTCATCACGCTCGAAGAGATGCTGATCGCCAAAGCCGTCTCGCACAACATCGGCGCTGAGTTTTGTGCCGACGCCCGCTACCTGCATTTGGGTGCCGAGACTTATATGCAAAACCCTGACCCCGAGCCATATAAGAAGCTGGACGACTTTGAGGAATACGTCGTCTGCAGTCCCATAGACTCGGTCTTGCGCACGCTCCTGAGACTCAAGCAGCGAAAGGGCAAGAAGCTGATCCTGATCGGCGAACACAACGCCCCCTGGCACAAGTTTGTGGACGAAACCTACAAGACCATCAGGTCTTTACCCTACGGTACCGACCGCCTGTACATCTATAATATGGACCACATCTCCGCCTCGGATGCGCTCAAGGTCTGGAAGAAGGCACGCACCGAAGCCAACTATCCAAACAACGTGATGGTGGGCTCTGATGCACCCAACCTGGGCGGCTTGATCGCCGTCGGTCCCAGCTTTGCACCCGCTGCAAAAGCCGATTTCATCCTCTCCTGGGGAGAACCTTTCAAGAAGAAGGACAAGGACGCCTTTAAGGTGGCCCTCTGCCTCTACAAGGACGAAAACCCAGATGCAGACATCATCCTGCCCGCCTCCTCCTACCTGGATCTGGATGGCTGCGCCTTAGGCAACTACGGTGTCGTGAGCTTCTTCAAAAACCCGGCCAAGTCCAAATACATCAACGAGCTGCTGAAGCTCTTCTACGAGATGGACTTCATCTCGCCCACCCTGGCAGACGTCAACAACTGGAACACCATGGCCAACAACCTCTTGGATGAGCTTATAGACAGGCAAATCCCCACCTTTGATCCCGCTGCGATAGACAAAACCGCGCCGGCCAAGATCAAACCCCGCAAGCTCAGCTACCTGGAAGAACGTATGCAGCAGCTCTATGAGACCCGCAAGCATCCCATGGAGTTCGGTGGCGCCACGCAGCAATTCTCCCTCACCGGCCTGGACCTGGGTCACTAAGGAGTTCCATCATGGTAAAACCCTATAGGAAACGCATCTACGCCTATGAATGCGACCTCTATGGCCACCTGCACAATACCAACTACCTGGACATCCTGGAAGCGGCGCGCAGTGACGCTTTGGTGGATGTGGGAATGCCGGTGCAGCAGCTGCTGGATATGGGCTGGCACTTCTATATCCGCAGGGTGGAAATGGAGTTTCTCCAAGGCGTAGGCGTGGACGACGTGGTGGAGGTGCGCAGCGTGCCCCTGGAACTCAACAAGGTGCGCACCCACTGGAAGCAGGAACTCTTCAATCAAGCCGGCGAGCTCTGCTTCTGGGCTGAGATCCACGTGGTGCACGTCTTTGAAGGAAAGCCCACCCGCGTCACAGACGAGATCTGGGAAAGCTTCAAGCGCTTGACTGACTCGTAGCCGGCGGTCGCCGAACCGCCGCAGTACGGGCGCTTGCCAAAGCGCCGGTCTGTCCAGTATGGTCGCTTGCCATAGCGACCTTATAGCGGCACTCATTCGAGTGCCGATGCAAAACATCCGCTGCTCCGATGAGCAGCGGTAAATGGGTCGCTATGGCAAGCGACCATACATAACAAGCGCAGCCTGCGACTTTCCACTAAATCATCCTCTTTTCTATGCACGCTTGCAACACTTCCTTGCCATAGTCGCTTAGATAATACCTCTGCTTGGGGTGACTGGTTTTGTCAGGGTATTCCATCAGCAAAATTCCTTGTTCAAGCAGGGGCTTAATGTGTCGTATCCTGATATGGTTTCGGTTTACAAGTTTTTGGCTCTGTACTATCTCTTTTGTGCTGGTAGGGGCTATGCAAGTTCTAATAATACCTATTTGTATCTGGGTTAGTCCCTCTATCAGGCGAGCTATCTCTTGTTTTTTATCTTCTTGAGCTTGCATGGTAGCTTGCATGGTTTCATGCATGTAGGCTTGGTCAGTCTCGGACTCTGTCTCACGCTTATCTCTTTGCTGGGCAATGCCTTCGCTTAACGAATGAGCTTGCTTGGTCGCTTGGTCAGCTTGCATGGTAGCTTGCATGGTTTCTTGTACGCCAGCTTGGTCAGTAGCTTGGTCAGTAGCTTGGTCAGTAGAGACCTCATCTATCTGCAGAACCATATCTTCGCTCAGTGACCAAGCTTGTTTATAGCCGGTAAACTTGACCACCTGAATATCCTCAAGCTTGGCCAGTATACCTGACGTCATCTCACCTGACTTGCCGGTGATCGCTTTGGCCATCGGCAGGCTAACGCTCTCATAACTTTTCAAGTAGGAGAACAACGCTGTCTCATCTACATCAAGCTGCAATTTCAGCTTGCCCAATAAGTCTCTCACCGCTGGTGAGATGATCTGCTTTTTCAGGATAGCAATTGAGAAGCTAAAGCGGGTGCGATCATTGGTGATCTGCGCAGGAGGTTGCCTGTACGGGCGCTCGCAGAAGCGCCGATCTGGCTGGGTACCCGTACGTACACTCGCAGAGGTGCTGTGTGCGGAGGCCTCCTATACAGCGGCGCTTTGCAAGCGCCCGTACACGTCGCTACAGCGAGCGCCGGCTACAGTGGATTACACAAACCTGATATTGGTCTGCTTAAAGTACATCGTCTCCATCACGTTTGCCAGTCTGCGGATGAGGCTGCGGCGGATTTCCAGGTCTTTTGGCAGGGCGGGGTCCTGGTGTGCTTCGTTGATTTTGGTGCCCACCACAAAGTCGATAATATCGCTGCCGAGGAGGATATTCATGAGGCGGCTGATGCCGTTATCTTCCAGGGTTTCCGGGTTGACATCTTCTTCCAGGAGTTGCAGGGCGCGGCTGAGCGTGATTGTTCCTTCGGTGACCAGGTCTACGCCTTCGATATGTGCTGTAGGTGGCACTTCCAGTGAGCTGCGCATATCTTTGAGGTTCACGGTCACGGGTCGGTTCAGTTCGCGGGAAATGATCTCCGAGGTTGTGCCGCCGCAGACCACTTTCTTGCCTTGGAATCCTTTGAGGATTTCGGCCATCATGGCGTCGTGTTCCCGCTTGTAGGGTGGGCCGGTAACCAGCAATGTTCTGCGTGGTTTACGCAGATAGATTGCCGCAGCGGTGATGTCGTCTGCGGCTTTTCCCATATCGTTTTCCCGGGCTTTGCGTGCCAAGCGTTTGCAGAGTTCCGAAGCCGAGACTTCGGGACTTTGTCTGACCAGTTGCTGGATATGTTCTTCTGCGCCGCTCTGTTGCCAGCCCAGCAACATACCGGGGCGTCCCATTCCGGATTGAGTGACGCCATCGGAAAACATGATCAGTCGATCGCGGGGCTGCAGCTGAAATTCGCTGAAGTAGATCACGGTTTCGTGCACCGCTTCAAACTTGATGCTCTGCTTTTCAAAGGGCGTGATTTTGCCGTTACGTACCAGGACGCTGGCGGGGTTATCGTGCTCGATCAGTCTCACGACACCATCTCCGGCCACGTCCATAATGGTGAAGGTGCTATATCCAATCTTGCGGACGGAGCACACGGGCAGGGTTTCGATGATCACTTCCGCAGCGCGGCGGATACCCATTTTGGCAGAGACAAAGGCGGAGGCCATGGTGCTGGTGAGCGTGGAGAGCACGCTTGCTTTGATGCCGCTTCCCAGGCCGTCTGCCAGTACGAGGATGGTGCGGTCGTCCTGCTTGGTGGTGTAGAAGGAGTCGCCGCAGGCGATCTGTCCTTCCTTGCTTATCTGGTAAAAGTCGACTTCTAAAAAATGGTTTTGCATCTGGCTTTACGCTTCCGGATCTTTAAAGCTTTCGATGATGGAATTGAGCAACACTTCACTTTCGGCAGCGTTTTCTCCCAGGAGGAAGGCGATTTTCTGCACGGTGCTGATGTTTTTCTTCATCACTTCGGATGCTTTATCCATGATCTGTTCACGTTGGATGACGGGTTCGGTGATGTCCTGGATGATGCCTCCCACCACGTGTCTGTTTTGGATGTTGAAGATGGTGAGTCGCAGGATTTTGCCTTGGTAGCGGATGTCTTTGGTGTCTGCTTTATCGGGGTCTTGCAGCACTCTGGTAAAGTATTGATGGAAGGGAACCAGGCGTTCCAGGTAAGCTCCTTCGAGGTTGGGGTCTGCTTCGCCGATGATGCTTGCTTCGCCTCCAATGAGGTCGATGAACTGCCTGTTTGATTCGATGATACGGAGGTCTCCATCCACGATCACCACGCCGGAGGGCATGGTTTGGATGAGTGCGGTAGCCTTGGTTTGAGCCAGCTTCCTCAGGTATGACACGCACATTGCGGGTTCCGCCTTGCCTTGCAAGAGGGCAGCGGCAAAATCCCTGCAGGTGTCATAGCCGCAGCCGCCGCAGTTGATCTCATCTTCTTTGCGCTTTTTGCTCACCTTGAGCAGCGCAGCGGTAAGCTCATCCTCAGTATATTTGAACTTGGGTATTTCGCGTGAGCTGAAGTGGCCGGTGAAATCCAGCTCGGAAGTATTTGATGCTTCCTCTGCCACGGGTGTGTTGTTGTAGATCTGGATGCGTTTGGCTGCGGTGGAACCGGGTTTGGAAACCACGGGCCCATTCACACAGCCGCCTTCGCAGGCCAGAATCTCCACAAAGACGGGGCAGTCATGCTCTTGCCCCTTGATATCTTCCAGTGCCTCTTGCACTTGCTTGACGCCCGTGAAGCCCATATAGAGCGTATTTTCGGGAGCGCCGCACAGCTTGATGCCATCCACCATACCGCCATCCACGGGGTACAGGCCTCCCTCGTGAGCACTCTTGGGCACGAATTCTTCATCGTCGTTGAGGTCGGTCCAGTCGATATTATTCTGGGTGAACCAACGCCTGAGATCGTTGAAGGTGAGCGCCAGCTCAAAGTGGCCGTTGGCCTCATTTTTCTTGGCGATGCAGGGGCCGATGAAGACTACCTTGGTCTCGGGGCCATAGTGGTTTTTGAGCATCTTGGCGTGCGATTGCAAGGGTGAAAGCACAGGCGTGAGAAATTCTACCAGCTCGGGGTGGTATTGCTCGATCATGTGGATGGTGCTGGGGCAGCAAGTGCTGATCCAGAGCTTGTTTCCACCTTCGTTTAAAAGCTGCGCGCAGGCAGCCGAAACTTCCTGCGCGCCCAATGCTGTTTCCGACACACCTTTAAAACCAAGCTTCTTGATGGCACTGATAAGGCGCCCGGGTTTGAGGTTTGGAAATTCGGTGACGTAGCTGGGGGCCAAGGAGACGTAGACATCGTGTCCTGCAGCGATGAGTTCCTTGGCTTCGTCCAGATCATCACGAATCTTTTTGGCGTTAACGGGGCAAATCTGTGTGCAGTGTCCGCAGAGGATGCAGGCTTTGGGGATCACCATCGCACTGCCGTCCACCACGCGGATAGCCTTGACCGGGCAATCACGCACACACTTGTAACAGTCCTGACACTGGGTTTTCTCGGTGTAGATCGGTTCTAATTTCATTTTGGTTGTAGCTCTTTATCTAATATATCGTTTATTTGGTCTGGTAATACTTTGCTGTAGAGTGTGTCGCCTACCATGATGTTTGGTCCGTCGGCACACTTTCCCATGCAGAGTGAACCTGCAATCTGCACGCTGTCAGTCAGCCCATAGAGGGCGAGATATTCCTCGATCTTGGCCAGGTTGTCTCTGTTTTCTCTGGCAAAGCAGGAGCTTCCCATGCAGATTTTGATCGTTTTCATTATGCTTCTCTTTTCTTTGCTTCTTCGCCGAGGATGCGGTCTACATCAGCTATAGTGGCTTTGTGGACTACTTGGTCGCCGATAGTGATGGTGGGGCCTTTGTCACAGTTTTCGGTGCAGAAGGTGGCGGCCACTTCAAAGTAGCGGTTCCAGCCGTTATCTGCAACGGTTTTCAGGGTGTGGCCCAGTATTTCCTGCGCTCCTCTGAGGAAGCAAGAGGTTCCCACACACACTTTCACTTTGCAGCGGCTTTCATCGCTGGCATCAAAGAATTGGATTTCTTCGTCTTCGATGCGTTTGCGGCTGTGATAGTGCGTGTGCAAGAGTTCGTGAGCTTTATCGCTGTTGGGCTCTTTGAGGAAGGTCTCATAAAGCTCTTTCATATAGGGGTTGTCTTGAGATCTGTGGATGCTCATCATCTTGTCTGTATTGTTGATGGTTTCTGCACGTGTGGCTCTGTGTTGGACAGAGCTGGCGATGGGTTGACCGGCACCGCCGATGCAGCCGCCGGGGCAGGCCATCACTTCGATGACGTCGTAATACTCTTCGCCTTTCTCGATCTTCAGGGCCAGTTCATGGGCACGCTTGAGTCCATGCACCACGGCAAAGCGGAGCTTTCCGACGGGTGTATCAATCTCTGCGCTCTTGAAGCCTTTATCGAGGTAGGTAGGCATGAGATCGACGGTCTCGGGGACGTCTAAATTGAGCTTGCCTGCAGCGTAGCGAACCACTGCTTCCGACACACCGCCGCTATTGCCAAAGATGACTCCGGCGCCGGTGGCAAAGCCCATGGGAAGGTCAAATGAATCGGGTTCGAGGTCGGCAAAGTTGATTCCCGCTTCCTTGATCATGCGGCCCAGCTCCTGAGTGGTGAGCACGTGATCGACGTCTCTGACTCCGCCGGGTGCAAATTCCGGCCTGCCGGCTTCAAATTTCTTGGCTGTGCAGGGCATGATGGAAACCAGGCTGAGCTTTTCTTTGGGAACGCCCAACATTTCGGGAAGTTGCACTTTGGCCAGGGAACCGAACATCTGCTGAGGTGAACGGCAGGTGGAGAGGTGATCCAGCAGTTTGGGATGGCTCTGCTCGGCAAATTTCACCCAGGCGGGGCAGCAGCTGGTGAAGATGGGCAGCTTGCCGCCTTTGAGTTTACGATTCAGGAATTCGTTGGCTTCTTCGATCACGGTGAGGTCGGCGGAAAAGGCGGTATCAAACACCTTATCAAAGCCGATCAACCTCATGGCGGCGACCATTTTACCGGTATTTTGCTGGTTGGGGGGCAGGTTGAACATCTCTGCCAGTGCGACACGCACTGCCGGTGCGATCTGAGCTACCACGACCTTGTCTGGGTTTGCGATGTCAGCCCACACTTTGTGCGTTTCGTTTTTGATGGTAATGGCACCAGTGGGGCAGACGGCTGCGCATTGGCCGCAATTGACGCAATCCACATTTGCCAGGCTTTTGCCATAGGCAGGGCTTACGAAGACGTCTTCGCCGCGGTTGACAAAGTCGATGGCGCCAATGCCTTGCACTTCGTCGCAGAAGCGCACGCAGTCACCGCAGAGCACACACTTATTTGGGTCTCTCACCAGGCTGGGAGAGTCGGTATCAAGCTCTTTGCGCTCGCGTGTTTTGCGGAAGCGCAGCTCATTCACTCCCAATTGATAGGAGATTTCTCTGAGCTTACAATCTGCCGATCTGTCGCACTGTGTGCATTCTCTTTCGTGGTTGGCAAGCAACAGCTCGATGATGATCTTGCGCAGTTTGAGGATCTGGTTGGTATGCGTCTTGACGCGCATTCCTTCAAAAGGAGCAGTGGAGCAAGAGGTCACCAGGCCACGCCCCTCCACTTCGACCAGGCACATTCTGCAAGCGCCGTAGACGCTGAGCTCAGAATGGTAGCAGAAGGTGGGAATAGTGATATGTGCTTTTTTGGCCAAAGCCAGGATATTGGTCTCATCTTCCCAAAGCACGGGACGATCATTTATATATACATATTTTTCGCTTTTCATTTGTCTTATGCTCCTTTAGGATATGGCTTTAAATTTACAGGCGTTGATACAGGCACCGCATTTGATGCAGACCATAGGGTCGATCTTATGGGGCTGTTTGACTTCGCCGCTGATGGCTCCCACGGGGCACACTCTTTTGCAAAGGGTGCAACCGCGGCAGGCCTCGGGATCAATGGTAATTGCGGTGAGGGCTTTGCACTGTCCGGTGGGGCAGTAGCCGGCCTTCACGTGTGCCAGGTATTCGTCACGGAAAAAGCGCAGGGTGCTGAGGCCGGGATTGGGAGCTGATTTGCCCAGACCACAGAGTGAGGTGATCTTGATGGCTTTGCCCAGTTCTTCCAGTATTTCCAGGCTTTCTTCTGTGCCTTTGCCTTCGCTGATGTCATCCAGAATCTCTTTCATCTGGCGTGTTCCTTCACGGCAGGGCACGCATTTGCCGCAGGATTCCATCTGCGTGAAGCCCATGAAGTAGCTGGCGATCTTGACCATACAGGTGCTGTCGTTCATCACCACCAGGCCACCTGAGCCGACCATGGCGCCCACTTCGGCAAGTGAGTCGTAGTGCAGAGGAAGGTCGAGGTGTTCTCTGGTGAGGCAGCCGCCTGAGGGCCCGCCAATCTGAACCGCCTTGAAGGCGTCGTTGTTGATATTGCCATCTTTATCCAGCACTCCGCCACCGATCTCAAACACGATCTGGCGCAAGGTGGTGCCAAAGGGAACTTCGATAAGGCCGGTGTTGACCACATGGCCGGTGAGGGCAAAGGTCTTGGTTCCGGGGGATTTGGCGCTACCGACTTTGCGGTATTCTTCCGGTGTTTGCTTCATAACCACGGGCACCAAAGCCAGGGTCTCCACGTTGTTAATCACTGTGGGTTTGCCAAAGAGTCCTTTGTTGGCAGGGAAGGGAGGCTTGGGTGTGGGCATACCGCGTTTGCCTTCGATGGAGGCCAGCAGAGCTGTCTCTTCTCCGCAGACAAAGGCGCCGGCGCCTTCGACCACGTGAATATCAAACGCCTGGCCTGTGCCAAAGACGTCGTTGCCCAAAATGCCAAGCTCTTCAGCATCTTTGATGGCCTTGCGGATACGCATACAGGCCAGGGGATATTCCATACGAACGTAAATGTATCCCTCGTCTGCACCGATAGCCTTGGCTGCGATCATCATTCCCTCGATCACGCTGTGGGGATTGCCTTCCAGGATGCTACGATCCATAAATGCGCCCGGGTCGCCTTCGTCGCCATTACAAACCACGTATTTCTTGGGTTCTTTTTCAATGCGCGCAAATTGCCATTTGCGGCCGGTGGGGAAACCTCCGCCGCCACGTCCGCGCAGGCCTGCATCTTCCACATGCTTGCAGATCTCTTCGGCAGAATAGTTCAGATATGCATCACGTGCGGCAAAATAGCCGTCGTGACTAATGTATTCTCTAATGTTTTCAGGGTCGACGTGTCCGCAATCCTTGAGTGCGGTGCGTTTTTGCAGGGTATAGAAGGGGATGTCGTCTGCGCCGTGGCAGTGTTTGCCTGTGTTCTGGTCAAGGTACAGGAGGCGCTCGATCATCTCGCCGCTCATCACCGTCTTTTCGATGATCTCTTCGGCATCTTCAGGCTTCACGTGGACGTAGAGAACGCCATCAGGCTCGATGGTGACCAGCGGTCCTACCTGACAGAACCCCTGGCAACCGCTACCGGAAAGGAGAACGTCATGGTCGTGATCATCACAAGGTTTAAATTCCACGCAGACGTCCAGGGAGTGCATGGCGGCAGCGTTTTTGAGGCTTTCAAAAACCTTCATTGATCCATTGGCGATGCATCCTGTTCCTGCGCAAACAACTACGCGCTTCTTAAAATGAGACGCAGCATCCAGATATTCTTTTTTAATTTGTTCCAAACTAAGCATTTTCACTCTCCATTATGGCATCAATAAGTTTTATGGCTTCTTCCGGAGTCATCATTCCGTGCACCTCTTCGTCGATAACCATCACAGGCGCCAAGCCACAGGCACCCAAACAGGCTACGGTTTCGAAGGTGAACATCAAATCGTTTGTGGTGATCTTCGTCTCGCTGAGACCAAGCTTTTCTCTCACGGCATCAATCACGGCCTTGGAGCCGCGCACGTGGCAGGCGGTTCCGTCACACATCTTGATGATGTGCTTGCCTTTGGGTTCCAAAGAGAAGTGGCTGTAAAAAGTGGCAACCCCATAGAGGCGCGCCGGTGACACTTTCAGAGAAGTGGCTACAAATGTGAGTACCTCTTGAGGAAGATAGCGATACTCTGCTTGAACTGCCTGAAGGATAGACACGATTCTGTGTTCGTCAAAATCATGCTCTTCCAAAATCTCCAGGACTTTGGTGAAACTGCGGGCAGCAGTGTTGTCGTTGCTCATTGTTTCTCCTGATCTGTTTTATTTTTATAGTTATCTATTTTACTGATTTGCTTGCTGTCATGATCGTATTTCTCGCTCAAGCGACGTGAAAGAACCGCCAAAGAGGCGCTCATATCCACATCTTCCACGATGATATTCTCATCTACCTGCAACAGAGTGGGCGTGAAATTCCAGATGGCCAAAATGCCGCTGGCTACCATCAACTCCGCCGTGGATTGAGCCTGATCCGCAGGAACCGTCAAGATGCCGATGTGAACCTTCATCCTCTGGCAGAGATTGGCAAATTTGTCCATTGAATGCACGATCACGCCATCCACCAATGTGCCGGCAAGGGAAGGATCGCTGTCAAAACCGGCGACGATGTTCAAACCCTTGCGCTTGAGCTCCGAATAACCCAATAATGAAGAACCCAGGCGGCCCACACCCACCAAAAAGGCGGAACTGAGGTCTTTCCAATTGAGGCAGGATTCGATGGACTCGATCAAATCCTTGATCTTGTGACCAACCTTGGGAGTGCCAACCACACCGGTCAAAGAGATGTCCTTGCGAACCTGAGTCATATGCACTCCGGTAAGCTCGGCCAAACGCGTGGCGGATATCGTGTCCTGACCCTCCTGTTCGAAACCGTAAAGCAGTTCCAAATATTGAGGCAATCTTTTCAGCGTCAGCACCGGTATGGATATCATCTAATCTCCTATCATTTTGGTAGTTATTCTATACATTTATAGCGAATGAAATTGGGAGGCGTTTTTTGTCAAGCAGTATTTCGATATTTTAATATCGAATGCACCGAGGTGCAGGGTAAGAGGCTGCTATGTCGTGAGATAGATGTGTAAAAAAGTTGGCTGAAAGACCCGTGATTTTGCCCTCCTGAGCCCTGCTAAGAGATGGAAAAAGCAAATGTTTGCCATTTTGCCGCGCCAAGTTAAGCCCAAAATCGTGCGGATCCTCACCACAACTATCCGCATCCCAATAACTTGCGCAGCCGCTCACAACTCACAACTGACTACTGACAACTGCGACGAAGTCGCCCCTCCCTCCCTCTCCGACAGGTTCGTGTACATTCGTGGAAAAATATTAGCGAGCGCGGCTCGCACCCTCCGTGGAAACCTCCCCAAAAACATAAACTTTCCCCAAAATCCTTCGCAAAGCCCTAACGGGTTGACCCCACA
>DGFM01000033.1:89139-90289 GCA_002391675.1 Cloacimonetes bacterium UBA3900 | reverse complement strand
GAGTTACGCATTCGAGCGCCAAGGAAACGCTAAGGTGGGCGAGGGCAGGTGAAAAGTCAAAGGTTGATGCGAGGGCCGGGTTTTGGCAAAGAAATTTAGGCCCTTAAGCAGAGTTTTTTTCCACAGAGGCGAGCTGCGCTCGCTTATATTTTTCCACGAATGCACACGAACCTGTCGGAGAGGGAGAGAGGGGCGACTTCGTCGCAGTTGTGAGTAGTGAGTAGTGAGTTGTGAGCGGCTGCGCAAGTTGTTGGGATGCAGATAGTTGCGGCGGAGAACGCACGGCTCTGGGGCTGTTTTTCCCCACGAATTACACGAATTAACACGAATGGTTTAATCAGGGGGATAAGTCTTAGAATGCACACGAATGGGTGTGGCGGGAAGATGGAGGGAGGGAGAGAAGCTTACGCAAGTTTTGGGGATGCGGGTGGGTGGCAAAGCTGCGATCTGCAGCTTGGGAAAGCTATGATTTGCGGCTGGGCAGGGTAGTGGATATTAGCTGTGTTACTCATTGTCTCTCAAGCGTTTGCGCATATTTGGTTTTGGGTAAAATCAGATTAGGCTTGACATTTTTGGGCCCTTATAAATAATTGCCCTCACGACGGTGGCGAGATAGCTCAGCCGGTAGAGCAGAGGCCTGAAAAGCCTTGTGTCCCCAGTTCGATTCTGGGTTTCGCCACCATTTTTTGTGCCTTGGATTTTTGGGCTATTTTTGTAGCTTTTCCACTACCTGCTGCAGCAATTCACCCCTCATCCTCTGCGTGAAGTTTGTGGCCACATATTTTGATATATCAAGTGGTTGCAGTTCTGCCTCCAGGGCTGTTTGCAGAGCCTTCTTCAAGCTTTCGGCATCACGCTTGTCAAACACCACTCCATACTCGCCGATAATGGTGGGAATGCCGGCCACATTTGAACCCACAGGCAGACAGCCCATCAGCATGGCCTCCATGAGCGCATTGGGCATGCCTTCAGAGATGGACGCCTGGATATAGTAGCGGCTGCTGCGCATGAGGGCAAGTACTTCAGCGTGTGGGAGATAGCCTCGTAGAGACAGGTTTTCCGGCACCACACCACCCATTACCCTGATAAAATCCTGCTGCCACCTGGGATCGATGCCCACGATCTCAAAGTGATACTGTGGGAAAAGCGG
>DGFM01000033.1:83551-88833 GCA_002391675.1 Cloacimonetes bacterium UBA3900 | reverse complement strand
GTCCTTGCGGATTGTAGAAAGTGTTTGAGGAATCCAGCAAAGCCTCATGGTTGCTGATGATCAGGCTGCAGTTCCTGAGGGCATAGGAGGCAAATTTGGCCCTGGTTTGGGAGCAGTAAACTCCCATCTGCAGTTCGGGATAGCAGACGGCGTCGTAACCCCCGATGAATACAGCGCAAGGGATCCTCAGGAGCTTGGCCATAAACACAGCCACGGCAGCGTGGTAATCTGCAAACCAGACGAAGATTAAGCGGTATCTACCCCAAAGTATCTTGAAAATGCTGCCCAAAATGCGCAAAAAGTAGTGCAGTCTCCCTTTATGCTGCCTGAGGTCGTAACTCTCGAGCTCGCAGCTTTGGCCCAGTAATTTGGCATCCACTTGCGTGAAAGTGGAGCTATTGGGGATGATGAGTAAAGCCTTGGGTTTCATTGTATTATCTCGTCTATCAGTCCGCGCAGCTGCCTTGCCTGGTTTTCCCGGGAGTAGCGGGCCAAAACCGCCTGATTGGTCTGTATTTCGGCCAGGCTTCCCTCCCGATGCTTCTTTAGCAAAATCAGGAGCTGCGCTTTGATCTTTTCCACCTCGGCATCGGGGGCGATAAAGCCGATGCCTGCCTCTTTAAGTAACTGTGCGGCAGCACCTTGGGGTGGTACTACAGCCAATACCGGCTTGCTCAATCTCAGGTATTCAAAGACCTTGGCCGTGAGCACGGAATCTGTGTTTTCCCCACCGGGAATATAGAGCAGCAACACGTCTGCCTGCGAGCTCTGTAGCAGGTTTGCCCTGTAAGCCTGGTGTGGCTTGATGCTCACCAGGGGCATCAGCTCGGCATAGTTGCCCATCACAAAGGCGGGTTTATTGTGCCCGCGGATGCAAAAGTGCAGGCTCTGCTCCTCTATCTTCTTTTCTGCCAAAAGCTTGCTCACTGCCTGCCAAAGCGCATCGGGTTGCCTCCTATCGTAAAAGCTGCCACTGTAATAGATTTGCAGGGTGGTTGAAGCAGATTTGGCAGGCTTGGGCAGATGGGCAAAGTCCTCTTCATCAAAGCCATTGGGAATCACGCGTGAGGGTGTGTCTTGCAGGAAAGGGTAGCGCCTGGTGAAGTTATCTTTCATCATCTGCGTGAGATACACAGCTCCCGAAGCCGCTCTCAGAGCCGATTTTTCCAGCAGGTGCTCTCGGTTTGTGGCTTTGGGGATCTGGGGGTTGTTGATCCATTCAGGGTTGTTGATCCATTCATCACGCCAGTCCAGGATGTAGGGGATATTGTGTTTGTTTTTCAGATACAGAGCCAATTCCAGCGCGGCGGGCGGGCCTACGCTGACGATTGCGATCTGCGGTTTATTCGCTCCCTTCATCACCTTGTCTATCTTCTTTTTGGCAAAGGGGAGCCAGAGGATGTGTGAGCCGGTGAAAAACAGGCGTTTATCCAGCCACCAAACCAGCTTGGAAAGCTTGAGGCCATGCAGCAGCTTATAACACCATGCGGGATCAGGGAATAGGGCTCTATGCACCTTGGTGCCGGGAGGGATGTCTGCCAAAGTGCTGTCGTCCCGCTTTATCTTTGCCAGCAGAGGCGATGCAGAGACAACGCTCAGCTCACAATCCAGCCTGCAGAGATACTTTACCATCTTGACCGCCCGCAGGGAAGCCACCGCAGCTAAAGGCGGGAAATAAAAGGAGATATAGAGAATTCGCTTCTTAGCCATTGCGTTCCGGGCCCTCGGTGGCAGGTTTCTTTTTGCGGAAGAGTGAGAGCACAAAGCTCCTGGCCAGTTCTATATCGTAGGGGTGGATGGCCTTAACTTGATAGCCCAGCAGCAGATAGAGCAGGCAAAATGCTATCAGGGCAGCGCCATAGGCCACGTATATATTGGGGCAGAGTTTCAAGATGAGATAAGCTGCCAATCCCGCTCCCAATACAGCGGCAGCCGTTTTAATCACTTGCCAAAGGGCAAAGAAATCGCCAAGCCTCAGCTTGAGCTGCGTTTTCATCCACAAGAGGTATACGCCTGCGCTCATCCAGGTGACGATCACTGTGGCTAAAGCAGCTCCCATCATGCCAATACGGCGCACTAAAAGTATGTTCAGCACCAGATTTGCAGCCAAAGTGAGTATGGAATTGAGCATCACCTGTTTGGTCTTGCCCAAAGCCATAAAGATGATGCCAAAAGTGGCGATTCTGAGCGGTAGAATCAGCAGATAAACCTTGAAATAGGGCACAGCGCTCAGGTATTTGCTGCCGTAGAGGATGTAAAAGATGGGCTCGGCAAAGAGGAAAAAGAGCGTGGTGAGCGGGAAGATGATCAGCGCATTCTTGCGCACCGCGGCTTTGTAGCGCATCGCCATATCTGAGATGTCAGCCTGCGAGCTCATGGCAGGCAGCAAGACGGAGTTTACCGAGTTTGTAAAGATACTCACGAAGGGCAGTTCCGCTGCGCCGATGGAAAACACGGCAAAGGCGGCGGGATCGAAGTAACTGCTGATCACGAGCTTATCCAGCTGCACGCTCAGCATACCAATCATAGAAGATATTCCCAAGGGTAAAGCATAGGCAAATTGAGACTTGAGAAATCCCTTGGGGATCTTTTGCAGGCGCGGAAAGCCCCTCAGCGCAAACCTGGTGTAGAGCCACTGCAGGAAGGCTGAAGCTACCACGGCTATTGTTATATAGGGCAGGCTCTTGGTCCAGAATGCCACTCCCAGGATCAAAACAGCATCACAACCCACGCTGAAAAGGGTGAACTTGGCAGCACTTTGGGCCTTGGAAAGCCCCAGCATGAAGTAATTGTAGAGCGAGGAGGAGAACATGAAGATGGGGTAAACCGCATAGATGACAAGGAGATAGGAGAGCGCAGGGTTGTTAAACCAGGTAGCGATTGCATCCTTCAGGATCAGCAGCAGCAGGGCAAAGATCACAGACAAACCAAAGGAGATGTTGATCAATCTGCCAATATAGGCTTTTCTCTCCTCGGGGTTTTGGCGCGGCAAAAAGTAGAGGATGCTTTGCGGGATGCCCATCATCAACAGCGCACTGATGGTGGAATAGATGAGGAAAAGCTGACGGTAGCTGCCCAGTTCGGCGGGCGTGAGCAAGCGCGCTAAAACGATGCCGATGAGGCTTTTGATGAAGAAACGGAAGAATTCCGCCGTGGTGATCAGAGCCGCCTGATGTCCAGCATCCTGCTTCATCTTTGGTTTATCCCCCGTAACTCTATAGGAATGTAGTATTTATAGTTGCTGTTCTCCGGATACATACGGATCACATATTTGCCCGCTTCCACGCAGGTATCTGCTTGAGTTTTGCCGTTCCAGACGTCACTTACCCGGCCTTTGGGATAGTGACGGCTGCACGAAAACAGCAGTTGATCCGATGTATCCCACAATTCCCAGGTCCAGATGCCCTCATGCGGGATGAGCAGACCCAGGATGTACTGGCGTCCATTGGGGCTGATCTTGATGTCTGCGGCAAATTTGTCGCCCAGCTCTTCGGGTGAAATGTCTATGCTGAATTGCGGGTCGCGGGAGTCTATCTCCAATAGCAACTCCGGTGTGTAGCTCATCTGCATCAGCTCGTCCCAGGCGTTTCCCTGCTTCAAGCCTCCATGGTTGAAGAGCGCTATGCCGGCAAATTCCTGCTCTCTGACGTAGCTGATGCGCCGGGCAATATCCAGGATGGTATAACCGTGGTAAGCTCTGCGGTTTGAGGGCAGTAGCGAGCCGTTATTTTGATCCCAGGCTCTCAGGCCCACCACGATGCGCTCGTCCTCTTCAAATTCTTTCAGCTCACTCAATTGTTCCACAAATGTGGCGTATTTGGTGCTGTAGGCCATGAGGTAGATGCAGTCTATGATGCCCTTATCCAGCCAATCTTTCCAATCTTGGGCATAGTATCTTACCGCCGCTTTGTAATCCGAAAAAACGGCGGCGCTGAGCAGGATTCTGGGGTTGATTTCTTTCACTCTGTGATAGCAACGCTCCACAAAGCCGGTGATTTGCAGTGTTCGCCATTCGTTCCAGCTCAAGGGGCCATATTGTACCCGGTGGTTTTCATAGCGCTGTTGTGAGATGGGATGATAGCCCCAGGCGCTGCTTGGATAGCGGATATAATCCAGGTGCAGGCCGTCCAGTTCGGGGTAGTTTTGCACCAAATCCGAGAGCACATCCAACACATAATCCTGAACTGCCGGGATGCCGGGATCGACGAAATAACCGAAGGCTTCGCTGCTGTTCATACGCCTTTGTTTGGCGTCGTAAGTGATCCAATCGTAATGGTTTTTGTAGATATAATTGTCTTCCACCAAGCTGGGTAAAGTGGGCGTGGCATTGAAAACCACCACCCAGGCGTGCACGCGCAGATGCTTGGCTTTTGCGTTCTCAAGCACATAAGCCAGCGGATCGAAGCTGTCATCTTTGAGTACATGGCTGCGCGGCTCGTTGTTTGGATAATCTTTAAAATGGAGATTGGGTGTGTACAGGGCGTCGGAGCGGTATCTTACTTCCACCAAAAGGTCTGTCTGACCGGAAGTTACGGCATCGCTGATGACCTCGTCTATCGCCTCGGGAGTGGTGATGCCCCAGGGAGTGACCCAAAGCGCTCTTATCTCAGCAGTTATGGATGATATACCCATGAGCATGAGCGCTATGAACAGGCACCTGAGGGGGATTTTCACTCGCTTTCCTCTCTGCGGCGTATCTTGCGGACCTTGGAGCTGATGTCGCCATCTTTGAGGCTGATGGTAAGCTCGTCATCTACAGCCACTTGGCTCACGCTGTCTATGGGTTTGTCTGCCTTGGTGACATAGGCAAAGCCCCTATCCAACATATTGTAAGGCGATTGCAGCTCCAGGAGCTCTTTTTTGTGCTTCACATCCTGTCTCTTATCCGCCAGAATTTGCCTCATCGACGCGCTCAATTGAGGGCCAAGCGTCTTATCCAGATTGCTCCTGTGTTGCATGATCCTCTCTTGCAGCAGGCTGAGCTGCATATACAGCTCTTTTTCCATCACTTGGAGCTTGTGTTTGGGGTGAAGCAGCAGGTCCTGGCTCTTCTGCAGCACCATATGAGCCTGGTCTACGCGTTGACGCATGGATTGCAGCCTGCGCTCGGGATGCGAGTTTCCCAGCTGGAAGCGCGCATCGGAAAGCCGGGCCGATGATCTATCCAAAGCAGCCTGCAAGAGGCTCAGCATACGCTGGGAAGAAACCTCCAAAAGCCGCATCAGCTCTGCCTTATCCGGTACTGCCAGTTCCGCCGCTGCGCTGGGAGTGGGAGCTCTGAG
>DGFM01000033.1:52621-83287 GCA_002391675.1 Cloacimonetes bacterium UBA3900 | reverse complement strand
TCCTGAGAACCGCCGCCTCGCGTGATGATGATCAGGTCTATATCGTCTTGCGAGCCAAAGTATTCCATGCCTTTTATCAGGGTGGCAGCAGCCGTATCTCCTTGCACCAGAGCGGGATATACTTCCACTTCAACCGGAAAGCGCCTGATGAGGATGTTTTTGATATCCTGCAAGGCCGCTCCCGTGGGGGAAGTGACGATGCCTATCTTATTGGGATACTTGGGCAAAGGACGCTTGTGAGCCTCGTCGAACAGTCCTTCTTCCTGCAGCTTGGCCTTCAGGCGCTCAAATTGGAGGGCGAGATTGCCCTTGCCTGCCAAGCTAACGTTTTTCACGTTAAGGTTATAAGTTCCTCCCTTTTCGTAGAGCGTAAGCTTGCCAAAGCACACCACTTGCAGGCCGTCTTCCAGGCTGAAATTGAGTGATATGTTGTGAGGACGGAAGAAAGTGCAGCGCAAAGTGGCGTTATCGTCCTTGAGATTAAAGTACATATGCCCGCTGGAGTGATGAACAAAATTGCTCACCTCTCCCTGCACATAGAGCTCCTCTATGTTGCTTTCAATCACCTGTCTGAGATGCGCTGAGACCTCATAGACAGTAAAAATCATCAGTTCTTCCATAAGGCAGACCAGTTTTCAGGATGGATGAATTCTGTCAAGATGTTGATGTGACCTTTTCCTTCTCTGCAGCAGGAACAGGTTAATGGTTATTTTATCTTAACAAGTGGGGGTGAATACGGAGCCTTTCCAGTGCTTGAAGCCGTTTCTACACTACAGCCCGACAGCCGCAGCCGCCCTGTTTCTGCGGGTAATTTGGCAGCTGGCTCAAGGTGTGCAGGCGGTTGGCCGAAGGTCTGGGCTGCACCTTTATCTGCGGGTATCCAAATTTTGACCTTGACAATAGATGCCCGTTTTTCAAAACTGATCCTAAAAACTACTTTAGGTGCTTAATACTATGCGAAGATTTCTTATTGTGCTGCTACTCATAGTTTTGGCTGCTGCGGCCATCACGGACGAGCTGTCTGATAAACAAAAACAGCTCCAAAACGTGCAGAGTCAGCTTCAGAAGGCCCAAAAACAGGCGCAGGATACAGCAAGTAAAAAGCAAAAAGCACAGGGAGAAATTCAACGCACCACTGCCCTGAAGCGGCGGACAGACCAAAACCTGTCCAAGCTCAGGAGCGTGGAAAGCACCAAAAGAGATTCTTTGGACAGAGTCCACTTGCGGCTTGAAGACGCCGAGCAGAGGCTGACCAATCTGGAACACCTGCAAAATCATAATCTGGAGATGCTTATCCGTGCTGACCGTTCTTATTCAGGAACGGATATTCGCCATCGTGACCAGCGTCTGCTTTCCATCGTGGCGGAGCACAATGAGCTCAAGCTCACCGGCCTCAAGGGCTATAGAACGGCATTGACTCATGAAAAGGCCTTGAAGCAAAGCGAATTTAGCCAGGCGGTTTCTGAGGTGAGGAAAACCAGCAGAGAATCCAGTAGAATGCAAAAAACGCTCTCTTCCCTGAAGGCGCAGAGCTCCAAGCTGGCCAGAGAAGAAAAGAGGCTGCAAAATCAGATTGCCAAGCTCAAAAAAGATGCCGCACAGTTGGAGAGCCTGATCAGCCGTCTTACCGCTTCCAGCAGAGGGACGGAAACTGCATCTTATCAATTTACCGGCAATAAGATAGCCTGGCCCGTCAGAGGTAGAATTATCCGCAGTTTCGGCTCGGAAACACGAGCCTATGGCACATCGGTGACCAATCAGGGTATTGATATCGCTGTGGCTGAAGGAACTGCCGTCAAAGCAGCCGATGCCGGCGAAGTTATCTTTGCGGATCGTTATAGCGGGCAAGGGAATCTGGTGATCATAGACCACAAAAACGGCTTCTTCACCGTGTATGCCTACAACAGCAGCATCAATGTGTCTGTGGGCAGCAAAGTTTCCAAAGGTCAAGTGATTGCGCGTAGCGGCTCCACCGGTTCTGCCACTGAACCCTCACTTCACTTTGAGCTTAGGAAAGACGGAAAATCAATAGACCCGATGCGGTATTTGGAGTGACAAAGGGGAAAGGTATATGAAAAAATTGATCTCACCTTCGGTTAGGAAATTGGAAAGATTTATAGCCAAAGATGGCTTGATGGGGAAAACCATTCTGCATCATACAGGTTCTATGTTTGGCATCGGTTGTTTGGTCTCGGATGAGGCTACTATCCAGCGCATTTGCAGGCTGAAACAAAGAGAGGACAGCAAGGGCTTCATCGTCCTGGTTCCTGATGTTAAGTGGTTTGATGATATGGAAATACAGATTCCGGAGCGGATCATCCCGTTGACCAAGCAGTATTGGCCGGGCAACCTCACGCTTGTTTTTGAGTGTGATCATCCCAAGCTCGCTCATCTTGCGGTGGATGGCAAGGTGGCTTTCAGGGTGCCAAACGATCAGCTTTTGAGGCTTTTGATAGACCTTGCCCATGAGCCCATGGTGAGCACCAGCATCAATATCTCGCTTTTGCCTGCGGAGGAAGATTATCACAAGATAGTGCGCAGTTACCGCTCCTGGTTTGATGTGGCTATCCATCCGGCGGTGAGGAGTTTACCCTCAAATGCCCAGCCATCTACCATCGTGGAATACATCGCCGGAGAAAATCAGGGACCTCCCGAGCTGAAATGTCTGCGGGAAGGCTCCATTCCCTTTTATGAGATCAGAAACTCATTTGCCGCGCCTCAGGTCACCTTTGTTTGCACGGCAAATATCTGCCGCAGTCCCATGGCAGAAAAGCTTTTCGACTTCATGGCTCAGAAGCGCAATCTGAATATCAGGGCGGATTCTTGCGGACTGATCGAGGGCGGGCACATGATCTCTACGGGAAGCTTGCAATTGCTCCTCAATCAGGGTATTTTGGAGGCGCAAAGCCACGTTTCCAAACAGATTACGCCGCAGATCGTGAGTGAATCATGGCTGATGCTCACGATGGAAGAGAGACAGCGGGATTTCATCCGCAGCAACGAACCCCATCTCAAGCATAAGATATTCACATTAAACGAGATGGTGGGCGAGCCGGGCGACATCGAAGACCCCTACGGCAGCGAATTTGCCACTTACCAGAAGACATTTGAAATCATCGAAGATAGAGTAACCAGATTGATGGATCTGATTGAAAATAGAAATCTTAGTTTAAGCAATGGAGATAGAAAATGAAACAAGTAGATATCACCCCGGAAGTGATAGAAGAACACGGCCTCACAAGCGAAGAATATGAGTATATTCTTCAGATTATGGGGCGTACACCCACCATCGTGGAATTGGGAATATTCAGCGTGATGTGGAGCGAGCATGCCAGCTATAAAAATTCTGTAAAGCTGCTCAAAACCTTGCCCAAGGAAGGCCCCTACATGCTGGCTAAAGCTGGAGATGAAAACGCAGGCGTGGTGGATATTGGCGAAGGCTTGGCGATTTGCTTCAAGATCGAAAGCCACAACCACCCTTCCGCACTGGAGCCTTATCACGGCGCTGCTACAGGCGTGGGAGGCATATTGCGAGATATCTTCACCATGGGCGCACGGCCCATCGCGGCGCTGAACTCCCTGCGCTTTGGCATCCCGGACAACTTTGATACCCGCTATCTGATCCGCGAAGCAGTGCACGGCATCTCATATTATGGCAATAGCTTCGGGGTTCCCACCGTGGGTGGCGAGATCTACTTTGAGCCCTGTTATGAAGGCAATCCCTTGGTAAATGCCATGGCCGTGGGATTGGTAAAGCACGACAAGATCGCACGTTCCGCCGCCAAAGGAGTGGGAAACCTGGTGGTCTATGTGGGAGCAAAGACCGGACGTGACGGTATTCACGGCACCACTTTCGCCTCCGTGGAGATTTCAGATGAATCCGCCCAGATGCGTTCTGCCATCCAAGTGGGTGATCCCTTTTACCAAAAGCTGCTGCTGGAAGCCACCTTGGAAGTGATCAACGCCGGCTTGGTGGTGGGAATCCAGGATATGGGCGCTGCCGGGCTCACCTGTTCCAGCTCCGAGATGGCAGGCAAAGGTGAAGTGGGCATCCAGATGCACACAGACAGAGTGCCTCAACGCGAGGCCGGGATGACGCCTTATGAGATCATGCTTTCGGAATCTCAGGAAAGGATGCTGGTGATCGTGGAGCCCAAAGATTTCCCCAAAGTGGAGGCCATCTTCCACAAGTGGGACCTTGAAGCTGTGGTGGTTGGAGAAGTGATAGAGGAGCAGGTTTTGCGCATTATCCACGATGGCGTGGTGGAAGCCGAGATCCCGCCAGAATACCTGATTTTAGGTGGCAAGGCGCCCGTTTACACACGCGAAACCAAGGAACCGGAATACTTCCAAAGGCTGAAGAATGCGGAGCTCCCCAAGGCGGACAGCTCTCTCGATCCCGGCAAAGAACTGCTGGCGATGCTGGCTCATGAAAACCTCTGCTCCAGAGCCAAAGTATATCAGCAATATGACCATATGGTGCAGATCAGCACGGTGGTGGAACCCGGCTCAGACGCCGCAGTGGTAGCCATCAAAGGCACAGATAAAGCCATCGCACTCTGCACGGACTGCAACAGCCGCTATTGCTACCTCGATCCATATGAAGGAACCAGGGCAGCCGTTGCGGAATCCGCACTCAACGTAGCCGTGAGTGGGGCAAAGCCTTTGGCCATCAGCAATTGCCTCAACTTTGGCAATCCCTACAAACCCGAGATCTACTGGGGTTTCAGCCAGGCCATCAAAGGCATGGGGGATGCTTGCCGCGCCTTGGATACACCCGTCACGGGAGGCAACGTTTCCCTCTACAATGAAAACCCGGAAAGCGCTGTGTATCCCACACCTGTGATCGGGATGCTGGGCCTGCTGGAAGATATGAAGCTCGCACTCACGCAGTTCTTTAAAAATGAAGGAGACCAGATCATGTTGATCGGCAACCTGCCTGAGGATTTGGGCGCTTCCCAATATCTGGAATTCCGTCACAATATGGTGGCCGGAAAGGTGCCCAAACTGGATATTGATGCGCATAAGCGTCTGATCGACCTGTTGCAGGAGCTCAGCTCCCAGAAATTGCTCAAGAGTGCACATGACGTAGCGGATGGCGGCTTGGGCGTAGCTCTGGCAGAGTGCCTTTTTGATAATACGCTCCTGGGAGCCAAGGTGACGCTTCCCCAGGCAGACAACCCCATCCTGAGCCTCTTTGGTGAGGTGCAAAGCACGGTCATCATTAGTTTCAAGCCCTCCAATCTGGAGACTGTCAAGAAGCTGGTACAGCAATCCGGCTTGCAACACTGGATGTTGGGAGAAGTGACTTCCAACGGCACTTTGAAGATAGAGAGTATATTGGAGCTCAGCACCCAAGAGCTATATGCCACTTGGCGAGATGCGCTTCAATTAAAATAAAAAAAATAGGAGTAGGAGATGAAGATGGGAATATTCTTCGGTAACCTGTTCTGGGGAATCCTCCTGATATTATGGGGAGTGTCCCTGATCCTGAGAGGCTTTGGCGTCAATATCCCTTTGGCCAAAGTCTTCTTCGCAATCGTCATTATCCTCTTTGGGATCAAGCTGTTGGTTGGCGGCTCTTTCAAATGCACCACTGGTAAAGTCTACAAAGAGACCAAAGGCCAATTCACCGAATATAGCACGGTGTTTGCCACCCAAAAGATTGATCTGACTCACCTTAAGCCCGGCGACAAGCCCGTGAAGGTGAATGTGGTATTTGCTTCAGGGAAAGTAATATTGCCTGATGATGTGATCTTTGATTCAAAGCTCACCACGGTGTTCGGATCGCTGAATACACCTACAAGGTCTTACTCTGGCATTGCCGATACTGAGCAAGTGATCAATCCGGGTGCCGATGGAGACAAGGTGTTTATGGAGTTGAACACCGTCTTTGGCCGCACGGAAGTGGTGCTCGAGCAAGTGGAAAGACTCGAGGAAGAGGCACCTGCAGACAGTACGGCCCATGAGGACCAAGTATTCTAACCAAAACAAACAAACTTAAATGCCTGTCTTTGCTGCTGCTCCTGATCGGCTTCAGTTCGTTGGGAGCGGCGGCGAAGCTTGGCTATGCCCTTAGTGGCGGAGGTGCACGGGGTTTTGCGCATCTGGGCGTGCTGAAGGTTCTGGAGGAGTATGGCATCCAGCCGGATTACATCTGCGGAACCAGCATGGGAGCAGTGATAGGCGCACTTTATGCCCAGGGATACGACGCACAATCCATCCAGGATATGCTGCTGCAAGTGAAGTGGCAGGATGCGATGGATGACTCTTACAAGCGGAAAGAGCTGCACATTGGCCAAAAGCGCTGGGCGCCTCATGGTGTGGTGAGCTTTGGCATTGATGATCTGGGAAAGATCAAGTTGCCCTCATCCGTGTGGGTGGCCAACAGGCTGAATCTTGAGCTGGCTAAGCTCTTTGCCGGTTCAGGCTCAGATGTGGATTTTACCCGGTTTCCCATCCCCTTCAGCTGTGTGGCTACCGATCTGCTCACCGGCGAGAAGGTGGTGTTTACAAAAGGGAACCTGATGCAGGCTGTGCGTGCTTCGCTCTCCGTGCCCAGCATCCTGGAGCCTTTTGAGCTGGACGGGCATCTCTACATCGACGGAGGCGTGAGCCAAAACCTTCCTGCAGCAGAAACCAAAGAGATGGGCGCTGACTTTGTCATCGGCATCAAGACCAACTCGCCGCTCAGACCCAAGGAGGAGCTCAGGCATTTTGTCACCGTCTTCGATCAAACCCTCAATATCAGCATGATCAACAGCCTCAATCGCAGCCTGGACAGCTGTGACCTGCTGTTGGAGCCGGATCTGGAAGGCTTCACTGCCATGGATTATGATAAGGCCGTCCAGATCATCGATGCAGCGGAAGCCTATGCCAGAGCGCATTTGGCAGAGATCATGGAGTTTTACAGTCTCAATGGCCTGGAGCTCAGGCGCAGGGCAACTCCCAGGAAAGCCGCTCCCATGAAGCTCAGCTCCATTGTCATCATCGGCAATGAGCACCTCAGCGATGCCAAGATCCGGGAATTCCTGGGCCTGGAAATAGGCGGGCAATACAGCGCTGCTCAAATCGTGAATGCCTGCTCCAAAGCTTGGAACTCACAGCTTTTCCACACCATTTATCCCATCATGGAAGCCACGGATGACGGCCATCTGCTTACCCTGCACGTAAAAGAGGAGGAGCGCAGCCAGCTGAGCGTGCTTTTGAGCTACACCTCAGAGGAAGGATTGCAAGCAGGCGGCATAATCAAAATGCAGAACATACTGCTGAAAAACTCCAGCTTGATGGCGGGGCTCAACCTGGGCGGTAAAAACGAGTATAACATTGACTATGTAAAGAACTTCGGCGAACGCTGGGGTGCCTATTTTCGTCTCTTTCACTATCTTAGCGCCCGGAAACGCTACTATTATGATGCAGATTTCAACAAAGCAGCCAGCATCAGAGCCAGGGAAATCGGCGTCACGGCGGGATTGGGCATCTTTGCCTCAAAGTATATCGTAGCCGAAAGCTTCCTCTACAGCTATAGAACCAGGAT
The DNA here is from genome assembly GCA_002391675.1 of Cloacimonetes bacterium UBA3900. Taxonomy (GTDB): domain Bacteria; phylum Cloacimonadota; class Cloacimonadia; order Cloacimonadales; family Cloacimonadaceae; genus UBA3900. The sequence goes on along the minus strand of DGFM01000033.1, from coordinate 75,750 downwards.
GCTGCAAGACATATCCACCGTGGCAGATATAGACTCTCTCTACCTCATCTCCGGAGCCGGGGTCAAGCTCTATCACGAGAGCCTGGATGACTATTACTTCCCGCTCTCCGGCTTGAGAGCCTCGCTGAAGTTCAATTTTGCCCGCAGCGGCTCTGTGAGCGACTACATCTATTCCAAAGTCCAAGGCTCAGCCGAATTGTACAGCCCCATCTCCAATAGACTCTCGCTCAAGCTGCGCTTGGATGCGGGTTCCTGGTTTGACAGACAGCTCTTCAACATCGATCCCTTCTACGTGGGCGGCTCAAGCGGCTACAAGGGCTACCACAAGTATCAGGTGAGCGCACCGGTGTATAAGATGGCGGATTTGGGACTGGTCTCCCAAGTGTGGAAAAAGCTCTTTGTATCTGCAGGGGCACAGGGGCTGATCATCGACGAGATCGATACCTGGACGGATTCCGAGATCGTTTGGTGTGGCTATGTCGGCGCCGGGATCAACACCCCTCTGGGGCCGTTGCGAGCCTCTTTTGGCATCAGAGAAGGCGGCAAGCCAAACTTATACATCAACTTCGGCTACGACCTCGATGTCTTCCATTTCTCCAGAAAGTGAGGGCCGCCAAGATGGGATTACACACTATTACACTTGCCAAAATGGCGACTACGCTTATATTTGAGATTGACACAATTGCCGCTTCCAGAGTTTGGTTGTGTCATCAACAATGAATAAAGGAGCAGGACGTGAGAAAACACATTATATCGCTGATCACACTGGCCCTGGCTTTTGGCTTCTTGATGGCTGAAGGCCCTGATTTTGAAACACTTAAGGAACTCCTGAACAAGGCTAAAGGTGGCGACGTCGAAGCCCAGTTTCAGATGGCAGGCTACTATGCCGAAGGAATAGGCGTGGAAGAAGACATCACCGAGGCTATGCGCTGGATGCGTGAAGCCGCAAAGGGTGGGCACACCGAAGCTCAATATATAATGGGCACCTCTTACTCCCACGATATTGAAGAAGCTGTCCAATGGTTTACCAAAGCCGGTCAAAGCGGCCATCTCGAGGCGCAGAAGTACCTGGGTACTTACTATGCCGGCAGTGGAAACGATGCGGACAAGGCCTTCCAGTGGTTCCTGATGGCAGCCCAGCAGCTTGATATTGAAAGCGCCTATGAGGTTGGCAACAAGTACTTTTATGGCCTGGGCACCGAAGAAGACCACGCTGTTGCCTTCGAATACTACAGCCTCGCAGCAGCAAAAGACTACGTCCCTGCATTGGTTGCCGTGGGCGAATGTTATCTCGATGGCGAAGGCGTGAAACAAGACGCCAATAAAGCCTTCAAATTCTTTACCAAAGCGGCTGCTTCCAACAACGCTTCCGCTCTCTACAACCTCGGCTATTGCTATCACACAGGCCAGGGCACAAAGACAAACTTCATCCGCGCCAACGCTATGTACCAACTGGCCGTACACTTTGCCGACGACGCTCAGAAAGCAGCCTTCCAGAAATACGTAGATGATACCGCAGCCGAGCTTTCCATCGTGCACAGGGAGGAGGCAGACAAGATCAGGGACGAGTGGTTGGGCAGATGAGATTCCCGCGGCCCTCACACTCTGAGCTCCTGGAGCTGCTCTCGATCACGGATGCAGCGGAGCTGGATGCGCTGTTCAAGCGAGCTTACGAAGTCAAAAGGCAGTACATCGGCACCAAAGTATGGTTTCGGGGCATCATCGAGCTCAGCAATATCTGCTCCAAAGACTGCTACTACTGCGGCATTCGCAGCAGCAACACCAACGTGAAGCGCTACACCGTTTCCCACGAAGAAGTGGTCAAAGAAGCGCGCTGGTGCTACGAACAAGGCTATGGCTCCATCGTCCTGCAAGGAGGCGAGCGCAGCAACAAAGCCTGGACAGACCAGATCACAGACCTCGTCTACGCCATCAAGGACGTGAGCGACGGCAAGCTGGGCATCACACTCTCTTTTGGCGAGCAGAGCAAAGAGGTGTATCAGCAGTGGCTGGATGCCGGCGCCCACCGTTACCTCCTCAGGGTAGAGACTGCCAATCCCGAGCTTTACAAGCAGTTGCATCCCCAGGGCCACTCCTTTGAAAACAGGGTGAAAAGCCTCGGCTACCTCAAAGAAGTGGGCTATCAGGTGGGAACGGGTGTGATGATGGGCCTGCCGGGACAGACTCTCGCAGACCTCGCCAACGACGTGCTGTTTTTCTATGATATAGACGTCGATATGATCGGTATGGGGCCCTTCATCCCGCACAAAGACACGCCCTTTGGGCACCTGGTGAGCGGCTTTGATGAAGCCCACGCCCTGCAACTCGGCCTCAAGATGATCGCCGTCTGCCGCATCTTCCTCAGGGACATCAATATCGCCTCCACCACCGCTCTGCAGGCTCTCAAGAGCGATGGACGCGAGCTGGGGCTCTTGGCGGGTGCAAATATCATCATGCCAAACGTCACAGATACCAAATTCAGAGAGGGCTACCAGCTCTATGAGGGCAAGCCAAACCTGAACGAGAATGCAACCGAGACGATGCAGAGTCTCGAAGACACAATCACAGCCATGGGCGAAACCGTGGCTTATGGAGAGTGGGGCGATTCGGCTCACTTCTTCAAAAGAACCAATCAACAAGTAAAGACATTATAAAGGAGTATATACCCATGTTTCAAGGCGGAAAGAATATGCAAGACCTGATGAAAAAGGCCAGGCAGATGCAACAGGCAATGGAAAACCAACAGAAGGCACTGGAAGAGAAGGTGTTTGAGGCTTCTGCAGGTGGCGGAATGGTGATAGTGAAAATGAATGGCACAGGCCAGCTGCTCAGCATCAAGATAGAGCCCGAAGTGGTGGATTCTGATGATGTGGAAATGCTGGAAGACCTGATCATGGCAGCCTTTGGCGAAGTTCAATCCAAGGTAAACGAAGCCTCCAGTGAAATGATGCAAGGCATCACCGGCGGGATGAAGATCCCCGGGTTGTTCTAATTCATGCTCAAATCACCACGTTTTGACGAACTCGTAGCCAAGTTCAGCTCGCTGCCCGGCATAGGCAGGAAAACGGCGCAGCGGCTTGCCTGGCATCTGTTGAGCATCCCCAAAGAGAAGGCCCTGGAGCTCTCCACTGCCATCCAAAATGCTGTCCAGAGCTATACCACCTGCTCCACCTGCTGTATGCTCACAGAGGTAAACCCCTGCACCTTGTGCACTTCGCCAGAGCGAGACGACTCCCAGCTCTGCGTCGTCGAAAGCCATAGCGACGTCTTTACCCTGGAAAGCATGAACGAATACCGCGGCAGATACTACGTCCTGGGCCACCTGCTTTCACCTCTGGATGGCTATGGGCCCGACGCACTCGGCATCCCCGGCTTGCTCAAGCGCATTGAAGAGCTGCAGCCGGAAGAGCTGATCCTGGCCCTCAAACCCAGCGCAGAAGGCGAAGCCACCATCCACTACCTCACCGAACTGCTCCAGGATCACGAGCTCAACATCACCAGACTCTCCGTAGGCCTGCCCTTCGGAGGCGATCTGGAATACTCCGGCACCCTCACCCTTGCCAACGCATTCAAAAGACGCTTCCCCGCATAAAGAGCCATGTTTACAGGAATCATCGAAGCCGTCGGCCCCATTATTTCGCTCAATGATAGAGGCGGCAAACGCTACCTCAAGCTCCAGCGTCCCCCAAGCTTTGAACATATCACGGAAGGCAACAGCATCGCCTGCGACGGCATCTGCCTCACTGTGATCAGCTTGGACAAGAGCAGCTTTGAGGTGGAACTGATGGCGGAAACCCTCAAGAAAAGCACCGCCGCAAGCTGGAAGATTGGCTCAAAGATCAACTTAGAGCGTGCCCTGCGGGTGGGGGACAGGCTGGATGGACACTGGGTGCAAGGCCACGTGGACAGCGTCCTCACCCTCAAGCAGATCAGAACGATAGACCAAACGCCCTACCATTACTTCAACTACCCCAAAGAAGACGCCGAGCTCCTGGTGCCGCAAGGCTCTATCTGCCTCAACGGTGTCAGCCTCACGCTTGCAGAATTGAACCCGACCAGCTTTGCCGTCGCTTTGATCGGACACACGCTGCAAAATTCCAACCTCAGCCTGCTCTCCGTGGGCGCCAAGGTCAACGTGGAATACGACATCCTGGGCAAGTACATCCTGCGCAAACAGCAGCTCAAGCCCATCTCCGAGGAGTGGTTACATGAACAAGGTTTTTAAGCTCTCCCTGCTGCTCGTTGCCTTGCTCTTTATGGCAAGCTGCGGCAGCAAGAGGAACCCCACCGGCGGCCCTGTCGACCTGGAAAAGCCGGAAGTACTGAGCATCATTCCCGAGGAATACAGCCAACTTGGCAGCGAGATCGAGATCACCTTCTCCAAAGCCATGGACAAGCAGAGCTTCACCGAAGGGGTCTACTTTTACCCGCCCATCATCAGCAAGAAGGTCAGCTACAGCGGCAGAACCCTCAATATCAAGATCATGGAGCCGCTGCAGCCCGATTGCGTCTACCATCTCACCTTGGGCAGCGGCGTCAAAGACACACGCTCAAACTCCCTGAACAAACCCAATAGCTTCGTTTTCCTCAGCGGCAAGCCCGTCCAAAACCGCATCAGCGGTCAAGTTACTTACGAGAAAGCCGGCGATGCGGGCAAGCCCCTCACCCTGAGTCTCTTCTCCGCAGACTCCCTCCTCGTTTTGCACAAAGAAATCAGCGGCAGCAGCTATCTGATCGATGCCCTAAACCCGGCTGAATACCGGATGCGCGCCTATCAAGACCTCGACCTCAATGGCCGCTACGACTATGGCCGTGAGCCTTTCTTTGAGCAATTGGTGGACGTGCGCAAAAGCCGCAGCTTCGACATCAATATGGCTTACCAGGACAGCACCAGAGCGGTGATCCGCAACATCCGTCCCATCAGCAACACCCAGCTGGAAGTGCATCTCTCCAAGATGCCTGCTTCCATTGGAAAGATGGAGATAGCTTCCTCAGACGGCGGCACTTTGGCCATCAGATACAGCGAGCTCTCGCAGAAGGTGCTCACCCTCATCACCGCCGAGCAGGACACGCTGCAATACCGGCTCACCCTCAAGGACCTCAAGGATAGCAAAGGCAATCTCAATCCTGAGAGCAGCCTGGCCTTTATGGGCTGCACCGTGCCGGACACCGAAAAGCCCACTCTCACAAGCTCCATTCCCCGCAATGGCACCAGCGTAGCCAGCTTGCAACCAACTCTGGAGTTAAACTTTGATGAGATCATCCCCGAGCAGCACCTCAAGCTCAGGTTGATCGCCACCGAGAGCAATAAGGAAGTCCCAATCCAGATCCTTAAGGCCGATTCCAAAACCTGCAAAGTAAAGCCCACCACCCCGCTGACCAACTACCGCAGCTATACCCTCATCATCTTGGCGGAAACCAGCGATAGTGCCGGCAATAAGTTAGAGAAAGATCACAAGATCAGCTTCATGCCCCTGTAGCCGGCGCTCGCTGCGCACCGAAGGTACCGGCGTAAGCCGCACCGCCGCACCCGGAACCACCTCGCTCCCTGCAGTAGCCGGCGCTCGCCCTTAGCGCCGATCTGTCTTGTACGGGCGCTTGTACGGGCGCTTGCCAAAGCGCCGATGTACAAGTGGAGGTAGTGTGTACAGGCAAGCGGCAAGTTTTGAGCTACCTTTAGATATAGACAGCAAGCACCCGTACTAGCAGGTTCCTCATCCGCGTTAATCCGTGTGTATCCGTGGAAGAATCCAAAACTCACTTTCCAAAAACATCCCTTCACTATATACCCTGACGACCTTGCCCAGGCGAAGAAAATCTGATTTTCCCAGCCTTGTAACCCCTTGATAACAATAGCGATACAGAAACAGGCAAATATTGCCTCTTTTCTTGCCAAAGTGTAATACCACCCCCTTGTAGCCGGCGGTCGCCGAACCGCCGCAATCAAGTGCAGTTTGATTTTTACAGCGACGAAGCCGCTATCACCCTCACCCAACTATTACTGATTTCCCTCGTTACCCTATCCGTGTTGATTTGTGCACATCCGTGGGAACAACGATGGCATCCGGCTACGCGGCAAAACAGAGAACGCCGCTACTGGTGCAAACTTCCTTGCGTCGTTGCTATTTTTCAAAAAAGTGCTTGACAAATATCACAAAACAAATACCATACAGCCAGCCTTTCAGATTTCAATAGATTAGGAATATCGAGGTATGCAATGTGCCCAAGCAGACAAGAAAAAGATGATTTAGTATTTACACCAGCACTTGTGGCTCATCTATGGGTAGTCACTCTATTGGCTATCACGAAGGAGTACGCATGAGAAGTCGACTTTTACTTTTAACTTTTGTAGCTATCTTAAGCTGTTCAGTCGGTGTTGCTGAAGAATATCGTGACGTTGGATATGGCGTCTCGAACACAGTTCATATTTATACCGGCGGCGCATCTAACACTAATTATGGCCTAACCTCCGGGTATTCAAGTGGTCTTTATGTTTATACCGGCGGCGCATCTAACACTAATTATGGATTAACCTCTGGGCATTCAAACCCATTTTACATCCAAACCCACATGGGAGTGAGTGGTTACGGTATTTCTGCTCCAATTATCTTAGAAACTCAAACAACTCTATGCTCTGACTATCGGATTGTTTCGGTGTCTCATGCACCTAATCCCAGTGTTTTAGAAATTCCAGAGGGAGGTTATGGTTACGCTTGGTTCATGGTTGAAGGGAATCTTGATGGAGTATGGAAACCAGCACGGGGTGTAAATCTTATAGCTAAGGATGCACAGGGCAATGATATTCAATGTGAAACAGGCCTTCTTCCCTTTGGTATTTTCACCGACCGAGTTTATATGCATAATACAGGTGTGTTTGGCATTCCAATTCCTTCAACTCTTATCGGCAGTGGTTCTCCCGGAGATACGGAGACAATTACAGTGGTTTCTGCTAATGGTCTACTCTTAGCACCATCCAACAGTCAGAGTATAACCTGCCAGGTTGTACCGTATAATTATACCGAGGAGTGGGGTTATCGACTCTATGCCAAGGGTGGAGCTGGAGTCACTGGAGGTATTGCAACTGCAACGGCTTTTGGCGGGGGTGGGTCTGGTGTTACTGTCGCAATGGATTTGGAGGGATTAGACCCAAACCCGAACCATACGGCCTTCCGTATTCACCGTAGGGATGATTTTTTTGCTGGTGTTGACGCAGAATTAGGCCCTCCTTGCCTGATCGAAGTTGATAAAGTTAAAGTTGCAGCTCAGGCGAGCTTTCCTTACGAAGTTGTGTATGATTTCGACTTGGATAACTTAGATGGTTTAGAGTCCTTAATGGCCTTTTACCTTATTGCAGAGCCGACCATTTTGTACGCTAACAGCGCGAGCGTTGTTTCCAATCTAACTGTAAGGTTTTTGTCTCTCTGTTTCCGGGCTTTGGTGAATAATAATGCCGTAAATGGGCTGGGTATAGCGCGTATATCTGACGAGGCAGGTTTGGATATTCAGGGTAGTGTTGACCTTAATGTTGATGTTTTGGCTCATATTCCTCTGGGGTTGAAAATGGGGCCCAGTCTCGGTGCTAAAGCACATCTAGGCAGCAGTACCAAGCTTCTTCCCAGCGGAGAAAAACAGAATAGGATCTTCTTGGGTGGTGAATTCGAGACAAGAACTAACATAGGCCCCAAAATGGTTCCCGGATTTGGTGCGAGCAGTAAGTTTTTTTACCCCCGCAGCATAAATGACCGGATTTTCCCAAGGGTCAGGAATGTGGAGTATGAGTTTATTCATAATTGGGACAGTCAGTTGAATTGGGAAAGCCTCACCTTATCAAGCAAGGTTGGCTCCACTGATCCCAATTTCCGTATGTTCGATCTACCTGGACAGATGGAAGAGCAAAAATCTTGGCTGAAAATCGAAGATGCTGCGCTCAAAAATTACTGTCAACAAGAACTTAATACCCCTGCAGATTTATGGGGTATCGGTACAGCACCAGTCTACGTTCAGGCTAACAACGAAACAATGAGCCAAGATATGGGCAACCTTCTTAACTACATCTACCAGAAACAGAGCAGTAATCTGCCAGTGAAGGCAAAATACGGCTTTGAATGTGAGGATAAATCTAGTTTCGAATTCAAAATGGATCTAAAATTCCCTCTTATTGGCTTTCCGGGAATTGTGATAAAACTGGGCATGGGCTTAGATGCAACAAATTCAAGAAACTACCATGTTGCCGATGGATATTGGGTAAAAGGTTATCCCTATTTCCAGAATATGATGTCCAATCCACCTGACAACAACATCGAGATTGGAGATATTATCGGGATTCTCTGGAATGGGATAACCCACGGGGATCTGGCTTCTGAACTGGTAGACCTGATAGTAACTGAGTTCAGACATAGGGTATTGAACCGGCTTCCCTGGCGTAGCCAAATGATGGAAACCCTGAATGACAACGGATCCTACATCACACTCACAGAAAACTCTTTCCCTACTGATGCCGACTCGGTGGTATTCCGTAACTGGGATTGGGGTGAAGAACCCCAAGATAATAAGCTAAACCAAAGACAGTTGGAAACGGTAAAACGCTACAACAAGCAACTCAGGGAAATTCGCGAAAGGGCTGCAGGTATGCACTATGGCATTGGTGGCTTTTATCGGTTTGAAGCTGAAGCTGAAGGCTGGAACGAGGCTCCCCAGCTCACCATCAAGTATCTGGACAGCGAACTGGACGGTATTGATGAGAGTACCCTGAAAATGTATTGGGAGGACGAGTACGGAGATTGGCATCTGCTCAATTCCACCGCAGTTCCAGACTCTAACCTGGTGCGGGCTAATATCCCTTATTTTACCACTTACACATTGGCACCAAATCTTCCCCATGGAGAGATTGGACTCTCAGCTACACCAGACAGCCTATTGGCGGATGGATCTGCCTCAGCGCAGGTTTTCTCCGGCACACTCTACAACAATGATGGCAGCATCGTGGCAGACGGTACCCAATACACGGTTCTGGTGAACCGCGGACAATTGTTGGATGCCGACGCAGATCCCGAACTCACCGGACTTCAGGTTGTTTCCTTAGGCGGTTGTCTACAATTCACTGTGCAAGCGGATTCCATCCCTGTACCCATTGAGATCACGGTTACATCCGTAGACGGCTATGCCTCAGGTTTCCTCTCACTGCCTCTGTATGCGGCCGCTCTGCCATCCACACCCATATTGTTGGATATTCAAGCGGAGCATAGGACGCTGCATTTGAACTGGCAGGAACTCAATGAACCGGGAATTATCGGCTACAGGATCTATTATGATACCGATACCGCAGGGCCTCCCTACAACGGCACATCCAGCGAAGAAACTCAGAACAGCCCCGTGACTGTGGGGAATATCGGCTCATATACCCTAACCGGATTGGACAATTCCCAAGCCTATCATATTGTCATCACGGCACTGGACGCCTATGGTAACGAAAGCCACTACTCCAATGAAATGCTGGGGCAACCGGTCTTGAAAGCCATCACCAACCTGGCCATCGCGAATGAAGATACCGGCATCAGGCTGAGCTGGACTCCAGCCAGCGGTGCTACTTCATATAAGGTCTACAGAAGCCCGCAACCTCTCCAAGATATCAGCCAAATGCAATATCTGGGAGAAACAACCGACCCTTGGTGGATAGACCAAACTGCTGGCTCTGATATCCAAAACTTCTATCTGATTATTTCAATAGGATATTAAAAATAGGAGAATACAATGAAAAGGATTTACCTCACACTCGCTTTGGTGCTGCTGGCAGCAATGCTTTGCGCTGAACCCACAGTCACCAATGTCAACGCCAGCCAGCGAACGGATGGCTCTCAGAAGGTGGATATTTACTACGACCTGTCTAATTCAGTTGGTGGCCCCATGACCGTTTGGTTAATGGGGTCCAACGACAATGGAAGTTCTTGGAATATGCCATGCAGTACCGTTTCTGGGGCTATAGGGCGGAATGTCTACGCCGGCACTAATAAACACATAGTCTGGAATGCTGCAGTCGACTTCCCAAATACCTCTTGCGCCAATTTCAAGTTCAGGGTGATCGCTTTTGGCGGCGATATTCCGCCCATCCCGGAAGAATTTGTCTATATTAATGGTGGCACCTTTAATATGGGAGGGCGTGCGGTTTCTCTTTCATCCTATATGATAGGCACCTTTGAGATCACTCAGGGTCAGTGGCAGACGGTTATGGGCTCCAATCCCGCCTCAGGCTATGGAGTTGGCAGTGATTACCCTGTCTACTATGTATCTTGGTACGCAATCCTCAAATACTGTAACCTGCGCAGTATGGCAGAGGGGCTCACTCCCTGTTATTCGATCAGCGGCAGCACCAATCCTGCCAATTGGGGAGAGGTGCCTACCTCCAGAAACGATGCATGGGATGCTGTGATCTGCGACTGGACTGCCAACGGTTACAGATTGCCTACCGAGGCGGAATGGGAATACGCTGCCCGAGGAGGATCAGAAACACCTAACTATGTATACGCTGGCAGCAATGATATCGATCTCGTAGCTTGGTATGATGGTAACTCTGGCGGTTCTACTCATCCTGTGGGTCAAAAGCTGCCTAACGGTCTGGTGATTTTTGATATGAGCGGTAACGTCTGGGAATGGTGCTGGGATTGGTATGGTAGTTATAGCGGTGGTGGGCAGATAAACCCCACCGGTCCGGAAAGTGGAAGCTCTCGCGTGTTGCGTGGCGGTAGCTGGTCCGTCAATGCAGCTAGCTGCCGTGGGGCTGGCCGTGGTGGCAGCAATCCGTACAACAGGAGCACCGACAACGGCTTCGGTCTCTGCAGGGCTGCAAACTGATTGATTCTTGGATCTTGTTCCTTGGCCATTGGTACTTCCGGCGCAGCCGGTCGAAATTATGAAAGAACTCAAGATTATCAACGATTTTTACAACTTGCTCAAGTGGTATGGCAACCTCCTGAGCAAGTTTCCGCGCAACCATCGCTATGCTCTGGGGCTGCGGATAGAAAATACGCTTTACGATATTCTGGAGCTGCTAATTGGCCAGAAAGCGCAGCCAAGATCTACGCAATTGCTCAGTAAGGCGAGCGTCAAGCTGGATATGCTGCGCTTTCTGGTGCGGTTGACTTTTGAGCTCAAACTGATCTCACCCGCCCAGCACCACGCCTTTGTTGAGCAGATTGACAACATCGGCAAGCAACTGGGCGGCTGGCTGAGATCGCTGCAGAGATAAGTGAAAAGGATTGGCTACCTCTACGAGCAGATATATGCTTGGGAAAATCTGTTAACCGCCTTTCGTAATGCTAAACGGGGCAAAGCTTCAGCAGATCTGAGTGCGTTTGAATACAATTGGGAAGGCAACCTGTTGGAGATTCAAGAGCAGTTGAGGGATCAAGATTATCGGTTCGGAGCTTACCGTCATTTCGAGATCTTTGAGCCCAAGCAGCGCACCATCTCCTGTGCTCCCTTCCGGGACAGGGTGACGCATCACGCCATCTGTAATGTGATCATGCCTGTTTTGGAAAAGTCCATGATCGTGGACAGCTATGCCTGCCGCAAAAACAAGGGCCTGCACAAAGCAATCAGAAGAGCTTTCTGGTTTTATCAAAACTCACATTATCACTATCGACTGGATATCAAAAAGTATTTTTACACCATCGACCATCAGGTGCTGATGAATAAGCTTGAGAGAAAGTTCAAAGACCGCAAGCTGCTGGTTTTATTGGAGCAATTGTTGGGCACTTACGACAGCGGTGCTCAGTATTACTTCCCTACGGGCGAGCCTGATGTCTGCGAACTGATCAGACCACGAGGTATACCCATTGGAAACCTGACCAGCCAACTCTTCGCCAATTTCTATCTGAATGATTTTGATCACTATGTGAGGGAGCAGCTTCATTTCCCTTACTACATCAGGTATATGGATGATGTGATAGTATTTGGCGAGAGCAGGGATAGCCTCAAAAAGGCTGCAAACCAGATTTTGTCTGAATTGGCCAAGATCAGATTGATCCCAAACGAGAAGAAGAACTACATAAAGACGAACGCTTTAGGTATTGACTTTCTGGGCTTTCGTCTGCATGAAAACAGGATAAAGTTGCGTTCCCAAAACCTGGTCAGATTCAGGCGTAAATTGAAATCCCGCAGGAGAGTCACGGATTTCAACCAGCTTCTGCGCAGCATCAATGGGCATATTGGTTATCTCACCGCTGGACATACCAAGAAACTGATAAACATCGTATTTGAGGACATTGAGTTCTCGGATGAAAAGAGGAAATGGAAAATGGTATTACCTTAAAGGTCAAGGTGCCAAGGAGACTGTTGCGTGGCGGTAGCTGGAACAACAATGCAACTAACTGCCGTGTAGCTAACCGTAATAACAACAATCCGTACAACAGCAACAACAACAACGGCTTCCGTCTCTGCAATGCTGAACAAGCCAGAACCGGAATTTTCCCTGCGGATGTTCCGGGTGTGCAAAATCTAGCCCAGCGCCTTGACCTGATGCTGCTGTGCATCAAATGATTCTTTTAGGTTAGTAGGGAGTTCTTCGAAAGCCTGAATTTCTGGTTCAAATACATTAGTAGTGGGAAGTTTGATAGAAGTTTTGGAGTCGAGTTGGGGAAGCAGGCTGTACCTGCTGGCGGCGGTTTGGCAACCTCCGGCTGCCTGGTCGCTATAGCAAGCGACCATACTTGCGGCGGTGCGGCTAACGCCGGTACCTTCGGCGCTTTAGCAAGCGCCCGTACACATCACATCTCTTCCTTCGCCTCCACAATCATCTCCCTGATATGCTTCGCCAGCTCACCTTTTCCATAGTAGAGAGGATCATCCGGGAAGATGGGCGGCAGCAGCTTGATCTTGATATGCGCGGCATTGATGCGATTATTGATCTCAAAGGCTTTGTAGCTGTCTTTGATGGCAAAGGGCACGATCACCGCTTTCGCCATGATGGGCAGCTTCAGTGCACCCGCTTGGAAGGGGCCTACCTCGTCGCTTTTACTGCGCGTACCTTCCGGGAAGATGATCAGCGGATAGCCGTCTTTGATCACCTCAGCGGCTTTTTTGAAGGACTCGATGGCAGAGCGGGGATCGCTTCGGTCGATGAAAACGCAGTTGATGATCCGCATCCATTGGCTGAGGATGGGAATCTTGAAAAGTTCCTTTTTGGCGATGAAGCCCACGGGTTGGCCGCTGTATCCCAGGAAAGAGGGGATGTCAAAGTTGCTCTGATGATTGCCCACAAAGCAGATACGCTCACCCTCAGGGATATTTTCATAGCCGGAAAAGCTCACCTTGCTGCCCGTGCTGCGCACCACAGTTTTGCCCCAAAGGTTTCTTGCGACCAGGCTCATCTTGACGAATATCTTCTTGCTGAGGCAGTATTTGGCAAAAAGGAGGGCCGGCAGTGCGATCAGCCAAATCAGCATGATCAAGATCAAAAAGCAGGTCCACAAAAGTGTCTTTATCATTGAAAACATAGCTTTCCTCTTAGTAGCTCAGCGTCACCCATTCATCGTAGAGGTCGCCCAGTGAGGTGACCCAGGCGTTATGATTGAGTGCGTGGGAGATGGTTTTCCAATAGAGTCGTCCCAGTCCGGGATACTCGACCGGATCAAAGTTGTTGTTGTGCCAGAGCAGCGACAGGTGCGATTGATAGCCTGCGGCCAGCTCCGTCTGCCTCTTCAGGGTACGTTTTGCTGCGCGGTAACTGAGGTTCATCGCTTTGGGCGAATAGAGCGTGGTATCCATCACGATGAGCGGAATTTCCAGCACGCGGAAGGGCCGGTTTTCTTCCAGGTTGAAGGGGAAGAAGGGGAAAGAGACGCCGGCTCTGAAGCCGATATTTTCCCAGTAGCCGAGCGTGGAATCGAAGCGCAAGCCCGCATTTTCCAGAATGGTAAAGCTCTTTTGGTAGTCGAAGTGCAGATAGTGAGTCCGAAAGCCCTGCGGATCGAAGCCCAGCTCCCTGAGCGCAGCAAGCTCCTGCTCCAGAACCTCCGCATCGAAGGCAGATTCCGGCGAGCCATGCAAGCCCACTTCGCGCTCTCCCAAAAGATCGAGAATCTGCTCCCTGTATTTGGGATTACTCAAGTAATTCTGTCTTTTATCCTCATAATCCGTCTTGCCCATCAAAAACCAGGTGGATTTCACCTCCAGGCTATCCTCTTTATCCAAAATCTGTTTGATAGCCGTGGGGCAGCGGCTGAAAAAGCTTTTGTGCAGGCCATGTCCGATGAGCTTCCACAGCGCCCTAAGCGGACGCTTGGGGAAGGTGCGCAGGTTGTGAAACAGGGTGGCAAACTTCTGTTTATGCGTCCAATAATGCCAGTAATCCACGTCATGCGAGAGCGTCACGCAAAAGTCCATCTCCTTATTCCAGTGGATGTTGCGCTCAAATTCCGGGATGTATTCGCTCACTGCCCAGAGCAAGAGCTGGCAATAGACGTCCACCACCGGGATTTCGGTAAAATCCCATCTGTATTGCAGGGATTCACGGTAGTCTACCCTGCCTCTATCCGGCGTGTGAAAACCGAGTATATACTCATGCCAGCAGGTGAGGAAGTAGAAACCACTGGCCACTAAGTCTTTATGGACAACGCAGCGGTCTGTATCCAGAGAAAAGATTTCCCCTCCCCGGGAAAAGAGGAAGGGAATATATTCGTTTTTATAGAGGAAGAAATCCACATCGTAGAGCGGGTAAAGCTCTCTGCGTTCAAAGAAATCCGCCGTTCCATCGATAAAGTTGATCTTGATGGGATACCGGTTTGTAGTTGGGTATCCATAGTAAAGATGCGTTCCTTCATGATGCGAACCGTAGTAGAAGGTGGGGTTGAGGCGCAGGATATAGCAGTAGGTGCGCAGCACAAACTCCGCCTTCGGGATGTAGAGGCGCGGCAGATTGAGCAGGATAACGATATTGGGATATTTTTCCATCTATGCTTTGGCTTTAGGTTTTTTGGCAGCCGGCTTGGCTTTGGTGGGCTTGAGCCCGCCTTCCAACACCAATTCCAGCACTTCGCTCACGTGGCTCACGTAGTTGATTTCCATGCCTTGCATGATGTCATCTTCAAAATCTGCCATACCGGGCTTGTTTTCCAGTGGCAGGATCAGCTTTTTGATGCCGGCTCGTTTGGCGGCCAACATCTTTTCCTTGATGCCTCCCACGGGTAGCACCTTGCCCAGCAGCGTCACTTCACCCGTCATCGCCATATCGTGCTTTACCTTTTTATTGGTGAGCAGCGAAGCGAGCGCAGTGGTGAGCGTGATGCCTGCGGAAGGGCCTTCTTTGGGAACTCCACCGGCGGGGAAGTGGATGTGAATATCCTTTTTATCGAAGGCGCCTTTGGGGATGCCCAGTTTATCTTGATTGGCTTTGAGGTAGGAAAGCGCAATGCGTGCGGATTCCTTCATCACTTCGCCCAGGAGGCCCGTGAGCACGATGGCGCCCTTGCCTTCCATCTGCGTGGTCTCACAAAAGAGGATTTCGCCGCCATAGCTGGTCCAGGCAAGTCCTGTAGCCACGCCCACTTCCGGCTTGCGATTGGCAATCTCCAGGCTGTATTTGCGCGGGCCAAGGTAATCTGCAACGTCCGAGGCCTTGATCATCAGCCTCAGCTCCTCTCCGGAAGCCACGCGCTTGGCTATCTTGCGGAAGATGGAGCCGATATTCCTCTGCAGGGTGCGCACTCCGGACTCGCGGCCATAATAGCGGATCAGCTCTTGCAGCGCGCCTTTGTGCACCCTCACGATGGAGGTATTGAGGCCGTTGTTATCCAGCTCCTTGGGGATGAGATAGTTGCGGGCAATCTGAATCTTGTCATGCTCCAGATAGCTGGTGAATTCGATGATCTCCATGCGGTCTCTCAGCGGCGGCGGGATGGTGTCCAGCGAGTTTGCCGTGGTGATAAACATCACTTCAGAGAGGTCGAAAGGCAGGTTTAGAAAGTTGTCTACAAAGCTGTTATTCTGCTCGGGATCGAGCACTTCGAGGAGTGCCGAGGCGGGGTCGCCCCTGAAATCGCGGCCCAGTTTGTCGATCTCATCCAGCATGAAAACGGGGTTTGCGGTTCCCGCTTTTTTGATCTCGGTGATGATCTTGCCGGGCATGGCTCCGATGTAGGTGCGCCGGTGGCCTCTGATCTCGGCTTCGTCGTGTATTCCGCCCAATGACATCCGGATAAACTTCCTGTCCAGGGCGCGGGCCACGGATTTTCCGATGGAGGTTTTACCGGTTCCGGGCGGGCCCACAAAGCAGAGGATAGGCCCTTTGAGCTGGCCTCTAAGCTTTTTCACCGCAATGTATTCCAGCACCCTTTCCTTGGGTTTTTCCAAGCCATAGTGATCCTTGGTGAGCACGCTGCTGATCTTTCTCAAGTCCAGCCTGTCTTTGCTATAAACCCGCCAGGGAACCTTCACGATCCAATCCAGATAATTGCGGATCACGCCATATTCGCTGGAGGCTGGCTGCATGGAGCTAAGCCGCTCCAGCTCGTCGAATGCCACTTCGCGCACGTAATCCGGCAGATCGGTTTTCTCGATCAAGTCTCTCCATTTGAGGATTTCCTTGCTCACCTCGTCGCTTTCGCCCAGTTCACGGCGGATGGCGTCCATCTGCTCCCTGAGGTAGTAGCGCTTTTGGTCTTCGCTCATTTCCAGCTGTATATTGCTGCGGATGTGGTTTTCCACGCGCATTTGTTTGATCAGTTCTGCCAGGCATTCGTTCAGATAGGCATAGCGTGCCTTAAGGTCTACCAGTTCCAATACCTTCTGGCGGTCTCGGATGGGAATTTCCAAGTTGCCGGCGATGATGTCTGCCACGCGGCCGGCCTGCTTGATATTGGAAAGCCCGGCGATCATTTCTCTATTGACCATATTCCCTTCAGAGGCAATCTTATCCAGCAGCTCGATGGCGATATTGCGGTAGGCGTGTACCTCTGTGTCTTCCGTGCTTGGCTCTCCCACTATCTCCACATCAGCCATGATGAAAGGCTCATTTTGAGCGATCTTTTGCAGGCGTATACGTGACGTGCCCTGCAAAAGCAGGCTGATGGAGCCATCCTGATTGCGCAACATACGCAGGATGGTCACAGCGGTGCCATAGTCATGTTGTCCCTGTTCCGGCGGATCCTTATCCAGGAAGAAAGCCAAGGTTTTATCGTTGGACAGTGCATGGTCTATCACAAGTTTGGATTCCTCATCTGCCACCACCAGAGGCATAAGCAAAAACGGGAACATGACCACGTTTGACATATGCAGCACCGGCAGGGTTCTGGGTATCCTGCTGTTTATATCTTCCAATTGTTATCTCCTATAGTATTGTTCTTTATTATTAATGATAAGCCAGTTACGCCTAAAAACAAGTGCTATCCTGCGGTATTTCCCCACTGCCCAAAGCTCTACCGAGCCGGTGAAACCCTGATGATAAGCCTCTCTGTGCCCTGCTACAGTTCCAGTTCCCTCAGGATTTGTGCCTTGATTTCTTTGTGATCGGCTCCTGCTTGCAGAATGTACTGCGAGGTGAATTTCCCCGGCGGGCCCTGCATCAACACCACGCGATCGGAGAGCAGCAAAGCCTCTGAGATGTCATGAGTTACCAGGATGATGGCCGAGCCCAGCTCCTTGGAAATACTTTTGAGCCAGAGCTGCAGCTGCCTGCGGGTGATGGCGTCCAGATTGGCAAAAGGCTCATCCAAAAGCAGCACCGGCGCCTCTGTCATCGCCGTTCTCAGCATGGCGGTGCGCTGCTTCAATCCCCCCGAAAGTTGCCAGGGCAGATGCTTGGCGTGCGCCTCCAGGTTGAAGATTGGCAATAGCTTCTCCAGGCGCTGTCTTGCCTCTTTGAGGTCTTGTTTTTTGATTTTGGCGGGCAGGAGAGCGTTTTCTGTCACGTTCAGCCAAGGGAAGAGCAGGTCTTCCTGCGGCATATAGCCCAGGTAACCGCCTTTGCCGGTGATCTCCTCGCCTTGATGCATGATGCGTCCGCTATCCGGCTTGGTTACGCCCGCCAGGAGCTCCAAAAAGGTGCTTTTGCCACAGCCACTGGCGCCCAGGATGCTTAGGAACTCGTTTTCGTAGAGCTCCAAGGAGGCATCCTGCAAAATAAGCTGCGCCTCTCCATTCACCAGGAAGGATTTGCTCAGCGCTTGGGCACAGAGAACTGCTTTCATTGCGGCAGGAAATCGTTGGTAAACATCTTGTCAGCTTTGATGCCGGTCATGATGATGCGCTTGTTGTAGAGCCAATCTATAAAGTTTTGCCACACCTCATGTTTCTGTTGCCCCCAATAGGCTGCATCGGAGGTAAATTCATCCTTGAGATAATCCAGGCTCCGGTAGATCTGTTCTTTGTTGGTGGCCAGTTCCGGCACCTGCTTCATGAGTATATCTGCGGCATCTTTGGGGTTTTGGATGGTGTGGTTGTAACCCTTCGCCACCGCTCTCATAAAGGCTTTCACCAGCTCGGGATCAGCTTCGATGGCCTTCCGGTTTGTGATCAGCACGGGTGTATAATAATCGAAGACGGGGTTTAAATCTCTTACCGGGATATAGCTTAGCTCAATGCCGCGTCTCTGCGCCTCCACGCCGTCCCAGCCCCAATAAATCCACTCGAAATCTGCATTTTTGCCGATAGTGGAAAAGAAGTCTGTCACACCCTGCAGCACCTTCACATTTTCATAATTGGCGCTGTCTGCCTGCATCACAGAGCGCACGATCTCCAGCTCTGTAGGCCAGCCGGAGCTGCCATACCGCTTGCCTTCAAAGTCTTTGGGCCTCGTGATGTTCATGCTTTTCAGCGAGGCAAAGCCGGAGGTGTTGTGTTGGATGATCGCCGCCAGAGAGACCAGCGGGACGTCTTGGATGCAGGCGTGGATCACGCTTTCCTGGTAGCTGACCCCAAACTGGGCATTGCCTGAAGCCACGATCTGTTCCGAGCTGTTTTGCCCGGGTTGGATGATGGTTACGTCCAGGCCTTCTTCTTTGAAGTATCCTTTTTCCAAAGCCACGTAGAGGCCGGTGTGATTGGTGTTTGGCGTCCAATCCAGCACCACCTTGATCTTGCGCAGATCGGTCTGTTTGGGGTGGGATTTGCAGAGGGATACAGACAGGATAATGGCGATTGCAGCGAGTACGATGAAGGCAAAATTGCGGGAGAAGTTTTCTTTTTCCATGGGTATCTCCTTTTTCAGGCTCTGGGATGGTAGAGCTTGTGTGTTTCGATGAGAAATTTGGTATTTACGTGCGTGTAAATCTGTGTGGTATTGAGGCTTGCATGGCCCAGAAGTTCTTGCACCACCCTCAGGTTGACGCCTGCTTCAAGCAGATGCGTGGCAAAGGAATGGCGAAAGGTGTGAGGCGTAAATTCGTGTTTGATGCCCGCTCTCTGGGCCGCCAATTTGAGGATCTTCCAAAAGCCCTGACGGCTGAGCCGGTCACCTCTATTGTTGAGGAAAAGACAGTCGCTGCGTTTAAACTTCAGTATTGCTGGCCGGTGCGCCGCCAGATAGAGGTCGAAGAGCTCATCCAGGCTGGAAACAAAGGGCACCAGGCGTTCTTTGCTGCCTTTGCCGTGTACGAGGATCAATCTCTCGTCCAGATTCAGGTCTCGCAGCGTGAGCCCCAACAGCTCAGAAATCCTCATTCCCGTGGCGTAGAGCAGTTCCATCATCAGTTTATTGCGGTAGTCCAGACTGCTTTCCAGAGGCAGGCCATCCAAAAAGCCGAGCATGGTATCCACATCCAGGACGTCTGGCAACTGCTTGCCCACCTTGATCTTGGGCACTTTGTCAAAATCCATTGCCGTGGGATGGTCTGTATCGACCAAGTAGGCAAAGAATTGATGCAGCGAAGCACGTTTGCGCGCCAGCGAGCTGGATTGCAAGCCCAGGTCTGCAACCTCATTCAGATATGCCACCACCTCTTTGTGAGTGATGTTTTCCACGGGCATATCCGTAAACTCCAGAAAGTCTTTAACATCCTGAGTGTAGGCCGTGACGCTATTTTCCGCCATGCCTTTCTCCACTGTGATGTGGAAGCTGAAGTCTTGCAAGACGCCCGGATAATCCGGCTTAGGATTGTTCACCGCTCTGATAGTTTGGCGCTTCTTTGGTGATGCGGACGTTGTGTGGATGCGATTCCCGCAGTCCGGCCGGGCTGATCTCGATAAACTCGGCGTGCTTGCGCAGATACTCCAGATTTGCGGCGCCGCAATAGCCCATTCCGGAGCGTAAGCCGCCCATGAGCTGGAAGATATATTCTTTGATGGGCCCTTTGTAAGGAACCATGCCTTCGATTCCCTCCGCCACGAGCTTGCTTTCATCTTGAGTATTCTGAAAATAGCGTTCGCCGCTGCCACGTTTCATGGCTCCAATGGAACCCATGCCGCGGTAGCTCTTGAAGCGGCGCCCGTTGTAGATAATCATCTCGCCGGGACTCTCATCCGTGCCGGCAAACAGCGAGCCGATCATCACTGCAGATGCGCCCGCAGCCAGGGCCTTCACGATGTCGCCCGAATACTTGATCCCGCCATCGGCAATGATGGGGATATTGTTTTTGTAGCCCACTTCAGCACAGTCGTTTACCGCGGTGAGCTGAGGCACTCCTATGCCGGCGATCACACGCGTGGTGCAGATGGAGCCGGGTCCAATGCCGATCTTCACGGCATCAGCGCCCGAATCTATGAGAAATTGCGTAGCCTGAGCCGTAGCCACATTGCCGGCCAAAACTTCACAATTAACGTGTTTTTTAACGTTTTCCAATGCCTGGGCGATGTTGATCTGATGTCCGTGAGCGGTGTCGATCACCAGCAGGTCTACGCCTTGTCTCACCAGTTCCGATGCACGCTCCAGGTAGTCGCCCCGCACGCCTATGGCCGCTCCCACCAAGAGCCGTTCCTGCGAGTCCTGCACGGCATTGGGATAGTCTATGCGGTTGCGGATGTCTCTCACAGTCAGCATTCCCACCAGGTGGTGCTCATCGTCCACCAAAAGCAGCTTTTCGATTCTGTTCTTTTGCAGCAGCACCTTGGCGTCGTCCCAATTGATATCCGCACTGGCAGTGATCAGCCTCTCTTTGGGCGTCATCAATTCCCGCACCTTGCGGCTCATATCTGTCTCAAAACGGACGTCACGGTTGGTGAGTATGCCCACCAGTTTGCCGTCTTCTATCACGGGGAAGCTGCCCACTTTGTAATCTTCTTTCATCTTGGTCACGGTGGCCAAAGAGTCCTCGGGAGAAATGGTGTAAGGTATGGTAATCACGCCACTTTCGGCTCTTTTCACCAGCGTCACTTCTGCCGCCTGCTCTTCAATGGTGAGGTTTTTGTGCAAAATGCCGATGCCGCCTTCGCGGGCAATGGCGACGGCTAATTCGTGCTCCGTGACGGTATCCATTGCCGCACTCAAAAGAGGTATGCGCAGAGCGATGTTTTTGGTGATGCGCGTTCCCAAATCTACCTGTGACGGCAGGATTTCCGAACGCTGCGGGATCAGGAGCACGTCGTCAAAGGTGTAAGACTTTCTGATATTCAACATTGGTAATTCCTTGTAAATGAACTAAATGGATATTTTCAAAAAAGACCCAAGCTGTGCGCCCAGGTCTTGTTGGTTATGTTTTTAGGGACTTTGTTAAAAAGTGTTTATTCGTCGTCTTCTTCTTCGGCTTCAACTTCTTCGTCGTCTTCTTCTTCCTCTTCGTCGCCGAGCTCGTAGACATCGATATCCAAAGTGCATTTGCTCAATTCAGGATAGAAGTCATCCACATATTCTCTGATGGTGGTTTCGATATCGTTGTGCTTTTCCAGAGTTTCCTCGGAGAAGCCTGCACGGATGGACATGGTGTTGAAGCTGCGGTTGATAGTCATCCTCGGCTCTTCACCATAGACGTTTTTCAGGAATTCGGGCAGGGATTTGGACAGCTTGGCGATGCTGCTGATGCGCTTGTAGGTTTTGAAACCAAAGTGCGTTGCCAAAATGGCTGCGCCGCCAATTGCGACACCTTTCAGGATCTTCTTCATGTTCATTTTGCTCATCTTAATACCTCTTTATTGTTTTTATTTATTTATAGATGGATTTGATGCGACCCCAGCTTCTGTTCTGGATGGAATAGGGCTGGTGAATGGTGGTATCCGATGCATCTATGGGGTTTAAAGTAAACTCGCTAAAGCCATAAACCACCACACCCACGATGCTGGAAAAATTGGTGCCAACAGCGGGTGAAAGAGCTTTGGCTTTGCCAAAAGTGCCGGTCTTAACAGCGCATTGGCCACTGCCGTCAGTGATGATAAATCTGCCGGATTTGCCTCTGGCGCTGCTCACCTGAGCACCTACTACTTTGACATACACACCCTCATAGGCTTCTGCTTCCTCTGCCCTGGAAAGCTGGCTTGTGGTGAGAAGAACAGGCTGCGGAAGACCGCAATTCCTGTCTAAAACCTTGAATGAGCTGACGTCTGCCAGACAAGTCATGCCAAAATGTTCATGCACTCTGCCTCTTACCAGGATTTTATCGCCCGCGGAGGGACGGTTGCGCTTGTCTGCAATATAGATGCCACGCCATGCGCCGCTGATCGGCTCGGAGATGAAGTAGCCGCCGGCTGTATAATCCGTGGCGGTCACGATCCCTTCCAAGCTGACCTCTTTGCCCACATAAGGCGAGGGATAGCTGTTGTCCACCCCGTTTGAGGTGGTAAACTGGACATCATATATGCTGACGGCCAAAGCCACTGAGCTGAGGCTCAGAAGGCTTATGAGTGCAAATAATACCTTTTTCATTTTTTTACCTCTACGGAGCCAATAAAACAGAAGGCATAGATACTGTCAAGAAAAATCGACTCAAAACTGCGTTATTTTTACCACAGCTTAGCTGAAGCAGCAAAAACGCAAGCTCCTGATCAGCATCTGAGCCCGTTCCGGCTCATAATAGTGTTACTATACATACAATTTATACCATCATTACCTGCACGATTTATTCCAAAGCTGGTTTTATTGTTGAAAAACCCTCACCTTAGGGGTCAGAAATTGTTTTCAAAAAACCAGCCCTTGCATCAACATTTGACTTTTGACCCGACCTCGCCCACCTTCGGATCTCCTTGGCGCTCACTTGCGTAACTCTTGGGTTTTC
>DGFM01000033.1:31302-52496 GCA_002391675.1 Cloacimonetes bacterium UBA3900 | reverse complement strand
CCGCATGAAATCGACGTTTTAGACGGCGGAATTGTTTTCGCAAAACCGGCTCACAAGTAAAATATTTCAGAAAGCCCGAGTTTTCCCGGCTCGGAATCGGGCAAGGAACGCCTACTATTTTGCTGGGATATAAAAGGGGGTTTCAGGCAAAGATACCGGCGATTAAAAACCGGGCTCATCTAAGGTGAGCCCGGCAAATATCTGGTGATAGTCAGGAATCAGAAGTCCAATATCAGTTCCTGCACGGGGCAGAGCAGGAGTGCGTTTTGGCCTTCATATTGTTTCCAGAGCTCGTAGACCTGTTTGTAGCTGTCCTCAATTTCCAGCACCATTTCCGGCAGGAAGGCTTTGGTCAGCGAGATGGGTTTCATATTGATATCGATGGTGTTTTCCTTGCTGGTGGCGTCCACAAGCTCGATTTCACCTTTGATGCCGGTGAGTTGTCTCATGTGTTCCACCGCTTTATCCATGCCGCCGAGGTCGTCCACCAGGCCCAGGTCATAGGCCTGTTTACCGCTCCAGACGCGGCCTTGCGCATATTCATGCACTTGGCTCAGGCTGAGGTTGGGCCGTCCGTCTGCCACCTTGCCCACAAAGTCGTCGTAGACCAGCTCTATCATATCTGTCATGCGCTTTTTCTCGGCGTCAGACCATTGACGGAAGAGGCTGGGGAAGTCTGAGTTATCTCCTTTTTTGACGGTTGACCAGTTGATGCGGATTTTATTGAACATCCTTTCAGCGTTGAAAGCCAGGCCGATCACGCCGATTGAACCGGTGAGAGTTGAGGCTTCGGCAACGATCTTATCTGCTTTGCAGGCAATGTAATAGCCTCCGGAAGCGGCTGCGCCTGCCATGGAAACCACCACGGGCATTTTGTTTTCGGTTTGGGCTTTCACCAGCTCGCGCAGGATGATGTCGGATGCCTGAGCCGAGCCGCCACCGCTGTCCACTCTGAGGATAATGCCTTTATATTGCGGGTTGTTACGCGCTTTGCGGATCAGATCCACGGTGGTTTCGGCGGCGATGGTTTTGCCGGGTTTGCCTTTTCCCATCACGATGTTGCCCTGGGCGTAGATGACGGCGATCTTCTTGGAGGGCGCCTTGTGCCAGTTGTAATCGTGATAATTGGCCAGCTGCTTGCTTTGCTTCCTGAAGCCAAATTCATCTTTGAGCAGCTCGGGCAGTTCGTCCTGATAGACCAGTCCGTCCACCAGTCCTTTAGCCAGTGCGTCTTGAGCGTTGAAGTAGGGGCCTTCGTTGATGGCGGCTTCCACGCTGCCTGCGATCTTGCCGGCTCTGCCTTTGGAGATTTGGGCGATGAATTCATCCAGATAGGATTGCAAAATCGAGTCGTAGACCTCTCTTTCCGCCTGCGTCATGGAAGATTCAGAGAAGATATTGCCGGCATTTTTATACTTGTGACTGCGGAAATTGAGCACTTCTATGCCCATCTCGTTGAGGAGGTCGCCGAAATAGGGACTTTGGAGGGCGAGGCCTTTCAAATCCAGGATTCCCATGGGGTTGAACCAGATCTTGTCTGCGATGGAGGCTGCGAAGACGTAGCCGGCGTTTGAGAGGTTGTCATAGTAGCAGGCTATGTGCTTGCCGGTGGCCTTGAAATCCTCAAAAGCCCGCATCAGCTCTTGCATGAGCGCAAGTGAGGTGGAGAAGGAGGGGTTGATGAGCAGGATTCCTTCCACGCCGGGCTCATTTGCCGCTTGCTCGATTTGCCCGATCACCTCTTCCACGCTGCGTACGCCGGAATCGAAGACGGTGAAGGGGCCGAAGCTGAAGGTGGGTGTTTTGTAGCTGACCACGCTGCCGGAAAGCTTCATGTCGTGCCATTTGCGCGGTGCGATGCCCATGAAAGGCTTGTAGTCGAAGACGCCAAGCTGGAGGTAGCCAATATTTTGCAGGTCGCCCTGATCCGGCTTGAAGCTGAGGTTGCCCACGTTTGTCCTGCCAAAACGCAGGCTGAAATTGAACATCATGTTTTGGGTGTCGAGATCGTATGCGGCTCCCAGCTTGAGGCCGTTCAAGACCTCGGCATTGACGCCTAGCAGCGGGTTTTTGAATTCTCTTTTGGCGTTTGCATCCAAGGGATCGCGGTTGTAGTTGATATCTGCACTCAGTTCCAAGCGGTGTCCGAGCTTGGGATTGAGGAGCTCGAGAGGGCGCACTGCGGCGCCAAATCTATATAAAGGAGCTTGCTTGTAGGGATTGTCCCACACCATGGCCAGCGATAAGCTGTTGTGTGGGCGGAGGGTAACGCCGCTTCTCCACCAGCCCTTGCCAAAGGAGGCATTTTTCCAGCTGTAGCGGGTGCCGACGTAGATGTTTTTGGTGAGGAACCCATCACCGAGAGGCGCTCCCAAAGCCAGGTTGTGATAGTTTGATCTGCCTCTTTTTTCATAGATGTAAGCCAGGCCATCGGCATTGGAGAAAAGCCAATACTGCTTGAGGAACTCATCCTTGTCCAGGTTTGCGCCAAAACCTGCACCATCGGCAAAGCTGCTGCTCAGCAGAGAAGGGTTGCCGTAAGGGATGAAGAGGTCATCGATATTGGCGATGGAGTGCATGGTGTTTTCGGGGTCTACATATGTGTTTTGTGCACCCAGGCTAAAGCACAGGAAAACAAGGATTAGCGTGGTGCATAACAACTTGATATCTTTCATAATAGGCTCCAGAATGTTTTTTAGACACTTAAACTTCAGGGTGCCAAAATGTCAAGTAGAATTTTATGGACAATCAGGAGAGCGGAGCTTTGGATGAGTAAAACCGCAAGTGCCTGAGCATGAATCTTCAGCTTTGATGCAGGCGGTAAAACGAAAAAGCTAAGGCTTGACAAATCTCCATCCCTCAGATATTTTGACTTTATGGATAAGCATGGACTAAGCAAACGCAACATCATCGCCTTGATAGACTGTAACAACTTTTACGTGTCTTGCGAGCGCGTGTTTGATCCTTCTCTGGAAGGCAAACCCGTGGCGGTGCTGTCCAATAATGACGGTTGTATGGTGTCGCGTTCGGCTGAGGTCAAGGCTTTGGGCATTCCCATGGGTGCGCCTGCTTTCAAGTATGAGGCGCTGATCGCCAAGCATGGCGGCACGCTGCTTTCCAGCAATTATGCGCTCTATGGCGATATGTCCATGCGGGTGATGCAGACTTTGGAGCAGTTTTCGCCCGAGATCGAGGTTTATTCCATCGATGAGGCATTTTTGGGTCTGAACGGCTTTCAGCATATGGACTTGGAGGCTTATGCCACCGAGATCAGGGAAACCGTGAAGCAGTGGACGGGGATTCCCGTTTCGGTGGGGATTGCCTCCTCCAAGACTTTGGCCAAGGTGGCAAACCATTGGGCCAAGCGGGTTCCGGGGTACAGGGGCGTGCTGTTGCTCCTGGATGAAGAACGTCTTGAGAAGGCTCTGAAGCTAACGCCCGTGGGCGAAGTGTGGGGCATAGGCCGTCAATATGAAAAATTCCTAAAACAGTGCGGTATCGAGAACGCCTGGCAGCTGCGGAATGCGGATGAGAAGTTTATCGACCACTATCTCACCAGCGTTGGCCACAAAACGGTTTTGGAACTGCAGGGCTATCACGCCATCAGCCTGGAAGAAGCGCCGCAGGATAAGAAGAGCATCCTCGTTTCGCGCTCTTTTGGCAAGCAGGTGGATTCGCTGGACGAGCTGAAAGAAGCGGTTTCCAGCCATGTGAGCACTGCGGCACGGAAGCTGAGGCAGCAGAATAGTTTGGCCGCCCGCATGATGGTGTTTCTCTCCACCAACCGCTTTAAGGAAGGCCCTCAATATAGCAATAGCAAGCAGATGGTGCTCTCGCCGCCCACGGCTTACACTCCGGAGCTGATCAAACGTGCGCTGGAGCTGTTGGAAGAGGTGCATCTGCCCGGCTTTGAATACAAAAAAGCGGGCGTGCTGTTCAGCGAGCTGGTGAGCAGCGACGACGTACCGCTCAACTTCTTGGAAACCAGCTACCTGGACGATAAACGCAAGGTGCTGATGGATACGATGGACAAGCTAAACAGCAAGTTCAGACGCGGTACGCTGTTTGTGGCCAGCTGCGGAACACAGCAGAAATGGCAGATGAAGCGGGCGCGCCTCAGCCCTGCCTACACCACGCGCTGGAGCGACCTCCCGAGGGCAAAATGACTATCTGGAAAACAGTTAGGGAAACCGTCGAAGCCAAGATACTGATCCGGCGTTCGCACTTCATCGGCTGGGTTGCGCCTTTGCAGGATAAAGACCAAGCCATGGACTTGATCGGCGAGCGAAGCAAGAATTTTGCCGATGCCACGCACAATTGCTGGGCCTGGATTTACGGTTTGCAGCGCGAAGACAGCCACTATTCGGATGATGGCGAGCCCTCCGGAACCGCCGGGAAGCCCATGTACAATGCGCTGATGAGCGCAGGACTCACCAATGTGGCGGCTGTGGTGACCCGTTATTATGGCGGCGTAAAACTAGGGGTGAGGGGCTTGATCGACGCCTATACCGAGAGCGTGGAAGCCGCTTTGGCAGAGGCGAAGCTGATCAAGGTGATCCCCATGCAAAACCTGAGGGTGGATTGTGAATATGCCGAGGCGCAGCAGCTGCAGGGGCTCTTACCCAGATTGGGCGGCACAATAGAAGACGTAAGCTATGCTGCCAGAGTGAGATTTGAGATCAGCGTTCCGGAGGCTGCATTGGGGGAACTGTGCGAGTTTTTGGATTCAAAAGTCCATTCCAATGGACTCACCTATAGTTTAGAGGATTAGAATAAATGAGATTTATAACGATTGTGACAATGCTGCTATTTACATTTGGGGCTCTGCTGGCGGCTGACTTTCAGCTGATAGAAAGCAAGAGCGGCAAAAGCATAACCCTGGCGAAGATGGCATCCAAGCTGAGGAAAGCGGATGTGATCTTCTTTGGGGAATATCACGGCAATGCCGTCATCCACCGGCTGCAGGCAGAGCTTTTGCCTCAGCTTTATAACGCCAAGAAGCGGCTCATCGTCTCCTTTGAGATGTTTGAGCGCGATGTCCAGCCGGATCTGGACGCCTATCTGGCGGGCGAGCTCACGGAGGAAGAGTTTTTGCTTCGGAGCCGTCCCTGGCCCAATTATGCCACAGATTACCGTCCCTTGCTGGAATTTGCCAAAGATAAAGGCTTGAAGGTGATTGCGGCCAATATCCCCAGATGGATTGCCGGCAAAGTGGCGCGTGGCTCGCTTTCCACCCTGGAAGAGCTGGAGCCCGACGACAGGATGCACGTAGCCATAGATATCGACACTTCCGCAGGGGCTTACAAGGATAGTTTCCAGGCCACCATGCAGAAAAACGGGATGCACGATCACTTTGGCGATGAGCAGCTCTATGAACGCCTCTATCAGGCTCAATGTGTGAAAGACGATACCATGGCGGAAAGCATTGCGCAATATAAAGAACGCTATCCCAAGCACACGATTGTCCACTTTAATGGCGACTTCCACTCCACCCGGTATCTGGGAACGGTGGAGCGGCTCAAAAAACGGATGCCAAAGCTGAAAATAGCGGTGATCAGTCCCGTGTATGCGGGTGCTGAAACGCAGGTGAAACCCAGAGAACAGGCAGATTTTATCATCGAACTATATCAAGACGAAGAGGAGGAAATCCAATGATACGCAAATCTATTTATGCAGGACGCTTTTATCCACGGTCTCATGAGGTGGTCTGCTCACGGTTATTACACTGGACGGGTTCCTTGCTGAGGGACCCTCCCACACAGAGGACCATTGCCCTGGTGGTTCCTCATGCAGGATATATGTACAGCGGCGCCGTTGCCGCCAGAGCCTTTCACGGTTTTGGCAACGAAAAGGTGGATACCTTCATCATTCTCCACCCCTCGCATCATACTTCGGGGTTTGACTACAGCGTCTCGCCCTTTTCAAGATATGAAGGGCCATTTTCACACCTGAGGATGGACGAGGAATGCTTTAGATTCTTCATCCAGGGCAGAGAAGAAGAGAGCACGCGGATGCGCTACCACGAGATGGAGCACTCCATGGAGGTGCTGCTGCCGATGATCAACCTCTACTTTCCCGGAACGAAAGTGTGCCCCCTGATGTTGGGATCGCAGAGCTATCAGGGTTCCATGGATCTGGCGCAAAAGATTGATACGCTGATGCGGCAGAGTTCGCAGCGGATCGTGACGGTTGTCTCCACCGATCTCTCACACTACAATCATGCCAGGAAAGCGGTGGCTATGGACGGCCTGCTGATCCAAAAGATGAAGGATGGTGAGATAGAAGAGCTTTGGAAGCTGGCCTGCGATTCTGTGGTGGAAGCTTGCGGCATAGGCGGCATCCTCAGCGTCATGGCTTTGAACAAGGCCTGGCCGGGAAGCAAGCTGGAAATCCTGGAATACACACACTCCGGCGAGACTTCTGGAGATAACAGCAGGGTGGTGGGCTATCTCTCGGCGAGGCTGTATTTGGAGGAAGAATGAAGCTGAGTGATGAACAAAAGCGCGCTCTGATCAATCTGGCCAAAGATGCCATCCTGGCCGTCTTTGAGCGCAGAGTACCGCAGCTGCCGGATGATGAGGCCTTCCGGGAAAAGCGCGGGCTTTTTGTGACCTTGAATCTGAAGGGAGAGCTCAGAGGTTGCATCGGCTACATCCAGCCCTATAAAACAATTGCGCAAAGTGTGGCCGAAATGGCTGTGGCTGCGGCCTTTGAGGATTATCGCTTCCCGCCGCTAAGACGTGAGGAACTGGACGAGATCGAGATCGAAATATCTCTGCTCAGCCCGCTGGTGGAGCTGAAAAGCATAGATGAAATCCAGGTGGGCAGGGATGGACTCTTCCTGCAGCATCCCTATGGATCCGGTTTGCTCCTGCCTCAGGTTGCCACGGAGTATAATTGGGATAGAGATACCTTTTTGGAGCATCTTTGTGCCAAGGCGGGAGTGCGCAGAGGAGCGCATAAAGATAAGGGAGCCAAGCTATTTAGCTTCCAGGCTCAAGTTTTTGGTTGACAAAATCGGGCTTATATAAGAATTGTCATCGTTAACACTCGAGCGGGAATAGCTCAGTTGGTAGAGCGCGACCTTGCCAAGGTTGAGGTCGCGGGTTCGAGTCCCGTTTCCCGCTCCATATTTGAGGCGACATAGCCAAGTGGTAAGGCAGAGGTCTGCAAAACCTTTATCCCCGGTTCAAATCCGGGTGTCGCCTCCATCCTTCTCAAGCCGGAGTGGTGGAACAGGTAGACACAAGGGACTTAAAATCCCTCGAGTTTTCAAGCTCGTGCCGGTTCAAGTCCGGCCTCTGGTACCAAGCGGGAATAGCTCAGTTGGTAGAGCGCAACCTTGCCAAGGTTGAAGTCGCGGGTTCGAGTCCCGTTTCCCGCTCCATTTTTTTTATATCCCAAAAATGCGAGACTCGTGCCTGATTGGGGATAAGTGTGTCTTGCGCTGTGGATGTGCATGGCTTCAGGGCGGCGCGGCAGGCGCCTGGCTGCAATGGTGTTTTACTTCCCAACAAATAGAGGCAATATTTGCGTGATTCTGTATTGCTATTATTATCAGCGGGTTACAAGATTGGTTTCTTTGGATATTTCGTCATCACAGCGAGGTCGTCAGGGTATATTATGAGGGCTTGCTTTTCCGAGGATTGAGTTTGCGATGGCATCGCCTTATATAAATCGAACATGAGTCAAACGTTTCTATTGACGGAATACCCGCATCCCAAGAGACTGGCCTCATGCAATACAAAGCGATAATATTTGATCTGGATGGAACGCTCATCGATTCCATGCAACTGTGGCGTCAGGTAGACGTCGAATTCCTCACCAAACGCGGCATAGATGTGCCGGCAGACCTCTTTGACAGCATTCCGGGAGGCAATGGTTTCACCCAAACTGCGCTCTATTTCAAGGAGCGTTTTGGCCTTGATGACAGCGTGGAATCCATTATGGATGAATGGACTTTTATGGTGGAACAGCACTACAGCAGCGATGTGATACTCAAAGAAGGCGTATATGAGCTGCTGCAAGCCATCAGGAAGAGCGATATTTTGATGGGCCTGGCCACCAGCAATTCACTGCATCTGGCACGGACCGTCCTGCAGGCAAATGGCATCCTGAGCTGGTTTTCCGCCCTCTCAACCGGGGATATGCAGCTCAGAGGCAAGCCCTATCCGGATATCTTTTTAAACTGTGCCAGGATGCTGGAAGTGGAGCCTGAGGCCTGTCTGGCCATCGAGGATACCCTCACGGGTGTGCAGGCTGCCAAAGCCGCCGGGATGCGCACCTTTGCCATCTTCGATGAAGACAGCATCCCCTTCTGGGAGCAAATCAAGAAGGTTGCCGACCTGGCCTTTGAGGATTATACTATGTTATCAGGGCAGGTCTTACAGGAACTGGGTCTGATATAAGGAGACAATTAACATGAATCTATACATAGTAATAGGAGCTTATGGGAGCGGTAAAAGCGAATATAGCATCAACATCGCCCGAACCCTGAACGATGAAGGCAAGGACGTGGTTTTGGCTGACTTGGATGTGGTCAATCCCTACTTCCGATCCCGTGATGTGAGGGATGAATATGCCAAGCTGGGCATTGAGGTGGTGGCGCCTGAAGGCCAATATATGCACGCCGATCTGCCCATGCTCTCGCCCAGGATCAAAGGCGCAATCGAGGATCACTCCAAAACCGTGGTCCTGGACGTGGGAGGTGATCCCGCCGGCTGCAGGACTCTGGGCCGCTTTGAGGAAAGCATCCTCGAGCGCGGATATCAGATGCACTTCGTGGTGAATACCCGCCGTCCTTTCACCGGCAATATGCAGGACATCATCGTCATGAAAGAGCAGCTGGAATTTACCTCCAAGCAAAAGATCACGCACCTTATCTGCAACACCAACCTTATGCAGTATACGGATGCCGCGGTGGTTGAGGAAGGAATAGAGATTCTCAAAGAGGTGGAAGAGTATACGCAGCTGCCCTTTGAGCACTATCTGGTCTTGGATGAGTATGCCGGGATCGTGCCCGATGGTTTGGGCGGCAAGAAGCGTATGGTGCTCAGGTACAACCTGAAGAAGCCGTGGGAACGCCTGCAGGCCAAGGGGATATGTTGAGCCGGGTTGCTATGGCGACGGGCTCAGTTTACAAAATACCACTTCAAAGAAGCGTGCAGAGATAGGGGGATGGCCATCTGGCCGAAGATGTAGTTGTCACCCAGGTTCCGGGCTAAAGCCTCGATCTCAAATGCCTTGCTGATGCGCACTCCAAATCGTGCATTCGCGATCAGGGCAAAGCCTGCGCTTGCTGCGGATTGGTAAAGCGTGTTGTAATCCGTGTGAAAGAGGTATGAAAGAGCCAGGTAGATGCTGTTGTCGTGCTTGAGGTCTCTGCTTAGCTTCAGCTCGCCAAAGCCCCGCAAGCCGGGCGCATTGCACAGCTCGCTATCCGCGTGCATATAGAGGAGGTTTTGCATCAGATGCAAGCTCGCTATCTTGATATCCCAGTCCAACTTGGCGCCCAATCCCAGATAGTAGGGCGTAAAGCTCTTCACATCCGAAAGCAGGGTTTGGCTGTATTCCTTCTGACCGGCCCGCAGGGATAGCTTGAGGCTGCTCCAGAAGGTATCCAGCTGCAGCCATTTGTCTTCGGTGCAGACTATCTCAGCGTTATCCAGCAAGCTGGCGGGAGTAAAGATGTCGCTCACCTGCATCAGAACCGCAGGCTCCGTCCAGGCCTTTTCCCAGCCTGCGGAAAGCTTGATTCTCTTCCAGGCATAGCCACAAGAGGCGTCTGTGCTCACATCCTTGAGGTCGTAAATGTCCGCCTGCAGCTGCGCATCCAGTCCCCCGGGATTATATCTCCAAGCAAGGCTGCCCTTGTCTTTATAATCAGACTGCATGGGGAAGCTGCAGTCGCTCTTTGCCCAGAGGTGAAGCCAGCTTGCATCCAGCTCGTGGTTGCCCAAATGCAGCGTTTTCTGAGCTTTGGTCTGGTAGTTGAGATTCTTTACCGGTGCGGGGAAATGTGCGGATTTAAGAGCTTCCCTGCTTCTGAGAAAGGAAAGGTTCAGCCACTTGTTTTCAAGCTCAGCCCAGGCATATTCGCCAACGCGCTGGATGGTGAAGATGGAGGCCAGAGGATAGGGCGACTTCAGGGTGAGTGAGGAGAGGTCCTGATCGAAGGAGGCATATTCCAGGTTGAGTGCAACCGGGCCCAGAGGCAGGTTCAAGCGGTGACGCAGGGAGGTTTCGGCGTTGTTGCGATCCAGCCATTGACCGTTTGCTACCTGCAAATCAAGCGCATAAAACATACCCTGTCTGCCGAGGAGGTTGTTTTTGGCCATTCTGAAGATGGCAAAGCGGCTGTCGTACTCTCCCATTCCCGCATGAATGCTGCTGAAAAGAGGCTCGTAGGGATAGGGTCTTGAGTCTGAAGAGAGGCCCATGCTCTGCTGCCAGGCAAGCGGCACATAGGGTTCAACCGCCGTGGAAGCCAGTTCAAAGCCACGCCAGGATACTTTCTGCGAGCTGGACATCAGGCCCACAGAACTGGTAACAGTCTTATAGAGCAGGACTTCCGAAGCCATGGGGTTGAGCCAGTCCTGTACCGGCTTGGTGGTGCCATCCGCCTCTCTCTGAGCAACGATCCACTCGTCAATCAGCTCTCTCAGCTCAGCCGTAGTGAGCGGCGGCTCATCTGCCTGGACATAGACGATCGGGACCCTGACCTCCACCGTGCCGGGCTGCATCTGATCCTCCGGTAAAAGCTCCTTGAGCTCATGGACGAAGAGATAGTCATCCGCATAGGCTCTAAGTTCTTCAGGTTCTGCGGCTTGGATCAGATAGGAACCATCCTGAAAGAGCTGTATCTGCAGGATAAGTTCGGCTGCCTGAACACCCTCATAGGTGGGTATTTCCACGGAGGGGATGGCTTGCGCAAAGGCGCTAAAAGCAAGCAACCCCAACAGAATACACAGGCTTATCTTTTGCATTTACCGGTTCCTACAGCCAACCATTATCCTTATACCAGAGGTAGGTTGTCTTGAGCAAGTCCTGCAGATTGCCGCTCGGTTTCCAGCCCAGGAGGCGCACCGCTTTATCGCAGGAGCAATTCCAGTGAGGCGCGCTGAGTTCCAGGTATTTTTGCCGGTTTATAAGGCCCGTCTTGCGGCTCACCTTCTCCCACAGTTCGCCACTTGTAAACACGATATTGGCCAGCAAGTCCGGCACATTGATGCTGATGGTTTTCCTGCCTGTCGCGCCGGCGATGGAGTCTGAAATCTCTTTTTGGGTGTAGCTCTGTCCATCGGAGGCAAAGAATATCTCGCCATGCGCAGCGGGGTTGCAGAGGCAGAGCTTGATCAGGTCGCAAAGCTGATCTACATGGATCATATTGATGAGCTGCTGATCGTTGCCCATTCCCAGGCAGAGACCCATAGCTGCTGCCTTGAACAGTGAGAAGAAGTCCTTATCACCCTCGCCATAGACAGGCACGGGGCGAATTATGGTGTAGGGGGCTTTGCAGCTCTTTTGGATGACTCTTTCCGCCCATAGCTTGCTCTTGCCATACCAGTTCACCGGTGCGCTGGGGTAGTCTTCATCTATGGCTTCGCCATTTGGGGATGGGGCAGAGGCGGATTGCGAGCTGATGTAGATAAAGTGTTTGAGGCTGCTTTGGTTGACGGCCTTCAGCACCCTTGAAGTGATGCCCAGATTGGCGTCCAGCATCTCTTCGGCTGTGTGTGTGCGAACTTTACCGGCGTTATGGATGAGCACATCACAATCTTGGATGGCGTTGAGGATGGAGGCAGGCTGGTGATAATCCACCACGCGGATCACAGCATCCGGGCTCAAGAGTTGCAGATTGGCTCCTTCACGCAGGATGGCGATGGTTTGCATATTCCCTTCAGACAGGCGGGAGGCGAGTCTGCTGCCCAAAAAGCCGTTGGCTCCGGTGATTGCGATCTTCATTTATTTCTTCCCAGGATTAATAAAAGGTGGTGGGCGCTAAGGGACTTGAACCCCTGACATCTTGCGTGTAAAGCAAGCGCTCTGCCAACTGAGCTAAGCGCCCACGTGTGTTTAAAACTCTTAATGGTCGGGGTGAGAGGATTCGAACCTCCGACTCCTGGTTCCCAAAACCAGTGCGCTAACCGGGCTGCGCTACACCCCGTGTGTGAAAGACCAAAGAAAAACGAGGGGCAAAAATGTCAAGAGAATTGAGCGAAAATCTCTTGTCTGCATCACAAAAGGCAGGATTTGCAGCTTTCATGACTCCCGAAAGCGGCTTATTGCTTCAGGTGATCATGCAGGAAGTCGTGATATTCCTTGTTTTGGAATACCAGCTCTTCATGGGTGCCCTGATGGCAGTTTCCAGATGAATCTATGAAGAGGATTTGATCCACATAGCGCAGGGTGGAAAGCCGGTGTGAGATCACGATGGCAGCGATGCCTGAATAGTTGGCATTGATGTCTTGCCAGAGCTTTTCCTCGTTTTCGGCGTCCAGGCTGGCGGTGATATCGTCCAAAATCAGCAGTTCCGGTCTTTTGATCAGTGCCCTGGCGATGGTAACGCGCTGTTTTTGTCCGCCCGAAATGCCCAAACCACGGGAGCCCACCACGGTTTGGTCTCCCTCGGGGAAGTCGGCTATCTCGCCGGTCAGTTGTGCGCTTTTGACGGCGAGATCGTACTCTGCTTCATCCACAGAATCCACGGCAAAGCAGATGTTATCTTTGATAGTGCCGCCAAAGAGCACCGCCTCCTGAGGCACATAGGCCAGTGCTTCGCGCAGCGACGGGATATGTATCTCTTCGATTGGGGTATCATTGATCAGGATATCGCCGGAATCTTTTTCCAGGAGGCCAAGGATCAGGTTTATCAAAGTGCTCTTCCCGCTGCCTGTAGCGCCCAGGATAAGCAGCTTTTTCCCTGCCTCCAAGTGCAGATCGCAGTCATTCAGCACGTTTCTATCGCTATCATCATAGGCGAAGTTTACCTGCTTAAACTCCAGGGAATCAAAGTGTTGCAGCTCCGTGGTGCCCTTCTGTCCGTCATACAGGGTGGGGTAGTCGTGCATCTCTTCCAGGCGGTCTATATTCACAAAAGCCTGTTTGCCGGTCACAAAAAGCTGAGGCAAATCCAGCAGCGGATAGATCATCATGCTGAGGTAACTATAGAAGAGGTAAAAGGTTCCCACGCTGATCTCGCCCTTCACAGCCATATAGCCACCCACTAATATGACGCCGATCTGGGCAAAGTAGTCTATATATCCATAGATCAAACTGAGCACGGCGTTGAGTTTCACCACGCTCATTTCCGTCTTGAAGCGCTTGGCCAGGGCATTATCAAAGAAGCGTTTATACTTTCCTTCGCTGACGAAGGCCTTCACGATGCGGATGCCGGAAAAGCTCATTTCCAGCTGGCTGTTGATGTCGCTGATGGCCTGTTGGTTGCGGTCGAAGTAGGCGTAAAGCCTGTCTTGAGCGAAGTAAAACACCAGCATCATCAAGGGCAAGGGTGCGATGGAAAACAGGGTGAGCTTGACGTTTACGCTGAACATCACCACCAGGCTGAAGAGGATGAGGGAGCCGGAGTTGACGGCTCTGAAGATGCCCGAGCAGAGGAACCAGGAGATCTTGGGGTAGTCTGAAAGGTCGTCGGTGAGCCGCGTAACGATGTCGCCGGTGCGATACTTTTGGAAAAAGCGGTAATCCTTATTTGAGATGGCAGTAAAATACTTCATGCGCAAGCGGTGTTCAAAGCGGATGTTCAGCCAGCCGCGGAAGGCGGGATAGAAGCCGTTGACGATCTGCGCCACACCCAGCGCCAGGAAGGTGTAAATGATATTGTTGATCGCCGTCATGGGCTCCGGGTAATTGGGATTGGAAAGGATGTCCTTGAGCGTATCGATCAGCTTGCGAAACAGCATCGGGAAAGCGACGGAAACGGCCGAATTGCCAAGGGTAAACAGGATCATCAGGATAAGGAACCAGCGCTGTGTATACCATTGGCGGATCACCCAGGATACATTTGGATTGATGCGCTTGAGCAAGGGTCTGAGGAGCTTTTTACACATCCTGCGCCTCCCCGCCGGGCATCTGCAGCTCCACCAAGTGTTTATATTGAGGCAAGGAAAGCATCAGCTCCTGATGTGTGCCCCTGCCAATGATCTTGCCGGCTTCAAAAAAGAGTATCTCGTCCGCATCCAGGACGGAGGTGAGCCTGTGTGCCACCACCAGAGCGGTGCGCCCCTCAAATACCTTATCCATGCCGCGTTGGATGCGCGCTTCGGTCTGAGGATCGATGGAAGCGGTGGCCTCGTCCATGACGATCAATTCCGCATCAAAAGCCAAAGCACGCGCAAAGCTGATGAGCTGCTTTTCGCCCTGTGACACATTCTGGCCCCGCTCTGCCAGGATGCTGTGCAGCCCATCTTCCTGTTTTTCTATCAGGTCGTGCAACTGCACTATATCTATGGCTTGCTGCACCTTATCCTCGCTGATCTGGTCGTTGTAGACCCTCACGTTTTCCAGGATGCTGCCCGGAAAGAGGTAGATGTCTTGCAGGATGAGGCCAATCTTGCGTCGCCAGGCCCGGAAGTCCATTTCATCCAGAGGTTTGCCGTCGATGGTGATGCGGCCTCTATTCAGGGGATAAAAGCCGCATAAGAGGTTCACGGTGGTGGTTTTACCGCTTCCTGAAGGGCCTACCAGAGCTATCTTCTTACCTTTGGGCAGCGTAAAACTCACATCCTTTAGCACCCAGTCCTCATCCTCGTAGGCAAACCACACGTTTTCAAAGCGGATTTCATGTTCAAATACGGGAGTGTCTGTGCCGGTGAAGAGCTCATCTTCGGTGGTGAGCTCGGTGAGGTCCAAGATGCGGCGCAGAGACACAAAAGACCGCTGGATCTGCATCACGTTTTCCGAGATCTGCATCAGGGGCCAAACGAGCCTGTAGACGTATTGGATAAAGATGATCAGCGTGCCCAGAGTGGCTGCACCGGCGATGATTTTCGGCGCCGAGAGAGCGATCACGATCACGATGAAACCTGTGTGATAAATAAAGTGAAAGACGCTCTGGGAGCCATATTCGGTAAAGCCGGTGCGAGTCTCAAGCTTGTACTTATCATATGAAGAGCTGCGCAGAGAGGCTATCACCCTGCTCTGGCGGTTCAGGGCTTGCACCATCTGCATTCCCTGCACGTAGTCTGTGATATTGCCGGTGAGGATGGCATATTTCTCGCGGATTCTGCGGTAAAACTTGGCCAGATAGCGGATCAGCAGGAAGTAGCCAACCGCACCCACAGACATTGGCAGCATGACCCAGGACGTCACCTGCCAGTCTTTTACAAAAAGCACGATCAGCACACCCACAAAGAAGATCACATTGCCGATCACGTGGATGGAAAGATCGGTAAAGAGCACCTTGACGCGCTCGCTATCGCTTTCCACTCGTGCGATCAGCTCACCCACCGAACGTTTGTTGAACCATTCTACCGGCAGCTTGAGCAAGTGATTGAATACACGTCCTTTAAACTTGGTGATCACCTTGATGCCGAGGCGTGAAAGCAATACGATCTGCAGATAGGAAACCAAGCCGGAAGCCAGCACCACCGCGATAAACAACCCGGCATAGCGGAAGGTGAGGCCCATATCGCCTGCGGGAATGCTCTTATCCACGATCAATGCCAGGATCAGAGGGTCTGCAAGATAGAGTGCAGACGTAAACAGCATGGCAAACAAGCCAAAGAGCAGCAAGCCGATATCATCCTTGATGAAAGGGTAGAGCAGCTTGATGTAGTAGCGGATATTCTGCTTTTCTTGTTTCAAAATGGTTTCCTATATTTCAATATTCAGTCTCATGCAGGGCAAGCAGCTTTTCAAGCCCCTGTCCAGGTTTTAAGCAAGGTTGATCGTAGGTGAGTATGACCAAAAGAATGGTCGGGATGAGAGGATTTGAA
The DNA here is from genome assembly GCA_002391675.1 of Cloacimonetes bacterium UBA3900. Lineage (GTDB taxonomy): Bacteria > Cloacimonadota > Cloacimonadia > Cloacimonadales > Cloacimonadaceae > UBA3900. The sequence goes on along the minus strand of DGFM01000033.1, from coordinate 36,540 downwards.
CCTCCGACTTCTCGGTCCCGAACCGAGCGCGCTAACCGGACTGCGCTACATCCCGACTGGTTTTGCCCAGATTTTTAAAAAGTGGGTTTATGTCAAGCACAAGTTTTGCCTCATCCGGATTTATCAGCAGCAATCAGGCTTGACGGCGAAGCCAGCTTCGGCAATCACCTCGAGTATGAGCGCCAAAAAGCCCCCGAGCTTTCACACTCAGGGGCGCGTTTATCTCAATCATTTGGGAGCTTATTTCATCATGATCATTTTTCTGGTGCTGCTGAATCTGCCTGATCTCATCCTGAAGAAATAGACGCCGCTGGATACAGGCCGGTTGTTTTTATCGAGGCCGTTCCAAAGCACGGTGTGGTTGCCGGTATGTTTGGTTTCATCCACTAATGTGCGCACCAGCTGCCCTTTGATGTTGTAGACCTCGATTGTGACGGGGCCTGCTTCCTTCAAGCTGTAGCTGATGATGGTTTCCGGGTTGAAAGGGTTGGGATAGTTGCCATACAGAGCCGTTTCCAGCACAGGCGTCTGGGGATCATCGCTATCTGTAGAGCTCATCAGCGTAAAGTTTACAAAGGTTGTTTGATTTGGGACTACGCTCACATTCTCCACGGTTTGATCGACGTAATATGTAGCGGATGCAGTCACCGTGTGAGTTCCCGGAGGAACCTCCAACCAGTATTTACCCACATGGTTTGTAGTGGTAAACACGACGCCGTTGCTGATTGTTGCGCCGGCAATGGGGATATTGTATCTGGATTTTACCGTGCCGGAGATAAGTCCGGTGGGGATATCCCTATCCAGGATGTTTGAGAAACTGGGCAGGGAGTACAGATCGCCGGCATAAACAGATCTCACCGCCCAGCAGTAAGTTCCGTTGGGTAGCTGGCCCCAGTTGCCATCGGTCACGCTGAGGGCGAGGGTCGGCTCCGGGGTCACCTGATGCCAGGTTGCCTCATCTGCCATCTCTTCGGAGCGGAGCCTGTAAACCAGATAGCCGATATGCAGCATCGGCGCAGTACTTCCGGATACTGTATCTGTAACATCCACATCCAATATGGCTTTGGAACCATTTCCTTTCGCAGGAGGCACTGCCCGGGCATCCACCCAGGATATTTCCGCCGCATCGCCGGCATCATTCAGCACAGCGGTCACATCATCAGATACCCCCAATGGGTAGACTGTGATCTGCAATTCATCAGTGCTGTTGTTCACGGCAAATGCGTCATCAGCCATCTCCACCTTGCCGTAGATGCTGATCGTGCCCGGGGTATTGGGAATCCAGGGTACTGCCACGTCGAGGCTCTGCATACTGTTGATGGGAGGTCCGGCCACGCTGGCCAGTTCTATGTTGCCGGGCCCCATGAGTTTGACGCAGTAATTGTTTTGAGCAGCAGTGCCATTGTTGCGGATATGGACGGTGTAGTTTGAGGTTCTGCCCAGGGTGGCTGTCGCATCGCCGCTGAGGTTGAGCGCTCCCAGGTCATTTGCGATCAGGTCGGCGCTATAGAAGAAGCTGGCTTGCGGGAATGTACCCGTCAGCAAACCTTCGGGCGGGTTGCAGGGGTCTACAACCTCGCTCTGCGTGCTGAATTCACGGGCGCGGTTTGATCCCACCGTCTGACACCTGAAGGTGCTATAGATGCTGTAGTATTCAGTTTCCAGGGGGCGATAAAACATCACCGCCAGGTTCCCGCCCGTGTGCACAAAGGGAGTTTGGAAGTCGATCAGGACATTGTTTTCGCCCACCGGATAGTCCAGCAGGCCATCAAAGACCAGGGTCATCTGCGTGGCAGGGATGAAGCCCGCATTCAGGTTGCTTTGCTGGGTGCTTCCCAGGAAGATTTGGGTGGGCTCGCGGGGCAGATTGTCCAAAAACTGGTTATAGATCACCATGGAGGTGATGGTTCCGCTTGTAAAGCCCAGTTCATCGGCCAGATAAATCGTTTCATAGAGCGAGGTACGCTTGGAGAAATTCATAGGGAAGGGGGCGGATATATTCCCAATGCCGACGGTAGCAGCTTCGAGGTCTGCAGGTGGGACGTTGATGCGCAGGTGCTTTGTCCTGTCGTTTGCATCCACCTGATCACCGGTCAGTTCCACTTTTCCGTAGAAGCTGATTGGGCCCGCGAGGTTGGGCGTCCAGGGGATAGCCACTTCGATGATCTCTCCGGCGTTGATGGGCGGGCCATTTACCGCAGCCAGCTCGACGTTGTGCGCTTGCATCAGCTTTATCTGGTAATTGGATTGGCTGCGGCTGCCGTTATTCCGGATGCGCACGGTAAACTCTGCTGCTTCACCCAATGCGGGTGCGAGAGGGCCGCTGACATCAACAGCACAGAGATCGTTGGTGTTACCCTGCGTAAAGCGCAGCATGATATTGGGCATCTTGCCGTCCATGCATCCCGTCTCCGAGGGCAGGGAAATATCGCTGTGATGCAAATGCCTGCTTCCGGCGGTCTCGGTGTATGCAAACCCATGATTTTCAGGGTTATAACCCACACTGTTGGTCTCGACGGCGATCACCAGGCTCGCACCTGTGTAGGCAAAAGGAGTGTCCAGATTAAACAGCTGCCAGCCCGGGGTGTCAATGCTCATGGAACCTTCCTTAACCAGCGTCATGCCTCCCACCAATGCCTGCCAGCTTGAATATCTCATATGCGTGTCGTGCGTGTTCTTTACCCAAATCTTATAGGTAAACGGCTCATTGCCAGAGGCATAGGTGCAGTCCCAGGCTATCATTCGCAAGGTGCCGACGCCGTGTATCTGATCCGCGGTATAAAGTGTGGCAGAGCTTTCTCTGCTGCTGCAGATTCCAAAGGGAAATCTTTGGCTTGCCGTGCCGGTTCCTATCGTGATGGTGCCGGGCTGCGTCACTTCTGCAATCAAGCTCACATCATAGTTTTCACCGGCATAATTTATGCGCAGGGTGGCGGAGATAAGCCCGGGCGTCACGCCGGTCAGGATAATGGGAATACTCACGCTTTCTCCGGTACCCAAAGCTGCAGGCAGATTCACCGGATCAATGGAGTATTCAGCCGCATTGGGGCCAATGAAGCTGAAATCGCTTGCAGCGAGGTTTATGGTCCCGCTGCCTACATTGGTAAGCGTGAGGTCAAGAGGAGTGGGAACGCCGTTGACAGCCAATCCATAATCCAAAGCTGCAGGTGATACGCTCAAGATGGGGCTCGCAGGCAAATTGCTGACATACATCCGGATATTGGGAATTGCGCTCACCAAGCTGCCTGCGGGTGGTGAGCCGGGATCGGGATTGATATTGATGGTGTCAGAGCAGATGATACTACGGTTTTGGCCCTGGGTGAGCGTGCCGTGAAAGTAGGGGTTGGTGTCTTGATACCAGTCCATACCGGGCGTGTTTTCGTCTACGGCGATCACAAGATTGCTGCTGCCATTGTATAGGAAAGGCGACTGCAGCGGAATCAGTATCCAGCCGGGTGTTATGGGGATAGATAGCTGCCCGGCAAAGACTTGCGTCATTTCGCTCGTCGGAACCCAATCTGAAGTACCGCTGAAAGCCGTCCTGCTGGTGTGGCCCATATAGACCACCCAATCATTGCTGTTTCCGCCTTCGCAAGTCCCATTCCAATAGTAGGCTATCTTATCGATGTAGCAGCCGTTATCATTGCCTTGATTTCCGGCGCCGATTTCGGATTGCAGGAAGATGCTCTGAGTGTAATTGTATTCTGCATAAGGCCAGATAGGCACCTGAAAGTCCTGATTGCCATTGCCTATTTCCACCACCGTGGGGATGATAAAGTGGAGCGTGGTGGAGGGCGGAGAATCAACCAAATGGTTTTTGGCCACCACATACCAGGAGTGCTGTCCGGGCTCCAAGCCATTGATAGTGTAGCTGTTGGACGGCTGGTTTTCACTCACCAGAGCTCCATCGATATACACATCATAGCCGCTTGCATAGGCGCTGTCTTGGGGCAAAACCCACTCCAGAGCCTGACCATTTATTATTGAAGCATTGTTGGCCGGGTAGGTGAGTATGGGTGCCAGGAGGTTTTCAGCATCCGAAAAGGTGAGCTTGATGGCGGCGATGACAGGGGAGGTCGCAGAGCCTTGGGTTGGAGGGTTGTTCGGATCGGGATCGGTATTTCCAGTGTGGATTAAGCCAATTCTTTGTCCATAAAAATCGAAGTGTCTGCCCCATTCTATCAAGGCGCCATCGCCGGGAGTGTTTTCATGTATGGCAACCACCAGATTGTCGATATTGTTGTAAACAAAGCGGGTGTCCAAGGTAATGTCCATCCATTGGTCGACCGCAGGCGAGCAGTCCAGGATGCTTCCGGAAAATACCTGGGTGAGGTTGGCGATGGGTTCCCAGTCCGAATGCGAAGCAAAAGCATTACGGGTGACATGTCCCATATAGATTGTCCAATTATGGCTATTTTCAAATGGTTGATCTTCCCAACCCAGGTCGCGCGGGTAAAAACCGATCTTGCTGATTTCACCTCCATGGTTGATCAGTGACTTTTTGTAGATCTGCTGAGTATAGTTGAAGGTTGAAAAGCAATATATGGGGAAATCGGGTACAGTATACTGGCTATCATACTCACCTATGATAACCGTGGTAGCGCTCACGCCGCAAACAAGCGCAAGCAGGGCGATCAAAGCGGTCAGGCGTTTCATAAGTCTCTCCTAATGTGGCTTGTATAAGTAACTCACTCATGCAAAGCTATTTATAGCTCTGCAGTTTAACACAATCAGCACCGGGCATGAGCCGGGAGCGTCAGATGATATCAGCCAAATTCTCTTTATAAACTGCTGCAGCGTCCGTTTGGTAAACTGTCTCAATATCCTGAATCAACAGAAGGCCAATAAGTATCGGTTTGTTGTCTCACTCTATATGTCTCTTGGGCATAAGGGCTGCTTTAACAGCCAGTTACGCCCGTGTTTGGGTAGAATAAACAAAAGCGTTGCGCACACACTGTGAACGCAGTTTTATATAGGAGCAAGATCCGTGCCAAAGCTTTGATTATTTTTGGGAGCGGATCAAATTTCGCAAGCCGCGCTTGCATGGATCGCCAAGGGCAAGCAACCCTGCCGCGGCAACAAAACGACCACCGGCTACCATCCGTGGATACCCGTTTTCATCCCTGGAAAAATCCTTGCTTAAGGGCCGATAATTATTTTTAATAAACCGATCCTCAGATCAATATTTGCCTTTTCACCCGGCTTCGCCTACCCTCGGGTTTCCTCGGCGCTCGAATG
>DGFM01000033.1:0-31143 GCA_002391675.1 Cloacimonetes bacterium UBA3900 | reverse complement strand
CGGAATTGTTTTCGCAAAACCGGAGCGCAAGTCAAATATTTCAAAAAGGGCTGCCTGTCGGGGTGCCTGTGTGAGCCGGGGAATGCATACTAAAATAGTAGGCGTTTTCTGGTTCTTTCTCTGCCATATTTACCTCCCTGAAATATGGGAGGGGATCCGTCTTGCTTTTCTTGCAGTATTTACTGCTCGCGCCAATTGAACTTAATGCAAATTAAACCGTGTCTGCGGTATTTTACCAAAAGGATAATCGCCGGCTGGGGGATAGCCGGCGATTGGATTGGACAGGGGGTTGTCCGTTGTGAGACCTAAGCAGGGAGCTTAAAATCTTGTGGTTATAATCAATCCAAAGCTTTGAGGAAAGAGGGGAGGTCAGTTCTGGGGCTCAGTGGCTTGATTGTTTCTTCTTTGATCGTGCTTTCCTCTTGGCTTTCATGTTCCTTGTTAAAATTCAGGCGACGGAAGATGTCCTCGATGAGTTCCTGTTCTTCTTCATGGTTGCTTTGCGCCACAATTTCTTCGGTTGTCAAAGGTGGTTGTGGTGCGGGTTCTTCGGCTTTGGGTTTTGCTTCTTTGGCGGGTGGCTGGATCTGTGGAAATACATATCCATCGTTGCCCTCGGCATGCTTCAAACCTGTGGCGATGATGGTGACGGTGATCTTGTCTTTGTAGTTGTCGTCGATAATCACGCCGGAGAAGATTTCAGCGCCGAGGCCTGTTTCGTTTACGATGACGCTGTTTACTTCCTCAAATTCACTCATGCCGAGGTCGCTGCCGGCGGTGATATTTACGAGCAGAGATTCGCAGCCGCTGAGATTGATATCTGTGAGCAGCGGGTTGTTGATGGCTGCTTTGGCGGCGAGAATGGCTCGGTCTTCACCCGTGGCGCTTCCTGTGCCCATGAGGGCGAGGCCCTTGTTTTGCATGGTGGCTTTGACGTCTGCAAAGTCCAGGCTGATGAGGCCGCTGAAGTTGATGATGTCACTCACGGCTTTGGAGGCTTCATAGAGTATGCTGTCTGCCTTTTGGAAGGCGTTGACGACGGTGAGATCGCGGTAAATCTCGATCAGTCTTTCATTTGGGATCACGATCAGGGTGTCTACATACTCTTTGAGGTTTTTGAGGCCTTCTTCGGCATTGGCCATACGTTTCTTTCCTTCAAATGGGAAGGGAGTGGTAACAATGCCCAGGGTGAGAATTCCCATTTCCCGGGCTACTTTTGCCACCACGGGTGCGGCGCCGGTGCCTGTGCCACCGCCCATTCCGGCGGCGATAAACACCATGTCTGCGCCTTCCAGGTGGCTTTGGATGTCGTCTTTACTTTCTTCTGCGCTTCGGGATCCTTTTTCGGGGTCTGCACCCGTGCCCAAGCCCCGCGTAAGCTTTTTGCCTATCTGCAACTTGATGCTGGCCAAGGACTTGTTGAGGTCTGAAACGTCAGTGTTTGCGGCGATGAATTCCACGCCGGACAGTTCGTTTTGGATCATGGTGTTCACGGCGTTGCCACCGGCTCCGCCCACACCTACAATCTTGATGTTGGTCCCAATCTGGGAAGGTCTTTCTTCAAATTCAATCATGTTTTCCCCCAGAGATTTCATTCAGGCACGAAATCTCTATATATCTTTTTTATAAAATTCTTGATTTTGTTGCCCCAGGCACCTGCTTTCTTGGTGAGGCTGGTGCTGGTGTACTCTCGTTCCAAGCTACTGGCATAATGTAAGATACCCACTGCGGTGCAAAATGCGGGATCATCGAGGCGGCTCACACTTCCGCTCATTCCCTCCAGTGAGGGTTTGGCCAGTTTGACGTGGAGGTTAAAAGTTTGCAGGGCTGCTTCATCGATGCGTTTGAGCAACGAAGAGCCGCCACAGAGCACTACGCCGGCGGTTACGAGTTCCGGGGTATAGAGGCCCACAAGCTTGTTGTAGCAAAGGTTTAATATCTCTTCCACACGCCTGCTAACCACGTGGCTGATGAGCTGTTGGCTTCTCTTGGTGGCAGGTCTGCCGCTGATGCCTTCCACTTCCACTTCCAGGTTTGGGTCTATGCCGTCGGTGAGGGCGAGGCCGTAGTTGCATTTCAGCAGTTCTGCGCTGTCTATGGTGGTTTTTAGCCCGATAGCGAGGTCTTCCGTGATGTTGTGTCCCGCCATGGGGATCACGGCTATCTTTTCCAGAGAGCCACGGTTGTAGAGTGCGATGTCACAGGTGCCGCCACCGATGTCGATCAGGATGCAGCCGAGGCGCTTTTCGTCTCTGGAAAGGGCGCTGTGTGAGAGGGCGACGTGGTTTAGCACGATGTTTTCGCTGTCAAACTCATATCCGGCCAATTCGATGCACTTTGCCAGGTTGCGGATGGGCGTGATCTCCGCCAGGATGGTGTAAACTTGAGCGGTGAGATGGAAGGCGTTCATGCTGATCGGGTTTTTGATATTTGCCTGTCCATCAATCACATAGCTTTGAGGCATGGCGTGCAGAATCCTGCTGTGCTCAAAGCCTTTCTGGATCTTCACGCTGTTTTTGGCATCTTCTATCACCTGCTGAACGTGCTCGGTATCTATTTCACCGGGTTCATTGGGTGAGAGCCCGCTAATGGAGATGCGGCCGTCGCCCAGCTGGGTCTTGATGTGGGTGCCGGTAATGTTTACAAATATGTTGTCAGCGCTTACTTTGGCTAAGGTTTCCGCTTCTTCCAAAGAGGCTCGGATGGTTTTGGAGAGGGCTTCGATGTCTGTAACCGTGCCCTGTTCCATGCCCAAAGTGGGCGCTTCACCTATCCCCAAAACGGATATTTCACGGTTCTCGTCCAAGCGGGCAATGATGCTGCGCACGTAGGAAGAGCCGATGTCCAAGGCGGTAATTATGCCGTGTTTCATATATTACCTTCCTTTACCACCACCTGTTTGTCGTATCTGAGATCCACCGTGGAGCGGCTGTCTATATTGCCATTATCCAGCACAAACTGATAGCGCTTGAGCTGCGCTGCAAGGTCTTTGGCAGAAGGGATGATGCTGGTTCCATGGCGGGCATCTACGATGTGGATGGTGTTGTCTATGATATAATATTCTGAGATGATGGGCAGGAAATCAGGCGCTTCGGCAGTGATCCTGTTGTGCAAAGCCAAGACCTTCTGCAAAGACCTGTTATGAAGCTTGGTGCCCGGTTTTAGCTGATTTGCGCTCAGGAAAACGCTCATGATGGGCAGATCCTCTTTGGCGATGCCGTCGTAATTCTCCAGCACAGTGCCTTCCTTATCCACAGGGAAGAGGTTGCCGCAAGAGCTTTTGAGCCAAAGCGTTGCGGGGCGTTCGGTGAAGATGAGCTCCAGGTGTGAGGGCAGTTTCTTCTTGATTTTGAGCTCTTTTACACGGGCAATGCCGGAAAACTGCTTTCTGATCTTGGCAGAGCTGAGCGCGAAAAGGTTTTGAGAATAGCAGCCCTTCACTTTGGCGGTGATCAGGCTGTCTGGGATGATGGCATTGCCACGATGGCTGATTGTGGTAACGTCAAACCATGAGACATTGGTGAGCAGCATATAGATTCCGGTGCCCAAAACCCCTACAAATAGGAGAATTAGGACAAAAAACAGGAAGTACCTGCTGTTTCCTCTGCGTTTGCGTTTTGGTCTCATGAATCGCTACCTTCTTGTTATTATAAGTGCTTAGGTCTGAATTGTTAAAAACTCATTTTCCCAATCCAGCTTGATAAGTTACTACTATTTTTATGATTAGCATTTCTGTCAATACTTTTCTTTGAGAGCAGCCAATATTTCTTCGCCATACTGCCAGATATTGCCGGCGCCCATGGTCACTAAGATGTCACCCGGCTGTAAGATAGCCAGTGTTTCTTCCACTATTTTATCGTTGCTGTCAATCAGGTTTACACCCCGATGTCCACAGCCTATGGCCACGTCTGCGATCAGCTTGCTGCTCACGCCTTCGATCGGCGCTTCTCTGGCCGGATAGATGGGCGCCAGGAGCAGCTGGTCGCAATGGAAGAAGGAATTGCCAAATTCCACGGCAAAATCACGGGTTCTGGAATAAAGATGCGGTTGATACAGGGCAACGATGCGCCTGGAAGAGCTGTCTTTGAAGGCTTCCAAGGTGGCCTGGATCTCGGTGGGATGATGCGCATAGTCGTCATAAACCGTGATCTCGTTTACCGTACCTTTAAATTCAAATCTGCGATACACGCCACTGTAATTGGCCAGTCCTGCAGCAATGGCAGCAAAGGGAATATCCAGCTCCAGGCCTATGCCTGCTGCCTGTAAAGAGTTCAGGATGTTGTGCTTGCCTGTCACGTCCATCTTGATGGTGCCGAGGTTGTAGCCTTTGTAGCTGAGGTTGTAGCTGCAGCTGGAGCCTTCCATCTTGATGTCCAGCGCCTGGATATCTGCCTGACGTGATAAGCCGTAGGTGAGTATCTTCTTGTTGATTCTGGGCAGAATGGATTGTACGCCTGCGTCGTCCAGACAACAGATCACGCTGCCGAAGAAGGGTACCTTGTTTGCATATTCCACAAAGGCGTCTTTGATGTTGTCCAGGTTTTCATAGCAGTCCAGATGGTCTGCGTCGATGTTTGTGATGCCGGCAATGCAAGGGCTGAGGGTGAGGAAGCTGTGATCATATTCATCTGCCTCCACCACAATGTATTGGCCGGAGCCCATCACGTTGTTGGAGCCGAAGTTCTTTACCTTGCCGCCCACGATGATGGTAGGTTCGAGGCCTGCGGCTTCCAGCACCATGCCGGTCATGGAGGTGGTGGTGGTCTTGCCATGTGTGCCCGAAATACCGATGCTGAAGCTCATGCGCGTGATTTCGGCAAGCATCTCGGCTCTGCGGATCACGGGGATGTTGAGGGCTTTGGCGGCGATCACCTCGGCGTTTTCATCCGTCACTGCAGAGGATTTGACCACCACATCTGCATCGGTGATGTTCTGAGGGCTGTGGCCTTCATGCACCACGATGCCCAAGCTCTCGAGGTGCTGCGTGATGTCAGACTTTCTCATGTCCGAACCGCTGATTTCCAAGCCTTGATTGTGCAGGAATTCAGCGATGCCGCTCATTCCAATGCCGCCGATTCCGATAAAGTGTATCTTACGAGTTTTTCCCAGCATGAGTTACCTCCAGGCTGTCTAATATTTCTTGGCAGATGTCTTTTCTGGCCGTGTTTGGGGGAAGGGCAGCCAAGTTTTGCTTGTAGCTTTCCTTGTTGCTCAAGATTCTTTCCACTGCGCCGATCAGTACTTTTGCGCTCAGGTCTTTCTGTTCCAGGCAGATGGCAATGCCCTTGTCTTCTTGCTCTTTGGCGTTGTAAAACTGATGGTTTTCGGCAGAACTGGGCAGAGGGATGAGGATGGCGGGTATGTGGTTGTCCATCTGCTCTGCCAGAGTCATGGCGCCTGAGCGGGAAATAGCCAGGTCTGCCATTTTGTAAAATAGGGGTAAGGAGGGTGAGAAGGCAAAGATATGCACGTTGTGCTTGTTCTGATGCTTGCTGCTGTAGGTCTGGAAGCCGTTTTTACCCGTCTGCCAGATGAGCTGCCAGCCTCTTTCCAGCATAGCGTCCAGTGAGCTGTCTATCGCCTCGTTGATCTTCAGAGAGCCCTGAGAGCCGCCTGTGATCAGGATGATAGGCTTGCTCCGATCAAAATGCTCCAGCTTCTCCTCGGGCTCCATCTGTGTGGCTTTGCGCGGCATAAGCGGAATCTGGCTCATTCTCACGGGTGCTCCCTTGAGATACTTGAAGGCGAAGTCCCAACACACAAAGGTGATGGTGGTGCGCCGTGCCAGATAGCGGGTGGTGATGCCCGGGAAGCTGTTGCTTTCATGAAAGTAGAGGGGTATCTTGAGCATGACAGCTGCAATGGCAACCGGGCCGGAGACATAACCACCGGTGCAGATCACGCCATCGGGTCTGTGTTTCTTGAGGTAGTGGACGCATTTGACGACGCTTGCTGCCAGGAAGAATGGGAAAGCCAGGAGTGAGGGATGCAGCTTGCGGCTCAACTTCCTCACTTGAATAGGCAGGAAGGGGTAGCCCTCCCGCTTCACCAGCCGCTCTTCCATGCTGTCAAAATTGCCGATGAACATGACTTTGTGGCCGTCTGAAGCAAATTCCTGAGCCAAAGCGAGGGCGGGGTAGATGTGTCCACCCGTGCCTCCACAACCAAAGATAAACTTCATAGCGTCTTCCTCTTGGAGCCTATATTCAAAATCACGCCCACGCTCAGGGAGTCGATGAGCAGCGCCGAACCTCCATAACTGATGAAGGGGAGCGTGTTTCCGGTGGAGGGGATGATAGACATCGCCACACCGGTATTTACCAATACGTTGTAAAAGATGTTCATCGCCAGGCCGGCACAGAGCAGCTTCAGATACATATCCTCCTGTTCATTTGCCGTCTTGAAAGCCCTGAAGAAGAGCACACAGTGCAGGGCAAACACGATAAATGCTCCCAGAAAGCCACACTCCTCGCCGATGACGGTGAAGATGTAGTCTGTTCTGGCTTCAGGCAGGTAGGAATGCTTTGCGCGGCCACGGTTTACGCCCGTGCCAAAGAATCCGCCTCTGGAAAGAGCGGTGATGCTCTCTCTCACGTTGTAATCGCTGGGGTTGGGTTCGGCACTTTCAGACTGCGTGAGCAGGAAATAGGTCTTGTATGCTTCGATACGGCTGCTACGGAATTCGGCACCGAAGGAAATGATAGCCACAAAAGCAACCACACCGATCAAAAGCATTGTAAACACGTAACGATAGCGGATGCCGGCATAGACGGTTAGCGTCAGCAAAGTGGCTGCATTGATCACGATGGTGCTGAGGTGGCGCTCCACGTAGATGAGCACGTAGATCAGGCCGGTAATGATGATGAGGGGATAGAAGTTTTTGAGCAGTCCCTTGAGGTCTGATGTCGCCAGCGCTTCCTGCTTTTTGGAAAAGTGGTCTGCAAAGAGGAATATCAGCGCCACCCTGGCCAGGAAGCTGGGCTGGAACCCTATGCCCATAAAGCGAATAGCCCTGGTGCTGCCCTTAGTGGTTGTACCCATCACAAGCACCACCACCAGCAGGGCAATGGAGACGATGATCAGAAACATGGGCAGCCACTTCATCTTGCTGAAATTGGGAAACTTAAACACGATGAGCGTGGAAACCAAAGAGACGGCTAAGAAGATGATATGGTTGCGGATATAGGTGGGCTGGTTCTGGTTTGAAGCGATGTTCATCATCATATACAGACCAATCCCGCACAGCGCAATGAAGCACGCTGCGAGTATCCAGTCGTAGGATATAATGTGTTGGCTGGGGCTATTTCTTTTCATGATTCGATGTTAGGGATTGTACGATTTCTTTGAAGACGTTGCCCCGCTGCTGGTAGTTTTCAAACCTGTCAAAGCTCGCAGCTGCAGGGGAAAGCAGGACCACGTCTCCAGGAGTGGATTCATTGAAAGCGGCTTGCACGCAGGCGCCAAAATCCTGGAAGCACTCCAGGGGAAGCTTGCCTTGCCATGCCTTGCGCATCTTTGCTTCCGTATCGCCGCATATATAGACCTTGATAGCCCACTGACGGAGCATATCTGTCAGCACGCCGAAGTCCTCGCCTTTGTCGCTGCCGCCCATGATGACCCGGATGGGCTTGCCAAAGGAAATGAGGGCACTTTTAACGCTGTCGGTATTGGTGGCTTTGGAGTCGTTATAAAAGCTCACATCAGCCACAGTGGCAACATATTCCAGGCGATGAGGGAGAGCGGGAAAGCTCTTTGCTGCCTCGATTGCGGCTTCAAGCTCCAGGCCCAAAGCCTGAATAACGAGCATGGCTGCCATGAAGTTGGCATGGTTGTGCGGGCCCTTGATGATCAGATCGTTGATAGAGCAGCGATGCCTTAAGCCGATCTGTATAAAGTCGTTATCCATCCAGGCATCCACATCCGGATAGGCACTTATGAGTGAGTAACGATGCTGCCTGGCTTTTATCTGCCCGATGCGCTGCAGAATGGGCCCGGAATCTGCGCAGAGCACGGCATCGTCATCCGCAGCCTGATTGAGGAAGATGCGCATCTTGCTCTGCGCGTAGTCATTAAAGTCTTTATAGCGGTCAAGGTGATCCGGTGTGATGTTGAGCAACACAGCTACATCTGCCTTGAAGCTCTTGACGGTATCCAATTGGAAGCTGGAGACCTCCAGCACGACGTAATCTATGCCCGCTTTTTCGATTTGGTAGCTGCAGAGGGCGTCGCCGATATTGCCTGCCAGGATGGACTTGTATCCCATCGCCTCAAGGCAGTGTTGGATGAGGCTGACCGTGGTGCTCTTGCCGTTTGAGCCTGTTACAGCGACGATCTTGGCGCCGTCATGCATGATGCGGTAGCCAAATTCTATCTCGCTGATGATCTCTATGCCAGCGCTGAGCCCTTTCTGGATGATGGGTGCGGTGAGAGGGATGCCTGGGCTGATGATCCAGACAGGGAAGTCTAAAAGTCTATCCGAATGAGCTCCAAACTCGCATTCAAAGTCCGCTTCCAGCTTGGAGGCCTCCGGTATCTGCTCACGCGGCTTTGCATCGCTCAGGAAGGCAGTACCGCCCAGCTGGCGTATCTTGTAAGCTGCGGAGATTCCGCTACGAGCCAAGCCCAGCACTGCGTATTGGATATTGGTGTCAAACATCGCTTCTCATCCTTGCCTATCGAAGCTTGATCGTGCTGAGCCCAATCGCCACCAAGAGGATAGCGACGATCCAAAAGCGGATCACAATCTTGGATTCATGCAGGCCCTTGAGTTCGTAATGATGGTGAACGGGAGCGCAGAGAAACACGCGTCTCCCCGTGCCATAGCGCTTTTTGGTGTATCTGAACCAGGAGCGTTGGATGATCACAGACAGGGTTTCATAGTAGAAGAGAAAGCCGATGATTACAAAGAATATCTGCTCTTTGAGGAGGATGGAGATCACAGCGAGGACGCCGCCCATGGTAAGCGAGCCGGTATCGCCCATAAATACCTGCGCCGGATAGGAATTGAACCACAAAAATCCGATGAGCGTGCCTATCATCGCGGCAATAAAGACGGTCAGTTCTCCCGCGGAAGGGATAAACTCCAGGTTCAGGTAGTCCGCAGCCACATAGTTACCTTTGAGGTAGGCCATCACTCCCAATCCCAATGCAGAAGCGATCATCACCCCGGAAGCCAGGCCGTCCAAACCGTCGGTGAGATTGACAGCATTGGAGGTACCCACGATAAAGAGTAAGGTAAACGGGATAAAGAAGATACCCAGCTCCAGATACGTGTTTTTGAAGAAGGGTATCTGCAAGGCAGAGACGTTATCGCCCACCTCGGCGCCGTAATAGATGGCCAAGGTAAGAAATAGAGCCACACCGATCTGGCCCCAGAGCTTATACTTGGGCACCAGTCCCTTTTTGGCTTTGACAAAGTTTTTGAGGTAGTCGTCCAAAAAGCCCAACACTCCCAGCCACACGGTGGTAAGATACATCATCAGGATGGAGTTGTTGCTGAGGTTGTTCCACAAAAAGGAAGAAATGAGCAGTGAGCTGAGGATGATGATGCCGCCCATGGTGGGGGTTCCCGCTTTGATGGAGTGCTTTTCGGGGGCATCTTCATCGATGGTTTCCACGGCGGCAAAACGCTTAAGTTGCTTGATAAACCACGGCCCCAGAGCCAGAGATAAAAGCAAAGAGGTGATGAATGCGCCAATCGAGCGGAAAGTCACATAGCGAAACACGTTGAATATGATGCTATATTTGGACAGGGGAAAGAGTAGATGGTAGAGCACTTATTCTCCTTTACCCAAGAGGGGCAGCAGTTTTGCCAGTTTGATGCCATTGGATGCCTTCACCAGGATCACGGCGTCGGCGGGAATCCGGACTTTTGTCCAGGCTTCGATCAGCTCGTCCACATTCTGAAAGTGAAGGCTGTCTATTTGTGATTCCAGGGGTTGATAGTGCCGGCTAAGCTCACCCACTGTGTAGAGTCCATCCACATCCGATTCAGCCAGGATGGCGCCAATCATCTGATGATACTGCTCCGCCATATCTCCCAGCTCCAACATATCGCCCAGGAAGGCCAGATGCGGTTTATCCGGCTTGAGGCTCTGCCAGTATTCCAGGGCTTTACGCATAGAGACGGGGTTGGCATTGTAGCAATCCGAGATCAGGATCATGTCTCCGATAAAGTCTGTTTCCATGCGGTGTTGCAGGTTTAGAGGCAACATCAATCCCGCTTGAATGGTCTCTGGCTCCATACCCTTTTCCAAAGCCAGGGCGATGGCAAAGGAGGCATTGAGCACATAGTGCGGCATTTTACTGGGGACCTCAAAGCTGTGCCCAGCCAGGTTAAAGCTCAGCCCCTTGGCACTTTCCTTCACGTCTGTGATCCGATATTGGCTGCTTTCAGTATAGCCCACACCGATGGAATTGGCCGCATATTGGGCAAATCTCGCATCGTCTCCATCATAGAGTCTCAGCTGCATATCGGGGTTGAGGATAACGCTCTTTTCTTTGAATACGCCATCTTCAGAGCCAAAGTGTTCCAAGTGTGAAGGGCCGATGTTGAGCAGAATACCGGCGTTGGGTTGCAGCGTTTCCAGCATCTGCGGAATTTCGCCAAAGTGGTTGGTTCCCAGTTCAAATACTCCATATTGATGCTGTGGCTTCACCCTGCGGATTGTCTGACACAAGCCTATGATATTGTTCTCGTTATCGTTTGTCTTGAGTGTGGGTGCCCCGCTATTGAGCACGTTTGCCAGGATTTCTTTGGTGCTGGTCTTGCCTGTGCTGCCGGTGAGTGCGATCTTATAAAGCGGAAACATACCTATATACTTGCTGTGTACGGCAGCCAAAGCCTCGATGACAGAGGAAGCCTGATGGTAGTTTTCCGCATCCATGGCACACTCTCCGATGGCGAAGTTGCGCTCATCTTCGAGTACATCCGGAAGGAAGGAATGCCCATCAAAATTGAGCCCTTTGAGCGCAAAGAACACCGATCCCGGCTTGAGATTGCGGCTGTCGGTGGAGATGTATTGATAGCTGCGGGGCGGGTGATAGCCCTTTTCCTCTTCCTGACGCGGGATCCCCAGGATGACCTTGAGCATCGTGGCATCCAGAGGCAGGCTCAGGGCTTGCGGATCAGGCTCTTGCCCGCTGCTTAAATACTGATTAACCGCCTCCACATCGTCAAAGTGGTGTCTCTGCCCTTCGATTTCCTGATAGTTTTCGTGCCCTTTACCACAGATAACCACGATGTCTTGCGGGTTTGCCAGGCTTAAGGTGGCGTGGATAGCTTGAGCACGGTCTCTGATGATCCACCAGGGCAGGTCAAGATGCGAGCCGCTAATGATATCTGCGATGATGGCTTCCGGGTTTTCGTGGCGCGGGTTATCATCCGTAATGATGACAAAATCCGAGTGTCTGAGGGCAGAACTCAGCATCAGAGGCCGCTTGCCCCTGTCTCTGTCTCCACCTGCACCCATAAGGCACAAAATCTTGTTGTGAGGCAGTCCACGCGCTGTTTTCAACACCGTTTCAATGGCATCCGGCGTGTGAGCGTAATCCACATAAATGCCGATGCCCAGGTCATTGGGCACGCTCTGCATACGTCCGGGAACGGTTTCTGCAGCAAAGATAGCATTTTGTACATCTCTCAGGTCGTAGCTCAGCAGATGCAGCGCTGTGGCAGCCATGGCGACATTGACGGCATTGAATTCGCCTATCAATTTGGAACGGATAGTGATTCTTCCTTCATTGGTTCTGAAAGCAAAGGAAAGGCCATCCAGATCGCATTTGAGGTCTTCAATTCTGTAGGCGGCATCGCTGTAGCCCACGGTAAACACAGATCCCAAACCGTGCGTCAAATCTTCCGCCAACTCCGCCCCATAGCTGTCTGAAGTGTTGATTATCGCTACACTTTGCCCCAGCCTCACAGAATCAAACCACCCGGATTTCACCTCAAAATACTCGTTCATATTCCCATGGAAATCGAGGTGATCCCGGCTGAGATTGGTAAACATACACAGGTCAAAATCCAGGCCGTAAACCCTGTCCAAGGCAATGGCATGCGAGGACACTTCCACGATCACATAACTCACCTTCTCGTCTCTCATCGAGGCCAGGATGCGGTTGAGTTCCATTATATCCGGTGTAGTGTGCTTGGTTTCATAGTGATCGTCATTGATTTTATATCCCAAAGTGCCGATCCAGCCAACTTTCAGGCCCAGGCTTCTGAGTGCAGAAAAGATGACCAGGGAGGTGCTGGTCTTTCCGTTTGTTCCTGTGACGCCTATGAGTCTGAAGCTTGAGGAGGGGTTTTGGTAGTAGATATTCGCCAGTAGTGCTGCGGCTTTACGGCTGTCTGAGACCTTGATGTAGCCGTGCTTGATTTTGGGCTCTTCCGTTCCCACCACGAGAGCCACTTTTTTGGATACTGCCTGTTCGATAAAACTATGTCCGTCAAAGCTTAAACCCTTGATTGCAACGAAGATATCGCCACTGCCCACCATGCGTGTATCCGTGATGGGAGCGCCTTGGATTTCCTGCTCCGGATCAAGCTCATAGCACTCCGGCTTGAGGTCGTGAGCCACAAATAGTTCCAGTATCTCGTTGATCTTCATAGTGATGCCTCTACGATGCAGGTGCTGTTTGGATAGATCTTTTCACCGGGGTTGATGCTTTGGCTTTTCACGATGCCCGAGCCCCTGATATTGAGCTTCAAATTGTGTGCAGAAGCCGTTCTCAACGCCTTGCGCAGCGTCATTCCCACCAGCTTGGGCATGGTTCCACTGGGTGTCTGTGTTGGGCTTGAGGATACTCTTTGGCCCACTTTAATAGTAATAGGATGTCCGGGCTCCACCGCCACATTTGGCTTGGGGAATTGATCCACCACGATGTTCAGGGTATCAGAACCCTCTACCTTATATATAAAGCCATTACGGCTCAAAATATTCTTTGCTTCGGAGAGATGCTTGCCCTTCAAATCCGGCATCAGGAGCGAAGCCTGCATCAATCTGTCATTGAAGGCGATCGCATCGCAGCTGGGCATATGAAGGATTGCCTCCACGATCTTTCTGAAGGTGGGAGCGGCACTGGTGCTGCCGTAGTGATAACCCTGCGCAGGCTCATCATAAAACACCACCACCACCATGCGCGGGTCTTCCACGGGAAACACGCCTGCAAAGACGGAAGTGTATTTGCCGCTGGAATATCCGCGTGTTCCTTCCACGTGTTTCTGAGCCGTTCCCGTCTTGCCACCCAGAGAGATATAATCCATCTTGATGTGTCTGCCGGTGCCTTGATCTATCACCGCTTGCAGATAGCTGAGCACGGTGTCCGCAGCCGCTTTGCTGGATACTTTTTTGATCACGGTAGGCTCAAATTGCTCCACCACATTGCCCTTTTCATCAACATAAGCGTCCACCAGCATGGGCTTCATCATCTTGCCCCCATTGGCGATGGCGGAAAAGGAAACTGCCTGTTGCAGCGCGGTCACGCTGATGGCCTGTCCGAAGGAGATGGAATGAAGCGTGTAGCCATCCCAATTTGCGAGTTTGGCAAAGATGCCACTGGTCTCGCCGTGCAGATTCAGTGCGGTTTTTTGGCCGAAGCCATAAGAGATAAACTTTTCATACATCCGGCTGGCGCCTATGCGTTCTGCCAGCTTGGCCACGCCGACGTTGCTGGATTTGGCGATGATGCCCATGGGTGTGAGCGAGCCGTAATTGTGTGTGTCGCTGATTCTTCTGCGTCCCACCTGATACACGCCGCAGGGGATGAGTTCGTTGTGGCGCACCACCTTATAATCCAGGGCAGCCAGCATGGTGAGCGGCTTCATCGTGGAACCGGGCTCAAACATGAAGCTGGAGGGTATATTGGCTCTCACCCTCACCAGGTTTGGGTCTATTTGCCTGTCATCATGCGAAACTCCGGCCATAGCCAAAATCTTCCCCGTTTTGGGGTCCATCACCACCGCACCCGCGTTTTTGGCGCTGTATCTCACCAAACCGTCTCGCAGTTCCTTCTCGATCAGCTCCTGCAAGCCGGAATCTATGGTGAGCCTGAGTCCCAGCCCATTCACGGGTAGCTTTTCTTTGAGATCGGGATAGGGGACACGCTGGTGGTTTGCATCTTCCACATATTCTCTCCAGCCGTTTTCTCCCGCCAAAAGCTCATCGTAAGTAGCTTCCAGCCCACAGATGCCTGAGAGCTTATAGATTGATTTGCCGTGCGTCAATGGATCATATCCGTCCGACACCGCTCTGACCGAGCCCAAAAGCCGTGCCGCCACTATATCTTTGGAATAGATGCGTTTCATGGAGGCAAAGCTGTGGGACAAACCCATCACGTTTTCGGCGTCGAAAGCTTTGATGATGCGGTCCAGCTCGCTTTCCTTGATCTTGTTGCTGATCTGAATGGAGGTGAGCCTGTCGTTGATATTCAGCCTCTTGAGCACCGCTTCCTTACTTAGCGAACTGTTTTTGGAGATCAGGTTCGCCACGGCATCAAAGGCTTCGCCCAGGCTGATTTTCTTGAGCTTGGCCCATCTGTCTACCGCAGCCCTGTCGATATCCACCTGATAATAGCGGATACTGCTCACCAACAGGCTTCCGTTTGCATCGTAGATTGGCCCCCGATTTGGTATCAATATATCTTTCTGAGGTATATAGCGTCCCGCGATCCTATTGCCGAGATCGATAGGATTAAATACCTGCAAACTGAAGAGATATACTGTCCAAATTACGGCCAGTAAGCCAAAGAAAAAGGCCAATACACGATATCTGCTTTGCATGGATCAATCTGGAATAACTTGAACCTGGCTGGCTTCAGCTTTGGTGGAAATCAGGTCTACGATGCAATAGGACGAGGTTTCGGTTTTTTCATCAGGTTCTTGCACATAGACCACTCTGCCTCTGTCCTGATCGGAATGTTGCAATTCCACGCTCACCAGGTTTGAGATGTTGTCCGGGCTGCAAAGGTCATCATATTCCACCATCAATTCCGTGTTGATGTTCTTGGTGGCATTGATGCTTTTTTCGATCTGATCTATGGTCTGAGTGTAGACCAGGATCTTCCTCTTGTTGGTAAAATCAAGATAGGTAAATAGAAGCAAAATAAGCAAAAGAACGACGATTCTGCCTTTCATTTTGTGTCTCCCATCAGTTTTTCTGCAATCCGCAGCTTGGCACTGCGGCTGCGTGTGTTTTGGTTTTGTTCCTCTTCACTGGCACAAAGCGGACGGGCGGTGATCACCTTGAGCACGGGCTTCAATCCACAGGTGCAGATGATCTGTTCCACCGGGCAAATACAGCCTTTGGCCAGCGTCCTGAAAATGTTTTTGGTGATCCTGTCCTCCAAAGAGTGATAGGAGAGCACCAACACCCTTCCGGCAGGCTTGAGCAGGTTGACAGCATCCGGAAGAGCAGCTTCAAATTCGGCAAGTTCTTCATTGACGGCTATGCGTAAAGCCTGAAAAACTCTCATCTTGGCCTTCAAGGAATCTCGAGAACCCACCCCTGCAACGCTTTCCACCACTTTGGCCAATTCTAAGGTGGAGCCGATGGGAGCTTTGCTGCGGGCCTTCAAGATAGCTTTGGCCATCCTCTTAGCCTGCTTTTCCTCACCATATGCTTTAAATATGTGGGCCAGGTCCTGTTCGGAATAGTCATTTACGATCTCGGCGGCAGTGAGAGATTGGCCGCCATCCATCCTCATGTCCAACGAGGCATCTTTGTCAAAACTAAAGCCGCGCTCAGCCTTATCCAGCTGGTGACTGGACACGCCCAGGTCGAAGAGTACTCCATCGACAGAGGGTACTTTGCGCAGGGCAAGCTGAGTCCGCATCTTGGAGAAAGGTGCTTGAATTAACTGTACCTGGGGGTAGTCTTTCAGGTTTTTGCCTGCTTCGGCGATGGCGTCTGCGTCACGATCGAAGGCATAGACCTTGATCTCAGGACAGGCCTGAACCATGGCCAATGTGTGGCCTCCCGCACCCAGAGTGGCATCCACATACACGCCACCCGGCCTCAGATTGAGGTGTTCTATGCATGTCTGCAACATTACGGGAGTGTGATAAGTATTCATGTTCTTTGATAGTGACCGGTGGTGTATTTCTTGCGGTGTTCCTCTTTCTTAGCGCGGCGGTTTTCATAAAACTCTTCGGGGTTCCAAAGCGAGATGTAGTGCAGCTCGCCTTTGATCACCACGCTGTCTGTGATGCCTGCTTCTTCCAGCAAATCCTCAGGGATGCGGATGCGCCCCGGCCCTTCAAGCTCCTGTTCCGCAATGGCAAAATCGATCAATTGGGTGCGCAATTCCCTGTCATCCTCGTTGCCTTCGGCCAGCACCTGCAAAAAGCTGTTCCAGCAGTCCAAAGGGAAGACGGCAAGCGTATTGAGCGGCCCCAAGGTGATGACCACCGTCCGCATCGCTGCATCCGAAAACTTCTTTTTGAAGGCAGCCGGGATGATCACCCTGCCCTTGTGGACAGCGTTTTCAAAATAGCCAATAAATTGTCCGGACATCATGGCTCCATCCTTTTAAGGCTCCAGATGCCTGCAACTTAAGTCTTTGTACGGTTTTTGTTTAAGCATTGCTTTCTCTCACTTATTTTGACATTAAATGACATTGTTTGACATTCCGTGTCTAACTTGTGACAACCGGCCTTTTATGTCAAGAACAAAATGACTTTCTAAAGCTTTTTCTCGGGATTTTCTTGTGGAAAAGGGTCAACTAATAGGGGCTAACTATTTAGATGACAATTGCTTAGGTGCGATATGACCCGTGTTAGTTTTTTTTCATATTTTGCCGGCACCTCCCCTCATATCCACCTTAGATTATTCGCCGACAAGCAGTTTGGCACAGATCGAGCTTTGTGGTTTCCGACAAGAAAAACTGCAAAACACGACAAGCAAAATGGCAAAAGTAGACTCAGCGAACGCCTACTGTTTTAGTAGGCATTCCATGGCTCGTTTCGGAATCTGAATCAGCAGTGGTTTCTGAAAAATTTGACCTCAGGGCCGGTTTTGCGAAAACAAATCCGCCTTCTAAAACGTCGATTTCATGCGGCCTCCCTTAGGGGCTCCTGTGGGTCTCCTTTGGGATCCACAATTAACCCATAGAAACCCCATGAGTTACGCAAACGAGAGCCAAGGAAATCCCAAGGTGGGAGAGGACAGGGTGAAAGGCAAATGTTGACCCAAGGACCGGTTTATTGAAAATAAATTTTGGCCCTTAAGCAGAGATTATTTCGCGCATGAAAACGGATATGGAGCCTGCTGCCACTGGCTATGTACGGGTGGTTGCTGCAACGCCGTATAGGCTGCGCTGCAAAAGTACAGCACCACCGGAGTCGGAACTATGTCTATTTTGATTCTCCAATAATGGAGGACGGGGGCTGGCCCGAGATCGGGCGCGTGTATGATTGTTAAGTTTAATTTAACATCTATTGGAACGGAATATGCATCGTAATAACAACAGAATGCGCCTCTCCGAAATAGGAAAAGCGGGGGACGCTTCGATTTTTGCTTTTGGCTTTTGTTTTAAGGCGTGATGCCTTTGTTCAGATGCCGCAGATGATTCGGCTCAGAGCTGGACCGCCGGCTTATAATGATGTGTAGAGAAACGATTTGGGAAGCGGTAAAGCTTCGGCTACGCTTGTCCCAGTGGCGTTTATCTCTTGAAGTATACAAATGAGAGAAACCAGGATAACATGATCGATAAGATCAAACAGGAGAAAGAGATGAAACGACTTACGACCTTGATCGCGCTGCTTGCGCTCGCTTTTGGCCTTGGTGCCACGACAGCCAACGCAGGTGACACTACAGATCAGTTTTCTATGAGTATTGGATCTGAATACAATAATACCTCTTTGATGGACGGACAGACCCCGAAAATCAAAGACACAACCAGCACCACTGTCATCATCGGAGATGGCACTAACCGCCAAAGAGAACCTTTCGGTGTGGAATATGCGTATGAACGTTCTGCCACGCTCTATACGGCGGATCAGATTAACGCTATTGGAACCATAGAAATGTTGGCTTGGGATTGTGGCAGAGACTACCATCCTAGAGTTGCCTATAAAATTTGGCTCAAGAACACCAGTGATACAATCATGACAGTTAAGACATGGCAAGCTATGACCGCTGATATGGTTATGGTCAAAGAAGGCAGCTTCACTGGTGATGGAGAAGGCTGGAAAATATTTCAACTGGAAACCCCCTTCGAATATACAGGTGCGAATCTGATTGTGGGTGTGGAAACTTCTGGCAATCACCATTATCTATTCGGTGGTGCGTACAATTATACAAATGTGGCTTTCTCAAGGCATCAGTCATGGGCTGGCAATGATCCCCCATCAGGGAACGGGTTTGTGAATGACCGCATCCCAAATATCATGATGCAATTGAGTCCGAATAGTATAAGCGATGATATCTGTGCTATCCAGGTCAGTGGCAATCAAGTGCCCATAGTGGGATCAGCTTCAGAGTATACGGTAAATGTCAGAAACAACGGCGACAATATGCAGGCCAACTACCAGGTTAAGCTTATAGGTACCAACGAGGTGGAGTTGGCCGTGGTGAATGGTCCTGCTGTCAATAGCGGTGAAATTGTCGAGGTGGTGATTCCATGGACACCCACTGCTGCAGGTGAAATGAGTATCTATGCCAAAATCGAAATGGCGGGTGATGAGCTGGTACAAAACAACCAGACAGCGCCTTTACTGTTAGACATTCAACCTGAACATATACAGGTTGCCAGTGTAGGTTCAGGTAGTGGACTGGTTCACTATCCCATGGATTTCCGGTGGGGTTATTCTGTCTATGAGACGATCTATCTTGCAGGTGAGATGGGCTTTACAAGTGGAATAATAAACTCATTGGCTTTCTGTAACCATTTCCACGAAGACAGGCTCAACGAACCTACCATAATCTTCATGGGGAGCACAGATAGAACAGACCTGAGTGAAGGGTTTATCCCTGCTTCAGAGATGGCCTTGGTCTTCGATGGAGCTGTGGATTATCCAAGAGGAGATAACGCTGTCCTCTTCCACCTCCAAACACCTTATATGTATACAGGCGGGAATATGGTGGTGATGTTTTGCCGGCCCGAGAATATACATTCCTACTACAATTCACCCTTCTATTACAGGGGGCAGTTATTGGACGACAACCGTTCACGTTACCTTAATAGAGTAGCGTTTCCTATTGATCCTTACAATATTTCCGGTGGAGCGCTTACCCGCGAATTCCCCCAAGTTACTTTCCTGTATACAGTGGGATCGATAGTAAATGACTTGGGTATTTGGAATCTGAGAGGAGATAGTAAACTTGTTGTAGGAAACAGCTACAACTACACAGTTAACATTCGCAACAATGGAATGGTAGATCAGAACAACTATCAGGTAAAGCTGACCGGCCCGGATGACGTGGTGCTGGCCGCGGTGGAAGGGCCTCCTATCGGTAGTATGCAGAGTTTGGAGTTAGATCTTTCCTGGACGCCAGCAACTTTGGGTGCTACGACCATCTATGCCAAAGTGGAACTAAATGGCGATGAGTATGTAGCAAACGACTCTACTGAGGGGCTTGAGATCAAGGTTTATCCCCTGGGCGTGGAGGATGTGGTTGCCGCACTCAATGATGCCGGTGATACTGTCGAGCTAACTTGGGCGGAGCAGGTGAGAAGCTATGGCTCGGAAGATGATGATGACTACAGCAGGTTGCCAGCAGACAGAACAACTCCCGCATTGGTGGGGTATATGGTCTATAGGTTGAGCCGCGCCGCAATGCATCAAGAAGACCGCTGGGTGAACGTGACTCAGGAACCAATAGCCGAGCTCAGCGTTAGCGACCCACTTTGGCTTGCACTTCCTGATGGCCCTTACTGCTGGGCGGTAAAAGCTATTTATTCCGAAGGCATTGTCTCCCTGCCAAGCTTTTCAAATGTCATCTATAGAGGCGTAGCGAGCGGACGTATAGAGGGTTATGTGCTGACCAGCGATAATCAACACCTTGAAGGGGCAACTGTGAACAACGGGGCATTGAGTACTACTACAGACAATGGGGGCTACTTCTCACTCCGCGTTCCGGTTGGCAGCTACACAGTAACAGCTTCTTATCCGGGATATGCGAGCCAAAGCGTGGAGAACGTGATTGTGCCCCGCGTTAACGATATGCCCCTGGTCTTTCGTTTGACGAGTTTGACCAACGATGACCCCCAGATTCCAGTGGCAGCCACAGCCTTGAAGGGCAACTACCCCAATCCTTTCAACCCTGAAACTACCATCAGTTACAGTGTGATGAAACCGGGATGCGTGAAGCTGGACATCTATAACATCAAAGGCCAATTGGTGAGGACTTTGGTGGATGAAGACCACGCTACCGGCCACTATAAAAAGCTCTTTGGTGGCAAAGATGGTAGTGGACGCAGCTTGGCCAGCGGCGTGTATCTGATCATGATGAACGCTCCGGGCTATCAGAAAGCGTCCAAGATGATGTTAATGAAATAGAGTGTTGAGAGAGCGATAATGCGATCAGGCGGGGTCTTCGTACTCCGCCTGTTTGCGATAGTTCCAGCTGAGGAAGAGCCTGCCCAGCAGGGCAACGACGCCAAAGAGCGCCATGCTGAGTGCGCTGATGGTGATGATCACGGCAAAGACGTGCGCTGTCTGGAAGCTCTTTGTGGCTCGGGTCATGTAGATTCCGAGGCCGGCATTTCCGCCCAGATACTCGCCAAATACGGCACCCATCACGCTGTAAGTGGCGGCTAATTTCAGGCCGGTAAACAGCGAGGGCAAGGCAGCCGGGATCATCAGCAGGCGATAGGTGTCCAGCTTTGACGCACCCATGGATTTGAGCAGTTGTATCTGTTCCATGGGCACTTGCTTGAGTCCGTCAAAAAAGCCCAGTGAGATGGGGAAGAAGCAGGAAAGGGTCACGGTGAACACCTTGGAGGCAATTCCAAAGCCAAACCAGAGCACCAGTAGCGGCGCAATTGCTATGACGGGAACGGTTTGCGAGAGTACCAGATAGGGGTAGATCATGTTTTTAAACCAGGTGAAGCCGTGCATGAGAATGGCGCAGATTATCCCCAGCACAAAGGCGATCAAGAGTCCGACTAAACTGGCATATAGCGTGGGTTTGAGGTGAGTCCAGATCAGTTGCGGTTGCTGGATGAATACGTTTAACACGTCCTTGGGTGAAGGCAGCACCCAAAAGCCTATCCAGGCCCGCTCGCTGGCTATCTGCCACAAAATCAGGATGGCGAGGCCAAAGAGCAGGGGTGCGATGAAGGTGCTGCGGCGTTTAGATTTCACCACCTGCCCACTTTGCGGATTTCCGTCTGCAATTCCACTCCAAAGCGTTCCAGGACGGTGGCTTGGATGTGTTGGATCAGGTCGCTTACGTCCTTGGCTGTGGCGCCGCCTTTGTTGATGATGAAGCCACAGTGCTTTTCCGAGACCTGTGCGCCGCCGATGCTATAGCCTCTCAAACCGCAATCCTGGATCAGTTTGCCGGCAAAGTAGCCTTCCGGTCTCTTGAAGGTGGAGCCGCCGCTGGGGTATTCCATGGGTTGCTTGCTCCAGCGCTGCTGATGCAGGTCGTCCATCTTGGCTTTGATTTCATCAGGGTCTGCATATTCGAGTTTGAAGACGCTGCTCAGGTGAAACCAGCCCTTGCTCTGGAAGGCACTGCTGCGGTAGCCGAAGTCGTGCTCTTCCGCCTTGATGTGCAGCACCGGATTATCGGAGCTAAGGGATTCAACTACGGGGTGTAAGGCTTTGCTGCAGTAGAGGACGTCCTTGATCTCGCCTCCATAAGCACCGGCGTTCATAAACACCGCTCCGCCCACGGAGCCGGGGATGCCAGAGGCAAATTCCAGTCCGGAGAGCCCGTTTTCCTGGGCAAATTCGCATAGTTCCTTGAGGCTCACGCCGCAGAAGGCGGAGATGTAGTTTTCATCTCTGGTGAGCTTGTGATAGGCGTCGGTGCTGATTACCAGGCCCGGGATGCCGTCGTCGCTGACCAGCAGATTTGAGCCTTTGCCCACCACCATCCAGGGGACGTCGTGTTCCAGGGCAAAGAGGAGCAGGCGGATGATCTCAGCTTGCGAGGCAGGCAGCGCATAGAGCTGGGCGGGGCCTCCTATTTCGTAGCTGGTGTGCAGGTGCATGGGTTCGTCAAATCTAAAGCGATCTGCATCTATCAGGTCTGCAAACAGTTCTTTGGCAAGATGGCTGTAATTGATGGTAGCCTCCCTTTTTATGATTTTGAGAAAAAGGCGGTGATTTCGTTTAGGAGCTCTAACTCGCTCTTCAGCTCCAAGCTTTTGGTGGGCAGGACTTCTTTAAAGAACCTGCCGTAGCGCTTGTTTGTGACGCGTGAATCCATGATGAGCACCACACCGCGGTCGGTTTTGCTGCGGATCAGCCTTCCGAAGCCTTGGCGCAGGCGCAGAAGTGCATTTGGCAGCATATAGTGCATGAAGGAGTCCTTGCCTTCACGCTCCAGCTTGTCTATATATGCTTCCACGATGGGCTCGCTGGGTACCAGAAATGGCAGTTTGAAGAGGATGAGCAGGGAGAGCGATTCTCCCTGGATGTCCACGCCTTCCCAGAAGGAGTTTGTGCCCAGGAGCACGGCGTTTTGATGCCGCTTAAACTCATCCAGGATGGAGGTGCGGGTGCCCACCTTGCCTTGGGCAAAGAAGGGCCGGCCTTTCTTGTAAAGCTCCTCGGACAGGTGGTCGTAGACGGTATTGAGGTCTTTGTAAGAGGTGAAAAGCATCATGGTGCCTACATCTGTGGCTCCCAGTATCTGCTGCAGGCAGCTCAGGGCCTGGTTCATGAAGAACTTATCTTTATGTTCCGGCAGGAAGCTGCTGATCATGAGCTTGGATTGGGTGTTGTAATCGAAGGGCGAATCCACGATCTCGGATTGCAGCTTGTCCTCTTCGATCAGGCTCAGGCCGCTTTGGTTGTGGAAGTATTTGAATGAGCCGCGGATAGCCAGAGTGGCAGATGTGAATACTATGCTTTCGATGTTGCTGTATAAAAGGTTGTTGAGCAATCCGGATACTTCCACGGGCGCATAGCTGATGGAGGAGTTTGGGTTTTTGCGATCCGGAGAGTAGTCGGAACTCAGCCAGAGGGCGTAGTCTTCCAGATTGGGGTTTTGGATGGTGAGCAGCTTTTGTTCCATCTCGCTGAAGCGTTTGTAGGTGGCGGTGAGGTTGTCCACTGTCTCCACATAGCCATGGATCTGCTTGGGATTGAAGGTGGAATAGATGTTTTGGAGTGCCTGCAAATCCTTCATCAGCTGCTTGTAATGCTTGATGAGAGTGTTGAGCTTGGTGAACATAGCGGGGAAATCCGCCACATTCTTGATTCTCAGCTTGCCGTAGCTGTGGTCGCTTTGCAGCCTGAGGGAGATTTCGTTGAATAGCTCCGTGCTGGCATCTTTCAGGTTGTCCACGTCTTCGTTGAGCATCTTGATGACCTGCGTAGCGTGGTTCTTGGCGGCATCTGTGATGATGGCT
Organism: Cloacimonetes bacterium UBA3900; assembly: GCA_002391675.1. Lineage (GTDB taxonomy): Bacteria > Cloacimonadota > Cloacimonadia > Cloacimonadales > Cloacimonadaceae > UBA3900. The sequence continues at coordinate 7,617 of DGFM01000033.1, read as the reverse complement.
TTGTTTAGATTCTGCTGCGTTTGTGCCAAAAAGCCGCTGCGCTTCTTCGCTCCATAGGCCAGCTGGTTGAAGTTGTTGGTAAGCTCGGCGTTGCTGATCTCGATGCCTAAGTGACTGGCAGCTGAGGCGGGAAGGTTGTGCGCTTCATCGACGATCAGATGCGTATAGGGCCCCAGCGTGCTGTTATCATTGAGCAAATCCGCCAAGAGCAGCGAGTGGTTGGCCACCACCAGGGATGCGGTCTCGATGTTCTTTCTCAAGCTCATCACATAGCAGTCGTTGGCCTTGGGGCATCTTCTGCCCATGCAGCTGTAGCGGTCTGAATTGATCTTGCGCCAGAAGAAGCTGGAGCGCTTGCGGTCGAAGGAGGAGTTCTCGCTCACGTCACCGCTGAGGGTTTGCAGCTTCCAGACAAACAGGTAGAGCAACGACCTCGCTTCCCAGGGGCTCAAGCCCTCGGTTTGTTCTCGTAAAATGGCTTCCCAGCGCCTCTGACAGATGTAGTTTTCCCGTCCTTTCACCAGCACGGCTTTGAAGGATTGCGGCAAAATGTCTCTCAACAGCGGCAGGTCTTTGAAAAAGAGCTGTTCCTGCAGGTTTTTGGTGTTGGTGGAGATCACTACGGAGCCCTCAGATTCAAGGGTGTGGCCAATAGCCGGAACCAGGTAGGCAAAGGATTTGCCCACGCCTGTCCCTGCTTCCACGGCCAGGTGTTTGTTATCCGTAAATGCCTGCTTCACCAGCTTGCTCATCTGTAGCTGCCCCTCGCGGAACTCATAGTTCTCAAATTGCTTGTGCAGAAGGCCGCCTATGCCAAAGAAGTCCTCCATCACAACCTTTTTGTTGTTTTCCACCACGTGCTCCACCACGTTTACCTTGTCGTTGGGTGGAGGGGAAAGCTTTGCAGCACCGAGGTTTTTGCGCTGCCATTCCACCAATTTGTAGAGGAAGTCGCCGATCAGGTGTTCGATTTGTGCCTGTTTGCAGAGCTGATAGAGGCGGGCGTTGGTGAGCAGGCTGTAATGGTTTGCGATGTGAGCAGCCAAGGCCAGCATCAGCTCACCCGTGGCGGTGGCATCCGCATCGGCTCGGTGGGCGTCTGTGAGCTCTATATCCATAAAGTTGCACACGCTGTTGAGCGAATGATCCAGGGTGTAGGGGAGATATATCCTGGAGAGCTCCAAGGTATCCCATCTGGTGTTTTGTAAAGGGCTCAGGTTTTTATTGATCAGTTGCCGGTTGATAAAGCCGAGGTCAAAGCCGATGTTATGCCCCACGATAGTCTTGTCTTGCACAAATTCGCCAAGCTGCATGAGCACTGTATCCAATGACGGCGCCTCCCTCAGGTCATCTGTACTGATCCTGGTGAGGTGTTGGATAAACTTGGGAACCTGCTTGCTGGGCCTCACAAAGCTCTGGAATTTATCCGCAACCTGCCCTTTGGAAAACCGCAGCGCAGCGATCTCGATGATCTCGTCTTTCTCGTTGTCCAAGCCCGTGGTTTCGATATCCAGGGCGATAAAATCCAAGCTATTTACAAATCCGGCTATCTTTTCATTGCTCTGCTTGGTCATGCTTCCTCTCTGTTGAGGTTGTAGCGGGCCAGTTTCTTGATCAAACCCTGGCGTGAAAGCCCCAGTTCCTTGGCAGCTTGAGTCTGGTTCCAATCACATTCTTCCATACATTGCACGATCATCTTCCTTTCCAGCTCTTCGATGGCTTCTTTGAGGGTTTGCTTGTTATCCAGCATATCCAGCATACGCATATTTTCCATGAAGTGGAGCACCTCGTCTGAGAAGTCGGTAGGTTTGATTGAGGATCCGGGTTCTGCCAGGGTTACTGCTCTTTCGATCTCATTTTCCAGCTGGCGAACGTTGCCGGGCCAATTGAACTGCTCCAATATCTTCATAGCCTCTTCCGTGATACCATGCACTTCTTTGCCGATACGCTTGGTGTATTTATCCAGGAAGTGGATGGCCAAAAGCGGGATGTCTCCTTCGCGTGCAGATAAGGGTGGCACCTCGATGCGAACCACGTTGAGCCTGTAATACAAGTCGAGGCGGAAGGTGCCTTCATTTACCCTGTCCATCAGCGAGGTATTGGTGGCGCAAACCACTCTCACGTCTACCTTTTCGGTCTTGGTGGCGCCCACTCTTTTCACTTCGCCTTCCTGCAAAAAGCGCAAGAGCTTGGCCTGCGTGGAGGGGCTGATATCGGCAATTTCATCCAGGAAGAAGGTGCCGCCGTCGGCGATTTCAAACAGGCCCTTCTTATCGTTGATGGCGCCGGTGAAGGAGCCTTTTACGTGGCCAAAGAGCTCGCTTTCCAACAGCGTTTCCGGCAAAGCACCACAATATTGGGCCACAAACTTCTTGTTCCTGCGGTTGCTGGTATAGTGCAAAGCACGGGCGATCAGCTCCTTACCCGTTCCACTCGGCCCTTCCAGCAGCACCGTGGTGGGTGTGTCCTTCACCTTGTCAATGATCTCAAAAATCTTCTCCATCTGAGGGCTGTTGCCGATGATATTGGCATATTGATTGGATGCATTCAGCTGTTCTCTGATGATGGCGTGAGACTTCTCGAGGTTTGCATTGCGGATGTTTTCTATGATCACGATCACCTGGTTTGCCAGGGCGTTGAGCAGGTTGATGATGCGTTCCGGGAAGTAATAGGAACCTTCGGTGGTGAAGAGCAGCACCACGCCCAGGACGTCGTTGCGGATGGAGAGCGGGATGCAGATGAGGTTGTTGAAAGAGGGCGCAAAGTGTGGCTGCTTGAGGTCTATAACCTCGTTGTTTTGATACACTTCGCTGCAGAGCTCGAGGAGGTTTTCGCGCAGCTTGCTTTCCGGTGCAATATTGCGGAATATCTTGTAATCCCAGTTATCTGGTGCCTGTGTGCCGCTGTGCAGCACGAGAATACCGCCGCTGGCATCCGAAAGCTCGATCAGGCTATCCAGAGATTGCTCGATCAGGAGGTCCAGATCGCTGATGGTATTGAGTTTCTGAGTGATTTCATAAAACTGGTTGAGCAGGTTTTCTTCAAACTTCATTTCCTGCATCTGAGCGGCATATTCCCTTGAGATCTTTTGGCTGAGTATGTCGTTTTGTTCCAAGAGTTTGATGGAGCCAAAGCGCTGGATGATCTTCTTGTTATTCTTCAGGATTTCCAGTGCTTTTTCCCATTCTTCCAGCTCGAAAAGCACCTGTGCCAGCTCGTAATTTGCCAAGGATAGCTTGTAGTCTTCATTGGTCTGCACAAAGTAGCGCAGCGCCTCGTTAAGGTGTTCACGTGCCGCTTCCGGGTTATTCTTTTCCAGCAGTGCTTTCAGATAGTAAGCTTGGCCTATTTCTTTGTAGCTGTTTTGCTCTGTGGCCATCTTCAGGGATTCGTTGATATAGTAGTCTGCACTCTCGTTGCTGTGTGAAAGGATGAAGTAATAGGCCTGCTTTTGATAGCCTTCCACTATCTTGTCACCGGCGTTGATGCTCTTGAAAAAATCCAGGCTTTCGCTGAGGTAGGGATAGGCTTCTTTAAACTTTTGCATCCGGGTGAGCACGCTGCCTATGTTTCCATAGAGGTCTGCTTTGAGGTATTGGTCATTCACATTGGGAAGCAGCTCCAGTCCTTTGAAGCAGAGGTCGTAAGCCAGGTTCAGCTCGCCCTGCTTTTCGTAAAGTTCGCCCAGGTTGCTATAGGAGTGGATGAGCCCGTCGTTAAAGCTGTTTTCTTCGCTTTTTGCGATGGCCTGCTCATAAAATTCGATGGATTTACTCCATTCTCCCATCTTGAAATAGAGGGCGCCGAGGTTATTCAGCGAGGCGATGGAGTTTCTATAAAAGCCAAATTCGATGGAGGTATCCAAGGCGTGTCTATGCGCATCTTCCGCTTTGGCATAGTCTCCCTGATCGGCGAAGGTGATGCCGATGTTGTTGTAGATATTGGCGATGTTATATGGCTCATTCAGCAGTTTTTGCAGATTTATCGCCTCTTCCAGGTAAAAGAGCGAGCGCGTTTGGTCTCCCTTATCGTCCATCAAGCCGCCCAAGTTGTTATAACACACGCTGATGCCATTGAGGTTGAAGGTCTCTTGCTCGATGGAGAGGCTCTTGAGGAAATACTGCTCGCTGCGCTGCCAGTCTGCCTGGAACATAAAGAGCACGCCCAGGTTGTTGTAAATCGCTGCCAGACCGCTCTTATCGCCGGCAAGATTATACATCTTTTCCGCTTCTTTGAAGGCTTCCTCGGCTTGTTCCCAGTCGCTGATATAATACTGGATTTTGCCCCTGATCTTTTTGGCATCCGCCTGCACCTGGTATCTGTGTTTCTTGTCTTCCAATTTGTTGTAGCTGTGCAAGATATCATCCAAGACGTCCATCGCCTCATCAAACATTTCCATTTCGGTGAGGATATCTGCCTTGAGCAGGAGGATCTTTTGTTTCCAGTATTCGTCGATGGTGGCGGGTGAATACTTTTTGATGATCTCCAAAGCCACGCTCCCCGAGCCCTGATCAAAGAGCTGCGAGGCCAGATGCCAGACAATCTCTTCCGCTGCCAGGGAGTGGTCGGTGCAAAACTGCAAGGCCTCGCGGAAGGTTTCGATGGCGGTGTGTTTGTCTTTGGATGCGGATTGTGCGATGCCCAAACGCAGATAGGCATTGTAGACGTCCATGGGCTTGGTGGAATTCTTCAGGACGTTCTGCCAGACGGAGGCGGCATTTTCATTGTCTGCAATCTGTTCCAGATACTGGGCCAAACTCTTGAACTGCTCATCGTTGTAAAGAGAATTCAGGCTCTGCAGACGCACCATCACCTGCAGCTTGTCCGGATATGCCTCACATTCCGCCAGAATCTTCTGCTTAAAATCGGCGTCAAACTGCTCCGGATCATTCTCCAACCACTGCATGAAGGAGCTTTTCCGCTGCACCTTGTAGCCATCACCAAAATCGGCAATGAGGTTTTGCTGAGATAGAATCTCCAGGTTTTTCTTCAGATTCCTGCCAAGGCCGAGGTTTTTGACCTGCTTATCATCCAGATTGCCGTCCAGGACAAACATGGCAAAAAGCAGCTTCTTTTGGGATTTGTCCAGCTTGTTCAGACCCTCAAAATATAGATGCTGAGGATCAAAGTTGCGCTCCAAGAAGGGCGAGAGATCAAAGCTCCGGCCGCTGGCCAACATCTCAGCCAGGATGTTTTCCACCACCATCAGATTGCCGCCGGAGATGGTTTGCAACACTTCGCTGCCGCTCACGTGGCTGTCCTTTTCATCGGGAAAAGCCAGCTGGATGATCCTTTGCATGGCGTCTGTATTCAGCGCCGGGATGGGCTCGTGGGTGGAAAAGCCAAAGAGGTGAGATTGAGTCAAAACCACGATCTTGATGCCGACGTCCGGCGAGGAATGGACCAAGTATTGCAGATAATCGCGGGAATAGGAATCCAAAACATCGCAATCATCCACGATCAGGAGCATGGGCTTCAACAGCTTGCGCTCGTTTAAGATAGAGATGATGTAGTAAAAGAAATCGTACTTGCGGCCGGTCTTATATCCGGTCTGATATTGGCTTACGAGCTCGGAAAACTCTTCGGCACTGAGACCGCTGGTGAGGGAAATCAATTGTTCAAGTTGATTATAGTAAAAGGGGTGAGGTGAATAAACCTTGATTTGTTTGAAATTCGGGCGCAATTTATCTACCAGGATTTGGGTCAGATACGATTTGCCGCTGCCAGTTTTGCCGGATAGCTCAATGAGATTTGAGCTTTTCTTTGTCTTGAGCAAATCCAAAACCTTGCGGCTGGGAAACCTCTCGGACACAAACTCATGCATGATTGCATATGGCTTTTGACTCATCTAAAACCTCTTTTGATCTATAGCTTGATTTTCAAATTGTCTATTTCTGTTTACATAGGACTGTAAATTAAATTGACACTATATGTCAAGGCTTTTTTTGAGTTGACACCGGAAGGGCTTTTTGTAGCCTTGGAACACAAGGTCAAAATCAAACAAAGGAGTTATAATGAGAAACTTAGCTATCTTATTAGTAATCAGTCTTTTGGCTGTGGGTTTATGCGCTGCAGAAATCGAAGGCCAATGGAATGGAGTTTTAGACGCTATGGGTATGCAGCTCACCCTCGTTGTCCATGTAAACAAGAGTGACACAGGCCTGGCTGTCAGCTTGGACAGTCCCGACCAGGGAGCCTTTGATATACCCGCTGATGATGCGTCATTCAGCGATGGAGTCCTGGAGTTTTCCGTCGGCAGCATCATGGCGAGCTACAAGGGAACCCTGAAAGATGGAGTGATCGACGGAGTTTTCAAGCAATCCGGTTTTGAGGCACCACTGCTGCTTTCGCGTGAAAAGGTGGAAAAGAAACCCTTACCCAAAAAGATTCAGGAGCCGGAAGAGCCCTATCCCTATCTTCAGGAAGAGGTTAGCTTCGTAAACGAAAAAGCAGGCATCACCCTGCGCGGCACTCTCACCATCCCAGAAGGAAAGGGCCCCTTTCCCGCTGTGATACTGGTCTCTGGCAGCGGCCCCCAGGATCGCAATGAGGAGCTTTTTGGGCACAAACCGTTTTTGGTGCTCTCAGACCACCTTACCCGCAGGGGCATCATGGTGCTGCGCTATGATGACAGAGGCACCGCAGAGTCTGAAGGCGATCACAGCGCTGCGATCACGCACGACTTCGCAGACGATGCCCTGGCCGCAGTGGCCTATCTCAAAAGCCACGCCCAAGCAGCCAAAGTTGGCATTATCGGCCACAGTGAAGGCGGCATCATCGCTCCCATTGCGGCAACTCAAGACAAAGACATCGCTTTCCTCGTCCTCTTGGCCGGGCCCGGTGTGCGCGGCAGAGAGCTGGCCATCCAGCAAGAAGCTGATATCAAGCGCTCAATGGGCGTGACTGGAGAAGAAGGTGAGACAGGGGAGTTTGACCTCAAGCTTATTGATCTGGCCTTCCAAGACGCTGATCATGAGACAAAGCAAAAGCGGCTGGCAGAGCTGATTGCCCAGGAATTTGAAAAAGACCCCAAGTTTGGCTCCGGCTCCACCGAGGAACAGCTGCAGCAGGCAATTGAGGCACAGCTGTTTACTCCTTGGATGCAAAACCTCCTTCGCCTGGACCCCGGTGAATACCTGCAAAAAGTCACCATCCCCGTCTTTGCAGTAAATGGAAGTTTAGATACACAGGTGTCTGCCTCCATAAACCTTAAAGCTATCTCAGACGCCCTCACCAAGGCTGGCAACAAGGATTTTACCACCAAAGAATATCCCAAGCTCAATCACTTGTTCCAAACCTGCGAGACCGGCAGCCCCAGCGAATACCCAACGCTTGAAGAGACCTTCAATGAAGAAGTGATGAGCGACATCGTGGAGTGGATTTTGGATAGAAAATAACCCAGGTATTGGCAGCTTGCGAAAGCTGATATAGAAAAACAGGAAAAGCCAGGTAAACGCCTGGCTTTTTTGGTGCAAATTAAGGGCAGAAATTGGCAGATTTCATAACTGAAAAACCGGGAATAATCTGCCATTTTCTCATGAGGGTATGGCAGGCCTTTTTGAAATATTTGACCTCAGAGCCGGTTTTGCGAAAGCAATTCCGCCTTCTAAAACGTCG
>DGFM01000044.1:1481-5196 GCA_002391675.1 Cloacimonetes bacterium UBA3900 | reverse complement strand
GACGGCGTGGTCACCGGCCACGGTATGGTGGATGGAAGGCCGGTCTTTGCTTTCTCTCAGGATTTCACCTCCCGCGGTGGTTCCCTGGGCGAGATGCACGCAGCCAAGATCTGCAAAGTGATGGATATGGCGCTCAAGAGCGGCGTTCCCTTGGTGGGTATCCAGGATAGCGGCGGCGCCCGCATCCAGGAAGGAGTTGACGCCCTCAAGGGTTATGGAGACATCTTCTTCAGAAACTCGCGTGCCAGCGGCGTCATCCCTCAGATCACCGCCATCATGGGCCCCTGCGCCGGTGGAGCTGTTTATTCTCCTGCGATGACAGACTTTGTCTTCATGGTGAAAAACACCTCCTTCATGTTTATCACGGGGCCGGATGTGATCCGTACCGTCACCGGCGAGGAGACTACTCAGGAAGATTTAGGCGGCGCCATGGCTCACAACACCAAGAGCGGCAATGCCCACTTTGCCTGTGAAAACGATGCCGACGCCATTGAGCAGATCAAGACACTGCTTTCATACATACCGGCAAACAATATGGAAGATGCGCCCAGAACCGCTTGCACAGACGATCCGCAGCGCCTCTGTCCCGCGCTGGATACCATCATCCCGGATAGCCCCAAGATGAGCTACAGCATGTATGATGTGATCCGCGAAGTGGTGGACGACGGCGTGTTCTTTGAGCCGCACAAGTATTATGCGCAGAATATGATCGTAGCTTTTGCCAGATTGAATGGCCGTGTAGTTGGCGTTGTTGCCAATCAGCCCACGGTTTTGGCCGGCTGCCTGGATATCGATGCTTCAGACAAAGCCACGCGCTTCATCCGTTTCTGCGATGCCTTCAATATCCCGCTGCTCACCTTTGTAGACGTCCCCGGCTACCTGCCCGGTACGCATCAGGAGCACAACGGCATCATCCGTCACGGAGCCAAGCTGCTCTGGTGTTACAGCGAAGCCACAGTGCCCAAACTCACCGTGGTGACCCGCAAAAACTATGGTGGCAGCTACATCGCTATGAGCTCCAAACACTTGGGTGCAGATATGGTCTTTGCCTGGCCCACCGCTGAGATCGCCGTGATGGGCGCTCAGGGAGCCGCAAACATCATCTTCCGCAAAGAAATCGCCGCTGCAGAAGACAAGGCCGCCAAGCGTGCAGAGCTGATCGCCAACTACGAGAAGGAATTCAACAATCCCTACGTGGCCGCCTCGCGTGGTTATGTGGATGCGGTGATCGTTCCCTCGCAGACGCGCGCCCGCCTCATCGACGCACTTGAGATCATGTGCAGCAAGAGCGAAGCGCTGCCTCCCAAGAAGCACGGCAACATCCCCTTATAATGAGGCCGAAGATGAAGGACAGCAAAGAATTGGCAGCCATCGCAGCAGTGGTGGCTATCATGACCCAAGAGCCATTTGACACCTTCCAGGAGCGTCAAATTCCGCAGATTCAAACGGCATGGCAGAGCTGGGGCGCCCGGCAGACCATGCAATATAGAGACATTACCCAAAGAAGAATAATAAAAAGAGCAAGATAAAGGAGATAAACCTGATGGATAAGCACGGCATCCTTGAAATGACGACCATGCGCTATGAGGCAGACCGCCCCAAAGCATCCAATCCCGTAAAGATACAAGACTTAAGCTTCCGCGATGGACACCAGTCGCTGTTTGCCACCCGCGGACGCACCGAAGATATGCTGCACGTCGCTGAAATGATGGACAGCGTGGGCTTTTACAGCATGGAAGTGTGGGGTGGAGCCACATTTGACACCATGCACCGCTATCTGGGCGAAGACCCCTGGGAGCGCATCCGCACCCTCAAGAAATACATGACCAAGACGCCTTTCTCCATGCTGCTGAGAGGCCAGAACCTGGTGGGCTATCAAAACTATGCAGACGACGTGGTGAGAGCCTTCGTCCAGCGCGCCTGTGATAACGGCATAGACATCTTCAGAGTCTTTGATGCGCTGAACGACTTTAGAAACTTCCAGACAGCAGTCGAAGTGATCAAAAAGAACGGCAAACACTTCCAGGGCTCCATCTGCTACAGCCTCACCGAACAACGCATGGGCGGAGATATCTACAACATCCAATACTTTGTAGACAAAGCCAAGCAACTCGAAAAGATGGGTGCAGACACCGTGTGCATCAAAGATATGGCCGGCCTTGTGTCGCCCTACGATGCTTACAACCTGATCAAAGCACTCAAAGAAAACATCAAAGTTCCCGTACACCTGCACACACACTTCACCAGCGGTATGGGAGACCTCTCGCTGCTCAAAGCCGTGGAAGCAGGCGTGGACATCATAGACACCTGCGTGGGCCCCTATGCCTACCGCACCTCGCATCCTGCCATCGAGCCTTTGGTGATCACGCTTTTGGGCACCAATAGAGACACCGGATTCGACATCCGCCTGCTCAATAAAATCTCCAAAGAGATGGAGAAGGACATCCCCAAATATATGCAATTTGCCAATACCACCAAGTATGGCATCATAGATACCGACGTCATCATTCACCAGACGCCCGGCGGCATGATCTCCAACCTGGTAAACCAGCTGCGCCAGATGGATGCATTAGACAGGCTGGATGACGTGTTTGCCGAAGTGCCCAAAGTGCGCAAAGACCTGGGCCAGATCCCGCTTGTGACTCCCACCAGCCAGATTGTGGGCATCCAGGCAGTCAACAACACCCTCTTTGACACCGGCGGCGAGCGCTATACCCGCATCACCGAACAGGTGAAAGACCTCTGCTACGGCCTCTATGGCAAGACCACTTTGCCCATCAATAAAGACGTGCAAAAGAAGGCGCTCAAAGGCTATCCCAAAGGCGAAAAGCCCATCACCACACGTCCCGGCGACGTGATCCCCGATGCCATGCCGCAGATCAAGGAAGAGACCAAAGGCTTGGCCAAAGACATCGATGATGAGCTGATCGTGGCCATCTACAACCTCACCGGCAAGAAGTATCTGCGCATCAAACACGGCCTCGAGCCCATGCCGGATGAGATGAAAGCCATCACCCTGGAAGAAGTGAAAGCCCAGGAAGAGTTGGTCAAAAAGGCAAAAGCAGGTCTGCTGGTGGAAAAACCCAGCACTCCTGCACCCGAAAAGCCGGCAGACGTGCGCAGCTTTGATATCTTCATCGGTGACGAATACTTCCTGGTGGAAGTGAGCGAGAAGGGCGGCACACCCACCGTCGTGCACCGTGCACCCGCGGCTGCTGCTCCCAGGCCCGCACCTGCTCCGGCAGCCAGTCCGGCTCCTGCACCCGCTCCCGCTTCTTCACCCGCACCTGCCCCAACCGCAGCTCCGGCCGCTGCCACAGGCGAAGGCACACCCGTTACCGCTCCCATGCCGGGTATGTTTGTAAAATATGAAGTGAAGGTGGGAGACAAGGTAGCCGTCGGCGATAACGTCCTCGTGCTGGAAGCCATGAAGATGTACAACAACATCCCTTCCCCCGTGGCCGGAACCGTGACCGCCACTCCCTTCAGCGAAGGCGCCAGCGTCAACAAGGGCGACGCCCTCATCTTCATCAAACCTGAATAGGAGAACAGCATGGAGATGAAGCTCAAAAGCCGCATCATGGACAAGGACCAGATGGAGCGCACCACGCACCGTATGGCCCACGAGATCCTGGAACAAAACCGGGGTTCTGCCAATATCTGCCTGGTAGGCATCCGCTCACGCGGCGTGCCTTTGGCGGACAGACTCTCCAAG
>DGFM01000044.1:0-1237 GCA_002391675.1 Cloacimonetes bacterium UBA3900 | reverse complement strand
GGTGTTGGTAGACGACGTGCTTTACACCGGACGCACGGTGAGAGCCGCCATCGACGCACTGATGGATTTCGGACGCCCCAACCAGATTCAGTTAGCCGTATTGATCGACCGTGGACACAGGGAACTGCCCATCAAAGCAGACTATGTGGGCAAAAACGTTCCCACCTCCAAGGAAGAGATCATCAAGGTGGAATTTGAAGAGACAGACGGCCGCGACCAGGTGAGCATTTATGTGGCATAAATACCGGCAACGTTGGCAAAGCTCAAACTCATTGGTGTGCGTGGGCTTAGACCCGCAACTGCACAGGCTTCCGGAGTGTGTGCAGGATGCGCAGAACCCCATCCTGGAGTTCAATAAAGCCATCATAGACGCCACCCGGGAATATGCCTGCTGCTACAAGCCCAATCTGGCTTTCTATCTGGCAGACGGCTTGCGCGGCTTAGAGGCTCTCAGCGAGACTGTCTCCTATATTCCCAAAGAGATACCCGTGATCCTGGATTGCAAGGTGGGCGATATCGGCTCCACCATGCAGGGCTACGTGAGCGCCTTCTTTGATCGGCTCAAGGTGGACGCCATCACCGTCAACCCGCTCATGGGCAGCGACGTCCTGGACCCCATCCTGGACCACGAAGCAGCCTTTGCCTTTGTGCTGGGCCTCACCTCCAATCCTTCTGCCAAGGATTTCTTTATCGACAAACGCATGGACATCGCCGTGGGTGAGTGGATCGACCAATTCCCCGCAGAGCGTGTGGGAGCGGTGGTCGGAGCCACGCAGTCGCAGTATATGGACGACATGAGAGAAATGCTGCACCGGCGCCTCATCCTCATTCCGGGAGTGGGAGCGCAGGGTGCCCAGGCAGAAAACGTCGTAGCTCAAACCATCTACAGCAAGGAAGATCCCAATATCCTGATCAACTCCTCACGTGCCATCATCTATGCTTCCAGAGGCGATGACTTCGCCGCAGCCGCAGCTGATGCCGCCAAGAAGCTGAGAGCAGAGATTTTGGGAGCCTTGGCTACTTAAACTAACACTCTAACCATCAAATAAACGGGCAAGCTTCCTGATCCAAGGGGAGCTTGCCCAAATCTAAAACAAGGATTTTTTGTATTTATGAACCAGTTATTACAAGGCTATGTAAATTGGGTACAGACCATGCCCATCGTTTCATCCATGATCCAATTTTCCATCCTGGGCCTCCTTGGCGAGGTGATCTCCCAGTGGTTTATCAACAAGAA
>DGFM01000052.1:105263-105750 GCA_002391675.1 Cloacimonetes bacterium UBA3900 | reverse complement strand
GCACCGCAGTTGGTGCACTTTTCAGCATCTATATGAGCCAGGAAATTGGCAACGGTGATGGCTTCCTCGGGGCATTTCTTGGCGCAGATACCGCAGCCGATGCAGGAATGCTGACTGCCGCAGGCCGCTTTTGCTTCCGGCCCACGCGCCTGCGAGGAGCAATTGATATGCACCTTTTGATCCACCGGATGCAACTCTATCAGCTGGCGGGGACAGGCGCTTGCGCAGGCACCGCAGCCGGTGCATTTCTCGCTATCTATATGCCGCATACCGGCTTCATCCACGTGGATGGCGTCAAACAGGCAGGCTCTCACGCAGTCGTTGAATCCCACGCAGCCCCATTCACAGGCATTGGGCCCACCGGCGATGTTCACGGCAGATTTGCAGCTGAATACGCCCTGATACTGGTATCTCCAGTTGGTGTTCTGGAGACCGCCCGAGCTGCAATGGATGTGGGCTACCTTTCTTTGAACTTCGACGGCTTCCT
>DGFM01000052.1:101987-104963 GCA_002391675.1 Cloacimonetes bacterium UBA3900 | reverse complement strand
GACTAAAACTATATTCATGTATCTATCCTTTACAGTTTGAAGCCCATAAAGCCGTAGAAAGCCAGAGCCATGGTACCGGCCAAGATCAGAGCTATGGGCATACCCTTCATATACTTGGGCAGTTTCACCAAGCCCAGCCGTTGACGTATACCCGCCATGGCGAGTAGCACCGTGGTAAAGCCCACGCCGCTGAAGAAGCCATTGAGCGTGCTATCCAGGAAGTTGTAAGGAGTTACGCCATCGGAACGCACGGCGGTGGTATTGAGCAGGGCCACACCTAAGACGGCGCAGTTGGTGGTAATCAGCGGCAGATACACACCCAGCGATTTATAGAGTGCGGGCGCTTTCTTTTGGATCACCATCTCCACAAATTGCACCAAAGCGGCAATGGTGAGGATGAAGGCAATGGTCTGCAGATATGGATAGGGTGCCAGCAGGTATCTGTTGATCAGGTAGGTGATGCTGGAGGTAAGCGTCATCACAAAGATCACCGCCATACCCATCCCAAAAGCGGAATCCAGCTTCTTGGAAACACCCAAAAAGGGGCACAAGCCCAGGAAACGTGAGAGCAGGAAGTTTTGGATGAAGATGGCAGACATGGCCATCACGAATATTTCGCCGATATAACTCATGATCTTTTCTCCTTAAGCCTGTTCATCAGAGACATCAAGAAGCCCAGGGTAAAGAAGGCTCCCGGTGCCAGGATAGCCACCAACATTGGCTCGTAGCTGTTTGGCATCACCCTTATTCCCAGCCAGGTGCCGCTGCCCAAGATCTCTCTGATGGTAGCCACCGCTGTGAGCGCCAAGGTAAAGCCCAATCCCATCCCCAAACCATCCGCCAGCGAATAGAGCATATTATTCTTGCTGGCAAAAGCTTCGGCACGGCCCAGTATGATGCAGTTGACCACGATCAGCGGTATGAAGATACCCAGCGACTTGTGCAGAGCGGGCAGGTAGGCGGCCATCACCATATCCACCACACTCACGAAAGCGGCAATCACCACGATGTAGATGGGAATGCGGATGCTGGAAGGCACGATGCCTTTGATCAGCGAAATGATGATGTTGGAGCAGATCAGCACGAAGGTCGCAGCCGCTCCCATACCCAGCGCATTGATCACGGAAGTGGAAACAGCCAACGTCGGACAGGTTCCCAACACCAGCACAAACATGGGGTTTTCCTTGATCAATCCTTTGGTAATTTCAGAGAAGAATCTCACTCTGCCACCTCCTCTTTCTTGGCCAGATCAGCCTTGATGGCCTCGATCTCTTCAGCCAAAGAAGCCACTATAGCTCTGGAGGTGATGGTTGCGCCGGAGAGGCTTTTGATCGGCCCACCGTCTTTATCCACTGCCAGCTGCTCCGGCGTTTTGCCCGCAAACTGCGAGGTAAAGCTATCATTGGTACAGTTTGCGCCCAGGCCGGGAGTTTCGCTCTGATCGACGATCTTGATGCCGATGACGCGGAATTCAGGGTCCAAGCCCGCCATGGTTTTGATAACGCTGCCATATCCCTTCTTCTGCGCCGTAAAGGTATATCCCTTCAGCTCGTTAGTCTCTTTATCCGTAGCGATAAAGTAGCTGAAGCCATCACGCAGCACCACTTCTTCAAAGTCACAATCAGGGATCAGCTCTTCCCTGCTCTTGATGGATTCCTCCGCTTTGAGAGCCTCAATTTTGGGCTCTGTGACGCTGTTTACATAGGCCAGGATACCGGTGGCAATCACGCAGAAGATCATGAGAATAACGCCAAGTTGAAGATAGTATTTCATTTTTTCACCTTCCCGAAAGCTTTTGGCATGGTAATCATGTCGATTAGGGGTGTAAAGACGTTCATCAGCAGGATGGAATAGCTCACGCCTTCCGGGTAGCCGCCCATCATCCTGATCACCACGGTGAGAACACCACAGCCGATGCCGAAGATGATGCGTCCCGTCTTGGTTAGCGGCGTGGTGGTATAATCTGTAGCCATAAAGAAAGCACCCAGGATCAGCCCACCGCTAAAGAGGTGGAAGATGGGCACTGAGAAAGACATTCCGCTGCCGGGGATGCCTCCAAAGAAGAAGGTGAGCACGGCGACGGTAGCTAAATAAAACAAGGGGATGCGCCATTCGATGATATTCTTCCACAACAGCCAAGCCGCACCCAAGAGCAGCGCAAACACACTCACTTCGCCGATACAGCCGGCCACATTGCCCCAAAAGAGGTTCTGCAGCGTGCTGCCATCGGTGAGGCTGATGAAGATCTTATTGGCGATATCCGTATTCAGCGCCGGGCTCTGCGTTAAAGTGCTCACAAAGCTGGTATCCCTGAGCGTTTGCGCCACATTGAGCGGTGTGGCCGAAGTGACAAGTGCGTGCGCCTTGGGAGCGATGGTCTGCAGCTGATCTGAAATCAGGCTGAGGTTGGTGATGCCGTTCATAGACCCAAAGCGCGTCGCTTGCCAGCCGCCGGTCATCAAAGAAGGCCAGGAAGCAAGCAGGAAGGCACGTCCCAACAGCGCCGGGTTGACGGGGTTATTACCCAAACCGCCAAACACTTGCTTGCCGATGGCGATGGCAAAAGCGGCACCAACGACGGGCAGCCACCAGGGCGCTGAGATATTGAGGTTGAAAGCCAGCAGCAGCCCGGTCAAAAATGCGCTGCCATCGGAGATGCGGATGGGCACCTTGCGCAGATATTGGATCAGGGCCTCGGTGCAGACGGCTGTGACGGCACCCAAGAGCGAGAGAAACAAGGCTCGGAAACCCCAGTAATACACGGAGGCGATCAAAGCCGGAACCAAGGCCAGCACCACATTCCACATCACGTTGGGGATGGTAGTGGCATCATGGATGTGCGGTGCCGGTGACACTAAAACTTTATCTTTCATAAAAGCATCTCCTTACTTCTTACGTTGAGCTTCAGCCCAAGCTAACTTACCGGTGTCTATCCATTGCACCAGGCGGATATGCGCCGGGCAGACGTAGCTGCAA
>DGFM01000052.1:98243-101779 GCA_002391675.1 Cloacimonetes bacterium UBA3900 | reverse complement strand
CGCCACAGGCGTCCACCAGCTCCTGGAAGGGAGTTCCGATGCGGACACGCAGGTTCTTCGGCTCTTTCACCACGCTGCCGGTGACGGTGATGATCCGCTCCACCAAGGGCTTCTGATAGCGGATGGCCTCGTAAATTGCATAAGCGGTGCCCACATTTTGCACGATCACTCCCACCGCTGCAGGAAGCCCGCCGGCATTGGGAACCTTACGCTTGGTAGCCGCATAGATGAGCTGCTTTTCTGCTCCCTGCGGATAGCGCAACTGCAAAGGCACCACGCTGAGTGCGGTTTCTTTGCCGCAGAGATAGCTCATAAACTCGATGGCATTCGGCTTGTTGGCTTCGATGCCGATCATCCCCCGCTTGGCGCCCACCATCTTCATGATCAGCTTCAAGCCCTGGATTATGCATTCACCTTTTTCCAACATCAAGCGATGATCGCTCGTGAGGTAGGGCTCGCATTCCACACCATTTAAAATCACGGTATCAATGGGCTTATCCTCTGGGGGTGAAAGCTTTACAAAGGTGGGGAAACCGGCGCCACCCATGCCGCAAATACCGGCTTTACTCACGCGCTCCTTCATCTCCTGGACAGACAGATCCATATAATCTTCATCATCGGCAAATTCCAGCCATTCGTCTTTGCCATCGGAAGTGATCTGGATCGCCTGGCTCATGCTGCCGGTGGGATGCAAAAACCTGTCAATCTTGGTGACTTTGCCACTGATGGAAGCGTGTTGAGGGATGGAAACAAAACCCGTGGCTTCGGCAATCAATTGGCCTGCCTTCACCTCGTCACCCACAGAAACTACAGGCTTGGAGGGAGCACCAATGTGTTGGGACAGGTGGATAACCACTTGGGTGGGGACTGCCATGACCTCGATGGGGAGGGCTGCAGTTCTGTGTTTGTTGTCCGGTGGATGAACGCCGCCAACAAAAGTCTTTAACCTCATTAAAACTCCTGTAAACTCACCAAATAGTAAGGCGGGTCTGTTAATTTGGTGCCACTTTCTACGAAGGCCAAAATAAGGCAAGCCTTTTCTGTGATGAGAGGGTGATATTATCGTTTTGCTGTGGACGGACTACGAGACTTCACTCACGCTTTCCCAAAAAGCCCCTTCATAATACACCCTGACGACCCCGCCCGGATGACGAAAAACGGATTTTCCCAATCTCGTAACTGACTGATAACGCTAAGCATACGGAATCATGCAAATATTGTCTCTTTTTGGTCGGAAGTGTAATACCGAAAGTAGGGTCGCTCGCCGCAGCGACTGACTACTTACTACTGACTACTTTCAGCCCGCTGGACTCCTCTGCCCACTCTATGGAGCGGAACAGGTTGTTGAAGAGCTTCCAATTCTTGTTAAGATGCTGGTATCTGCCCGCCACAATTCCCGGCGATACATCCAACTCTTCTGCAATTTTGATGATTTCAGCCTCGGTTGTAGCCTTTTGAATTCTCTCATCGTACTTGGCCGGTATCAGAATGTGAGCCGCAAACCTTTCTGCCTCCTCCTCTTCAGGGTTTGTAGAGGCAGCTTCCGCAATGTAGATTTTCGTTTTACTGTGCTTGAGAATATGAGCAGCTTCATGAAATAGAGAAAACCAAAACCTATCTTCCCGTTTCCCCCGGATATTCATGATAATCATGGCTTTGGAACTTGATATCCATTTACTCGCCCCACTGAAGCTAACACCGGTAAAAGCGGGGACATACACCAGCGCCACACCGGCCGATGCAAACAGCTCTTGCAGGTCTGCACTAAAATCCTCAGGCGGCTCCTTGATCATGCTTCTGGCCTGCCCAAGCACCTCTTTGAATTTCTTTTCATTATAGTCAGCCACATCTATCTTTTCCGCTTCATGCATACCCATAGTGATGTAAGTCACGGCGTTGTACACTGAAGTAGAAAAAGCCGGAGAACTCCTGGCCGCCGCAACCATACTTTCTGCATAACCATCAAAAGCTGCGATCTCCCCAATTTTGTAAAACTTCAGCAGCTCAACTCCTTGCTTTACATACTCCTTAAACTTTTGAATGTAGCCTCTCTTAGCCAGCTCTTTGACCGGAATAAGCTTGATAAAATTCTTAAAACTGTTCTCCTGCTTTTTGAGCTCTATTATCTGCAGCTGTTCTCTATACCTGGCTTCCAGGTTGTTCCAAAATTCCCGGCTGATACCGGTGATGAATTCCAGCTTTTGAGCCGTTTCATGAGTTATCGGTTGTTTGCCGCTTAGTATGCGGCTCAAGCTCTGTGGGGTCATCCCCATTCTCTGAGCAAATTCAACCTGCGTCATGCCAAGATATTCGATTGCCTCACGCAGCGATTCACCGGGGGCGACGGCATAATCCGGAGCATATGCATAAGTCTTATTAGTAGGCATCACTTCCTCCCATCCTTTAATGATAATCCACAATATCCACAATCTCGATTGCATCTACCAAGCCCGGATCCAAGCTTCCATCACGCTTTAATGGAAGCTGATCCATAGCCGGTTTGAAAATCAATCGGTATGGCTGTTTCAATTTCACAGCAAAGCATCCTTTATACTCACCTGAAAGAGGATGGCAGCCGGCAAAGGGCGGAATTTGTTCCATTGTCGGAGCTGCCTCAAGCTCCATCAGTCTGCGCTGGAGCAGCTTGGCACACTCCGCACCATAAGCCTTAACCATCTCTTTTTCAGTGTTTAAACGTTTTTCTAACTTCCTTGAGGTAAAGATAATCAGCATAGCGTTTCCTGTCAAGTGATTTTATTAACATAGCGTGTTAATCTTTTTGCCAGACGCCCCATAATCAGCTCACTACCAATCGGATAGCATCTTAAATATGAGAGCATCTAATGACAGGTATCAGGATTTGCATTCGTACATTACTGTCAATGCCTATTTTACTAAAGTGCCTGAGCATCACTTCCCTATCCGTCTCCTACCTCAAAACACGCTTTCAAAAACCTCCCTCTATAATATACCCTGACGACCCCGCCCGGATGACGATGTCGAGCAGTTGCCAGTTGTCAATAGCCAAGACGTATACAGGAAGCCATATTTCAAGGTTTGGACGCCATAGATTATTGATTAAAAAGCCAGCGGTAGCTGGCCCTGTACGGGCGCTTGCCGACTGCGTCGGCCACATTCCTGAAGCTTGCGAAGCTACTCACAAGATCGGCGCTTTGGCAAGCGCCCGTACAAGCGCCCGTACATCCCCCATTCGTGGAAAATTCAAGCCAGCGGTAACTGGCCACATAATTCGTGTTAATTCGTGTAATTCGTGGACTTTTAATCTTCTGCATGTGTTCTCGCTTGTCCGAAGTCCTGGTCTCACTTCCCGAAACCCACGCAGCTGCTCTCCCTCACTCCCTCACTCCCTCTCTCCCTCTTGCCGGCGCAGCCGGCCCCATTCGTGGAAATATTACTTGCGGAAAACCGATCCCAGAATCAATATTTGACTTTTGACCCTGCCTTTCCCTCCTTGGGATTTCCTGGGCGCTCGTTTGCGTAACCTATGGGTTTGCCGTGGGTTACTTGTCGATCCC
>DGFM01000052.1:97125-98036 GCA_002391675.1 Cloacimonetes bacterium UBA3900 | reverse complement strand
CGTAAGTCAAATATTTCAGAAAGCCCCGGTTCAACAGGCACTGGATTCCGGAAACAATTCCCACTAAAAAGGTAGGCATTAATTCCTATAAAAATGGTAGGTGATCGGAGGTGTCTTTTGTGTGCTTTTCGAAATCTGGGGAAACCGCCCCATCACCCATCCTCAGAGCCGGCAGGTAGCTAAGTCCCCCTCCTCAGCTTCCTGATATCGGGTATCTGCGAGACGACGATGCCGACGAGTGTGATCAGCAGCCCCAGGGCGGAGCGCAGATTCAGCTTGTCTCCCAGGATGAAATAGGCCAAGACTACGGTGTAGACGGGGATGAGGTTGGTGAAGAGGTTGGATTTGATCACGCCCATTTCGCGGATCACGCCGGTGTAGAGCATAAAGGCACCCACACTGCCGCAGAGGCACATACTCACGATTGCCAGCAGTGGTTTGAGCTGGTGTTGCATAGTGAAAAAGTGGGCGGCATCATTGAATAAAAACACGGGGATGAAGTAGATAAAGCCCCAGAGGTTTTGCCAGCCCACGATGGTGAGAGCATTGTAGCGATGCGTGAGCGGCTTGATGGTGATGCCGTAGAAGGTGCCGCCGATGACGGCCAAGCCCAGATACATCATGCCTTTGAGCGTGCCGCTGAGGTCGGTGGAAGACATTGCCATGATCACCACGCCGGCAAAGGAGACGAGGAGTCCGGCAAAGAGCCAGCCGGAGATGTTTTCCTTGAGCAGCAGCCAAGCCATCAGCGCCGTGACTAACGGGATGGTGGAAATCACCANNACGCCCATTTCGCGGATCACGCCCGTGTAGAGCATAAAGGCACCCACACTGCCGCAGAGGCACATACTCACGATTGCCAGCAGTGGTTTGAGCTGGTGCTGCATACTGAAAAAGTGGGCGGCATCATT
>DGFM01000052.1:90290-96940 GCA_002391675.1 Cloacimonetes bacterium UBA3900 | reverse complement strand
GGGATGGTGGAAATCACCAAGGAGCCCAGCGTGGACGACACATACATGAGGCCGTTTGTCTCGCCGATAAAGTAGATAAAAGGCTCACAGAAAGCCACAAACATCATGCGCAGCATATCCTTCGGGGCAGGCCTTTCCCACTTCCCTGTGAGCAGCATGATGGTGAAGAGCAGCCCTGCGGCGAGTGCAAGGCGCAAAATCACGATTTCGTAAGGCCGGTAGACCTCAAGGGCTATCTTTACCCAGATGAAGGTGATAGCCCAGAAAAACGTGGCTAAAATCGCCTTGGCGTAGGTCAGCGCTTTGGGTGTGGGTTTATGCCTCAATTGCCGCTCACCACCTTGAAAAAGGCTCTGCTTTCCAGAGGTGTGATGTTGAAGGTGGTATCCGCCGTCTGACCGATCTGCGTATATTGGCCGTAGGGGTCGACCGCCTTATAAACCTTGTAGTAGGTGGCACCGGGCACCGCTTCCCAGCTCAGATAAGCGGCATCAGAGCTGATCTGCACGCTTACCACCGGCGCCACGGGCTTGGCCTGGTCTATCACAAAGCTGAAGGGATCGTTCGGCCCGCAGAGCGGCAGCTGACACTGGCGTCCGCTGCTGTCCTGCACGTAGAAATAATACTGCATCTCTTCACCAAAGGCGGGTGTTAAGACCTCCGCCGTCCAGTCGTCGCTGCCCAGTGAGCTGATGGTGGCATACTGCCAAGTGGCATCAGTGGCGGATTTGTAGGCCACATAGGAGAGGCCGGTATCTATGGCATCCACGTGCGAGAGGCTGAAATTGATGGCCAGAGGCGAAGTTTCCATGGCGGTAGTCACAGGAGTGTGAGTGATCTGGATCATGCCCTCGTCAAAGATAGTATTGGTGCGGCAATGCAGCGCATCTGTGCCCTGGAAGGCGGAATAGGTGTAGCCGCTCACCGTGTAGCCGGGCATGGCGTTTTGATAGGCTTGCAGTGCGGCGGCGTCGTTGGCATTGCCCATGAGCGGCACGTAGATGTGGTTGTTGAAGATGAGGCTGTTGGCGTAGGGCTCATTGTTGGGCGTGTAGACGCGGTAGATGCGGTAAGGCGTGCCGTAGGAGGAGGTTTTGCTCTGCCACTCGGCTACCGAGGCTTCGATGGCGGCGTATTGGGCGTGCGAGGTGGGCACGCTGCGGATCATCACTTTGTCCACATCCAAAAGCTTGGCCCAGCAGTCGATATGATCGATGTAGGTGCCGTTTGGATCTTGATAAAACTGATATTCGCTCACGCCAAGGTAGTTTTCCACCAGGTTCTCGATCTCGGCCTGAGTGTAGCTGTATTCCGTCACGTTTCCACCGCCGGTGTTGGGATCGCCGTCGTTTTCATCCAGCACCAGGGTGGTGGACATCATCTTGCCGCATCCGTCGGTCATCATATTCCCGCCCGTGGCTACCAGCGGAAGGTAGTGGTATTCATAGCCCAAGGCATTGGCGATCACGCCGGGGATGGCGTTGTCACTGGGTCTATTGCGATTGTATTTAAAATCCACCACGCGCAGTTCACGCTGATCATCAAAGACAAACCAGGGGGCATAATCCCTTACCCAGACGGTATTTGTGCTGGCGTTGATGTAGATGACGTTGTTCATATTGACGCCGTTGCTGCTAAGAGAGCTGTGGCAGCTGCCTTGATCGCCCGAACTCACGATGACGTAAAGCTTTCCGTGCTGCGAGATGTCTGCCAGCAGGTTGTAGGGCAAACCGAGGGGATAGCGCACCAACACTCCCTTGGCGGGCTCCCACTCGGCCACTAAGCGCGGCTCGGGCGGGTATGGGCAGGCCAGCACCTGCAGGGAAACGGGGATGATATAAGGGTTTTGGTTGGTGGCATCGGAGTTGATCTGGATGGAGGCTTCATGCGTCCCGATGCTCAATCCCGCCGCATTATAGCTCACGCTCAGCGTCGTAGAGCCGCCTGCGGGGATGGTTCCGCTCATCGGGCTCACGTTGCCCCAGGTGGCGAAGGAGGCATTGGTGCTCCAGGTAAGCGGCATATTGCCGGTATTGCTCAAAACAACGCTGCTGCTGCCGCTTTCGTCCTCATGCACGGAAGCCTCGATGGATGCGGGAGTTGAAGAGATCACAGGCCCGCTCATCTGGGGATACATCTTGAGGCGGATGTTGGGGAGGTCGTAGCTGGTAGAAAGCGACGTGGAGGCGCTATAATCCTTTTGGTTGCGTCTGACTCTGTAAGTGCCGGTAGAGGTGTAAGTCCATCTTGGGTAGTTGCTTGTCCAGCGTTGATAGCCCTTCACGATCAGGATGCTCAGGTTTGATGTGCCGTTGTATTCAAATTGCGGGTTGAGCGTCACTTCCATCCAGCCGCTTGTGCTGTCGTTTGGATAGCTGCCACTGAACACCTGAGTGTAGCCGGCGGTGGTGTAGTTTCCGCTGCTCAGGGTGTTGGCGGAAGTGTGCTTCATATAGATGGTTACGTCTTGGATTGGGTTTACGTCATTGCCACTTAGTTTTTGGAAAGCTATCTTCTCGATTCTGCCCTCCATGCCGATTTCGGAGCTTAAATAGATGGCTTCATGCGCACTGTAGTTGTAAAATCTGTTGAGCGGATATGCATGTGTGTTCGTGCCGCTGCCGATGGTCACCTCAAGGGGATCGCCCACCTGCAAGGGGATGATTTGGGCCACGTAGTAGGCACCGGTGGTGGCCATAACTTCAAAGCTGGCAGTAGAGCCTTGGGGCACAGCGGCGCTGACGCTGACGGGGAAGGTGACCTGAGTGGATGCACCGGAAGCGATGCCGGGGATGTCTATGCTGGGCGTGGTGATGGTGATTCCGGAGGTGGTGGAGCTGAGGCTCACGCTGCCGGCCGGACTCATCGCTGCGCCGTTGTTGAGTATGGTGATGGTGAGGTTGACGTTTTCGCCGGGATCGAGTGTGCCGCTGTTGTTGCCCGTGCTGTCGTCTATCAGCACATCTCCCAGGGCCAGGGCGGGAGCTTTGACGCTGAAGACGGTCTCGTGTTCCCAGCTCTGGGTACCGGAAGTGATGCTCAGGCTGAAGGTTAACTCCGTGCCATCCGGGAGGTTATCGGCAAGCTGGATGCCAAAAGCGCTGGGGATTTCCACGGTCACACCCGCTGCGATGGCGTCTGCCTGATGCGTGTTGTTGGTGATAGTCACGCCGGTGCTACTGCTGGAGAGCGTAAGGGTAAGTGCAGCAGAGGGATCCGAACCGGAGTTCTTCAGCCTCAGGCTCAGGGCTCCGCTTTCACCAAATTCCGGCTCGTCGTTGTTATCATCCTGCCAAGCCGCTTCTTGCACGTCAATCCAGGGCCCGGCAGGCGGGATTTGCTCGATGGTGCCGATATAGGTGACGCGGTTGTGCGCTGTGACCGTGAGGGTGTAAGTCGCTGATCCGGCGGGCATTCCGCTCAAAGAGAGGTTGACCGTGCCGGCGGAATTGGTATAGCCGCGTCCCAGGATGTTATTATTGTAGGTCAAAGCTACTAAAGCATTGGCAACTCCGGCAGTTACCGTCAGGGAAGTGCTGCCCTGGATGATGGTGGCGGGGTGGCTGACGCTCATCTGGATGGGAGTCTTGCTGCGCACCAAGAGCGAGGCGTCGCCGAAGATGTGCCAGGTCTTGAACATACTGATGCCGTCGCTTCCGTAGATGTCCATCATCTTGCAGGAGGCGTTGTAATAGAGCCCGCCCGCGGTGAATTTGTGCTCGCCCACCATGAGGTCGATAAATTCATCCTGAGCACGCATGGGAGAGGCCCAGGATTGGTTGATGGTGGAGCCGTAGAAGGTCACCGAGCCGCCGCTGGCATTCCTCTGCCAGGCTTCGGCGAAGCAGGTCCTGGAAACGAAGTTGCCGTTCACGCAGGCTACGGACATGATCACGGGCGTCTTGGTGCCGTTTCTGAGGTTGGTGGCATTGGTGTTGTTGAAACCGGTGGTAACCCAGGAGGTATCTCCCCCGTGGCCAATGTAATTGATCAAGCCACGGCCGGCATTGACGTTGTTGCTGACCGTGGTGGCTGAGGCACCCGGATCGTAAACCTGATCCACGCTGGTGTAGCCGTAGTTCAGCAGCTTGTTTCGGATCACGTTCATGTGCTGGATGTCAGTTTCGGCGTTGTCACCATTGCTGCCTCCCTCATCCGAGGCGATGCCCATGGCGCGGGAAAGCCAGGTGTCAGAGGTAGTTGCATCTCTCTCGTAGGCGATGGTTTTATTGATTTGGGCGTTGAGTTCCGCCACCGTCTGAGCGCTGAAGCGTCCGATAAAGATATCCGGGTAGTTATCACTGCCCGCAACTAACGAGAAAACGGGGGCTGCGCCGCCACTTTGATGCGTGAGGGTGGGAATCTGGGGTGCATCGCCGACAAGCTGCACGTAGGCGATGGAAGGGTCTGCATTATAGCGGTTTTGGATGTAGCTTTGCAGCTGTGTGGCGGTGCTGCCGATGCTGGAAAACTCGATCAATTCGGTCTCGATTCCCTTTTGCTTCTTCCAGTTGATATAGGGCTGGATGTCGGTGATAAAACTTGAGTGGCAGATCACCAGCATCTTGCCAAAGCTATCATTCACAGGGGTATAGCGCGTGTGAGGCCAGTTGATGAAATGCTGAGCGTAGACTTGCTCAAAATCGCGGGTATAGCTGCTGCGGGAGGCATCCAGCGTATTTGTGCGGCTCTCACCCCGGGCATAGATGCGCAGCTTGAAGCTCTTGAAAACACGCAGAGTCTGGCTTACGGGATTGTAGGCAAAGGGCGTGGTCTGCACCGTGATACCACGATAATCCCTCAGGATATACGGCTCGGAGAGCGTGGCGATCTCGCGGGGATAAAACTCATCCTTCCCGTAGACGTCCGCAAAGCGGTAGGGAACGGTCTTGGGGTCGATATTGCGCGGAATCACGCCTTTGGAGGGTGCCACCTTGAGCTGCAGGTCTTCATAAACCACATCATAGAGCTCCAGATGCATCTGCGCCCGGCCGTCGATGATAATGCTGCGGTTGACCACCGGCAAAGCGGGATAGCCCTCCAGCTGCAGCAGGCCTTCTCTTTCCAGGTGCAGCTGCTGCCAAGTCTTACTTTCAATCTCGACCTCTTCGCTCTCGAAGCTGCCGATGTTAAACTCTAAAACAGTCTGCTCGCTAGTGCTTTCCAGCACGTTTACGAGCGTATTTCCAGAGCCCGGCTGCACATTTCCCGCCAGCAAAAGCAGGGGAAAGAGCAGCAACAAGCCAAGCCAAATCCGATTTAAGTATTTCATTACATTTACCCTTACATGTGTATTATTTATTTGGGATCACCCAAATCGCAGCTCACAAAAATGTCAATAGGATTGTGCGGGCTGCAGCTCCGTCACACCGATCGCTTCAATAAAAAAGCCCACCAGGAGGCGGGCTTTATAAGGTTTGTGTTATTTCTTTTTGTGACGATTTTTGCGAAGGCGTTTCTTACGCTTGTGGGTGGCGATTTTATGTCTTTTACGTTTCTTTCCGCAAGGCATTGAAGTTAGTCCTTACTCGGAAAGCTCGATGTCCTTCACCAAGTCCTTGATTTCACGTGAGAACTTGAAGGTAGGAACGGTGCGAGCTTCAACCGGTACTTTAACGTTGGTCTTGGGATTGCGGCCCATACGGGCTTTACGTGTTTTGAGTTTAAAGGTGCCAAACCCACGGATTTCGATGTGATGCCCTTCGGCAAGAGTATCCTTAACAGCTTGCAGGAATGCGTCAATCATCAGGGCAACATCTTTACGAATGTAGCCTGTGTCATCCGCTACTCTCTTTACCAAATCTGCTTTTGTCATTTTGTTAACTCCTTAGTTTTAATAATTTATGATTATATGGTTATTCCGATTTGGGTACCAAAGTATTCAATGATATAAATTTAGCTTTTATGTCAAGAGAAAAGTTCAAGAAATGCTTAAAATTGAGGCTAATAGCCGCTTCTGGGAGGGAGGAGAGGCCGGCTGCGCCTGCCAGTTGTGAGGCAGGAGCGCTCGCCGTGGCGCCCAAAGTAGGGTCGCTTGCCCCGGGCGTCGCTTTCAAGCGCAGTTTGATGAATGCGGCGATGCCACCTGCCGCCGGCTGCCATGGTATCCAAAGACGCTTTATTTCATCATTATCATCTTGCGGGTTTCGCTGTGTTTGCCGGCTTCCATCCTGAAGAAATAGATGCCACTGGACATGGTGTTGCCGCGCTCGTCCTTGCCATCCCACATCACTTTATGGCTGCCGCTGGCTTTGCTTTCGTTTACCAAAGAGCGGATCATCTGGCCTCTGAGGTTGAAAATCTCAATGCGGACGGGGCCCGCTTCCTTGAGGCTGTAGTGGATGGTGGTGCTGGGATTGAAGGGGTTTGGATAGTTGCCTTCCAGGCGGGTGCTGAGTGCAGGGACGCTATTGTCGTCGTTTCCAACCAGATAGCCCCCATCCGAGTGGATGGAAACATCGTCGATATAGAGGGCCATTGTTCCCTCAGATTGACAGCGGATGGCGATGTAGACGTATTCGCCATTGTAGTCGTTGAGGTCGTAAATATATTCAGTCCAGCTTGCGGGTACTTCGATGCAGTTTGCATCTATCCAGTTAAAATGATGCGGTCTCACGTATCNNTTCCAGTCCGTATTCGGCGGAGTGGCT
>DGFM01000052.1:88721-90259 GCA_002391675.1 Cloacimonetes bacterium UBA3900 | reverse complement strand
ATCGGAGGCACAGTGGCAGAGGGATTGAAGGTGATGTAGGTCATCTTGTCTCCTGCGCCGGGGAAGCTGATACCGGGGATGCTGGTGGTATAGGCGTCGTCTTCGTCAATTAACCACCAGGGACAGGGCAGGCTGGCAAAGTTTACATTTTCTTCAAAGTCCTCTTCAAAGACCACTTCGCCCAGCGTCACCTCCACGGTTACCTCGATGGAGACGGGCAGGCTTTCTGCTTGGGTATAGAGTGCAGTCACGCCGTAGGCATAGGTTCCGTTTGCCAGCCCTATATCGGTGTAGCTCAGGGTGTCTGCATCGTCGAGGGTGGCGATGTGTTGGTCGTCACGATAGACCTTGTATCCGGTCATCTCCAGGATTGAATACTCATCGGGGCCAGACCAGCTCAGGGCAACCCGGTTGTCCATCACTTCTGCGGTGAGGTTGGTGGGTGCGGGGACATATGAAATCACCACCTCCACGGGGCCTGCGGGCTCGGATTCGCCGTGGAAGTATTCGGCAGTCACGGTGTAGGAATAGCTGCCAAAGAAGAGGCTTCCATCAAAGAAATAACATTGGTTTGTGTTTGCGATCAAGAGGTTGTTGCGGTAGACCTTATAGCCGAGAAGCTGCCATGTGCCGCTGTTTTCAGGGAGCGCATCAAATGGTAAAGCGGGAGCATTCCAAGTGAGGTTGACATCGGTCTCACCCACGGTTGCCTGCAGGTTTGTGGGAGGCATCAGGCTCGATTCCACGAATGCGGTCGCAACGTTTGTGGCTGCCGATTCGCCTTCGGTGTAGCTGGCGGTGACGATGTAGCTGTAGACACCTGCGCTGAGGTTTTCATCGAGGTATTCCGTAGCTGTAACCGTGGCGATGAGCGTGCTATTGCGGTAGATATTGTATCCCAAGAGGTTGCGTGTATCAGGAGGCTGCCAGCTGAGGCTCACGTTATGTTCTTGCACCGTGGCCGTGAGATTGCTGGGAGGCGGCAGGTTGCCTCCCACAACGGTGAAGGGATAGTAGTTTGAATCGGATTGGCCGGTGGCCTGGTTTGTAATGCGGATATGTACCTGGTTACTGCTATCCATGGGAGGCACGCTGTTCCAGACATAGCTGCCGGTGTTGCCCATACCTGTAGCGATCAGATTCCAGTTTTGGCCGCCATCGCTGCTATACTCGAGTGTTACGGTTCCGGTGTCGCTCTTGCTTTTCCAGATGATGACTTTGTTGTCGCCGCAGATCCAGGTCTCGCCTCCATGCGGATAGGTGAGCTGGATATCCGAGATTTTCACCTTGAAGCTGATCGTATCACCCGCCACACCGACGTCAAAGAGGTTGAGTCCGCCGGATGAGCCGTCGCCCAAAAATCCGTTGGGCGCAGTTGCCTCGCTGATCTCGGTGCGTCCGTTTTGCGCCGAAAGCGCTGCCAGGTCCGGGTTGCCGTCCACGCTGTTTGTTCCACCCGGTCTATAGACATACAGTTCGTCCGGAGGGCCGTTGGCGTTGCCTTCCTCACGTATATCCAGCCGGTAGACTATCAGCCC
>DGFM01000052.1:86951-88428 GCA_002391675.1 Cloacimonetes bacterium UBA3900 | reverse complement strand
GGAGGAAGATGCCAGGGGATGCAGTGTATAGGTGCCGGAGGAGGTGATGGTGGGCACGTTGGTGATCCACTGTCCATATTTATGTTTCATCCAGGCGCCCATATGCTGAGGCGGGTCCAGGTCTCGGGCCATGATGTCCCATTTTCCCACGGGAGTGATTTCCCGGTTGTAGTATCTATACAGATCAGGAGCGCTGAGGCTGTGGAACATTTCATGTGAAAGCACGCCGGCTCCGGAGTCGTTCAGAAAGCTTTCCAGCTGGAAGTTGAAGTCCCACACCCGTTTATTGTTGATATAGGCAAAATCGTGAAAGAGAACCCAGCGATGTGGCCAGAGCAGGGAGGCCCAGCCATCGGGTTGTCCCTGAATGATAAAGCAAACGTTGTCCACATAGCCATCGTCGTCTCCATCAATATTCAGATCTGCAGGTATCTGAGAACTCACGGCATTCACGGCTCTCACCAGCATCTCCTGTTCGCGCTCGGTCCTCTCCTGCGCGGTATATCCATTGGGGTTGTAAGCAGAAAAAGGCTGGAAGTAGCTGCGCGGATGGATATCAGTGTAAGAAACCACCGCGTTGCCATTGGGCGCCGGATAGAAGAAGGAATCCACGGTCAGCTGATTGTATGATGCCGCCAGGAAGTAGTTTTTCATGGAGTTGTCCGTCGCTCCCGATGCGTTGAAGACCTGCTGGTAGTAGCTGAAGTAGGTATTGAACTCCGGGCTGTCTGAAAACTTGATGAAGATGACGATGTTGTTGATCTGTCCCGTGTTTGGGGCGCGTCCGTTTGAGTAATCCCGCATCTGTGACTGGCGGTCATACCTGGCCTTGATCTCAGCCGGGCTCAAATTTAGCCCGGGCGTGAGATTGCGTGCGGAAGGCAGGTGTTTCCCCACGACCAAATCCGAGGGCACCAGGCCGCCATTCTCTTGGATGGCATAGACATAGCTGCCATCGGCAGCCCTCACTATGGTAAAATCGTTTTCATCGTGCAGCCAGTTGTGAAATTCATCACCGCTGGCGTAGATGTTGATCCGGCTTCCGTCCGGTTGAGTGACCTCAAGCGGCAGGAAACTGCGCGGTGCGGCTATCAGGGTGCTGGCAATCACAGCCATGAGTAAGATTGCCAAACGTGCAAATTGTCTCATTTCTCCCTCTTGATTACTCGATATTGTTTGGTTTCACACAGCGTTGAAACAGCAGGACTTTCTGCGCTCAACAGCTTAACTGCAAGTTTATTCTACAGATGTTTTAAGTCAAGCAATTTCTGGGCCAAAATCGCTGCGCTGTATACTTCTACAAGCGCAGCTCGAGGTTAAAGCTTTTTTCCTTTTCCCACGAATACCCACATAACGCCTACTGTTTTAGTAGGCATTCCAGGACTCACGCCGGCATCCTAAACAGCAGGCGTTTCTGAAAAATTTGACTCCAGGGCCGGTTTTGCGAAAGCAATTCTGCCTCGTAAAACGTCGATTT
>DGFM01000052.1:0-86731 GCA_002391675.1 Cloacimonetes bacterium UBA3900 | reverse complement strand
TACGCATTCGAGCGCCAAGGATATCCGAAGGTGGGGCGAGCACGGTCAAAAGTCAAATATTGAGCTGAGCATCGGTTTTTTGAAAACAATTTCCACGATGTTTTTTCCACGGATGGGAAATGTACGGGCACTTGCCAAAGCGCCGCTCTTCTTGCGTCCGTCCGCATCTACACCACTTGCGCCAGCCGCTCTCCCTCTCTCCCTCACTCCCTCTCTCCCTCTCTCCCTCTCTCCCTCTCCGACAGGTTCGTGTTATTCGTGGAAAACCAAAACGTCAATGTTGACAAATTACCCGCTTCAATTCTTTTTGAGCACATGAATAGTATAATTCGCAAACCAACCCGTCAAATCAGGCTTGGCAAGCTACTCATCGGTGGTGGTGCGCCCATTTCCATCCAGAGTATGCTCAGCGTGCCTACCTCGGACGTCCCGGCCTGTCTGGCTCAGCTCAAGGAATTGGAGCTGGCCGGCTGTGAAATTGTGCGGCTCAGCGTCACCAATCTTGAGGACGCCCAGGCGCTCAGCATCTACAAAGAGCGCACGTCCATGCCCATCGTGGCGGACATTCATTTCGATTATAAACTGGCCCTGGCTGCTTTGGACAATCATGTGGATGGCCTGAGGCTCAATCCCGGCAATATCGGCGCTCGGGAAAACGTGGAAGCGGTGGTGAAAGCCGCAGCCAAGCAGGATATTCCCATCCGCATCGGCGTCAATAGCGGCTCCTTGCCCAAGGATTTGCTTGCCGAGCATGGAGTGTGTGCCTTTTCCATGGTGGAAGCGGCTTTGCGGCACGTGCGCATCCTGGAAGAGCTAGATTATCACAATATCAAGATTTCCGTCAAAGCCTCGCATCTGCCGCTGATGGTGGAGTCTTACAGGCTGCTGTCCTCTGAGGTGGATTATCCGCTGCATTTGGGCATCACGGAGGCGGGCACGCTCATCTCAGGTACCGTCAAGAGCTCCATGGCTTTGGCGCTGTTACTTTATGAAGGGATTGGAGATACGCTGCGGGTTTCGCTTTCCGCAGACCCGGTGCAGGAAGTGAAGGTAGCGCAAGAGATTCTCAAAGGCCTGCAATTGCGTCAGGGCCTGAATATCATCTCCTGCCCCACTTGCGGACGCACCAGGATCAATCTCTTTGAGCTGGTGGGCAAGGTGGAGCAAGCGCTGGCGCCCTATAGGGACAAGAATCTCACCGTGGCCGTGATGGGCTGTGCGGTGAATGGCCCCGGCGAGGCGAGGGAAGCGGATTTTGGCATTGCGGGCGGAGATGGCGAGGGCCTGCTTTTTGCCAAAGGCGAAATCATCAAAAAGGTGAAGGAAGAGCATTTGGTAGAAGAACTTTTGGAATTGGTCAAGCAGCATAAGGACAGTATATGATTCTGTGGCAATTGTTTATCAGCTTCCTGAAGATTGGAGCTTTCACCCTGGGCGGTGGCATAGCCATGATCCCCATCATGCGGCGTGAGGTGGTGGAAAAGCATGGCTGGCTAACAGATAT
This sequence comes from Cloacimonetes bacterium UBA3900, assembly GCA_002391675.1. Classification (GTDB taxonomy): domain Bacteria; phylum Cloacimonadota; class Cloacimonadia; order Cloacimonadales; family Cloacimonadaceae; genus UBA3900. Next base: position 85,227 of record DGFM01000052.1, on the reverse strand, counting down.
GGACTTTCTCGATGGCGTCGCTGCATCGCAGAGCTCGCCCGGCCCCATCGCCATCAATATGAGCATCTACGTGGGCTACCGCATCAAAGGTATACCCGGAATGTTAGTCGCTGTGCTGGGCTCGGTTTTGCCCTCGTTTACCAGTATCATCATCATCGCCAGTCTGTTCAACCGCTATGCGCAGGAACCCTTGGTGCGCAAGGCTTTCCACGCTTTGGAGCCGGCGGTGGTTTCGCTGATCGCCTGGCCTTTGATCGAGATCAGCAAGAAGGTGGGATTGAACTGGCGCAACTGCTGGATTCCGCTCTCGGCGCTGATCGCAGTCGCTTTTTTGAATATCAGTCCCATGTATGTGATCATCACCTGCATAGCCTTGACGCTGATCATCAGCCACATTAAACAGAAGCGGGGGAAAAACTGATGCTAACCATGTTTCTTACCTTTGCGAAAGTGGGCTTGTTCAGCTTTGGAGGCGGATATGCGGTGCTGGCGATGTTGCAGCAGGAGATCGTGGTCAAACACGGCTGGCTGACGGCGAGCGAGTTTACAGACGTCGTGGCGATTTCGCAGATGACGCCCGGGCCGATTGCCATCAACGCCGCCACCTTTATCGGCTTCAAAATCCATGGCTTCTGGGGCGCTGCGCTCTGCACGCTGGGCGTGATTCTGGCGCCTCTTTGCCTGATGATGATCCTCACGCATACCTACATCAAACTGCAGCAGAAAGAGTGGTTTAAAAATATGTTTAAGAGCCTGAGGCTGCTGAGCGTGGGACTCATCGCCGCTGCCATGTTCCTGATCGGTAAAAGCGCTTTTCCGGACCTCTTTTCCGTGGGCGTGTTTGTGGTCTGCTTCCTCATCCTCTGGCGTTGGAAGGTGAACCCCATCTATATGCTCTTGGGCGTGGCCGTCTTTGGCATGGTTTTTGGATGAGTAAGCAAGTAGCGGTGCTGGAACTGGGCACCAATACCTTCAAATATGTGGTGGGCTCGGATGCGGGGATAGTCCTGGATGGAGCGCTGCCTCTGAGATTGGGAGCGGATTTGCATACCACGGGCGGCATTTCGGATGAGGTGGCGACTCAGGCGATCGGGCAGATCAAGCGCACTATGGTGGAGATCCAAGCCTTTCAGCCTCAGGAAATAGTCTGCGTGGGCGCCATGACGCTGCGTATGGCTGATAATGCCTCAGTTTTCATAGAAAGGGTAAAAGAAGAAACCGGCCTGCAGATGAAGGTTTTATCCGGCGATAGAGAGGCAAGTCTGGCCTTTAAAGCAGCCGCTTCGGATGGTATGGTTGCAGGCGATAGAGCCGTCTTGGATGTGGGCGGCGGCTCGGCGGAACTGGCCTTTGGCTCCCACAGAATGGAGTATAGCTATAGCCTGCCTTTGGGTGCGGTGTTGCTCACGAATAGGTTTATAGACAGCGATCTGCCCCCAGAGAGCTCGCTTCAGGCCATGAGTGCTTACATCCATCGGCTGCTGAAGCAAAACATCAGAGGCGCAGAAAGTTCCGCACTCATCGTCATCGGCGGCACAGCGCGGAACCTCGCCGCCATCAGCGGTAAAACCGCTCTGAACAAAGAGGAACTGCAGGAGCTGCTGAACTTCCTCAAGCGCAAGCCGCTTTCGGAAAGGAAACAAATCCCGGGCCTTGATCCCGGCAGAGCGGATATCATCATCGCCGGCAGCCTCTTGATCCTGGAAGTGATGGAGCTTTTGCAGTTAGACAGCTTTTCTGCCTGTGAAAAAGGAGTGCGGCACGCGATATTGGCTGAAGCGCTCCGCAGTGAGTGGCAGTCTTAGCAGCATCCGATAACCCGCTTATCATCACGCTTTCCCGCCCGTATTGCACGGCTTTGTTAAGAATTATATTGACAAATCCCTCAAGTTTAAAAAGCTTGTGCTCACGTGGGTGATTAGCTCAGCTGGTTAGAGTGCTACGTTGACATCGTAGAGGTCACTGGTTCGATCCCAGTATCACCCACCACCTTGATTTCAGGGTGATTAGCTCAGCTGGTTAGAGCGCTACGTTCACATCGTAGAGGTCACTGGTTCGAATCCAGTATCACCCACCATCCTGTTTCCAATCCCTGCTTTCTTTGAGCCGTGATTTTAAACAAAGCAAAAAGCTGCCCACGGGCGGTATATATAAAGAGAGGAACGATTAATGAACATTCTGGTGTTGAACTGCGGAAGTTCTTCCATCAAGTATCAGTTATTCAACATGAAAGATGAGTCCGTTTTGGCGGAAGGAATTGTGGAACGTATCGGAGAGGAGATTGCCCTTTTCACCTATAAAAGCCCTGCTTATACCAATAAGAAACAGGAAATGGTGATCGAGAATCACGAGCGTGGCCTGGAGCTTGTCCTCAATGCGCTTCAAGACAGCGAGCACGGCGTGATTGGCAGCCTGAACGAGATTGATGCCGTGGGCCATAGATTGGTGCACGCAGGCGAACATTACAGCGATGCCGTGGTGATCACGCCTCATGTAAAGCAGGTTTTGCAGGATTGCATCCCGCTGGCGCCTTTGCACAACCCGGCCAATATCAAAGGGATCGAAGCAGTGATGGCCAGCATCCCGCAGGTGCCTCAATGCGGAGTCTTTGATACCGCTTTCCACCAAACCATGCCCGCACAGGCTTATCTCTATCCCCTTCCTTTGGAGTTTTATAAAGAGCATCAGATCCGCCGCTACGGCTTCCACGGCACTTCGCACAAGTATGTGAGCATGAAGGCTGCGGAGTATTTGGGCCGTGACATCAGCGAGCTCAAGATCATCACCTGTCACCTGGGCAACGGCGCTTCCATAGCCGCAATAGACAAGGGACGCAGCATCGATACCTCCATGGGTATGACGCCGCTGGAAGGCCTGATGATGGGCACGCGCTGTGGCGATATCGACCCCGCCATCGTGATCCACCTCCAGAAAACCCTCGGCTTGGACGTGGATGAGGTAAACGGAATCCTGAACAAAAAGAGCGGAATGCTGGGCCTTTCACAGCTTTCCAACGATATGCGCGTCATCGAGAACGCCATCGTTAAAGACAACAACCAAACCGCCCGCACAGCTCTCGACGTCTATTGCTACCGCATCAAAAAGTATATCGGCGCCTACTTTGCCGCTATGAACGGCTTGGATGTGCTGGTCTTCACCGGTGGCGCTGGCGAGAATATGCCCATCATGAGAGCGCAGGTCTGCGAGAATATGGACGCTCTGGGAATCTGCCTGGATCAGGAAAAGAACGCCCGCTTCACCGGCAATATCGAGGTGCTCAACAGCGCCGAGAGCAAGGTGAGCGTGCTCAAAGTTCCCACCGATGAAGAGCTGATGATAGCAATGGAGACGATGCGCCTGCTGAGCTAAGAGAGGACAACGTGCGAATCGACCAGCTTTTGAACAAGCTCTGCCTCACCAAGACGCGCTCCATCGCCAAGACCGCCTGCGATAAAGGCCTGGTCAAGCTCAACGGCAAACCCGCCAAGGCTTCGGCGATCGTCAAAGAGGAAGACCAGATCGAGCTCACGCTCTATTCGCACGTCCATCAGATCAAGATACTCAAGATCCCCGAAGGCAACGTCGCCAAAAAGGATGCGGCAAACTTCTATATCCTGCAGAGTAGAGAGCCTATAGCCTAAAAATCAGACTTGGCAGAAGGGAAGAGCGTATGAGGTGCTTCAAAACTCGCTATATCATTGCCCTCTCGCTCTTTCTGCTGATTGCTGCCTGCCTCCGTGCCGAATACACGCTCATCGCCAAAAGCCGCTATGTGAGCATCTACGGCAGCGGCAGGACAGCGGAATCCACGCTCAATCTGAGGCAAGAGCTGGATGAGGGTATAGACAAAATACAGATGCACACCGGCGTCTACGTGGATGGCGGCCCGGACATCTATATCGTGCCGGATGACGATGCCTACGCACGACTTACGCAGGAGCACCAGGGAATCGTGGAATTTAGCGATGCCTTCTACAGCAGTGCCGAGAAAAGAGTCTGGGTGCGACCCCTGGAGAGCCTGAAGGGCAGCTATATCAAGATCCTCATCCATGAATATACTCACTGGTATCTGGATCAGCTCTTCAGCGGCGCCACGCTTTGGTTTCATGAGGGAATGGCCTGCCTCTTTGCCAACCAGCTCAGCCTGGAAAGCTACATAAACTTCACCCGCGACTGCTTCTTCGGCCAGCTGGCAGACCTCTTCCGCATGAGCTACCAATACCCCGAAAGTCCCGCCCAGTGGCAGAGCTACTATCTCTCGAGCCTCTTTGCAATCACTTACCTGCAGGAAAACTACCCCGAAGGCTGGAAAACCTTCTGGTCTATCACCTCAAGCACCTATAAAGCAGGCCAGAAGACGCCCTTCATCCCCGCCTTCAACTACAGCTTCAATACCACCCTCTTCGATTTTAACCTCCAATACCAGGATTACCTCAAGGGAAAGGCCTGGAAATACCTCTTTATCGGCATCAATTCGCTCATCTTTTCGCTCTTGCCCTTCGTGCTCCTTATCGCTTACTTCAGGAGGCGCAAACGCATGAAACAACTGCCCGACCTGCCCCTGCCGCAAGATGCAGAACTCGAGCCACCACAAGAGGATAGCTAAAGACCAAGCACTAATCGCTTGACATTTTTGCACCCCCCTGTCTTATCACACCCATGAAGAAGTTTAAGATTTTAACCGTTGAGTATTGCCTCTGGCTCTACAACGTGGCCTGCGTGAGCTGGCTGCTTTGGCGCCTGGCCGAGCGTCACGTGCCCGCAGCTGTTATCCTGTTGTTGCCCTTGGTCTTAGCCGGCATCTTCACCTTGTTTAAAAACAACCTTGCCGCCAAGATCTTAGGCGAAACCGAAGGCAAATCCAAGCTCTGGATCTATGAGATGGTGCTCGCCCTGCTCATCAGCTTTGTGATGGGCTGGATCATCGTGGATGTCAAACCCATCGCCTTCTTCACTCAAGCCGCCAATACCAAAGGCATCATCAAAGGCATCTTCAACCCCAATCTCAAGCAACTGGTGCCCATGCTTGGTGCTCTTGTAGAAACCATCTACCTGGCGCTCCTGGCCACCGTTTTTGCGCTGCCTTTCTCCTTTGTGCTCAGCTTCCTGGCCGCCAAAAACCTCATGTATGGCTCAGTTCCGGGACGCATCGTCTATATGATCATCCGCACCATTTCCACCGTGTTCCGCTCCATAGAAGCCATCGTCTGGGCCATCATCTTCTGCGTGTGGGTGGGTATCGGACCCTTCGCCGGTATGCTGGCGCTCTGGATTCACAGTATCGCCTCACTGGTAAAGCTTTACAGCGAACAGATAGAGAACATCGATCCCGGCCCCGTGGAAGCCATCCGCGCCACCGGAGCCTCCACGCTGCAGGTTTGGCGCTATGGCGTCACGCCCCAGATTCTGGCTCCCTACCTCGCTTTCACCATCTACCGCTGGGATATCAACATCCGCATGGCCACCATCGTCGGCTTCGTGGGTGGCGGCGGCATAGGGCTGGCTCTGTATCAGGAACAACAGCTGCTTGCCTGGCGCAACGTAGGCCTCATCATGTGGCTGATCGCACTCGTAGTGTGGGTGATGGATATGTTCAGCGCCCACATCCGAGAGAAACTCATTGGCAATTAAGGAGATATATATGGCAAAATACAACCCCGTGGAACTGATCCTCAAGAAGAGAGACGGCCACTCCCTGGACGAAAGCGAAGTCAGCTTCTTCATCAATGGCTTTCTGGACGGCAGCATCGCCGATTACCAGATGAGCGCCCTGCTTATGAGCTGCTTCTTTCAGGGACTGAATATAGAAGAAACCAAAGCCTTCACAAGGAGCTATATAGAAAGCGGCGAAAGCCTGCATTTTGACGCTTCCCTGCCCGTAGCGGACAAGCATTCCACCGGAGGCGTGGGCGACAAGATCAGCATCATGCTGGCCCCCATCGCCGCCGCTCTGGGACTCTACGTGCCCATGATCTCAGGACGCGGCCTGGGTCACACCGGCGGCACGCTGGACAAACTGGAGACCATCCCCGGCTTCCAAACCGCCTACGAAATGCAGGAGCTCTACGACCTCGTGATGAAGCACGGCTATGCCTTGGTGGGACAATCAGATGACCTGGTTCCCGCCGACAAAAAGATTTACGCACTCCGTGACGTGACCGCCACCGTGGAAAATCCCGGCCTCATCACCGCCTCCATCATGAGCAAAAAGATTGCAGAAGGCGCAAAGTATCTGGTGATCGACCTCAAAGTGGGCAGCGGCGCCTTCATGCCCAACCTCGAGCGTGCCCAGGAACTCGCCCACAGCCTGGTGGAAACCGGACGCAGCTTCGACCAGAAGGTACAGGTGGTCTTCACAAACATGAATTCACCCCTGGGAAGAGCGGTGGGCAACGCCATCGAGACCGCCGAGGCCATCGAATATCTCAAAGGCAACTACCTGCCGGATACCTACGCCATCACCACCAAGTTAGTCAGCCAAATGCTACTGTTAGCCGGCATCTATTCCGAAGAAAGCCAAGCAGTTACCGCCATCAACGAAGTGGTGACAAACGGCAAAGCCTTGGCCAAGTTTGAAGAAATCATCATCGCCCAAAACGGCAACCCCAAGGTGCTGGACGACTATTCCCTCTTAGGAACTGCCAAGTACCAAATCCCCGTCAAAGCCCCCGCTTCCGGCTGGATAGAGCAGATCGACTCCCGTGCCGTAGGCTACGCCCTGGTGAGGGTCAAGGCCGGACGCATGAAGGTGACCGACATCCTCGATCCCGGCGCCGGAGCTTATCTGGAACGCAAGATCGGCGACCAAGTGCGGGAAGGCGAGACCATCGGCACCGTCTTGAGCAACGACGAAAGCGCGGGCAAACAAGCCGCTTCAGCCATCGCCGCCGCTTACAGGATCAGTCCCGAGCCAGCCCCCGCTCAAGAGATCATTTTGGGCATGTACCCATAAGATAATGCAGAAAGCTTGTAAGGTCTGGTTTATCATCCTGCTGCTGAGCGCATTCACGCAGCTCTCGGCGGTGGTGCTCAAAGTCTTTGAGCTGCCAGACCCGCGTGCCACCGATGCCGCTTCCAAAGCCAACGCCGCCGTGGTGCAGGCTTTCAAAAAGAAGTTCCCACACATCGAGCTGCGCGCCTTTTCCGGCATCAAGATAGACAAGATGGATTTAGACGCTGCCCCGCTCATGGCCATCGCCGGCGGAGTGGCACCCGACATCCTCTATGTAAACTTCCGTCAAAGCGACACTTACATCCAAAACAACTTCCTTTACCCGCTGGACGAATTCATCGCCCGGGAAGACCCCGAACTGCTCGACCTGCGCGTGGAAAAGCCCGTCTGGCAGGTAATCAAGCGCAAGCTGAAGGGCCAAAACAAGGAGAAGGTCTGGATGCTCCCCTACGAGACCCTGGTACGCGTGCTCATGTACCGCAAGGACGTCTTCAAGAAAGCGGGTTTAGACCCCAACCGCGCCCCCAAAGACTGGGATGAATTCATGGACTACGCCGCCCGGCTCAGCGATCCCGCCACCAATAATTACGGCACCGTTCTGGCTTCCGGCCCGCAAGCCGCCTACGACTGGCTCCCTCTGCTCTGGGCTGCCGGCGGCGATGCCGTGGTTTGGGACGAACAAGCGCAGCACTGGAAAGCCGCCTTCGCCTCCGAAGCAGGCGTAGACGCCGCAGAATACTACCTCAAAATCCTCAACACGCCCTGGACAGACAAGAACGGCCGCCCCCAGGAAGGCTATTCCATGCGGGATGGCGACTGGGGCTACTTCTGGACCGAAGGCAAGATCGCCATGCGTATGGACTACCTCTCGCAGCAAAACATGGGCGGACGCTACGACCCCAACCTCTACGGCTTCGCTCCCGCACCGCAGGGCCCCGCCGGCAAGGGAGGCAGCGAGATCAACTGCCGCATGATGGGCATCTTCAGCGGCGCCGGCATCAGCAACAACGCCGGTTTGGGCGATAGAGACCCCGCCGAAGTGCGCCAGGCAGCCTGGGAATACATCAAGTTTTACGATAGCGAGGAAGCCCGCAAAATCCGTCTCAAGGTGATGGTGGAAAACGGCTACGGCCGCGTGCAAAACCCCGTCTTCCTAAAGCGTTACGGCTATGACGAGCTGCTGCGCCACTCACCCGCAGGCTGGCTGGAAACCTTCCAAACCGCTATGAACGAAGGCAAACCCGAACCCTTCGGCGACAACTGCCAGAAGGTCTACGAATTTATGACCTACCCCCTGGACGAGCTGATCAAGCTGGACCGCAGCGGAAAACTGGGCACCGACCCCAAAATCCGCAGAGCCAACATCCTCAAAGTGCTGCAAGCCGCACAAGACCGCACCAATAAGGAGATGATCGGCATCTTGCCCCGCTCCGAGAAGCTGAAGCGCGAGCGCCTGGCCGCCGTGATCGCCGCTCTCATCCTCTTTGCCTTTGGCTTCACGCTCTGGCGCGTGTGGAAGATTCTCACTCCCGAACACCGCGTCACCAGCAGCAAAAGCTCCCGTCGCACCTTCTGGATCGTCATCCTCCTGGCCCCCGCCGTGATCAGCATCTTCATGTGGAAGTATGTGCCGCTGATCTCGGGCTCCGTGATGGCTGCGCAGGATTACAAGCTCGTAGGGCCCAGCCCTTGGGTTGGCTTTGGCAACCTGGCCGAAGTCCTCTTCGACGCCACTTGGTGGGCCAGCGTAGGCAGGACGCTGTATTACATGACCTTATCCATCGGCCTCGGTTTTTGGCCTTCCATCGTTTTAGCCATCATGCTGCAGGAAGTTTCGCACGGCAAACTCATCTACCGCGTCATCTTTTACCTCCCCGCCGTGATCAGTGGCGTGATCGTAATCTACCTCTGGAAACTGCTTTACCACCCCGGCGATGCAGGTGCGCTCAACCAGATCCTCATCGCCCTCGGCCTCCCCAAAAGCCAGTGGATCCAAGACGAAAAGCTGGCTATGCTCTGCGTGGTCTTGCCCGGCATCTGGGCGGGAATTGGCCCCGGCTCACTCATCTACCTGGCAGCGCTAAAGAACATCCCCAACGAACTTTACGAAGCAGCAGACATCGACGGCGCCGGCTTCTTTGCCAAGCTGCGCCACATCGTTTTCCCCAGCCTCAAAGCCCTGATCATCATCCAGCTCATCGCCGCCTTCATCATCTCCGCCCAATCCAGCGACTTCATCTTGGTGATGACCTTCGGCGGGCCTAACGAAGCCACCCGCGTCGCAGACCTGCTCATCTTTGAGAAGGCCTATCTTTACCTCAAATTCGGCCTCGCCACCACCATGGCCTGGCTCCTCAGCCTCATGCTGATGGGCTTTACCGTCATGCAGATCAAACACATCTCCCGCATGGAGTTCCGTGTGGCAAGCGGAGACGAATCATGAGCATCATCGGCAAAGTAGCGCGCAAAGACCCCAAAACCCGCATCCTCAACCTCTGCATCCATCTGCTGCTCATCCTCGGCTCCATCACCATGATCTACCCCTTTGCGCTCATGCTCTCCTCCTCCATCAAAAGCGCCGTAGACAGCACCCGCATGGAGCTCATCCCGGCCTATCTCCACAGCGATGAAGCCCTCTACAAAAAGTATCTCGAAAGCCGTTACAACGAGGAAAGCAGCCGTCTGATGGACAACTACCCCGGCACCTGGATTTCCTTTGCCGAAGTCACCTTGCCCCGGGATGCCAACCCCGCCATCCACCGGGATTGGCAAGAGTTTATCGCCCAGGCCGAGTACGGAGTCTACCACTATTACGTGGCCGAACACTACGGCCGTGGCGTCTACCCCCTGGCCCAGCGCCAATACCGCAAAATCTTAAGAGAGGAAAACAACAACTCATTAGTCGAATTCAACCGCAAATACGGCACCGGCGCAGTCAGCTGGGAAGAGATCAGCGTGGAAGAGAAGGAGATCATGGGCCGCATCTTCACCAGCTCCACCGAGGGCTATTTAGGCCGCTTCCGCCAGTTCAAGGAATCCCGCCCCCTGCAGCAAAAGCTCTTCATCAACCCCGATGGCTTCTTCGCAAATAGCGAAGTCATCCCCATGGTAAACGGTGACCTGGACAAGCTAAACCGGCTCTTGGGAAGCTCTTACACCTCTTTTGACCAGCTCAAACTGCCCGAAAGCTGCCCGCCCGCTGGTCATCCACTTCGCGAAGCCTGGCTCCACACCGCCAAAAACGCCATCAACGTGCATCATCTGGACATCTCCGAGGACGCACTCGCCCCCTTCCAAGCGATGCTGCAGCAAAAATATGAGACCATCGCCGCCCTCAACCAAACCTACGGCAGCTCCTACGCCTCCTTTAGCCAGGTGCAGATCCCGTCTCAACTGCCCGATAGCGGCGCCCTCGTGGAAGACCTGGTGCACTTCATCCAAAACGTGGCCCAACCCCATCAGATCAGGATCAAAAACCTGGCCCAGGATTTCCGCAATTTCCTCAGGCGCAAGTATGGCAGCATCGACTCACTCAACCTTGCCTGGGACATGAACCTGCCAGACTGGCAAGAGATTAGCTTCCCCAGCAAGGAGATAGACTACTACAGCTTCAAAGATAGAGAGGGCGCCATCAGAAAGGAATTTATCACCCGCAACTACAAAATGGCTCTGGAACAGATGCTCAGCGATGCCCACTCCCTGCGCAATACCGCCATCTATGTGCTGCTCTCCATCCTGCTTGCCGTCACGGTCAATCCCCTGGCCGCCTATGCGCTTTCCCGCTTCAAACCACGCTTCAGCTACCAAATCATCATGCTCTTCATGCTCACCATGGCCTTCCCTGCAATGGTGATGGCCATCCCCAACTTCCTCATGCTCAAGAAACTCAATCTGCTCAATACCTTCTGGGCTTTGGTACTGCCCGCCGCTGCAGACGGCTACTTCATCTTTTTGCTCAAGGGCTTCTTCGATAGCCTGCCCCAGGAAATCTACGAAAGCGCTATGTTGGACGGCGCCGGAGAATTCCGCCTTTTTTGGCAATTCACGCTCCAGCTCTCCAAACCCATCCTTGCCGTGATCGCCCTGAGCGCCTTCAATGCCGCCTATCGCAACTTCCTCTTCGCCTTCATCGTCTGCCAGGATCAATCCATGTGGACCCTGATGGTGCACATCTACAACCTGATGCAAAGAGCCAGCAGCAGCGTTGGCTATGCCGCTCTTGTGATCGCCGCCATCCCCACCTTAGTCGTGTTTGTCTTCTTCCAAAACATCATCATCAAAGGCATCGTGGTACCGATGGAGAAGTAGCCCGCCCAAAACACTCCCCACCTGTTATTGACCAATTCCTTTAGTCCCATAATTCGTGTTCATCTGAGGAAATAAAAGAAAGCCCACCACCGTGCGCATCCACACCACAACCATCCGCATCTCTACCGACAGCGCAGCCGGCCCCATTCGTGGAAAAATCCAAAACTCACCCTACCGGAAAACAAGCCTTCATAATATACCCTGACGACCTTGCCCTGAACACAACAAACCAAATTTATGAATCTCGCAACCCTTTGCCAACATTGATGATACGAAACCGGTCAAATGTTGTCCCTTTTTTGCCGAAAGTAAAATACCCTTGCAAGGGCGGTCGCCGTAGCGACCAAAAGGTAGCCGGAGGTTGCCATACCGCCGCAATCAAGCGCAGCTTGATGTTTTCAGGGTAAGATCGCGTGTTCGCTCCGGCGAGCGACCCTACAGGAAAGCTACCGCCTCTTTCATTACGGAAGTGTAGTATCAAAGGAACACTACCAATTCTATCCCTCGGTTTTCACCCGCTTACCTTGATCCTTATAACGCACAACATATCAATGACATGCGTCCCACTCACAACGCACAACTGCAAAATCGTCACACGTTATTGTCTATAGTATCTTCCCTTTACGTTGAGTCATAACCCGACAGGATAAGAAGAACCTGCTTTTTATTCTCATTTTTAACATAAGCTACTGCTTAGCCCTCAGCTAATATGGTATCATGGCATTTTATTCTCTTCTAACCATTCATTCGCTCTATTCTGAACCTTGTCCTGCTGTTCTTGAGATAGATCCCTAGCCGCATTATTTCTACTTTCAATAGCACTTTCATGTCCGCTTGTAGCAGCTATAATAAACCAAAAATATGCTTCTTCATTATCCAAAAGACCGCCTATACCCGTTTTGTGACTTAAGCCCAGCATATACTGCGCCTCAACATGTCCTTGCTCTGCGGCTTTCCGAAACCAATAATACGCTTCAGAATTGTCTTGTTCTACCCCCTTACCTTCATGGTACATCAAGCCAACATGATACTGTGCTTCTGCCAGTCCTTGTTCTGAAAAATAAAGCAAATCATTTTGTGCATCAGTATTCCCTCGTTCTGCGGCTTTACTCATCCATCTCACGGCTTCAGTGTAATCATGTTTTACACCTCTTCCATAATAATACATACTGCCCAACTCATACTGTGCAGATGATAATCCCTTATCCGCAGCTTTGCGATACCATTTTGCTGCTTCACAATAATCTTGATCTACTCCTTTGCCATCTCGATACATACTAGCCAGACCATGTTTTGCCAGAGTGAATTTTTGGTCTGCAGCTCTGCGAAACCACTTTAAAGCTTCTTGATAATCCTTTCGCACACCAAATCCATCCCGAAACATCCAGCCCAAATTATACTGTGCCATTATGTCTCCCCTTTCCGCTGCTTTGAGATACCATTTTACTCCCTCCGAAATACCCGTCTTTACATCAGGACTACCCCATAAATATAATGAACCCAAACTACTTTGTGCAGATATGTGTTCCTGATCTGCTGCCATACGTAGCCAGTGTAATGCTTCTGAAAAATCTTTCTTTAGGCCTTTGCCTTCTTCATACATACAGCCCAAGCGGTATTGTGCTTCTGCATATCCTTGATCTGCTGCTTTTCTATACCATCTCGCCGCCTCAAAATAATTCTGTTTTATGCCATTACCTTCATAATAGGCCATACCCAACCCATATTGCGCCTCTGCGTCACCAGATTCCGCCTGCTGCAAAAGCCCTTCGGAGAATGTAATATCCGTAGCAAGAAGAGTCATGCTACAAAGTAAAAGCACCAACGAAAGCATCCTTTGCATATGAAACCTCCCATTCATACTTAAGCAATGAAATTAATTGCCTCCATTTTGTCAACATTAAATGTGGTTATTAGCTCCAAAGCAAGATTATTCGCCTTTGAGCTCAAATCTAATTCTAGCCGAAGGCAATTCAAGTGTAAAGCGGCTATTATTGGTGAGCTTTTCCTTATCGGGTATATCGAAGAAGCTCTTAATATACACAAGCTGCGGATTCTCAGTGATTGATTGAACCATCAGAATATCATATCTATCGGCATTTTCTTCTGCAAATCTTAGCTCATTCCCAGTTATTTCAAATCCGATTGATGGATTTGTAATAGCCTTAACTTCGACATACCTATCCATGCCGTTAACTTTTACACCGATGTCATAGCCACACCCAGCTCTTCCATCCTCATTTACCTCAGCTCTCTTTGCGTTTTCAGATAACCATTCAACGCTGGTAGCCCCATATTTATTCTTCAATACCTTGTAAGCCAGATATTCAGCCGCATATCCGATATAGACACTATTGCGGCTTTCTTGCGAGACACCTGATCCACCGCTTGAACCACTGCCTGCTCCGGATTTTGACTGAGAAGTTATCATCCCCGGAGTAGCAGAGTCTTTCAGAGAGTTATTCAGTCTTTGGGCAAGTTCATCCAAACTCCTATTAATCCCCGAAATGTGATCATTTTCAAAATCCAATTCCATTCCATCAACAACAATAACACGACTCTTCTCATCTTCTCCACTTCTGGCTATTGCTGTCCTGTCAGTATTATCACTTACGCGCTGACTGCTATCATATGAAGTAGTTCTCTCCTTTACCCCGTATTGTGCACGCTCAGCCACAGCAGCTGAAATGGCGGGACGAATTGCAGTGCGGTGCTGCCCGTGTGACTGTTGAGGTGTCGAGGACTTGCCCTCATCATCACTTTCTTGATCTTCAGTAGCAGCCACCCTATCAGCCATTTCCTCTGATTCGCCCTGGGGCTGGACATACTCTATTGCTGATGTAGTGTGGTGGACTTTCGGAATATCCAACTCGGGGGACTGTTCTTCTATCCCAGCTTCCGCCCTCAGAGCTGCCACACTTTTCGCCACCCTATCATCCAGCTCAGACACTTCTTCAGTAAAGGCCTCATATTCAGCGAAGAGAAGCAATGATTTTACCATGTTAGATTGTAGGACTTCCTCATTGAGCTCAATACCATACTCTTCTTCCCACCATACCTTATTGGCTCTTAGCTTTTCATCTATATCGAGAGTATCCAGCTTCTCCTCATCTCCAAGCTCAAAACCAAACTGCTCTTCTACTTTCTTCATAAAGTAATCTTCAATATCGTAGGCGTACTTAGGAACCTCTGCATTGGTATTGAACAGTTCCACATATCTCTCACACTCATCAAAGTAGGTGTCTTTACTCTCCGGAGCATCGTCTTTTAGCTTATGATAAAGGCCTAACTTGAATGCTGGAGTATACCTATTCTGGATTTCTATTAAATCTTGCCTGATCATCTCTCTAAAATCAAGTTGTGGATAATAACCCGACAGACGCTCAAAGTCAATCGGAACTGATCTAATCAGCTTAAATATTTTCTCCTGTATTGTACTGGACAATCGGGTATAGTCCGCAGACTCCCGTATCCATGATTCTTGAGCTGCTTCAGGGAACATTTTTGTAAGATAGCTATTTAGCTCATCTTCATTGGTTATCGAAACATCATCAGAGACGTCAACAACGCAAGATGAAAAGATGTTCCAGAACCTGATGTGTTGCTCGTTGTTCTGCTCACTCTTATATTCATCTATTTTCTCCCTTGCAATTTTAAGCTCATTCTCAAACTCATCTTCGAATATGGTCTGTAGAAAACAGCCCCAATTGTTTTTATCCTCACCAATTATACGGTGCATCTGATCCGAATCACGACCAGTGATTGATGCAAAGATAAGCGACAGGGAATTTGAAAATAAGAAAACATTCCTCCTCAGTGATTCGAAATCATCAATTTCTTGATCAACGCAGATGTAGTATGAATTATCATTAGTTATGTGTATATACTCATCTGGGCTCAGATTAATTTCACTAATTTTGCCTACGTGCGTCATTTCTGCTCTAACCGAGGTCGCCATGATGATTTCAGTGTTCATTAGAGCTTCTAAAATCTCTCCTTTGGTGTCAGAGCCATGCATAATTGTATATATATAGTCCTTAGCTTCAACCAGAAACTTTTGCAACTCTTGATTGAGTGGGTGGTCGACCTTGTCCATCAATCTGACGTCTATTTTCCCCACTATTTTAACGCAAAACAGCTTAGATACTTTCTCCCTGCCTCTTTTATATTCCAGATCAATCAGCTTGAACTTAGACTGAATATCCTGACTGTGCCTGTTGACAAGATAGTATGCATCTTTAACGCTGACATATTCAGTTTTTGGACCTACTCGGCACAAAACCTTGCCACTCTCCTTGAATTTCCTGTAGGTTTCATCTTCTTCATCCAGCAATCGTTCATCATAGTTTAAAATCTCATGATAGATAGACCTCGCCTTTTTACCTTCCGGATCGCTTTCTGGCAGGCTGCCCAAGATCTTATACAATGCTTCGGTGCTGAGTGTTTTAATACTCTCATGTACACCGATATCGATTAGCAGCTTATCAATATCTGCCCCTGTAATTTTAAGACTATCCATCAGTCTTTCAGTGTCGACTTTCGGTTGAACTAAGTATGGGTAGTATTCGGGACGCATTGTTTTTGCTATGCAGCATTGGTTTGGTGTTAACTTTTTCTCAGGGTTAACTGGATCTGTCAAGAGAGGTGAATTTGCCATTTTCCATCTTATGTAAGATCTCAAGCCGCGTGTATCGATATCTCTGAAGTTCCTGTTATTCCCAATCATTACCCTCAGTGATCCTCCAGTATCATGGTCTTCACTAAGCATTTTTCTTAGCTTTTTATCAGCTAATATCCATTCCATGAGCGTTTCGACCTTGATATCCTTTAGTATGGCCTCTAATTCATCAACAGTTGTGAACTTGTATATATGCCCCCAATCTTTTAGTCCCTGTTTCTCATTAAACTCGCTATAATCCCGAAAGCTGTACTCACCTATTTTATACTCTTTGTAATTATAATTCAATACGATGTGCTTTATAAACTCAAGTGCCTCTTTACGTTTAGCATTATCCCCGTAATTTATTTTATTGGTGTAATCCTCTTTGAGTCTAGGATACTTCTCAACTCCTAGCCAGGCGAGGTATTTAATCAGCTCTTGCTTGCCTTCTTTTTGAAGCCCTATCATCTCTGGAGCGCCAAGTATCTTGTGAGGTAGATCTCTATAGATGGTTTCTGTTAGCCTGTTATCATATCCCTCTCCAAAGTAAACCTCGTTGGCAGTAACTATGCTACCGTTTTTGGATATTAGCCTCACATTCCCAGTTTCAACACCATCGGTGTCTTCCTTACTTGCTGTAGCAACTGAATAAACCTGAAAAAGTGCTCTATGCATTGCCTTGATATCTTCAACATTGTCCTTTTCATTGTAATTACTAATAAGTATATTGGCGATCTCATTGAATGAGTAATGGTGAACGCCAAAAGCATTTTCCATCTTTTCTAAATTTCCCCCCTCCGCAAGCTCTTGAGAAACTGCTTCATCAAGAAAGTCGATCGCAAGGTCATTTGGTATATCATAGATGACCTTGTTATCCAAAGAAAAGAATACTTGGCTTTTGGGATCGATATATTCGCCGTCAATATTCAACATTATCGGGTCACAATATGACAGCTTAAAAAGCTCCTTCTCGTATTTTTCGGCAAGATGCAGATATAAATAAACAAGGGAACGTGCGGGTAACTTCCTGGCACGTTGATGGATCATGCTACATAGCTTATCAATATTGTAGACAACCTCTTGCCTATCCACCAATTGCATTAAGACCTTAAACGATTTTATGTGGTCTCCGTTTACAAGGTCCCAAACATCATTCCCGGAGAAGTAGGAGCATATATGCTTAGGAAGTACCTTGGGGCCATCATCAAAGCTAATAAATTCATCATTTACAGTAGGTATAATCTTGCAGCTACTCAAGTGTTTTTGTAGGGCTTCGAAAAAGCCCATTCTGTATGCAATAGAATCGCAGCCATTTTTGTCTATTCCTAAGAATCTCAGTGCAAAACCCGGATCATAGTGGCCATCGGAAGCAAGCTTTTCTGCAGATCGACATATAAAACCAGCTAATTCCCTAAAGATATCCTTGTTTTTACTACTCCCATCCGATAATCCTTTACGGTCTGATGTTACATCAAAGCTGGCATGGACGATGAATGGTGCTGTAAATTCCACATTGGTGGGATAATAAGAGTACAAACTGTTTACATCGTCATCAAGCTCTTCGTTGTATGCCATTATGATATGATCTTTGTTCGTTTGTTGGTTTACCCTGGTTACCCATTGATGTTCCAAAAGATGCCAGGTTTTTACTGTTGGTTCTTTGCAGTCGGGCTTCTTTATACTAACAGTTGACTTCTTGCCAGCTGGTGTATTCTCGATTTTTCTCGTGATAATTGTCTCGGATCCATGGTTCACGATCTTAACCTGGTCTAACTGATTGAAAAACAACAAAGCTTCAGGTTGCATTATTTCTTCTAATTGCGCTTCTACTTCATCTAAGATATCTGGTCTTAAGGTAAGCTCTATTACCGTATCATAATCAGGGAGTCCAGGCCTTGGCTCTGCAACTATTTGAGGTATGCTTAGCATTGCAATAGGACATTCACCTATATCCTTATTAGTGCTCCTCAAGACCCTATCCTCTAACCCATTATGGGTCTTTATTCTGTCCCAAAACTCTTGTGCTATTTCTTCTGAAAACCGGACAGTAATGCCACTACTATAAATTGTGATTTCGTGAGCCCAACTTAGAACTGCGCGAAATCCCAAGCCTTTATGTCCAATTGATTCATCGTGTATTTTGGGGCTTAGATGACTAAAAAAAAGAGAATCGAAGCCTTCCTTTGTAAAGGGCTCTCCGTTATTTGCCACAATAAGTTTCTCTTCGTCTATTAAGATTAACATATGCTTTTTTACTGCAGAAACCGCAGCGTCGTCTGCATTTTGAATAAGTTCTAACAGTTGTCTTCCAGCATAATCACGTGTCATACTGGATTCAATATTGAAATCACGAGCAATGTGCTGGGGTCTTTCAATCAATTGCTTCTCTGTGACTTTCATATATTCTTGAATATACGCTTCGATCTTGTTACCCATTTTTCTCCTAACTGCTTTTCAGATATAGTTACCGGTGCATTTCCGAGGACATACTGGAGGCCCCAATAATGCACACAGGGCGTATCCACTACCCCGAACGCACCTTCTCTAATCCTCGTCTTCTTGTCAAAGGATTTTATGCATCCGTATTGACATTATAACCTATGCAAGCTAACTCAGTTGGCTGTGTAAGTTGTTATTTGGTTGGTTATAAGTGAGTACTTTTCCTTAGACCAAGCATTTCCTCGACAACTTGGTTACTACCATTTGTGAGAAGCTTTGAACGTCCTGACAAAACAGTGTTAGGAACTTGCACCAACAATAGGAACTCAACAGTTCGCGCTCATTAGAATACCTATAACACCATTACGCTCTTTACTAAAAGCCAGGGAAAAGAGACATGATTCCATAATCCATTGTCGCTTAAATGATGATAGATCATCCAACTCTTCCTGAGTTATTTCGCCATTTCCAGCGCAATCAAGTCCCAGCATTGCGTGGAACTCAGCCACTATCTTCTTTATCTCATCGAAGAATATAAACTTAGATAGATTGGTATCTATATGCAAGAGAGACACAGCTATAACATCCTTTAGCTCCAGGCATTCTAAGTAATTGAAGTAATTCATTATCATCGTACTTGTCTTGAATGCGCAAGCTTGGATGATTTCACCGTCTTGAGGGGTAACATGGTTCAGTAAACACTCTTGAGATCTTATTGTTTCAGATACCGAACTCACAACAGATTGGAATGTTGGTCTAATTGGATAACAACCCTTTATATCATCAATGAAACCGTCTACCGTCAATGCCTTCGTAGTCACCTCCATCACTTGATAAACTTGAGCGGCTTTTGCCAATGCCTTTTTATCTTGAGTGACGAAATAGTCACAATGAGCACCATAAAAAGCGTGTTGAATGTCGGTGAACATATTATCGGGTTTATTCTTATCGTTAATTTTGTCCGAATGATAGCCCATAAATTCAAGGACGATGTAATAAAAATAAAAATCGGCCATGGGTGGCTGAAACCGAGGATTGTCTTTCATCATTTGCCCAATTACATCCTTGAAAGCGAACTTGCCTTCACCAGATAGTCTGCGAACCTCATTCTCAATACTTTCAATAGGTTTATTAGTAGAAGATAACAGGTGGGGCCGAATCGCTAAACCGGTTCGCGTTGATTCTCTATACTCTTTATAACTTTCTGGATTTGTAAATGATGTTTTTGCAAATTCAGAGACTTCTTGTATAAAGTCCAGATAGGACGGTGCCTTGGATATGGACTGTGCAAGTCTATGAAAATACGGATGATCCGGTACCTGTATTTCTTGATTTAGGTGTGGGTTTGGGATACTTGCCAAGAAATCTCGAATCATCTTGCCTATCTGTAAGTCGGAATCATCATCAATTTCTTCCAATACGGCTATGAAATCCAAATTGTCAAATATGTTTTCTCCAACTTCTGCGTAAGCTTCTTGGGGGTGGACACTGTATGGCTTAACGGTATTTGCAGATAAATCGTATGACATATAGTTGTTATTGGAAATACCAGATAGGTAATCCAACCTGCTAGACTCCAAGCCGATGGACTTTTTTGCACCTCGCTTAATATCCCTTAAATGAGCTTCAGAATATGGAATACAGATCCTGCTTTTTTCATCTTTTAGAAAATCATGCAGTGCTTTAACGCTCTCATGGGAGGAATGAAGATTACTGACTACATTCCAATCAAGGTATACTCTGATCAATGTTACCTCCGTTGAGTCTCAAATGTTGGCGTAGCTTCATTATATCCCCGTTTTTACTCTTGACATTTTATCATCTTGATTAATACTTAGCACTGCCTTGTGGGTGGCTTGTCGACCATAATAATATCTTCCGAAACAGAAGTATCTTGTCGTTCTATCTTGCCTGTTGAAGAGGGAATTGCTTCTGCATTCTGGACTAATTTATCAAAATCACTTCGGTATAAGCCATCCTGGATCACTCTATATTTTTCAAATTCGCTTTCAGCAAAACTCTTTGCAATCGCAGCAGAAACTCTTCCTTTATCTTTCAAAATATCTTCTTCATTGAATTCCAGAAAAACATCCAAGCGTTTTGCCCAGTCTTCCATAGTCATAGGAATTCTACGCTTCGCCTGTCTTTCAGCATAATCCAAATACATCGTGACAATCTGATTCAATTCTTTTATTTCCGCTTTAGAAAGGTAGTTTTTGGCAATACTGACGTCGGCTTTCACGATTTTCCCATTAGGTGCATTCTTCCAGGTAGTAAGTCCCATATGCTCTTTTTTATGGTCTGCCCGCTGATAGATCAGTTCTGCAGCAGTGTGATGATGTATTGCGTAATGAAGCTTGTTTTGAACAGCAGCAAAAAAATCTTGCGATGTTTTTGCTGTCGGCGAATAATCTACCGCCGTAGAGTAAATATCCGTAATTTTTTGATAGAATCTTCTTTCACTTGCTCTGATTTCTCTGATCTCATCAAGCAAATGCTCAAAGTAAGCTTCATCAAATATTTGACCGTTTTCTAAACGCTGTTTATCTAAAACATATCCCTGGATCGTAAAAGTTCTCAATACTTTTGTGGCCCATTGGCGAAATTGAGTGGCCCTAATTGAATTCACTCGATAACCCACAGAAATAATGGCGTCCAAGTTGTAAAACTTCATTTTATACCTTTTCCCATCCGAAGCAGTTGCCGAGGATTCCTCGGTAACTGAATCCTCTTGTAATTCCCCAGATGCAAAAATGTTTTTCAAATGCAGGCTTATATTGTCCGTAGAGCAGTCAAACAATTCTGCCATACCTTTTTGAGTAAGCCATATATTCTCATCATGTACCCTAACCTCTATTCCGTCTTCACCCGCTTGTTTTGTGAACACGATGAAGTCAGTTGTACTGTTTCTAATCTGAATGCCTTTTTTATCTTTCATTTACTCTCCTTTTTCATGTGTTGAGTCTCTAATGTTGGCGCAAATTCCAAACGTTATCCTTCCGCTTCTTTGAGGGCATCTATGATCCCCCCTACTCACATCTCTGTTCAGTTGATCGACTCGCGGCATTGTTTCTACACTGCTGATAAAAGTCAAGAGTTTTCTTGGCTCATATTCACTTGTTGAGCGGCTGGTTTCTGCTCATTCCCATCTACAATCTGATACTTTTACTGACGCCCGGAACGGAGGGGCCCAACAGGTTTGGGCCTGAGGCCAGCCAGTGGAACCGGTAGTTGTGAGGTATGGTCGCTTGCCCTTGGCGACCTGTACGGCCGCTCGCCCCATCCCCACCACAACTACCCGCATCCCCACCACTTTCGCAGCCGCTCACAACTCACAACTCGCTACTCACTACTGGCGAGCGCAGCTCGCCCCTCTCTCCCTCTTGCCAGCTTGCTGGCCCCATCCGTGGACTTTTTAAACATCAAGCTGCGCTTGATTGCGGCGGTTTGGCAACCTCCGGCTACCTTTGCGGCGCTACGGGCGAGCGCCGGCTACCAGGCGAGCTGCGCTCGTCCCAAAATAATCATTGACTGATTTGCGCCCTTATTAATAGTATACAAAAAACAAATAACAAGGAGAAACACTTCTATGCGCAAGATGATTATTCCCCTGATCCTGTTCAGTCTCATAGCCTTTGGCTGTGTGTTGAACTTCGATCAAAACGACACTTCCTCAGACGCACCCAGGCCTCTGGAGCCTCAGGTTCCCGTTACCCCGGACGTCCCCGGCGAAGGGGCTGAAGGCGATCTTCCCCACACGGAATCCACGCCCATGGAGGAGGGCAAGTTTGCCGAAAGCAGCAACGCTTTTGCCTTCGATATCTACAATCGGGTAGCCGAAGCAGACCAAGACCAAAACGTATTCTTCTCTCCCTACAGCATTTACACTGCTTTGGGCATGGTGTATGGAGGTGCCAGAAGGGCTACCGAAGAGCAGATGCGTAAAGCGCTGTATTTTGATGCGGATCAGACGGCTCAGCACACTGCTTTCATGGATATGTCCAAGAGGCTCAACGAGATAGGCAAGCGTGACAAGGCACAGCTCCACGTGGCCAACGGCGCCTTCCAGGCAAAGATGTATGAAGACCTGCTCCTGCCTGAATATCAGGATTTGCTGGAGAAATACTATAGCAGCGAGATGTATTCGCTGGATTTTGGCAAAGCTCGAGAGACTGCCGCCTACATCAACGAATGGGTCTTGGAGCGCACCAACAAACGCATCAAAGACCTGGTGAACGAACAGCATATCCGCGACAGCAACCACGGCATGATACTGGTGAATGCCATCTTCTTCAAAGCCAATTGGCTCAAGCAATTCAACCCCAAAAGCACCGAGATCATGAGCTTCTACCCCAATCCTGAAAAGGAAACCCCGGTAAACATGATGTATGCCAGAGGCACATATGCCTACACCGAAGTGGCTGATATGCAAGTGATTGAGCTCCCTTACGATGAGGAAGAGCTATCCATGCTGGTGTTTTTGCCCATCGCTGCCGACCAGGTGCCCAAGCTCAACAACGACATCCTCTACGAAGCCCTGAAAACCTTGGACAAGCAGGATGTGAGATTGTGGATGCCCAGCTTCACTCTGGAACTGGAGCTTGATGATGTGGCCCAAATGCTCAAGCACATGGGTATGGAAGATGCTTTCGACGAAGTGAAGGCAGACTTTAGCGGCATCCGTGATCCCCGTTCTGAAGCGGGCCTCTATATCAGAGACATCCTGCACAAAGCCTTTATCGAGGTCAATGAAGAAGGCACGGAAGCTGCTGCCGCCACGGGAGTTGTCATGGCCACCCGAGCCATGGCGATGCCTGACGAAGAAAAGCCCATCATCTTCAGAGCCGATCATCCTTTTGCCTATATGATCGTACACAGACCCAGCCAGACCATTCTCTTCATGGGAAGGTTGAGCGATCCGCCCATAGTGGAATAACAGCTTGGAAACAAGCAGCTTATACATCGCCCGAGCGCTTTTTCGTTCGGGCTTTTTTTGGCTTGGATTTTATGTGTGGGAAATGGCTAAAAGCTTCTACAGCCGAGCGATAGACTCGGCCAAATGCTGCACCTGCCTCTCTCTTTGCAGATTCAGCGGCACCTCATAGCGTTTATCGGGGTCATATTCGCTGATCAAGCGCTTGAGGCAGTGGTAGATAGAGTCTTGAGACTCCATGGCGCAGATGTAGTCGTGCCCGCATTGTCTGAGCAGCCGGGCAGCTTCATGATGGGCGGGAACCATGGCCAGGATTGGGTTTTGGCACCTGAGATACTCGAAAATCTTGGAGCTCAGCGTACCGCGTGGCCCGCTGCTATTGAGCACCAGCAGCAACACCTGCGAGTTTCGCATCGCCATAATTGCCTCTTTGTGATCCAGTTGCGGCACAAATTCTATCAGATCGCTCACCGGGCTCTCCGCCGCCTCCTGCGTCACTTCCCGGAAGAAGTTGCCATAGAGCTTGATGCGAGTATTGGGAGGCAGGAGGTCTTCATCCCGGAGCCGCGCCATGGCATCGTAAAACTTGGCCAAAGACCGGCGGGCGTAGATATTGCCAAAATAGGCCAGCACAAATCCCTCATCCTTGACCGGCTCCGACAGGCTGCTGAAATCCTCTTCATCCCAGCCGTTGTAGACGGTGATGCACTTTGCGCTCAAATCCGCTCCAAATGCCTCACACAGGTCATCCTGTATGCCTTGGGTAGCAGTGGCGATCAGGCTGGCATGCCTGTAGAGCTTCTTTTCCCAATGCCGGGACAAAGCCTTTTGCCAGGCGAAGTTTTGCATCTCATAATCATTGAGCAGCGTCCAGTAATCCCGCAAATCCAGCACCAGGGGCAGACCGCTCAGCCGGGAAAGACGATAGGCGCCCAATCCGGCAGAAAATGGCCCCATCGAGATGTAGATCAGGTCATAATCACGCTGCCGGAGCGCTTTCTTACCGGTCTGGATGAGGAAGGGCAGCCAGCCAATCTTGTTGTCGATGGGCCACAGGCCTCTGAAAAAGGCTTTAAACCGCTCAGGCGTCTCCATATAGAGCTTGGAAGCCTGTTTTTTGTCTGTACGGCGCAGCGACCTCATAACGGTCATGGGGTCCAGGGAGCGTGTTCTGAAGAGCTTACGCTCATGCTGCTGCACTTGCAGGCTTTCATCCCGGCAGAGATATTCGCGATCGGAAGGCGTGATCACATCTACGCTAAAACCATGTTTGCTCAGGTATTTGACCGTCTTCAGATTTCTCAGCACCGCCGGGCCGCCCAGGGGCGGGTAAAAGTAGCTGATATAGAGGATACGTTTGCTCATAACTCAACTGATGATATAGGCTTGGATCAGCTCTACAAGCGAGTCTTCCAAAATCTCCCAATTGTAGCGTGAATCTATCAGGTGCAGGGCGCGCTCTTGCATGGCCTCATATTCCTCAGCCGGCATCTCCAGCAGCTTTCGCGCCGCTTTGGCCATGGAACCGGGGTTGTAATCGCACAGGATGCCCACCCTGTTTTTCTCCACCAGCTCTTTCATGAGCGTGCTTTTGGTGGAGAGCACAGGCAAGCCGGCGGCGAGATATTCCAGCACCTTAAGCGGTAAAGCCCGTTTCATACGGCGGTTACGCGGATCATATGTCCACAGCCCCACCTTGCAGCGTTTGAGCAAAATGCCGATGTTTTCCGCCGGAATCCACTCCTGATAGTAGATGAGGCTCTGCAGGTTTAAAGCGATGACCTTGGCGTTGAATTCGCTCTCCGCTTCCGGGCTCTCAAACCTGCCTACCAACAGGATTTTCAGGCTTGGATAGCGCTTTCTCAGCAGCGCCGCCATCTGCAGGATGTGGAAGATGCCACGTCCGCGGGTGAGCCCACCGATATAGATGAGGTCAAAGCTGGTATTGCAGATCACTTGCAGTTCCGCGGGAATATCGCTGTTATAATCCCAGACGTTGCGCACGGGATAGTTTGGCAACACCAGGGTGGGCTTGCCATATTTGAAGGGAAGCGCAGCCGCCAGGACCTCCGAACTCACACCCAAGGCGGCGTCGGTAAAGGAATTGAGGTAGTTTTCTCCAAGCCGATACAGTCCCCTCATGATAAAGGAAAAAGGGAAGCGGAAACGCTCGCCAAAGGCCTGAGCGTAAAACTCATGAATATCCACCAGCAGCGCGCATTTCAGCCGTTTTTTGAGCAGAATCCCCACCGCCACCGTGAGCGGCTCCACGCAGATCACCATATCCGGCTTGATCTTGAGCGCAGCATCGTACAAATGCTTCAGCGCAGACCAGGAGTTTTCGCCCTTTACCACGATCTGGTAAGGGTTTACGCTCTTTTGCTGTATGCCGGCCGGACACAGCAGATACACCTGGGCAATTTTGGCCAGGGTGCGCGAGATTTTGTAGTACAGACGCACGTCTTTGCTATGGTGTGCGTTGGTGAGAATGCAGATTTTCATGATGGAGCCAATGTTTGAAGGTGGGGCGAATTGTCAACCTATATTTGAGACTATGCCTCCCAACGGCAGGCAGATAACGCCACTTTCCGTCCTGTCAGGCAGCCAGGCAGCCACGCCGCTTTATCTGGGGTAAATCCTTAAGGTGGCACGATATGGCCGCTCTCCATCCTTGATGGCACGCGTCACTTCGTCCAGCGTCTGGCTTCTCTTTTCCCTGCTCCCCGCCTTCAGGGTGATCTCAAAGAGCTTGCTGGCAATCTCACCGTCTTTCTCATCGCTGACCCTGGCCAGCAGCTTCACATTTCTGCTTCGGGAATCCTTATTTTCGACCTCATAGGAGAGCATCACATAGTTGCTGCCAAATTCCTCGATATTCACGCTGTGAACGATGATCCTTTCTTGCATCCTTGCGCGTTTACAGCTGCGCAACCAGAGGCCAAACAATGCCGCCAGGATCACCACCAGGATCACCGACTGCTTGAGCTTATGTTTGCGGGGGAAGGGGAGTCT
Source organism: Cloacimonetes bacterium UBA3900 (assembly GCA_002391675.1). Taxonomy (GTDB): domain Bacteria; phylum Cloacimonadota; class Cloacimonadia; order Cloacimonadales; family Cloacimonadaceae; genus UBA3900. The sequence continues at coordinate 58,923 of DGFM01000052.1, read as the reverse complement.
GTCTACAATAGGCATAATGTTAGTACCAGGCTTGCCATCCCACCCAGAGTTTGTGCTTGTGCTGTGCATTGTCTTTGTAGGAATGGCCAAGATAAAAGTTATGATGGGCAAAGGGCCCGATTTTCAGCATCTGATCCCAGGAAAAGGTATCCTGCCTTGAGCCGGCAAACCATTTGGTTTCCGCGGTAAAGAAGTTGTCGGGCGTAAAATAATCCTGATAGTTGAGCTGCCACGAGCTGCCCTCGGAGCCCTGACGCATAAAGCTTGCGCGCCCGCTCCAGCCGAGCTTGTCGATCAGCGGCAAACCCACTTCCAGGCTTGCTTTCACCAGGTTTGATCCATCGCTGTAGCCCAGCGTGCAGCCGTCGTGCGAATACATGGTATGATTTTGATAGTGCGTATAAGTCCAGGGTCTCACCGCCGAAATCTCGATGGCCACCCTGCCCTTCTCCTTCGGTTGCCAGGCAAATCCGCTCTGCACCGCCCATTTATTGCCCCACCAGGAGCTGAGCAGCTTGTCGTAGCTCATCTCGTCAAAAGCCGCCGTGAGCCAATAATTCAGATGCCGGCCGATCTGCGCTTCCGCACCTCCATAGATGAGCACGTTGTCTCTGTCGTGCTGGTTGTGTTCGATGACGCGCCAGAAGGTATGCGGCAGAAAGTAGTTGATATCCACGCCGCGATGTCCATAGATAATCAGCTCTCCGCCAAAGAGTTTGAGCTCACGCGCCGGTCTCCAGGAAACCTCATGCACCGCCACATATTTATCCACAAAGCCTTGATCCGCATACTTGTTGAGACTGTGGGTAGTATCCGCCACCAGAGACCCGTGCATGAAGCTCATGCCAAAGGCGCCGATCAGTATTTCCGCGCGCAGCTGACCGTAGTCGTTCACCTGATTTGAGAGCACGATGGAGGAGCTGATATTGTTGCCGATTTCCGCTCTGCCTCTGCCTATGCTCAGGTTCAGATGCGCATCCGTATAGCCCAGCTCGGCGGTCAGTTTGTCTGTCCTCGTCTGCGTGGGTGTATGCGTGAAATAGCCATTGATGAGGGGCGAAAACTGCTCCCCGGCCTCGCGGTTGTTCAAAAACGCTCCATTCCACCACAGCGCATTGGCATAAAAGTGACGGTTGATCCGGTTTTGAAACTTGATCCCTTTCCAGAGAAAGCCGTAGTTTGTATCCTCCTCCCAGCGATGATCGTAACCGGCGAGGAAATTGAGCTCCGAGCGCAGGCTGATCTTGTGATCTGCAAAGTTATACTGCATCAGCGCATAGCGCGGCGGCCCGAGCCGGAAGAGGTCTACCACCGCATCGCCAAATTTCGCTCCACTCTGGAAGGGATGCGAGAGGCCATAGGGCCCGCTGATCGGCTCTGCATCACGGAAGGGATTGCCGTCCAGCAGGCAGCTGGGCACGATATCAGAGCCTATTTCCGGCTCAAAAGCACTGTCAAAACCTCCGGCTATGAGCATCGCAACGGCGCAGCCGAATATCATTATCAGGCCAAACCTGCGCAACATCATGCCTCGCCCCGCTCCATGAGCTGTTTTGCCGCGGCTTCCGAGATGTTGAGCTCGGCGGCAATTTCGGCGGCAGTCCAGCCTTGAGCTGCCAGCTTGGCCGCCATCTTGCTCAATACCGGGTTTACATATTCCTCCGGCTCGGGCGCACTGCTCTTCGCCTTTGTAACTACCTCAAAATCGTATGTTTTGGGCTTTTTCTTCCTGAATATCAAGAGAAAGAGGACCACCAAAGCCAGCACGGTTGCTGCGATGATGAGCCAAAATTCAAGACTCCGAGCAAGGCTGGGCCAATCCAGCCCGGACTGCAGCTGCACGGGCTCCCACTGCGGCTTACTCTGCCTCAAACTGTCCTGCAGCTCGGGCACCACAGCGCCGGAATCCGGCGTCACAACGCAGACGGTATCCGGCTTTTGAACCACCGCCGCCTTGGGCCGGCTCACTCTGCGCCTCGCCACTTTCGCCCGGGGTGCAGGTTTGTGGATAAATTCCAGCTCCAAATACACCCTCCGCCCCACCACATATTCCGTATGGTTGCAGGCCTTCATGGTGCGGATTTCCACCACGGCATCGCCATTTTCATTGCTGGAAACAATGCGCTCGATCACAGGACTCAAACGTTTGTAATCCGGTATGGTGGCATGGTTTCTTACGCCGGAAAACACCACCTGAAAGCTCTTCTTGTCTTCGCTTACATTCAGCCGATAAGGGCTTGATTCACTGAGCGTTAGCGTAACTTTGCTGGCGACGCGGCCCTCGTCCACAGCTCTGACGTTGGTGAGCTGCACCGATGCCAGCTGGCAAACCAGGAGCCAGAGCAGCAGCAGCGCAAATAACCGCTTGGTGGCAAGATTCATGCCTCTAAACCTCATTGACCGGCAGCTTTTTCCACGATCAGTGCAGCACCGGCCTTTTGGGTGTGGTTGTTGAGACTGTTTCCGATTCTCCTGAAGTCATATTCACCTTCGGGATAAACGGATGTCCAGAGCTTCTTGGCTGCCTCCAAACTGGCCGCATCCACAGCCGTGGGACTCGCAGCATAGATGGCACCCAGGTTGTCAGGATTGCGGAAGCCTTTGCTGCCGGCCATTGCTGCGGCAACGGTGATCAGATATTCAAGCTGCTCGGCATTGATCTTTTGCACATTGGCCAAGTCGTTGTAAGCCAAATAGATGGTCTTGGTGGTAAAGATCACGCTGCGTCCCTGCGCCGCATCGCTGTAAAACATCACGCGGCTGGGCAGACGCGAGTTTTTGGCTCTCAATCTATCCAAAAAGTCCTGATAGCTGCTCATCGCATCCTTGGCCTTCAGCTTGCTGCTCAGCTCTTTTTCCAGGCTGGCACTCACCGCCGGAGCCGGCTCTTCCGCCTTCTTATCCGCTGCCTCAGGCTGCTCATCCTGTTGCGCCATCTCCGTTCCCGTGGCTTCGGGTATATCGCGTATCTTCTTGCAGGTTCTGGGGATCATCACCAGCAGATAAACCAGCAGCACCGCCATCAAAGTGGGCATGATGTATTTCTTGTAGTTGCGCGCCGGGCGGTTGGAAACCTCAAAGGTCTCATCCACAACGTCTTTCATGCTGGAGCCGTGCAGGATTTTGATGATCTGGATGGTGATATCATCCGTGCCACCGCGCTGCCTGACCAGGTCCACAAGATTGTGAGCCGCCACCTGAGGGCTTTCGGTGAGATGGCCCAGCAATTCTGTATCCTCAAAGTGATCGGTCAATCCGTCGGTACAAAGCATGAAGATATCATCCTGATAGAGCATATGCGGGCCGGAAATCTCAGGGTCTCCGATGTTGTGCCCCAAAGCCTTGCTCAGCTTGCCGCGCTGGGGATGATCACGCACCTCTTCCTGGGTGATAACGCCTGTATCTACAAGGCATTGCGCCTCGGTGTGATCCCGCGTGAGCCTTGTGATCGCATCATCACGCACCAGATACAAACGGCTGTTGCCCAAATGAGCATACCAAAACTGGTGATCACGCATCAGCAGCAACACCAATGTGCTGCCCATCCCCACGAAATCCGGGTTTTCATTCACCGCTTCCATCAGCTTTTGCTGAGCGTACTCGATCGCCTGAGCGATGATCATGTTTTCTTCGGTGGGAATGTGGTACCTGCCGATGTAAGACTGCACTGCCTCCACCGCGATGCGCGAAGCAAGATCACCACCACTGGGGCCACCATTGCCATCACAAACGATGAACAGGGTGCCAAATTCACCATCAAAACGACCAAAATGGTCTTCGTTTTTCTCTTTGCCGGGCTGAAGCCCGATATCTGAAAGTTTACCCACGTCCAGGTGTGTGTCTTTCATAAATAATCTCCCATTATCGTTGCCGGCACAAGACCGGCAGATTGTTATTTACGTGGTTTATTCAGCGTTTGACGGCTGAACAGCAGGCAAAAAAGGCCTGAAGTTAAATCTTGGATGTTAAGCGATTATGTCAAGCTTTTTTTACAAAAGGCTGATGTGCTGTGTACGGGCGCTTGCTTTTGCCGCCCCGCCCACCCACTCCGACGCAGTCGGCAATATTCGCAAGAAAATTGTTTTCAAAAAACCGATCCTTGAATCAAAGATTGACTTTTGCCCCGGCTTGCCCCACCCTCGGGAATCCTTGGCGCTCGAATGCGTAACTCTTGGGTTTTCCATGGGTTACTTGTGGATCCCAAAGGAGACCCACAGGAGCCCCTAAGGGAGGCCGCATCAAATCGATGTTTTAGAGGGCGGTTTTGTTTTCGCAAAACCGGCGCTGAGGTTAAATATTTCAGAAACACCTGTCTAAACAGAAGCCCGGAAGTGGAGGTGAATGCCTACCAAAATAGTAGGTGATCATCGGACTTCGGGAATGTGCGTGCTCTTGATGGCAAAACACACGGCTCTGGAGCTTTCTTTTTATCCACGAATTTGCGCATTTAACACGAATGGGCTGGCTGTGTTGGAGATATTATGTTTTAGGGACTGATAGAGATAGGTATATAAAATAAATGAATCAAATTTCATAATATATGTCTAACATAATGTAGATAAAAAACTTAACTTGACAAAAAGACGGCTTCGCAGAGTATGTACATTGACAGAATATAGAGGACGGTTAGCGTTCTTATAAGGAGATATTATGAAGAAGTTAGGTTTATTTGTTTTGCTGGCATTTGCTGTGGCAGCCGGCTTTGCGCAGACGCAGTTTATTGCCGTCTATGATTTTGCCATAGACGACAGCAACGTGCAGTCATTTCTTTACAACGGTGATCCCATCACCGGGATAACCATGGGACCCATGGTGAAGCAGGGAGTGGAAACAGTGGATTATTACCCTTACAGCTTTTATGCCAAGGGCTGGCCCCTGAGTACAACCCCTGACTTGAACAAATATATGGGCTTCACCATGACCGCCCAGCCAGGATATACATTCAGCATTGACAGAATCTATTTTAACACGGGATCATTTCCGGGCGGAACACAAAGAGCACAATGCAGAGGAAGTGCAGATGGTTTTGCCAATCCTTTTGATAGCTATACCAGATCGTACACTTGGGGTATTGATTGGGAGCTTAGGACACCGACTGATTATGGGCACAGAATAGATCGTGCCATTCTGGATTTAAGTGGTGTAGCTGGCTATCAGAACACAGGTTACTGTGATCTCAGGATGTATATGTACGAATCCATGCAAGCGGATGGAAAATCAGGTTTTTGGGACAAAGTTATGATTATAGGTACGGTGCAATCAACAGGTGGCCCCTCACTCAGTTCCACCCCTTCCTATTTTGCTGCACACAATTTTGGATATACTCTACCCTATGGCACTTCAACGGTAAAGAGTATTGCCGTGACCGCCTCCGGTCTCACAGGCCCGCTTCAAATTTTCGGAACCAAGAACTATGAAGTAGCCACCGATGCGGCCGGGCCTTTCGGTCCCACTGCAGAGATTCCTCATACTACCGGCAGCGTGAACCAAAACGTTTATGTGCGTTTAAAAGAGGGTTTGGAATGGGGCACATACCACGAAGAGATTGTGATGTTGCACTCAAGTGCAACCGGATATGCTTTGGGTGCAATCTGTAACGGCGCAGTTGAAGGTTCTTGGCATGGGTACGTGGTGGGTTTTGAGGGAACTAATGAGACAAAGCCTCTTTATGATCCCGGCACAGTAACCCTGAACGGCATTGACTGGGATATGTCTTACGCCAATATTGAAACTGATCCCAACTATGTAATTTCAGGGACAAGAAGTGCAGTACTCTTGGGCTACGGACAATCTTCCATGACCATGCTGGATGATCATCTTGAGGGCTGCGAGCAAGTTCGATTTACACACCGTGCATATGGTAATGATACTCAAGTGCCCTGGGTACTGGAATACTGCCGGGATGCAGGAACTAATTGGATCCAAGCCGGAACGAGCTTTACGGCTTCAAGTACTGCGAAAGATTTCTATGTAAATCTAAAGTTAACCGGTCATATCCGCTTTCGCATCAGAAGAGAAACACCGGATGCCAGCACGGATAATCATAGAATAATTATAGATGATTTCACAACCGGATGCGCCCACGATATTTTCCACAGCGGCTCGGTTCCTCCTATACAGCAACACTATTTTGAAGGCGGTCCTGCCAGTATCAACAGAAGAGCTACGCCAAGCGTTATTCCCAATGCCGAACCACAAGAAATCATCATGCATCTATGCCTTATTGTGCATGGAACAGGTGGATCAGGTTTCAATGTCTATGCAGATTATATCCCTTATCCTGATGGTTGGATAGGTTTTAAGCAAGCTGGACAGTGGTATTTCTTTGATTATTCTGAAGGTTCTATCTTCTTGTCATTCTACGAGCTGAGGTCTATGGAAATAGAGGTGGCTGCCGGATACGGTGGGCGTCCGGACACCGTGCCCGTGACGCTCTCGCACTTCTCTGCCGCCATGACGGCGGAGAACTACGTGCAGCTCACCTGGATTTCGCAGACAGAAACCAACGTCTTGGGCTATAACGTCTATCGCAGTGCAGACAACAACCTGAGCTCAGCAATGCAGATTTGCCCCATGATCGCTGCAACCAACACCTCCCAGTCGCAGACCTATATCCACGTGGATAAGGATCTGGTGGAAGATGGAACCTATTACTATTGGCTGCAAAACGTGGATCTGGATGGCACAACCGGCTTCCATGGCCCTGCCAGCGTGATCTTTACTGTCACAGGCGAAGATGGCAGTCCCTCCATCCCCAAAGTTACCAAGCTGGAAGACGCTTACCCCAATCCTTTCAACCCCAATACCACCATCCGCTATCAGCTTGAAAGCCCTGGCAAGGTGAAGATCGACATCTACAACCAGCGTGGACAGTTAGTGCGCAGCTTCTCGCAAAGCCACGATGCAGCCGGTTATTACAGCATCCTCTGGGATGGCTGTGACAGCTCCGGCAGAGCGCTCGCCTCCGGCGTGTACCTCTACAGGATGACGAGCGGTCAATATAGTGGCGTTAAGAAGATGGTATTGCAGAAATAAAGACCAGCGGTCTTTGATAAAAAGAATTGCCCACGATGACTCGTGGGCTTTTTTAATGTACGGGCGTAGCCGCCACGGCAAGCCCCCCTGCCAATCCAAAACAAGACCTGAAAAAAGGCAAAAAACAGTAGAATTTCAAGCCCCGGTTACGGTCCAAAACAGACCGGTAATAGAAAATTAACACTTCTATAAACTGAACGCGGTTCACCAAGTCTAACTGCTGATATTGAAGAAATAAAGTGCAGAGAATATGAACGACATTCACGTACGTTAACCTGTTAATGAGCTGTCACTTAACGAGATACAGGCTTGACAAAAAAGACACCCATTATATTTTGACTTGCTGATTGAGAGGCAACAATCAGTAAAACGTATAATTCTTTAGGAGGAATTATGAGGAAAATAGGCTTAACAATACTGCTGGCTCTTGCTTTGACGGCCAGCTTTGCACAAACAGGAACGACTGCATTTGAGGCAACATACGCGTTTCCCGGGATAAGTGGCCAAGTCAATTTTCAACATTATGGTGGCACCGCATATGACGGGATAACCATGGGGCCTTTGCGCAAGGTCGGAGTAATAACACAAATGCCCAATGATAGTTTTGCGGCAAGAGACTGGCCCCTGGGCGCCAATCCTGATATGGGCAAATACATCGGCTTTACCATCACCGCTGTTCCCGGCTATGAATTTAGCGTAGACACCATCACCTTTGGAATATGCAGGAATTCAGAAGGGACACGTTATACCGAATGGAGAGGCAGCGCAGATAACTTTGGAGCTGCCATCAACGGCTATGGCAGTAATTTGGCTACAGGTTTAACCAATAATGCAGGTGTGTTGGAAAACCCTGATCAAAACACCAGATGGCCCGGAAACATTCTGACGCTTTCCAATGTAAGCGAGTATCAGAATATATTGGAATGCGGCTTCAGGATGTATATGTATGGTGCTGAAACCGCCAACGGCATTGCGGGTCTTTGGGAATCTATTACAATCTCGGGCACCTATAAACCCACGGCAAATCCCCCCGTATTTAGTGTTACCCCTACCTCCCTCGGCGGTTTTAGCTATATGGTAGGCCAAGGCCCTTCAACGTCCAAGAGCTTTGATATCACCGCAGAAAATTTGGTTCCCGGAGGATATGTACAGCTTTGGGGCGGTGTTTATGAAATATCCACTGATGATGTCAATTACGACTATGCATTGCAGCTCCCTCTAAGTGATAACGGTAGTTTGCAACAAACTGTTTATGTCCGCCTGGAGTCAGGCATCCCCTTGGGTAATTATGACGAATCCATAACGGTAAGATTACACAACTCTACACCGGGTTATAATGTCATATATGTGGATTGCAGTGGATCTGTGGTTCCAACCCGGTACCTCATCGACTTTGAAGGAGCAGGCGAGGAAAAAACAGATTACGCCTATGACACGGTATACCTGGGCGGGCGTCTGTGGGGAATGGAAGATGTTCTGATTGAGACAGACACGAATTACGTCATTGAGGGAGCCAGAAGTGCAAATCTGAAAGGTTCCGGAACCTCTGCCATGACCATGCTTGAAGACAAGCCCAATGGCGCCGGCGAAGTAAAATTCCAATATTGCAGCTATGGCACCGATGATCAAACCTCCTGGATTGTGGAATACAGCATAGATCAAGGTGAGTCCTGGACTCAGGCAGGCACCAGCTTTACACCAGTGGCAGCAGAGAATACATTCTCCGCAGAAATCAACACCTCAAGAAGCGTTCGTATTTGTATCAGAGAAGCCACAGGTAGCGGCACCTCAGTAAGACGTGCGCTCATAGACAATATCGAAATCGCAGACTATTATGACTTCTACGACAGAGTGCCCAAAATGGTGACTGAAAATGAGTGTGGGATCATGATCATCGGCGGTAATGCCAATATCAGCATCATCAACAGGCCCGGCATAGCTCCCGATCTTAGCTATGAAAGCCTCTACCATGAGTGTCTCACTCTGCTTGGAGACGGACCCTGGTCGGTTGATACCGGCGTCCGTACACAGGTCCAGGAAGTAAAGGGTGATAACTGTCGCGCTGCTGTAAAATACGATAATATCTGGTATGGGGCTGATATAATTGATGGTTTTGCCTCCTTTGATGTCCCTGAGGCCAACCCCGGGCCAAATAGAGAGCTCGAGGTGTTCATCGGCCGCAGAAAAGCCCCCACCGTGCCCGTGACACTCTCGCACTTCTCGGCTACCATGACCGCAGAAAACTATGTGAATCTCAAGTGGATTTCGCAGACGGAAACCGGCCTCATGGGCTACAATGTGCTTCGCAGCACCGAAGAAGACCTGAGCTCAGCCAGCCAGATCTGCGCCATGATCGCCGCCACCAATAGCTCTGAAGCACACGCCTACAGCTATCTGGACAAGGATTTGGTGGAAGACGGCACCTATTACTATTGGTTGCAAAGTGTGGAAATGGACGGCACTACAAACTTCCATGGCCCCGCCAGCGTGGTCTTCAGCATCACAGGCGACTCAGGTAGCCCCTCCATCCCCAAGGTTACCAAGCTGGAAGATGCTTACCCTAATCCTTTCAACCCCAATACCACCATCCGCTATCAGCTTGAAAGCCCCGGCAAGGTGAAGATCGATATCTACAACCAGCGTGGACAGTTAGTGCGCAGCTTCTCGCAAAGCCACGACGCAGCCGGATATTACAACATCCTCTGGGATGGCCGTGACGGCAATGGCAGAGCGCTCGCCTCCGGCGTGTACCTCTACAGGATGACGAGCGGCAGCTACGCTGGCGTTAAGAAGATGGTATTGCAGAAATAAACCTTCAAACTTAGCTAAAACATATACTAAAAAGCCTCGGGACCATCCCGGGGCTTTGTTTGTGTACAGGCTCAAAACAGACCGGCAATGAAAATTAACACTTCTATAAACTGAACGCGGTTCACAATTCATAACTGCTGTAACCGGTGAGACAAAGTGCAGATAAAATGAACGACGTTCACTTGCGCTAACCTGTTGGTGTGCTGTCAGTAAGCAAGATACAGACTTGACATAAAACAGCCCTCTGAGAAATTGTACCTTCGCTTAACATTAGAAAATATAAAAATCGAGTAATTCTATAGGAGAAATTATGAAGAAAATAGGCTTAATAATACTGCTGACCCTTGCTTTGACGGCCGGCTTTGCACAGAACTTCAGTGCCACGTACAATTTTGGCAGCTTTTGGGAAAGCAACGTTGCATCACTTACATACAACGGCCCTCCCGTTCTTGGGCTCAATATGGGCAATATCGAGAAAGTTGGGGTGGATAGCTGGACGAATTACGATAGTTTCAGGGCGGTAAGGTGGCCCGGAGCCGATGTGATTGACACCGGCAAATACATCGGTTTTGAGATGACAGTCGCTGAGGGGTATCAGCTTACCATAACAAGCATCGAATTTGGAATCAGCAAAAGTGTGCAAGGAGCACGTAAGGCTGAGTGGAGAGGTAGCAGTGATAACTATGCCACTTCTCTTCCTGGTGTTACTGTTACCTCTGGTAGCGCGACCTTTGCCCTGACTGTTGACACCGGGGTGATAACAATTCCTGTAATAGACGCTGACGAATACTGGGGTGGAAACTCTCTTGATCCGGGTAGTGCTTATGAGAATATCACCGGCACATGTGGATTTAGATTTTATATGTACGATGCCGTGGCTGAAGCAGGTGACTCGGGACTGTATCAAGAGCTCAAAATCAATGGAACCGTCACCCCCATAGATACCCATACTACCTTGTATGATGTAGAGCCCGCTTCTATTTCCGGTTTAACCTATTATTGGGGAAGCGATCCCCAATCCAACGACTATAGGCCTGTCAATGTGGGTGGGTACGCTCTGTCAGGATACACAGTAACAGTCAGCTCAGGCCCCAATATTGTTATGACTGCTGCTGATCAACCGCTTGGTCACGAATTTGAATTTACTATCAACCATAACGACGGCTGGGATCAGGTGATGTATGTAGGTTTGAAGCAGGGATTGCCTTTGGGCGACTACACTGATCAGATTACGGTGATGTATTCACCACCGGCTGGATCTGGGCTTGATGATGAGTATAGATACATATACTTGAGCGGATCAGTTTTAGAGGTCCATCGAGATCAATACCAGGTTGATTTTGAGGGAGCAGTGGAGAACAAGACGCTTTATGATGCTGGATATGTATATTTAAACGAGCTTAAATGGATTTTGGATGGAGTCAAGATTGAGACAGACCCAGCTTATCTCATTGGTGGCAACAGAAGCGCCCGTTTAAGTGGAGATAGGGCTGTGGCCTGTATGGCAATGGAAGATATGAAAATATGCGGCTCTGGCACGATATCGTTTGATTATCGCTTCGTCAATAACAGCACCCAGGCATCAACATGGGTAGTGGAACGTAGCCATGACAAAACCGGTGATCAAAATTGGGTGTTTTTTGGAAACTTGATCCCCGGGTCCACGAGATTCTCCCGGGCTCTCAATACCAAAGATAACGTCCGTATACGCATCAGAAGGACGGGTGCTGGTCATGACCTTCTCTTGGATAATTTCACAATCAATAACTATTGTGACTTCTACAATGGTATAGAAAAAGAGGTGGTAGATGGAGCTTATGGTATTACCGTTTCTGGAGGCAATGGCAACTATGACCCTGATTACGTATTAGACTCTGAGCTTCCCATTAACGGTTTAATTGTGCCTTACTTCCACGACTGTATCACTCTGTCAGGAGGGGGTACCTTTATCATTGATACTGCTGTGAAAAATCCGGATACTCGTTACACCTATTATACAGCTTATAAAGATAATTATGAATGGCACACTCTGGAAATGACAGATTATACTGCCACATTCACGATGTCTCTTTATAACAATAGATCGTTTACACCTAATACCATGCCGCTTGAACTGCTCATCGGCTATACCGAAAAGGCTCACACCGTTCCCGTGACGCTCTCGCATTTCTCGGCCACCATGACCGCAGAAAACTACGTGAACCTCAAGTGGGTTTCTCAGACGGAAACCGGCCTCATGGGTTATAATGTGCTTCGCAGCGCCGATGAAGACCTGAGCACGGCCAGGCAGATCTGCGCCTTGATAGAAGCAACCAACACCTCTCAGGCTCAGACTTACACCTATCTGGATAAGGATTTGGTAGAAGATGGCACCTATTACTACTGGTTGCAGAGTGTGGAAACGGATGGCAGCACAAACTTCCATGGCCCCGCCAGCGTGATCTTCAGCATCACCGGCGACTCAGGCAGCCCCTCCATCCCCAAGGTTACCAAGCTGGAAGATGCTTACCCCAATCCTTTCAACCCCAATACCACGCTTCGCTATCAGCTTGAAAGCCCCGGAAAGGTGAAGATCGACATCTACAACCAGCGTGGACAGTTAGTGCGCAGCTTTGAGCGCAGCCACGATGCAGCCGGTTATTACAGCATCCTCTGGGATGGCTGTGACGGCTCCGGCAGAGCTCTCGCCTCCGGCGTGTATCTCTACAGGATGACGAGCGGCAGCTACGCTGGCGTTAAGAAGATGGTATTGCAGAAATAAACCTTCAAACTTAGCTGAAAACATATACAACAAAGCCTCGGGACCATCCCGGGGCTTTTTTTGTGAGGGAGAGAGGGAGAGAGACTGCGCCCTTGTACGGGCGCTTGCCAAAGCGCCGATCCCGCTACATCCATCCGTATCTCTACCACCTGCGCCAGCACTCACAACTGGCAACTGGCAACTGCGGCGTAGCCGCCACGGCAAGCCCCGGTACAGGCTCAAAACAGACCGGCAATATAAATTAACACTTCTATAAACTGAACGTGGTTCACTAAGCCTAACTACTGATATTGAATAAACAAAGCGTGGAGAATCTGAACGACATTCACGTGCGTTAACCTGTTAGTGTGCTGTCGCTTAACGAGATACAGGCTTGACAAAAAACGCCCCCTTGAGACAGTGACCCTTGGCATAAAATGAAAATTGAAAGATCGGATAATTCTATAGGAGGAATTATGAAAAAAATAGGCTTAACAATACTGCTGGCTCTTGCTTTAGCAGCCAGCTTTGCAACAACGTCATCAGAAGCTGCAGGTGTTCATGGAGTGGATCTCTCTGCTCAACCTGCAGGTACGAGGGCGGTAGTGAACTTTAATCCCACCAGTATGACGGGTTTGACCTACGTGGTGGACGAAGGCCCCTCTGCAGTGCGGAGCTTTGTAATAACCGCATCCAATATGCAAGGGCTGATGCTTAGTGTATCAGGATCTGGTACCTTCCCAATATCGGATAATCCGGATAATGGATTTATATCAAATGTGGGTTTTCCCGTATATCCAGATACGGATGGCAATATAAGTGCAACCTTCTACGTCCGGTTAGCTGGAGGGTTGAATATAGGAGACTATACTGCCAATATCCTCGTGAATGTACGTAGAACCCCCAATGAGTCATATGTCGAAACACATCATTATAACTGTAGAGGCTGCGTTACTCCACCTCAATACCTTGTACATTTTGAAGATGGGACAAAGGATACCGATACTTCCGGAGACGTAGTTTTGAATGGAATCGAGTGGAATATGACAGATGCCCGGATCGGAACCGATACGAATGAGGTCATCGCCGGATTGAAATCTGCCCGCCTGAATGGTGCTTCCACATCTTCCATCACCATGCTGCAGGACAAAGGCAATGGCGCCGGCGAAATTTCATTCTTATACCGTCGCTATGCTGACGAACCCCAAACATCTTGGGTGGTGGAATACAGTATCAACGGTGGAACCGACTGGAATCAGGTTGGAGATCCCTTTACTGCTCCGGAGACAGGTGAAGTGCAGACATTCAGCGGTGAAATCAATACCACTGAAAACGTCCGCATCCGCATCAGGGAAGCTACAGGCCAGGGCGCAGCAGGCAGGGGCCTGAACATAGACAATATCGCAATAAATGACCATTACGATTTCTTTGAAAGTATGTGCTATCAAGTGGTACAAGATTTTACCATCACTATCAATGGCAGCGATGCCAATTACAGCAAAACCCCGACCGGCCCTGCTCCCGATCTCGGCGGTGCTGAAATCCTTTGGCACAAGCGTCTTACCCTGTTTGGAAATGGTCCCTGGACCTTTAATTCCGAAGTCCCGGCTCCAGGTGGCGGAACCTGCAAAGGTGAACTGGATTGGACTGCGGTGAAGTATAATGATACCTGGCATACCGCTCAAATGAGTGGTAACAAGGTTAGCTTCCAGATAGAGGGCCCACTTAGTGACAATAATGAGATCGAAGTAATCTTGGCCCGCAACAACCCACCCACCGTGCCTGTGACGCTCTCGCATTTCTCGGCCACCATGACTGCAGAAAACTACGTGAACCTCAAGTGGATTTCACAGACGGAAACCAACCTCATGGGTTATAATGTGCTTCGCAGCACCGAGGAAGACCTGAGCTCAGCCAGCCAGATCTGCGCCATGATTGCCGCCACCAACAGCTCTGAAGCGCATGCCTACAGCTATCTGGACAAGGACTTGGTGGAAGATGACACCTATTACTACTGGTTGCAGAGCGTAGAAATGGACGGCACTACAAACTTCCACGGCCCCGCCAGTGTGATCTTCAGCATCACAGGCGACTCAGGCAGCCCCTCCGTTCCCAAGGTGACCAAGCTGGAAGACGCTTACCCCAATCCTTTCAACCCCAATACCACGCTTCGCTATCAGCTTGAAAGCCCCGGAAAGGTGAAGATCGACATCTACAACCAGCGTGGACAGATGGTGCGCAGTTTTGAGCGCAGCCACGACGCAGCCGGATATTACAGCATCCTCTGGGATGGCTGTGATGATTCGGGCAGAGCGCTCGCCTCCGGCGTATACCTCTACAGGATGACGAGCGGTCAATATAGTGGCGTTAAGAAGATGGTATTGCAGAAATAAACCTTCAAACTTAGCTGAAAACATATACAAAAAAGCCTCGGGATATCCCGGGGCTTTGTTTATGTACAGGCACTTGTGTACGGGCGCTTGCTAAAGCGCCGATCCCGCTACATCCATCCGTATCTCCACCACCTGCGCCAGCACTCAAAACTGGCAACTGCGGCATAGCCGCCACGGCGACTGCCGGCTGCGCAGGCAGGTGAATCTGATTCCAATCCAGCCGGATAAAGCATTAAAAAGCAAGGCGTATCATCTGCGCAACCCAATGTGGGGCATGAAGTTGCGCATTTCTTAGCTTGACAAAAATTGCCTGATATAATATCGTGTACCCGAAGAAATTATAACTTGGTGTATTTTAATGATTCTACAAGGAGGAATTATGAGAAAAACACGTTTAGTTGTTGTGCTGGCAATTGCTTTAGCAGCCAGTTTTGTGCTGACGTCAGTTGGAAGTCTGTATGCAGCTGACGCAGATTCACCCTCGGCCAAAAGCCCCGCATTCAGTGNNGCATCAGGTTTGCAAGGTAAACAAATCGTGGTCACCGGGGATCAGTATTTTGGTGTAGACACTGCCCAATTTGGCGAATATTGGCCATCTTTAACGCTTGCCCCAGATGAGGATGGCAATTTGCAAGCAACCGTATATGTCATAATTGCGTTTGGTTTAGAAGTAGGCGAATACAATGGTATCGTTACGGTAGCCTTGTCTCCCTCCGAGCCGGGTGTTGATGATCAATACGTCACCTGCAGCGGCACGGTTTGCGAAGGACCGGACCACAGGTACTTTGTCGATTTTGAAGGAGAAGGTGAGGTAAAAACGACTTATGACGCGGGAATAGTAACCTTAAGCGGTCTCCAGTGGGAGATGACTGAAGCCCTGATTGGAACAGAGGCGGAAGACTGGAAGGATGGAACAAGGTCTGCCCGTCTGAGAGGCTACGGGACCTCGGCAATGACCATGAAGGAAGATAAAACCGGCGGTGCTTTCTGCATTTCCTTCGATTATCGTCGTTTCGACGCCCCCAATGACGACGTGACATCCTGGGTAGTGGAATACAGCACCGACCAGGGCAATACCTGGACCCCGTGTGCCTTAACCTTCACACCTGCGAATACAGTAAGAACATACTACGCCTATCCCAACACCACCAGAAACATCCGCGTGCAAATCAGGCCTGAAGTGCAAGATCAAAGCACAGAAGAGCGCCGCGTGAATATCGATAATTTCCAAATAACAGATCTTTACGACTTTTTTGAAGGCGAAATCAAAGAGGTAGTATCGGGTCAGGATCCCAATGGAGATTATTACAGTTACGGTATTGGAATCATGGGTGGCGATGCCAATTACAGCATCATTAGTGAGCCCGGCCCTACGCCCGATGTTGCCGATTTTGAGGTTATTTGGCATGAGTGTCTCACTCTGTTTGGAGATGGACCTTGGGCGGTTGGCAGCTTGGCCGATGCAGGCGGACCGGTGAGAGCTCAGAATGAGTGGATAGCCGTGAAATATGATGGCAACTGGCATGCCGCTGAAATGATTGAAGATGTTGCCTTTATTTACGTGCCTGCACCTCCACCCGGCCCCAGAGAGATCGAAGTGCTCATCGGCCGTGGACAAGACCCCACCCTTCCCGTGACGCTCTCACACTTCTCTGCCACCATGACCGCAGAAAACTACGTGCAGCTCACCTGGACCTCACAGAGCGAGAGCAACCTCCTGGGCTATAACGTGTTGCGTAGCAATACCGATGAATTGGAGACGGCGATCTCCATTTGCCCCATGATTACTGCCACCAACAGCTCTGAAGTCCAGACTTACAAGTATTTGGATACAGAATTGGTGGATGAGGGAGTTTACTACTACTGGCTGCAAAACGTGGATATGGACGGTACTACCGGCTACCATGGCCCCGCCAGCGTGATCTTCAGCATCACGGGTGAAGATGGCGGCAGCCCTTCCATACCCAAGGTCACCAAATTGGGAAATTCTTTCCCAAACCCCTTCAACCCCAATACCACCATCCGCTATCAGCTTGAGAATCCCGGAAACGTGAAGATAGATATCTACAACCAGCGTGGACAGATGGTGCGCAGCTTCGAGCGCAGCCACGACGCCGCCGGACATTATCAGATCAGCTGGGATGGACGTGACAGCTCCGGCAAAGCACTCGCATCCGGCGTGTATCTCTACAGGATGACGAGCGGCAGCTATAGCGCTACCAAGAAGATGGTACTTAAGAAATAACCCCGCAAACTTAGCTGAAACATAAAAACAAAAGCCTCGGGATATCCCGGGGCTTTTTTTGTGAGGGAGAGAGGGGCAACTTCGTCGCAGTTGTTAGTTGTTAGTTGTTAGTTGTGAGTGCTGGCGCAAGTGATTGAGATTCAAGTAGTTATAGTGGGAATACGCACTAAGTTATAGCCTTTTCTATTTTCCACGAATGAACACGAATGGGTTGGTTGGGTGATAAGTCTTAGACGGGAAAGGTCTGCGGGATGGAGCGAGGCTATTTGTGGCTGCACGAATTACACGAATGATAATGAAGCAAGCATAACCCCAAGATAATCCTCAACTTGGTTCATTTCTTGCATCCTAATCATAAGATGTTGAAATCAACACAATAACAAAATGCAAACAAACGGAAACTTTTATGGATATATATACAACCCGCTGGGGCGGAAGCGTGCTGCGCAGATCCGTCCTCAGCCTTATGATACTGCTCTTTGCGTGTGCAGGGCTGCTGGCCACCGAGCCCGCTGAGTCCTCTGCGCCCGCAGAAGCTGCAGAAACTGTAGAGTCTGCCGAGTCCGCTGAAGCGGAAGAGGCCACAGAGCTCACCGAGGCAGAAGAAATCGGGAAGGATGACATCGACGTCCTGATCGAGACCATTATCTGCCAAAAGTATCCGACCTTAATCAAAGAGACTTTGGTGGATCATATGCTGGATAACGGACGCCAATATCTGGGCCGTCCCTACAAATTTCGCAATCCCAGAGGCGAGATCATGGATTGCAGCAACTTTGTGAGGTATCTCTATTCCATGGAAGGGCTCACTATTCCGCGCACGGCGAGTCAGCAAGCGGCTTTCACCACCAAGATTCCGCTCTCCGAAGTGCAAAAGGGCGACCTGCTCTTTTTCAAAGGCAGATCCCTGGCATCCAGCAGGGTGGGGCACGTGGGCATGGTGATAGAGGTAAACGGCGATCAGGTGAAGATGATACACAGCTCAAACCGTGGCATCGTGATTGATGACATCTCCATGAACTACTATAAGAGACGCTTTATCCAGGCGGGACGGGTGGCAGAACTGCAGGATAGCTATGCTTCGATCAGGTTGATACACGCGAAGCCGACGGTGTCGGCGGGACAGCAAGCTGGCCAGTTGTGAGTTTTGAGTGCCAGCCAAATATAGACTGGAAGCGGTGTTTTAGGGGCGGTAGACCATGTGATGGAGGGTCTATGGGGCAATCCGTGTATTTTACTCCTGGGCTAAAAGAGACAATATTTGCCACATTCCGTAGTCTTAGCTTTGGCAAGCAGTTACGAGATTGGATTTTTGGATTTTTCTTCGTCTGAGCGAGGTCGTCAGGGTATATTATGAAAGGACTTTTTTCCACGGACGGGGCGACTTCGTCGCAGTTGTTAGTTGTGAATGCTACGCAAGTGATTGGGGTGCGGGTAGTTGTGGTGGGGATGGGGCGAGCGCAGCTCGCCTGGTAGCCGGCGCTCGCCCGTAGCGCCGCAATCAAGCGCAGCTTGATGTTTAAAAAGTCCACGGATGAACACGGAAGTTCACGGATAAATCCACGAAGCTAAACAACTGTCTCTCAGCTGCTTAACCAACAACTCACAACTGACTACTTGCCAGCCCCGCTGGCCACCCTTCGCACGATGCAAAACGGTGTCAGCTCGTCTCCCTGTCCTTGAGGGTTATCTTTCATTGCCGCTTCCATAAACTCTTTGTTTACGCCCTCATTTGCGCCGATCATCCAGCTGCCGCCGATGTCGTTGATATCCATCACGGCGAAGTCGAAGCCAAATTCCTCATGCAGGCCTTCACACACGCCTTTGGGGTTGAGCGGGCCTTTGATCACGGTTTCGTTGTAGGGTGGGATGGGTGTGGTGGTAGCGGCGTCGATCAGCGCAGCCTGCATTCCGGCCACACGGTAGAAATCTCCTTTGCGTCCGAAGAGTTTGCCAATTGCGCTCACTGCGGCGGCTACGAGGATGCGGCAGAGGCCGGTTTCCTCGATGGCGCATTGCATACTGGTGGGAGCGCCCAAGCCGATGCCATAGGGCACTTTGGCTACGAAGCGGCTCAGCAGTTTGGCCCAGAATCCCACCTTGATTTCGCTCACGGGGATGGCTCTGCCCTGGGTGATGGCCAAAGGGCTTTCGCAGATGGTGAGCACGTCGCCTTCCTGCAGGTGGGGCAGGGCGTATTCTCTCACCAGATCGTGGATGTCGTCTGTATCAACGATGATCCTGGTCTTGATCGGGATGCGCTGTACTTCCACGCCAAAAACCTGGATAATGCTTTGGATATCTTTGCTTTTACTCATTGTAACCTTCTGTCAGATATTCATTGAAGCTACAGTCCTTAGGGTGTGCGAATGTGTCAAGGCTTAAGTTAAAAGGTGTGATGGATGGTGCGTCAATTGCATAATTGAGCTTGACATTTATCTGCCACTTGAAAATAATGCTTCAACTTAAATAGTGGGGGGTTCCACCCACTTTCGAGTAATGAATATGGACTTTAATATAATGTCTGATCTATATCGCTTCAGCCTGAGCTCGGAAGGGCGCAGGCAGGGCACGTCTATGCAAAACACTTTTATGAAGATTTTCAGGAGATTCACGATGAGGAAGATTGGATTGCTTCTACTTCTCACCCTGTTAACCTGCTCCATGTGGGCCATGGTTAACCAGCCCTCAGGCGGCGCTGAGCTGAGCGTGGCTCAAGCTGCCGGCTCCACCGGCCTGCGTCAGCCTGTTTTCTATGCCTATCCCACAGAAATAGAATTTGGTGGCCAACAAATCCACACCCAAAGCCACAGGACCGTCACGGTGCGGAACACAGGTACCGGATCGCTGCAGATTCTGTCTGTCAGCATTCCCACAACCGCTCCCTACTATCTGACCGGCTTGCCCGCCTTCCCGGTGAATTTGGGTACCAATGAGGACTTTGAGTTTCAGGTTTTCTACGCTCCCACACTGGCATACGCCCCGGTCTCAGATCTGGAGACCATCACAATTGTTGCAGATACCGGCATTTCCACCGCCGGACCGATGAACCACTACGTCAATTTGGATGGATATGGCGCGGATTATACCATCACCGTTGCGCCGGAAGCCATAGATTTTGGCAACGGGGAGGTCAACCAGGATTACTATCGTGCGGTGGGCTTCGGCGTTTCGGGAGGATTAAACGGAGCCTCCATCCAGAGTGTGCAGTTTGAAGAGGGTGTTTACTTTCAATACACCAACGATCCGCCTCTGCCTCATACCGTGTATAATGGTTCAGAGGCACAATTGAACGTGAAGTTCAACTCCGCCGATTATGGCTATCATGAAGACATCATGATCATCAATACCGACTGTGGCACCTACTCGGTTCCGGTCTATGGCAGTGCCTGGGAGCCAACCCTGGTGGCAGACCCCGAGGCTGTGAGCTTTGGCAATAGCTGCCCTCTGGGCGAGGTCGCCACCCGCAACCTGGTGTTGACTCACAGCTACAACTCCGGTTTGAGCAGTCTTTTGATCGACAATGTCGCCTTGTCCGGAGACCCGGAATTCAGCCTTTCAAACGAGATAATCGTGGGTGGAGAGCTGATCACGGGCTTGCCACACAGCTTGAATAGCGGCGGGAGCATGACCTTCCAGATCAAATTCCATCCTCAGGAAGTTGCGGCCAAAAACGCAGTCTTTACCGTCTACTTCGGTGACAGGATGATGCAGATTCCCGTGACTGCATTTGATGTGAGTGCGCCTCAGATCGAGGTTTCGCCGCCGTTTATCTACCACGTGCTGGAGCCAAACTTCGGTACGACGGGTACCCTCACCATCTATAACCGTGGCGGTGAGGATCTCACTTTTAATATCGATGTACACAATAACGAAAGCTATGTGCAATTTACGCCTTCATCCGGTACGGTGGCTCCCGATAGCGAGCTGGAAGTCACCTACGACATTCAGCCTCTGGGCGATTATCTGGGTACGCTGACTTACAACGTGTCTATCAACAGCAACGATCCCGTCAATCCCGTTCTGACGCTCCCGGTTGCCTATGCTTCCATGACGCCCGTGCAAGACCAGGCTTTCGTGGCCTATCCCACCGAGGGCGATCTGCCGCTTACGGTGCAGTTCAGGATGATCCCGCCCCTGCAAGGCGTGCGCTACTATTGGGATTTTGACAACAACGGCACCTTCGATAGCCTGGAGCCCGAACCCATGCATACCTACACCACCGCGGGCATCTACACCGTGAGGCTGTCGCTGATGCTTACCACCGGCGCAACCGTGCAATATGTGATGCCAAATTACATCTCCGTGGGCTATGCCGGGCCGGCTCTGGTGGACGATCCCCTTTCCACGCTGGAGTTTTTCCAGGGGCAGACGGGTGGGCCTTATTCCCTCACGCAGGTGTTTACCGCTCCGGATCACGCCGTGTTGCAGTATGGAGTGCAGGGCAGCGAACACATCAGCGGAACCGTTGATAGCTGGGGGAATATGTACCTCAATGCCAGTCCCAACTGGTGGGGCAGCGAGGTTATCACCGTTTCCGCTACGGATCAATATGGAAACTCTGCCTCGCATCAGATCACGGTGAATGTAAACCACGTGAATGCCGCTCCCACGCTGAGCCTGCCTGAAGACTTTTACTTTATCCACAGAAGCACCTATCTGGTGGACTTTTCAGAGTATATCAGCGATGTGGACGACGATATCAGCGACCTGGGCATCGCACTGAGCATGGGCTATGGCGATCAAAACATCCAGTTTGCCTACCATCCCATCAACCAGCCGAATATCCCCGGTCAGCACACGGTGCTCTTTTCCTCGCTCACGGAAGGGGTGCAGGTTGCGCGCTTTGTGATCGAGGTCAACGACTTCCAGCGCCGTGCAACCAGCAGCGCAGAATTTAATATGCACGTCCTGGATCACTTTGAAGCTGCTGTTTCCACCGATGTAAACTATCAATATACCGGCCAGAGCGTGCAGTTTCTGGATGCCACTCTGGGCAATCCCAACTACTGGCTCTGGAACTTTGGCGATGGCAATACTTCCACCGAGCAAAACCCCGTACATATCTATCAAAACGCCGGTCAATACGACGTGAGCCTCACCGTGGGACACGACACCGCAAACGAAGAAGACAGCGTCACTTACATGGAATATATCAGTATGCAGGGAACCTGTGTGCTCCCGGGTGTGCTGCCTCCCGTTTGGGACCCCGCCGGCTCGCCTTACAACCTCTTCAATGGCATCACCTTCGGTGACGACGGCGTCTTTGAAATCATGGATGGAGTGGTGATCAACGTCTTTGGCGACGAGCCGCTCACCATCGAGGGAACACTGATCGCCAACAACGTTACCTTTGCCGGTCCCGCAGCGGGCGGTTGGACAGGGCTCGTCTTTGAGGGCAACAACCGCAACGTCAGCTCTTTGACGGGCTGCACCATCCTGGATGCCAGCTCGCCACTGAAGATCATGGGCTCCAGCCCCAATATCCAGGGCCTTACCATCAATACCACCGATTCCAGAGACATCAGAGATGCGGAGACCGCCATCTTTATCGGCGCCAACTCCTCTGCTCAGATCGACAGCGTGGAGATTGATGGCTACCCCGAAGGAATAGTGATAGACAACGAAGCGGCCTCAGGTTCCACCACGCCTACTTTGATCAATATCCGCGTGCGCAACAGCACGCAAACCAGCCGTGACGGTGTGCTCAGAGGCACGGGCCTCAGCTTGAAGGGCTCTGCTGAGATAAGCGCCGTTGAGGTGGATGGTTACGACACCGGCATTGAAGTGAAAAACTCGAGGACAGACACCACGCCCACCTTGATCAATATCCGCGTACGCAACAGCACGCAAACCAGCCGCAACACCCCGATCAAGGGCACCGTCGGCGCCAAAATAAGCGGCAATGTGAGCATCAACAACCTGGATATCGCCGGTTATAAAACGGGTATCGAGGTCAAGAGCAGCCAAACACCCACCGCCACGCCCACCTTGATCAACCTGCGCGTCCGCAACAGCACTCAGACCAGCCGTGAAGAAGACAACTCCCTGGGCTTGCTCATCGAAGAAGATGCCGGGCCCAATATCCAAGACCTGGAAATCCTGGATATGCCACGCGGAATCCTCATCCGCGGCGAAGACAGCGGCGGCCGTGCCACTCCCACACTCATCAATATCCGCGTGCGCAACAGCACTCAGACCAGCCGTCAGAGCAAGTATGGCCTCCTCATCAAGGAAGTGAAAAACGTGGTCATCAACGATGCGGAATTCAAGAATTATTATAGAGGAATACAGATCAAAAACTCCAGCCAAACCGTCTCCACGCCCACCTTGATCAACCTGCGCGTGCGCAACAGCACGCAGACCAGCAGAGCCGAAGGCTTTGGTATAGACATCTCCGGACGTGTGGAAGCGCATCTGGAAGATATCGAGATCGAGGACTACGACCACGGTCTCAAATATCAGGGCGATCCGGAAAGCAGAGCCGTTTCCACGCCCACGCTGATCAATATCCGCGTCCGCAACAGCACGCAGACCAGCAGAGCCGAAAGCTACGGTATGCAGCTCATAGACTTGGATAGGGTGGTTTTGAACGACGTTGAGATCACCGAATATCAGTATGGCCTGGAGCTGAGCAACACCCAAAGCTATAGAGCCGTTTCCACGCCCACCTTGACCAATATCCGCGTCCGTAACAGCACGCAGACCAGCCGCTTTGACAACATCGGCATCCTGCTGGGCAACAACGTCGGCGGCTTTATCAAAGAATCTCAGATCGAGCAAGCCAAGATCGGACTCATGCTTGCAGATGGCAACAGCACCCTCATCCAGCCTCTGAAGGTCTTCAACTGCTCCACAGGCATCAAAGCCGCATCAATGGCGCAGGCAAAGACCATCCACGGCCACTATATCATCAATGAACCGGACTTCGTCAGCGAGCATCAGGACTGGACTTACACCGGTTTTGACCTCATGGGAGCCGGCCCCTGGAAGATTCACAACAACACCCTGGTGGGGATGCAACACTATCTGAAAGCGGCGGACGCCCAGGTAGTGTTCCTGAACAACATCGGCACCTCAAACCCCGCTACCGATCAGCCTTTCATCCTCACCGGCAGCGATCTTGACTTTAATTATAACAATATCGCCATCGCAGGACAGCACACCGGCGTGGGCAACTTCACCGCCGATCCCATGTTTACCGATGCTGCCCAAAGAGACTACACGCTCACACCCTTCAGCCCCTGTATTGATGCCGGTTCACCGGCTGAACCCCTGGATAGCGACGGCACCATCTCAGACGTCGGCGCCTTCACCTACCTGCATCAGATCGCAATCCGGCCCAGCCACAGATTTGTCGCCCCGGGCACCGTGGTGCAGTTTACCAACACCTCCATCGGCCACGAGCATCCTTCCACCCTCGTGGAATGGGATCTGGGCAATGACGGCGTAGTCGATGCCACCAGCCGTGATTGGAGCTATCAATTCAACCAGCCGGGAGTCTACGACCTCAAGCTCTCCATGAGTACCGGCATCCTGAACGACGTGCGTGAATACACCGCCCTCGTCATCGTGCAGGAGCAGCAACTGCAAGCTCCCACGGGAGTTCAGCTTAGCAGGGAGGAAGGCAACTTCCACATCACTTGGGAGCCCGTGCTTGCCACCACCGGAGGCGAGCCCATAGAGGTGCCTTACTACGTGGTTTACGCCTCCAGCAATCCTTATGGATTCTTCGACTTCGTTGGTTACACAACCGGCGGGCAGACCAGCTATACCGACGTCCAGACAGGTGAAGCCAGTCAGCGCTTCTACTTCGTCATCGGCTTCAGCGGCACCTATCGTGAGATGATGGATTTCATCGAGGGCAACCGTACGATGCGCCCCGGCCAGGCACAAACACCGGCTCCAAAACCCAGGAAAGAGATTCCAGGCTCAAGGACTAACCAATAGTAAAACAATATATTTCCAAGGCTCTGATCCCCTCCAGGCTCCTGGGTGGGGTCAGGGCCAAATCGTCTCTGCCTTTCACGCGTGATCTTTACGCCGGCATCATGTTTTTGGATGTCTCCGGCTTCACCAAGATCACGGAGGCCGCCACTTCCGGCGGGCACTATGGCGTTGAGCTGATCACCAACGTATTGAACCGCTATTTTGGCGATGTGGACAAGATCATCAAGCCCCATGGCGGTGAGATCGTCAAATATGGTGGCGATGCCTGCCTCATCATCCTTCCCATCAATGACCGGCAGCTTCCCGATATGCAACAGCTCTGCCGGGAAGTGCTGGAGCAGACGGCCGTCCTGGATGTGCGCTTCCAAAAGGAATATGGCTTTGGCTTTCACATCCACGGCGCCTGGGGAATAGGCCCCGTCAAGCTTTGCGTGGTGGGCGAACCCAAGTGGCACCTGGATTACTATCTCACTTCACCAGCCCTGGAAGCGGTGTATGAACTGGCAGAAAAAGCCGAGGCAGATGAGCTTCTGGGCCCCGCCTGCGAGATTCCACCCACCCCCTATCTGCTTGAACCGCAAAAGCTGCCCACTTCGAGATCGGCAAACCTCTTTCTCCCCCAGGATATAGTGCGCAAACTCAGCCTGCAGAGCAATCCCGCCGAGCTGAGAAACGCCTCCGTCCTCTTCATCAAACTCGTACCCACCCAAAGCGATGACATCGACCCGGAAGACTACCAAACCGTCTATAGAAAAGTGCAGTCCATCGTGGTCAAAAACATGGGCGTAATCAACAAAATAGACTACACCGACAAGGGTTACATCATCCTGGTTACCTTCGGCGTGCCTTTCGTCTATGGAAACGACATCTTCCGCGCCTTCACCGTGGCGCATCGCGTCTCACGCATCAGGCGGTCGGGCATAGAAATCTCCGTGGGCATCACCTACAGCAACGCCTTCTTTGGCGTCATCGGCGCACCCAAACGCTACGAATACGGCATCATCGGCAATGCGGTGAATATCGCTGCGCGGTTGATGAACTTCGCCGGCCCGGGAGAAGTCTGCCTCTCCAAGGAATTGCTCCCCTACCTGGTAGGCCGCTTTGAAACTCACTACCTGGGCAGCACCGGCCTCAAGGGCATCAAAGAGCCGCTGGACATCTACAAGCTCGTGCGTGAGCTGCCGCCCAGATGGGGAAACCTGGCTCAGGAATACGATTCCGATCCCCTGGTCTACGATTCTGAGGCCTTTGCCCGATTGCAGCATGGCATGAGCTCGGAAGATGGCTTCCTGTGCGTGATCCACGGCAGTCCCGGCACAGGCAAGAGCCAAATGGCTTACAAGCTCTGCAAACCCTATTGGGACAGCGAGCCCGCCTTCCAGATGTTCGTCGCCGAGCCTCATTATTCCGCACTCAGGCTGGAAATCTTCTTCAGCAGTATGCGCCAGGAACTGGGCATCATCCATTTCAGAGACGAATTTGACTCCATCACCGCCTGGGCAAAATCCAAGGGCATCATCTTCGACGAAAAGATGCTCAAGGAGCTGGTTTTCGGCAGGCCCAGCTCTGTAGGGAGGCAGGAAGCAGCCTTGCAGACGGTGCTGGAAATGCTCACCCACCTCTATCCCGAAGGCCGCATCCTGGTGATCGAAAACTACCATTACTTCGATCTCCAAAGCCGCAGGCTCATCCTCCAATTGGTCCGCCACAAACTCTACCAGAAGGATAAAGTCATCATCACCTCGCTGGATATGATAAAAGACGAAGCTTTGCAGGGCTTTGACATCCGGGAGGTCAAGCTGAGCAACTGGACGCTGGATACGGCGCAGGAATACATCAGACACTTTGTGCCCAATATCACCTCGCATGCCTCACAAAGGCTCTTCAGCATCAGCCGCGGCAACCCCCGTTTTCTGCGCGACCTGCTTTCGCACATCCAAAAGCACTGGGCTGCATCCAGCGACCTCATCACGCACCAGATCATCGAAGATATGAGGACGCAAGGGCTGCTCCCAGATGATCTGGAAAACCTCCTCCAGGCGCAATACGAGAGCCTCCCGCCCGATGAACAGCTCTACATCCGCCTCGCCTCCATCTATGGCAAACCCGTGAATCTCAGCGAGGTCGAACCCCTGTTTACCCGCTATGATTTTGCCCGCACCGTCGCCGCCTACGAAAGCCTCCTTGCCAAAGGCATCCTCAAATATGAGGAAACGGACGTGCAGCTCATCAGCTTTGTAAATCCCCTCTTTTCGGAGACCGTCTACCGCAGCATCCTCCTCGGCGAAAAACAGGATATCCACAGGCGCATCGCCACCTTCTATTCCAATAAAGACAGCGATAATGAACAGGTCTGGGACCTCGCCGCCTACCATTGGGTCAGAGCTCAGGACAGGGAAGAAATCTACCGCTGGTGCGGCAAACTCGCCCGGCACTATTTTTATAGCGGTGCGCTGGAGCTCTGCCTCAGAATGTGCCAGCAGATCGCCCAGTATCCTGTGGATGAAACCGCCGCCATCGACGCTGAACTCGCCTGTGCCGAACTGCATCTGATGCTGGCGGACAACGACAAAGCGGAAGCCATCCTCGAGGAACATGAAGCGCTCCTGGATTCGGATAAACCCCAAAAAGACCAGTGGATCTACCTCAAATCACGGCTGTTCATCAACCGCGCCCAATATCCCGAATTGGACGAGTTTCTCACCCGATACAGCGGCCGGATCAAAGACCCCGTGATCAAGGACAAGGTGGACACCGACCACTGCGAAGCCATCCTCTTCACCATGGATCACGCAGCCATCGAAAGCAAGGCGCTGCCGCTCTGGAACCGCCTCAAAGAGCATAAGCACCGCCTGGCCCTCAACACACTCGCAGGCATCATCGGCAGCTATTACACCAATAAGGGCGACTACCCCAAAGCCAAAGAGTTTTACACCGAAAAGCTCAAGATAGGCACTCAGCTCAAAGACCCAATCTCCATGCGCATCGGACACGCCGGACTCGGGATCGTCCACTCCCGCATGGGCAAGAAAGCGCCCGCCCTGAAACACTACCACAAAGCATTGGACCTCGCTTCCAGAAGCGGCGACCGCAACGGCTACAGCAAGGTGCTGCTCGACCTCGGAATCTATTACCGCAACATCGGCGAAAACGCCAAGGCCATGGAGCTCTACCAGCAAAGCCTCAAGCTCGCCGAATACATTGGCAACAAGATACAAATCTCCATCGTCCTCTACGACATCGGAGAGATGTATTATTATGAAGGGCAGATAGATAAGACGGAAGAATATGTGACGCGCTCGCTGGAGCTGGCCCGCGAAATCAACGACAAAGTGGGCATGAGCTTCTGCTACGACGCCCTCGGCGACATCAATTTCACGCACAACCGCCTCGACGAAGCCCTCAAGATTTACCGGGCCAACCTCCGCATCCAGCACCAGTTGCAGGATATGGAAGGCAAGGCACACTCCATCGGCAACATCGGCAACGTGGCCAAGAAGAGAGGCGACTTTGCCAAGGCAGAAAAGCTCTACCGGGAACAGATGCGCATCGCCACGCTGGTCAACGACGTAGACGACATCGGCCGCACCTGGTTCAACATGGCCATGCTGGACGTGGAACAGGGCGACATCACCACCGCTCTCCAGAAGCTGGAGAAAGCGCTGGAAACCTTCCAAAGCTGCGATGCACAATACTTTATCGACGTCACCAAACAGCAGATAGAGCAGCTGAAATCACAACAGGAATAGGTGCAGCTTGGCCAGGATCCTGGACGTCCAATGCAAATGCGGCTACCTGCTTTTCCGCTACTACAAAGCCGGCAAAGGCAGACTGATCAAATGCATGATAGACAGGCTCACAGACGACTTTGTGGGCATCAAAGGAGCGGCCACGCACTCGCGTCCGCTTTGTCCCTCCTGCAAAAAGGAGCTGGGCATCGTGATGATGATCCACGGCAAACCCGCACTCAAGCTCAATCAGGGCACCATCACCCCCATCAGGCTTTAAGCTGGCGGTAAGGCTGCGCCGCAGTTAGTCCGGCAGAGGCGTTCGCCGTAGCGGTCACATTGTTTCGGCAAGGCCAAAACAAAACCGACTTCAGAAAAACATCCCTTCATAATATACCCTGACGACCTCGCCCGGGGGCCGACGATGTCGGCAAGTTGCCAGTTTCCAGTTGTCAGTTGTTAGTAATCGCCAAGATGTAGATGGGGAGCCATGTTTCAAGGCTTGGACACCATAGATTATTGATTAAAAAGCCAGCGGTAGCTGGCCGCATAATTCGTGTAATTCGTGGAAAAAAGAAGAGCTCCACCATCGTGCGAATCAACACCACAATCGTCCGCATCCCCGAAACCAGCGCAGCCCGGTAGCCGGAGCCTGCCACGCACCGAAGGTACCGGCGTAAGCCGCACCGCCGCAAGCAAACGAAGTTTGCTGTTCTAAACCTAATAACTATCCGCATCCCAATCACTTGCGCAGCCGCTCACAACTCACAACTCACTACTCACAACTGCGACGAAATCGCCCCTCCCTCTCTCCATCTTGCCAGCTTGCTGGCCACATCCGTGGAAGAAACAAAACCGGCGCCATGGGCAAGCGCCCCTACGCAGCCAACTATCAACTCACCGAAACCAGCTCATGCGTATCCATCGCAATCTGCAGTTCCTCATTGGTGGGGATGACCAGGATTGTGACGGGTGAATAGGCTTTGGAGATGACTCCGGGTTGCGAGCCCACTTCCTGGTTGAGTTCGGGGCTGATATGTATGCCGATGTTTTCCAGTCTGTTACAGATTCTGTTGCGCATATTGACGCCGTTTTCGCCGATGCCTCCGGTAAAGATGAGGAGGTCTACTTTTACCATGCACGCGGCATAGGCACCGATGTATTTTTTGACGCGATGTGCGAAGGCATCCAGCGCTTGGATGGCGTTTGCGTTTCCGGCTTCTGCAGCGGCTTCCAGGTCACGCAGGTCGCTGGAAATTCCGGAGAGCCCCAGCAGTCCGCTCTTTTTATTGAGCATGATATTGAGGTCTTTCATGCTGTAGCCGCGTTCTTCCAGGTAGAAGAGGATGGAGGGATCGAGGTCTCCGCTGCGCGTGCCCATGATCAAGCCTTCCAGGGGAGTGAATCCCATTGAGGTGTCGAAGGATACGCCATTTTGGATGGCAGTGATGGAGGCCCCGTTGCCCAGGTGACAGGTGATCATACTGGTGTTTTCGGCGGAGCGTTTCGTAAGTTGCAGAGCCACATTTGACACATATCGGTGTGAGGTGCCGTGAAAACCGTATCTGCGGATGCGGTATTTGTCATAAAGTTCGCGTGGGAGGCCATAGAGATAGGCGCTGGGTGGCATGGTTTGGTGGAAAGAGGTATCAAAGACGGCCACTTGCGGCACATCCTTGAAGATATTCATGCTTTGTCTGATGCCGATGAGGTTGGCGGGATTGTGCAGGGGTGCCAAGGCTATATTGTCTTCGATCGCTTTGATCACCTTATCGTCGATGATCACGGATTGGGCATAGTCTTCGCCGCCGTGCACCACTCTGTGTCCCACTCCGGAGATTTCTTCGGGAGAGTCGATGAGTTTACATTTGGAATTCAGCAGTGCATCGATCATCATGGCAAAGGCTTCCGTATGTGTGGGAGCCGGTTTGTCCAGATGGAAGGTCTCACTTCCGCGTTCCTGGTTTAAAAAGCTGTCTTCCAGGCCGATGCGTTCTACCTGTCCTTTGCCCAGGCTAATCTGTTCCGGCATTTGGTAGACCTCATATTTGAGCGAGGAGCTACCGCAGTTGATCACGAGAATCTTCATTTTTCACATCCTTTATTGATTGTATTTTTAGGACATAAAAAAAACCCTGCAGCGCTTGTCAAGCTTAGTCTGCAGGGAGTATGAGGAGTATGAAGTATTAATCAGCTCATGAAATGGGGATAATTCTCTCTACTATGGGTGCCAGCGGAAATGCGATGCGCAGCATTCCGTTGATGTATTGCACCTTGGGGTTGTCTTTCTCTATGGGTGTGTCGGGCAGGAAGAAACGGCGGTCGAAGTTGCCGGTTTCTATTTCCATATTGTAATAGCTGGCGCGCTCGCCGTCGGTGGTGAAGATACGTGTGCCGCTGATGCGCAGGTAATCATCTGTGAGCGTGATACTTACCTCATCTTTATTGACGCCTGCCAGCTCCATCACGATCACCCAATGCGTGGAGGTCTCAAATACGTCACACTTGGGATGCCAATGGTCATCGATGGCTTCCTCAATGGCCACAGGACTGCTGGTGAGCGAAGAAACCTCGCCCAGCACCTTCAGCATGGCGCGCTGAATTCCTAAGAGATTGTTATAGAGATTGTCTTTCATGGCTTTAGTACTCGGTTCTTTCACGGAAGCTGAAGATCGCTTGAGTGTTTTTGGGGACTTTCACGATGAAAGTTGCCCTGTTGTTGGTGTCGATTTCGGGTTTGATGTCAGAGCGCAGGATGCGTGTGTTGCCGCCCAGCTGATAGAAGACGTCGATGGTCTTTTCTTCGTCGCTGTTGTTGCGGATCGTCACCTGAACGGTGCGTTCGCTCACCCTGTCTGAGATATATGCTCTATCTTTGCTCAGCGTGCTGGCCACGATGTCAAAGGCTTTGCCGGTGGTGATTTTCACCTCTTCGTTGCGGCCGGTGTGGTCGATGCTGTCTTCGCCGATGAATTCCATATTCTCATCGCTATCTTGCTTGTAGACCTTGATCACGCCTTTGGGAAGCGGCACGCCGATGCCATTTGCTTCGGTATTTTTAAACTTGATCACGCTCTTTACGCCACTACCCCAGAGATCGTATTCATATCTGCCTTCAGCACTTACCTTCATGGTGGGATAGAGGGCCAGCTGCTTGGTTTGGTTGTTTGCAAAGCTCACTTTCTCATCCAGGGTATACATATGAAAGTCGTGAAAAGCCTTTTCTTCAAAGGAGGGTGCTTCATAATAATCATCCCCACCCGCTGCCGAATAGGCCTTGGCCATTTCTTCAAAATAGCCATAATCACGCGCTTTATTGATGTCGCCGGCGATGAGCTTGAGATTGACGTCTTCAAAGGCTCTGCCGCTGCGGTTGTTGATGGTCACCCAGGAGTTGAAATCCAGCTTTTCGCCATCCCAAACGGTGTTGTAGGTCACATCCCAGCTAAAGCCGCCGCTGAGGTAGCTGAGCTGGATCGGCACCTTGCCGCTTCGGGGCGAAATCAAGCTCCAATGCAGCGTGGGACGCACATAAAAGTTAGTGGGCAAACTGGCCAATTGCACCGTCTGCGCCTTAGCTGCGTCAACCATGATGAAGCGCTCGGTTCCGCTCTCGGTGATGCCGTAGGTGCTGCGGTCAAAGAACTTTAGGATGCCGGTGGTACGCGAGCCATCCTCCATGTAAACCGTCACTTCTTTATCCAGATATTTGCCCAAAACCGCTCCTCTGTCTGCCAGGTCATATTCATAATTCTGTTCTGCCACCTTAAAGCCTGGGAGCTTGGAACTTACGATCACGCTGCTGGGCTGGATGCGCGAGGTGATCATGTCAAAATTGTATTCTTGCCTCCCGCCCTGCAGGTCGAGGTCAAAGGTACTGCGCACCAACGACAGATCATCGTTGTAGATGGTGAGCCAATCTTCTGCCAAAAGCATTGTGCCGATCAGCAAAAGCAGGATGCTGACTAAGATCTTGTTCTTCATGTTTATACTCCTTTATTTCAAGACTAATTTTGTATTGATAAGATAATCTTTTTCATCCGCAATACTATCGGGAAATCC
The DNA here is from genome assembly GCA_002391675.1 of Cloacimonetes bacterium UBA3900. Classification (GTDB taxonomy): domain Bacteria; phylum Cloacimonadota; class Cloacimonadia; order Cloacimonadales; family Cloacimonadaceae; genus UBA3900. The sequence continues at coordinate 25,959 of DGFM01000052.1, read as the reverse complement.
CAATCCTGCATCCGAGTGCACGGGCAGAGCGGGTAACAGACTATCTTTCATGGCCTTAATACTCGGTTCTTTCCCGGAAGGTGAAGATGATTTCAGAGTCCTTGGGGACGGTTACCGGGAAAGTTGCCTTGTTGTTGCTATCGATTTCGGGTTTGATGTCCCAGCGGATGATGCGTGCGTTGCCGCCCAGTTGATGGAAGACGTCGATGGTCTTTTCTTCGTTGCTGTTGTTGCGGATGGTCACCTGAATAGTGCATTCGGATACGTTTTTGGAAATGTTTTTGCGGTTTTTGCTCAGGGTGCTGGCCACAAGGTCAAAGGCTTTGCCGGTGGTGATCTTAACCTCTTCGTTGCGGCCGGTGTGGTTGATGCTGTCTTCGCCGATGAATTCCATATTTTCATCGCTATCCTGTTTGTAGACCTTGATCACGCCTTTGGGCAGCGGCACTCCGATGCCGTTTTCTTCGGTGTTTTTAAACTTGATGATGCTGCGCACGGCATCGCCCCAAACATCGTATTCATATCTGCCTTCGGCAGTTACGTTCATGGTGGGATAGAGGCTGAGCTGCTTGGTTTGGTTGTTGGCAAAGCTCACCTTCTGATCCAGGGTATACATATGAAAATCGTGGAAAGCCTTCTCTTCAAAGGAGGGAGCTGCTTCATCTACGGCCAAGTTCGCCGTGCTGAAGGTTACTTCTTTTCTTCTGCCACCCCGGATGGTGAATTCACGCACACGGTTGATTTCGCCGGCGATGAGCTTGAGATTGGCATCTTCAAAGGCTCTGCCGCTGCGGTTGTTGATCGTTACCCAGGAGTTGAAATCCAGCTTTTCGCCATCCCAAACGGTGTTGTAGGTCACATCCCAGCTGAAGCCGCCGCTGAGGTAACTGAGCTGGATCGGGACACGGCCGCTTTGGGGCGAAATCAAGCTCCAATGCAGCGTGGGACGCACATAGAAGTTTTCCGGCAAACTGGCCAGCTGGATGGTCTGCACCTTGTCTGCAGCAACCATGATAAACCGCTGCGTTTTGCTTTCCTCGATGCCGTAGGTGCTATAATCAAAGAACTTGAGGTAGCCGCTGGTTCTGGAGCCATCCTCCATATAAACGGTGATTTCTTTATTCAGATACTTACCCAAAACCGCATAGCGGTCTGCCAGGTCATATTCATAGTTCTGTTCTGCCACCTTAAAGCCTGGGAGCTTGGAACTTACGATCACGCTGCCGGGCTGGATGCGTGAGGTGATCATATCAAAATTGTATTCCTGCCTTCCCGCCTCAAGCTCGATCTCAAAGGTGCTGCGCACCAAGGACAGGTCATCATTGTAGATGGTGAGCCAATCTTCTGCCAAAAGCAGCGAGCAAATCAGCAGAAGCAGGATGCTGACTAAGGTCTTGTTCTTCATGGGATACTCCTTATGTTTCAAATCGGATTCTCTTAAGATTAAGATAACCTTTTCTACCCATATTACTATCGGGGGAGCAAAATCCTTTACCCGATCGCAGCCGCGGCATCCGCTCTGGCGCCCCAAAAAGAAGGTGGCGGGCTGAGCCGCCTATGAATACACGACAACTCTGCCGCTTAAATGTCCCTTGTGTACCTTGGTGCCGCTGACGTAAACCTCGCCCTCACCGGGGTCTGCATTCAGGTGCACTTCGCCGTTGCTATTGGTATATCCCTCCAAACCGCCGCGCAGCAGTCCCGAAAAATAGACATACACTCTCTTGCTGCTCAAGGGTTTCCCCGTCAATCTGGAAATAACTTGGACCGTAATCATCTTTCACCTCACTTTATTCGTATGGGTTCGGTCTTGTAAACGCCGGATGTGCTGCTCAGATAGACGTCGTTGATATAGACCTGCTCGATCATGTAATCTTCCAGGCTGCTGAAGAAATCCAGGCCCAAAAAGTTGATGAACTGAACGATGGTGCCGGAAAGTCCGGACTTGTAGACCACCAGCCTCACGCGCATCCAGCGGTTCCAGGGAATCTGCGTGCCGGTCTGAGCGACATTCTCCTCTTTCTTGATGTAACTATCTGCAAAATAGATAAATGAGCTGTTGCTCCTATCCCGGATATCCAGGCCCACGTTGGCGCCGGGGCCGTTGATGACCCAGATGGCCGAACCCTGGATGGTGCCCGGAATGAAAAATATCTCCGTATTGCCCATGATATTCGGGTCCGGGCCCAGATGAACCACCCCGTTCCCATCGCTGTCCACCAGCGTCAAAGGCGGGGAATCATCACAAGAAATGGTAAAAAGCATCATGAGTGCCACCAAAACCGGTGTAAATCTGGAAAGCTTCTTAAGCATAGGGTTTACCTCCTTTTGATTGCTTTAACGAGCTGATTAATAGACCTGTAATCGGGTTATAAAAACAAACGGTGCCGACAGCCGGCATCCAAGCGCACTAACAACGGTTTTTTCCTTCATCTCTTACCTCACGAAAGTATATATGATGCAAAATAACCGAGAGCCATTTCTTGTCAACAATAAGTTTTAAGTTTCCCTTTTTTGAGGTCAATCTCCTACTGATTTGGTAGGTGCTCTTGCCCGAAATCCACCACCCGGATAAGCCAGCCTCGCTGAAATATTTGACTTGCGCCCCTGTTTTCTGCAAACAAATCCGCCTCCTAAAACGTCGATTTGATGCGGCCTCCCTTAGGCCCTCCTGTGGGTCTCCTTTGGGATCGACAAGTAAGCCAAGGAAAACCCGAGAGTTACGCAAGCGAGCGCGGGGGAAATCCGAGGGAGGGAGGGGCGAGGTGAAAAGTCAAAGGTTGAGGAGAGCGTCGGTTTTGCGCAAGGATTTAAAGTAAAAAAGGCCAATCTCTGGAGAATAATCTGCGTATTTAATGGACGAGGCCAGTGAATTATGTATTAAGCCTTGATATTGATGAACCTCCTTTTTCTTGGGGGTCTTTATCCACAAATATTGCCTGCCTCACTGTTTTAACAGAGTAATAGACTACAAATCCGTATTGTAGTATTACAATCCCGAAGAATATCCAATAGATAGGATAGGAAAAGTATTTCCATTTTGCTCCCTGTAAGATGGCCAAAACCAGAGAGAACACTGATGGAGATAACAATGATATTAACTCACCACCAGTGTGAAAGCAGAATCCCACCAGTTCTTCAAATCTTCCCTGCTTGATGTTTTTGCTTAGATAAGATTCCCACTTCAACAATTCCAGCTCTGACTCTGCGCCAGCAGCATTGTTGACGTCCGGTATTAGTACTTGGTTAAGATACTGAGATATTCTTAATGTGCCCCTAACAAACCCCAAGTATATGATCGCCATCATGGCATATGACAGAGCTACAGAAAACAACAATGTCAGTATAGTGTCATGGTGTTCAAACAGTTCCTCTTGCTTGAAATAGGTTACTATGGTCACGACAGGTGCTGCTGCTGCTAATCCCACGCCAATCATAGACCTCTGTGATTTTTGGTTTCTTGCCAACTCTGTCGTCAGATACTTGTATTCCTCCAACATTACTTCAACTCTTAGTTTCTGGGGGGCTTTGTCACTATTGCCGTCATTCCCCGTGTAATTTGACTCTGCTTCTTGTCCTTTTTCTTTTTCCATCTTACATCTCCTTCTTGTATTGATGTTAATATGCGAAGTTGGCACCATCTCCAAACATCGTCTGTATTATTGATTGAGAATTATATTAATCTCTTACCATCACATCTTTGCAATTTTCCTAAGTAGCATTGTCTATGAAGGAATCAGTTTTGTCAAGCACAATATTGATTCTTTTCTTATTCTCTTTGATGCGGCATTTTTACGACGATTTGACAAAGATGTGGAATTGAATTGGGGAAGTTCATCTATGTAGTACACTTCAACAAAGAGATGGATATATTTATCAAATCACGTTACCTAGCTATTATCAAGAAGTTATGGCTTCATTTGTTGATTGTGCCGCCAGAGCGAGGAGGATCCCCGAAGGATGGTCAACCCTTTCAACAAGCCCATATCCCTCGAAGCAAAATACGAATAATCGGATTCTGCACCATCAGCTATTCTTCATTTGCAGGGCATAATTCCATTGCAGCAACAAGGGGGTAAAAAATACTTGACAAATATCACTAAGCAAAATAAAAGAAGCAGGCCCTTTAGCTTTGGGCAAATTACAAATAATGAGGAGTGTTAAATGTCCTTGAAAACTGTAAAGACCTTGGTTTGGAAGTTGCACCAACACCTTGGATGTGCCAAAAGCAAACTCAGATTAGCAAGAAACCGTAAGAAATAATTGTGGGTGGTGAAGTTATGTTCTCTGTTATCGCAGGAATAATAGGTATCTTAGCTCCCGTACTTGCCGCGGGCAAGAAGGTTGCAACATCGATAAAAGAACATATTACCTGGAAGCAAATGGCGCGTGCAGCTAAGAAAACTGCTATGGACTTGGTCAGTGATAACTATATACCGTCTTTGGTATTGGGTATAGGAAGGGGAGGGGCAATATACGGCTCTCTGATTTCAAGCTGTGTAGGAAGAAGTCCTGTTGTGGTCATTGATAGAGTGTACACGAAACATCTGGACAATGAAAGAAGGTCTGACAGTATGTTGTTCAGACCTAAAATCCCTTCATACTACCTCACAAAAGTACTGCTGGTAGCGGGAGATGCAAATACAGGTAACACTATGATGTGCTATCAACAGTACCTGAATAAATTGGGCGCCAAAGAGATAAAAAAAGCAGTATTCTTAAAAACAGATGTTTGTAAGGAAGTTATTCATTATGTTGGTAGACCCACGAGCAAATATGATAAAATAAAAGACAAGCTCCCATGGAGAAAGCTTGTGCCTTCTTATAGGCACGAACCGATAGAACCGCGCGATATAATAAGATTTGGTAAAGAAAATGACAGGATTGTCGTATACTTGGTCAGACATGCAGAAACAGAGGCTGGGAACGAAGTGATAGTTGGTAGAACAGACTCAGATCTAACTGTTACAGGTGTTAAGCAAGCAACACAATTATACGACACTTTCGTTGGTATATGGATCACAGCAGTTTATACCAGCCCGGCCGGCAGAGCGGTTAAAACTGCTCAAATTGTTTGCAGCTCCTTACTGGAAGACTATCTTGAAGACCCTGATTTAATGGAGTTGGATTATGGAGAGTGGGAGAGTAAAAGCAGAAGCGAGATTAGGCAATCCGACCTGTACAAAAGATGGAATGAAGACCCAATAAACAATCTGCCTCAGGGGGGAGAAGACCCCAAATATGCATTGAAAAGGATCCAAAGATTTCTTGCTAGGATTAAAAAGACTTACCAGCTTGGTGATGCAATAATTGCAGTCTCCCACAGATCATTAATCAGGTTAATTGTTTCTGATCTTATTGACGGTAAGATAGATGATTACAGGTCTTACGATGTCAGTAACTGCGACATAATAAAACTCGTGTATCATGAATCAAAATGGAAAGTAGATGTCGACACATTCAAGCTTAACAAGGCTATACATTGATCGTATTTTTAGGTCTACTGCAATAAATGTAGTTGCCCAATAAGAGGGTTATCCATATTCGATTCTATTCTTTTCAGCTTCTTCATCTGCTCTTTTAGCATCGAGTTCATATTCATCAGCTATTTCATTCAATATATCACTTACTCGTGGATAAGTGCCCATTACTTGTGATGCATATCTCCTGTATTTTCGGGCAAGTGTTCTTTCTTGGGTGCCTCCTTCGAACAAATCTCTGCTAAACGTACCTCTTTGATTAAAAACACCAATTATGAAGTTTTGATCAATTTGAGTATCACTGTAGTATTCAAGCACTTCACAGACACTATTGCATGGCCACTGGCCATCTGCTTCACCTGTGGAGTATGACAATACGTTGCCGATACGGCATAGGGCAATTTTATGGTAATCTTGTTCCTTTGTTAATTCGATTACTTCGTCTATCCATTGTATTAACCTTGAAGCGTCTATTGAACCCTCAGGTGTCTTACCGGGAATTAACTGCCATGAAAACAGTAGGTCAAGAGCCACTCTAGCGGCTCCATCTATAGAGGTTTTTTTTGGTTCTTTTGTCGAATCTTTATCCTCTTGTGTGTTGTCATCAATTCTTGGCTTGCAAGTCATAGAAAGGACATGAACGAAAAATCTGGGATCATTGGACATTTCTTCATGTAGCGTTTTGGGACCATTTGTATCATCCAACGACGTTAGCAAAGAGAGATACAGCCCTTCTATCTTCATTTTTACTGCTCGTTCAATCTCTTGTGATGATTGAACACTCTCGATAAGCCCTGCAATAAAATATCGAATCGCGGTATCCCCTGGCTCTGAGCATATAGTAGTTGCTGCTATCTCCAAGACTTGAGCAACATAGGTTACTGGCAAGTTTCTCTCTGCGGAGTGCGCCAGTCTTAAGGCAGAACAGCTTCTTCTGGAGTGAAGCAGCCTACCGACAGCATATTGAATGTCATCAGTTGGCTTTCCGTGGTGAAATACTTGTGCTCTCTGCCAGTACTCTATTTGAACCACATGATCAGTAGCCTCAACCAAGCTCCAAAGCCATCTTTCTGATGGGAAGCTTAACAGCAAGTTGACAAACTTGTTATGATTCCAGTTATCGTTGATCGTGTCGGTTATAATGTTTTCTGCCCAATTCTTGCCGTGGTTTTCACATCCTCTCCGTAATAATTTCTGGCAGAAACTCACTTCTCTACTGCATTTTGAGTCAAGGTTTTCAAGGATTAGGTTCAGATTTTCTGTAATGAATTTCAGCGGAACCGAGTTTGCTATTATTGTTGGTGAACTAACAATTCTACTGAGTTCAAAGATCCCCGATAATCCATACTCTTGGGTTATGTCCTCAATTGCTGTATTTCTTAACTGATCAAGATATGCGCCATCATCCTTCCTGGAACTTCTTCCATCTATTAGATAGGGATAACAGTCGTTAAATAGGTACTTAAATCTTGCAACCGAAGTGGGTTCAAGCTGTTTGTATAAATCTTCTAAAGGCTTGATATCCGCCTCTGTCATGGCCCACTGAGCTGATTTATTCCTACGATGTCTGGATATGATGCATCTTAGTTTATTAGCAATGTGGGAATCTTTGTCTTCAACTTCAGATATTCTGCTGTTAAAGTACGTTAATAAAGATTCTTGGCACTTTTTGGGTAAATAAGTATATGATTCAATTAGTTTTACCCACCTATCAGCAGATGTCCCTGACATGGGTAGTATCAAATCAACAGTTTCACAAACGCTTTCAAACAGCTCAGATGTTGTAATCTTAGAATCTGACTGGCATGATAACTCTCTCCATTTATATCTGTAGCTATAAGAACCCATATCATGTGATTTCGGAAGAAGTGATACTAATAAATCCCATCCAACATCGGGATATGCGATGGTAATTTCCTTCAGTACCTTGAATCTGACAGCAAAAGATACCTCTGTCTGAGGCATCCATAATCTGAAGATGCAAATAAGGCTATTGAATGGCCTGTTTGATGTCTTGCCTCCAGGGTCAAGTTGGGATAAATCACATAGGGCTTTCACTGATCTTTTAAAGTAGTTTGTATCCCACGCCAATGCTTCTAAAGCCCATAGCAAATGATGATGCTTGCTGCTGGAAAAAAGGACGTCATCCGACTCAACGAACACACCCATGATATGCTTCTCTTCGGATGATAATGAAGATTCTACCGCTTGCATGAATGCTCTAGGAGATGCCTCCGCTAATAAGGGTAGCACTTCACCTAAGGAGTACCACAACTCCCTATCTGCACCGGTTAAAACTTGCTTCACTATATGATCAATATACTGGGAATGATTTGATAGTGGAAAAGTACCTGACCGTTCTCCAAAGATTGATATTAATATCAGCGATTGGGCAAGACCGCTCCTAAATTCTTTTGAAAACTTCCATGTTTTATTGTACAATGCAGCCGACCAACGCTTCTCTGGCTCAATATCCAAAGCTGGATCTCTGTCAGTAAGGACTGTTAATACCACTTTCTGAAATTCTTCCCAGTCGCTTTTGCTTATATACGACATAAAAGACAGGTAGCAATCGAGAGCAGAATTGACGCACCATAAGCTGCCGGTTTTGATCACGGGACTATCTGGTAAATTTAATAATAGTGTCAGAATGTTTTCATATTTATTAGAGGTCATTCCTGCAAGTCGTGAAATCATTTCACTATCACCAGAGTATTTTGTGTCCCAGTATTGAGCTAACATTATGGGAATAACTTGTCTGATTCCGCTTTGATCATTCTGGGCCCATTCTGGTAAACAAATAGGGTCCATTAATCTTCTTAGAATGCTGAGACGTCCTCCCGAGTTCTTTGCTAATAAGCCAGATTTACTCTTTGATAATCCCGCCTTTTCAAGCTGTTGGCTCAGTGCTTGAGTACCAATACGGGACAAAGGAACCGCACTACTTTCAAATAGATTACTAGGATCTAGAGGGACGATATATCGGAACCCCTTTTTGTATTCTAAACCTTGGATGTTGTTAAACACTGGTACTATTATCAATCCTTGATTTGATTCAATATCCGGGTGTCCGAGTGATTCCTTTGCCCTTACAACCACAGTTTTTGATAGAAGTGCATTTCTTGATTTTGCGTCAGACAAGGCAAGAATCGCTGCGTACAAGAATATCACAGACTCGTCTTTTGTTATCGAACTGATTCTTTGGGTTTGGTTTTCGCTCAGGAGAAACGAATGCATTGATGTAATGCTGGTCTCTCGTCCGACTGATGCTATTTCGAGGGGGAGTTCTATTTTGAACGACGACATCCAACGCTTAGAGTAGCTTTCAAGTGTTTCAATGTTATTATCGTATCTGCCGATTAACTCCAAAAACCAGAGTTTCGCAGGGAATGATGACAGTAGCCATAACTCTAGATCGGTAGCATCATATACCCTAACTTCTTTCCATGCTCCTTCAGCAGTTTTTTCGCTTGCCCATGCCTCTTTATTGCTCCATTTGCGTGCCGTCACGAAGATGAAAGTGGCCTCACGATTCGGGTTATCTGCGGTTCTTTTTTGGTAATCAGAATCTGCTTTTCTTTTAGTATCTTCTTGCACACTCATCTCCCAAACAGAATTCCCCACAGGGACGTATGGGTTTGAGCTTCTGGTTGCTAATACTCCATCATAGCCTGGGTTGCTGATATCGTCTCCACAAGGGAAAGCTATGTTGTCAATATCCCTATAATCAATAGTAGTAAGTATCAATCTTCTGACTAAGTCAGGAAGCTGAGATTGGCTTGCTCTTGTGGATGCCCATTGTTGAATATCGGTACTTGTTACTTGAAACATATTCTAAATTTCTCTCCATGGTGTTCTTCTTTATGTTGTATAGCAGTTAAACAGAATTAACTCCAGTTTGATCACTTTTTTACTCCGCATTATGGAATTCAAACAAGGCAGAACTTTCACTGCCCTGCGTTATCAATGACTTGCACAAATCATGAGTCTTCAGTGCTCCAACCGCATTTGAAACAATGTCACTGAGTTCAGCATTGTTTTTACACCGGTAGAATAAGTCAAGAGGTTTCTCGTCTTAACCTGTGTTGCACTGCGGATTTGCAATATCAGATATGGTAGGATGTATGCTCATTGCGGTTCTTCAAGCATTACACTTCCGCAAAGAAGGAGACAATATTTGCAGCTTTTCGTATCAACCACATTATCAATCAGTTACGAGGCGGGATTCTTCGTTTTATCTTCGTCTGAGCGAGGTCGTCAGGGTATATTGTGAAGGCTTGTTTTTGAAAAGCGAGTTTTGTGGTTGGGGTGCTTTTCAAGGTTGCCCTCAGTGGCTGTCTGGTCTTGGATGCCGTTAATACAAGTGTTTCAAATGCAGGTGGTTTCTCCATGTTTTGCTCATCTTGGTAAAGAAAATGATGCCAGTCGACATTTTTCTTGCGGGGTTATGGAGAATGCTTAGTATGATACTATACAGGACGTGTTTTTTGGCACGGCCTAATAAATCCAAAAGTACCTAAAGAGGGACTAATGAAAAGACTTCTTATCCTCCTGATGGTGCTGCCCTTGATGCTTGTGGCACAAGAGTATAGCCTGGATGAAATGATCCAGCATGGATTGGATAACAGCTGGTCGGCTCAACAGAGCAAGCTCAGCTACGAAAGCTCTGCATCCAATCTCAGCAGCGCCACTTGGAACCTTTTACCGGATGCTGACCTGGGCCTCAGGCTCAATCAGGATCTACACAACCAAGGCCCCGGCGCTGATCTGACCAGTGCCTTCAACTTCAGCGTGAGCAAAACGATCAGTCTGAATGATCCCGCCTGGTTCAACTACCGCCAGGCCAAGATCAATAAGCAAAAGGCAGATGTGAGCTATCAAACCTCCGTCTCCGCCTATGCTTATGAGGTCTTCAACGCCTATATCAAGGTGTTGAGACAGCAGAAACAGCTGCTTTCGCTGCAGGAAAACCTGGCTATTCAGACCCGCGTCTGGGAACAGGCCAAGGTGCTGAAGCAACTGGGCAAAAACACGGATTTTGACGTGAAGCAGAGCGAGATCGCCGTGATGAACTCCCAGATCAGTATCATCCAGCTGGAAAACACCATCCGTGAAGACAGGCAGGCGCTCTTTGCCCTGGTGCAGATGGAAGACGAAGGCTATGAACTGGCAGACTTGCAGCCGGATGAAGACTACGAGATTCCCGCGCTGGAGCCCGAAACCACCAGCGAAGTGCAGATGCTCAGAGCGGAGATCGCATCAGCCAAGCTGAGCAAGACGCAGAGCACGCTGGACTACTTCCCCAGACTCACCCTGGGATATGGCTTCAGTCGCAATATCAGCGGCGATAACTTTGAGTTTGACCGCTACAGCACCACGCACAATGTGTATCTGAACCTCAGCTACTCGCTCTGGAACCACTTTAAACAAGGCAACAGCGCCACGCGCAGCAACATCGCTTACCGCATGGCTGAGCTGAATCTGGCGGATAAACTCGATGATCTGAACCGTCAATACGCCTCTCAGAGCCAACAGCTGCAATATCTCTTGCGTATGGACAAGCTGCTGGAAGAGAAAAAGCAGCAATCCGCCGCACAAATCCGCATCGCAGAAGAGCGTTACCGTCTGGGATTGATCGACCTTTTGGAGCTGGATAAGACACGCACCGACTACATAGACGCAGACATCTCCTACAATGCAAACCGCTATCAGATCATCACTTTGCAACAGGCAATCAACTTCTTGCTCTCGCACAAAATACTGGGAAAATGGTAGGAGAACGCTTCGACTTATGAAGAAATACACCAAATACATCATCATCGCAGTGGTAGTGATAGCCCTGATCGTGGGCTTCAATACACTTCGCAAGAACAAGAACCGTCCGGATTGGCGCACCGACTCCCTCAGCCGCGGCCCCATCCGCGAGGTAGTCACCGCCAGCGGCTCGCTCAACCCCTACGTATTGGTGGAAGTGGGCACCGAGGTCTCCGGCAAGATCGACAAGCTTTATAAAGACTTCAATGACAAGGTGAAGAAGGGCGATCTCTTGGCCAAACTGGATACCGAAATCCTGCGCACCAGCCTGGAAGCCAGCAAAGCAGACCTGGCTAAAGCGCAGACTTCCGCCGAAGAAGCAAAGCTGGATATGGACAACCTCCGTGAGCTGGTAAGCAAGAATATGGCCGCGGAATACGAGCTCCAAAAAGCTGAATTCCGCTATCAACAAGCCACGCACAGCCTCACTACCGCCCGTCTGAACCGACAGCGCGCCCAGAAGAATCTGGACAACGCCTACATCACCTCGCCCATAGACGGTGTGATCGTGGCACGCAGCGTGGATGAGGGGCAGACCGTGGCCGCCAGCCTCAGCTCGCCTACCCTCTTTACCATCGCCAACAACCTGGACAAGATGCAGATCACGGCTAATATAGACGAGGCAGACATCGGCCGCGTCAAGATCGGCCTCCCCGTGGAATTCAGCGTGGACGCCTATCCCGCCATCCCCTTTGCCGGTGAAGTCAAGCAGATCCGCCTCAACCCCACCACCGAGCAAAACGTGGTCAGCTACAGCGTGATCATCGACGCCGACAACCCCGGCCATCTCCTGCTTCCCGGCATGACCACCAACGTCACCATCATCATCCAGGCCAAAGATAACGTGCAGCGCATCCCTGAAGCAGCCACCCGGTTTCGCCCCAGCAAGGAAATCTGGACGCTCTTTGGCTTCAAATGGTCGGATGACCTGCTCATGACCGCCCGCGAGAAAGCCATGGAAGAGCTCAAAAAGGAAATGGAATCTCAGGCCCCTGCCCCGGTAGCTAAAGCTCCTGAAGGGAAGGCACCTCAAGGCAAGGCTCCTGAAGGGAAGGCACCAGATGGCAAAGCTCCTCAAGGCAGAGTTCCGGGTTCCAGACGCGGTATGGCAGCCGGAGCAGGAACAGCAGGTTCTCCTCCTGCAGGTATGCCCAATCCCGCTATGGGAGGTATGAGACGCGGCGGTATGTCCATGGTTTGGGTGCTGCGTGATGGCGAACCAACCGCCAAGATGGTGCGCACCGGCATCTCAGACGGCGCTTTCATGGAGGTTCTTGGCGGTATCGATGAAAAGGATCAGCTCATCACCGGAGTCAACTTCAAAGACGCCAAGCAAGCCGCAGCGGCCAATCCCATGAGCGGCGGCCCCGGCATGAGAAGGTTTTAGGCGCAAGATGAGCTCCACCACTTTAATCAGCACCCGGGGCCTCACCAAAGTCTATCAGATGGGAGAGTTTGAGGTGCACGCCCTCAGGGGCATTGACCTCGACATTGCCCGGGGCGAATTCATCGCCATCATGGGTGCCAGCGGCAGTGGCAAAACCACCTACATGAACTTGCTTGGTTGTTTGGACAGGCCCACCGCCGGCAGCTATGAACTGGATGGCATCGCCGTGCATGAGATGAGCTCCGAACAGCTCACCAAGGTGCGCAACGAGAAGATCGGCTACGTATTTCAGTCCTTTTATCTCCTTCCCCGCACCACGGCACTGGAAAACGTGGAACTGCCCCTGCTTTACACCCGCAACATCGGCCATAAGGAAAGGATCAATCAAGCCATGGAAGCCCTGGATGTAGTGGGCATCAAGGATAGAGCGCGCCACTTCCCCAATCAGCTCTCCGGCGGCCAGCAGCAACGCGTCGCCATCGCCAGGGCCATTGTGAATAACCCCGTCTTCCTGCTGGCAGACGAACCCACCGGCAACCTGGATACCCGCACCAGCGTGGAAGTGATGGTACTCTTTCAGAAGCTGCACGCCCAAGGCATGACCGTGATCTTGGTGACGCACGAGCACGATATCAGCCGCTATGCCAACCGCATCATCACCTTCCGGGACGGCATGATCATCTCCGACAAGCCAAACCCTCAGCCACGCAATGCAGCCGAAGACCTGAAGAATATGCCCGAGCTGGATTTGGATCAATAAGGAGCGCCTCATGTCTATCATTGGAATCATCAAAATAGCACTCAAATCCCTGGCCCGCAACAAGACCCGCACCTTCCTCACCATGTTGGGCGTGATCATCGGCGTGGCAGCAGTGATCACCATGTTGGCCATCGGCGAAGGCGCCAAGAAGATCGTGGAAGACCAGATCAACAGCATGGGCACAAACGTGATCATGGTCTCCTCAAACTTCATGAGCCAGCAGAGCAACGTGCGCCAGGCCCAAGGCGGCGGCAACATCATGGATGAAGACGACGTAGCAGCCGTCAAGGAAAGCATCGACGGAGTGCTCTATGCCTCGCCCATTTTCAACACCTGGGGCCGCCTCAAATATGAAAACCAAAACTGGCGTGGCGGCATCATGGGCGTTGACGTCGACTACTTCAGCATCCGCAACATGACCGCCGAGCAGGGCGAGCTCTTCTACCCCTCCGATGTGGAAAACAGCAGCAAGGTCTGCGTGATCGGCAAGACCATCGCCGACAACCTCTTTGGCGACGTCGACCCCGTGGGCAAGATCATGCGCATCCGCAACATCCCCTTCCTCGTGAAAGGCGTGCTCAAGGCCAAAGGCGAAAACGTGATGGGCATGGATCAGGACGACATCATCTGCGCTCCTTACACCACCGTGCTCACGCGCCTGGTAGGCCACCGCTGGAGATTCATGACCATGATCGTCTCCGCAGAATCCAAGGAACGTATCCAGATGGTGCAGCAGGACATCATGGAACTACTGCAAAATCGCCACCGCGGCACTACCAACGAATCATTTATCGTAAACACCCAGACCGACATCGCAGACACAGCCAGCAGCGTCTCAAACACCATGACCATCCTCCTGGCCAGCATCGCCGGCATCTCGCTCTTGGTGGGAGGCATCGGCATCATGAACATCATGCTGGTCTCCGTCACCGAACGCATCAAAGAGATCGGCATCCGCATGGCCGTGGGCGCTCACAAGCGGGACGTGCTCCTCCAATTTGTCATCGAAGCAGTCACCATCAGCATCTTAGGCGGATTGATCGGCATCTTTCTGGGCTGGGCCGCCACCTCCGTGGTGGGCAAAACCATGCACTGGAACGTTGCTATCACGCCCTTCAGTATCCTGATTTCGGTGACCTTCTCCTGCGCCATCGGCATCTTCTTCGGTTGGTATCCCGCCAAAAAGGCAGCCAACCTCAACCTCATCGACGCCCTCAGATACGAATAATCGGCCCTATTTAAACTCACTATACAGGGAGGCTGGAACCAACGGCCTCCCATTCTTTTACCTACACTCTATGCCCTGAACCAGCAGCGGGATCATGATCTCATGATGCCCGATGAAGTAATAGCCCTTCCCTCCGTTCAAGACCGGCCGCTTCACCACGTTTTCATTGGCCCGATAGTGGAAGTTCATATCGAAGACCGCCGTATAAAAATCCTGCACCTTGCCCTTGATATTCCTGCTCACGGTGAGCGCTTTGAGAAATACTTCCGGCAGCACCACCGCCGAGCCCAGATTCAGATACACGCCGCCACCATCCAGCAAACTCACCTGATGGCAGAAGATGCGGAAGTCCCGATGTGAACAGTCTCCGATCGCTGCTCCGTCTGCATATCCGGATTGATGGATGATGTCTGTGCCCACCGCCACGTGCACCGTGAAGGGCACCTCGTGTTCATAGGCAGCAGCTAACAGAGAATTTGAGGCATAAGGCGCATTCTCGCTCAGGAACCTGCCCACCGCCTGTCCCAAACCTATCCCCTCCTCAGCGGCCTGTTTGATCACCTGATTCAGATCGCGGTTGGTCTCCAAAGCCATGCCAAAGCTGCCATCAGAGAGCTGCACCGCCACATCCTCTGAAGTCTTGCCAAACATCGCCAACTCATACTCGTGGATGACCACCGAGCCGTTAGCCGCCAGACAGCTGATGTATCCCTTCCTGACCAGCTCGATCAGCAGCGGCGCCAGGCCACATTTGATCACGTGTCCACCCAGTCCCACAATCAGAGCTTTCTTAGCCCGCACCGCAGCTTGGATGTGCGAGATCAGCTCATTCAAATCCTGCGCTTTGAGCAGCTTGGGCAGCGACTCAAAATAGCCCTTCACACTCCCATCTCCCAAGCCCGCCATCAGGTCTTGATCCACCTTGCTGGGCCGCTCTGCCACGCTGTAGAGCCGGGCTTGCCCCAAGTCCATCTCTTCATGTTTCTTCATCTTTTGTCCTTCTTCTTCAGATAGCGTTCCTCTTCGCTGAAGATGCAGCCGCAATACTTTTGCCGATACATCCCCGCCTCCTTGGAAAGCCTGATCCCCTCATCCCACAAAGGCCGGAAATCCTCATAGTAAAAGGCAACCCCGTATTTCTCGCCACACTTTTCGGCGATCTGCCTGATCAGCTCATGCTTTTGATACCTGCTATAGAGCAGTGTGGTGGAAAAGGCGTCAAAACCGCGTTCCGCCGCCAACTTCGCCGTTGCCTCCAGCCTGGTCTCATAGCAGTAGCTACAGCGTCCGGGGATGTCGGCAGCCACCGCTTTCACAAACTGCTGCAGGCCATACTCATCCCGCAGGATCAGCTCAAATCCTTCCTGGAGCGCAAAAGCCTCCAGCGTCTCGCGCCGCTGCCTGTACTCCGTGTAGGGATGGATATTGATATTATACCAAAAAGAGCTGATCTCATAGCCCTCACCCTTCAGCTTGTAATAAGGCGCAATCAGGCAGGGAGCGCAACAGGTGTGCAGCAGGATGCTCTTAACCACGGTCATAATGCGGCATCTCCGCGGGAATCTTCAGCGAAATCTCCACGATGCCCGCCACTTCGCCACCAACCAGGTAAGGCTGCTGCATGATCAGCTTCTTCTGCCCCGCTTTGCTGATGGTATAGACGTTATTTTCGCCCGTGGCCAGCATATGTTTGATCTTCTCGATCGACTGCGGTTTGTGATAGAGGTACAAGCTGGTGCCGATGAGCTTTTCACCGCCCTGAGCGGCAAAGGTCTCCTGCGCAGCTTTGTTCATCGCCAGGATGATGCCTTCTCTGTCTGCCACCGTAATCGCGTGCGGAAAGTGGTGAATCCAATCCATATTCACTCCAGCATAAGAAAGCCGGCATTGGGAGCGCCGGCTTTCGCTTGAGATTAGTCTTATTTAGAATTCTTTGAGCAACTGTGCTGCCACGATGCCGCGTTGGATCTGGTTTGTTCCTTCGTAGATCTGCAAGATCTTGGCATCACGCATCATCTTTTCCACCGGGTATTCTTTCATGTAGCCATAGCCACCCAGCACCTGCACAGCGTCGGTAGTTACTTTCATGGCCACGTCGGAGGCAAAGTATTTGCACATGGCGCTTTCTTTGGAGTAGTTCCTGATTCCGGCATCCACCATGCGGGCGGTCTGAAAGACCAGCGCACGGGCTGCTTCCACCTGCGTAGCCATATCGGCCAACATATATTGCACGCCCTGGAAGCTGGAAATGGGCTTGCCAAACTGATGACGCTCTTTGGAATACTTCACAGCAACTTCCAAAGCACCGCGGGCGATACCCACAGCCTGCGCACCCACCATGGGACGCGACTTGTCAAAAACCTTCATGGCAGTCAAAAAGCCGGTGCCTTCTCTGCCAACCAGGTTCTCGGCGGGAACCACGCAATCTTCAAAGATCAGCTCACGCGTTGCGGAAGCGCGGATACCCATCTTATTTTCCTTTTTACCAAAGCTGAAGCCGGGCGTTCCCTTCTCCACGATGAAGCAGCTCGCTCCCCGCGCACCCTTGGTCTTATCCGTCATGGCAAACACGGTGTAGATGCCGGCTTCACCACCGTTGGTGATCCACTGTTTGGTGCCGTTGAGCACGTAATGGTCGCCTTCTTTGCGGGCGGTGGTCTCGATGCCACCGGCGTCACTGCCGGCATTGGCTTCGGTGAGCGCAAAAGCGCAGAGCTGCTCGCCGGATGCGATGATGGGCAGATACTTCTGCTTCTGCTCTTCGCTACCGGAGATCAGGATGGGATACATTCCCAAACCCGTAGCACCAAATGCCAGGGCTATACCGGCATCCACGGCGCAAAGCTCTTCGGTTACCACGGCCAAGTCCATCACCTTGCCGCTGATCCCATCATACTCTTCCGGAATCAGGATGGCAAAGAGATCGCTCTGTTTCATCACTTCCACGATGTCCCAAGGGAAAATCCCTTCTTCATCATACTTTTCACTCACTGGCTGCATCTTCTCGATGGCGATGCGACGTGCCAGGTCACGCATCTCGATCTGGTCTTCTGTCAAAAAGTAATCCATTATTTAAACTCCTTGATATCGTATTCATAGGGTCGTTGTTTAATTTTTAAAACCAAGCACTTTATGTCAATACATATTTCACACCCGAAGGCAAATAGCCGCCGGAAAGCTGATTATCCGCCGACAACTGATTTGCAACTTTCGACAGCCGTTTTGAAAAACGTCCTCTCATAATATACCCTGACGACCTCGCTCCGACGGAGAGATTCGGAAAAATCCAATCTCGTAACTGACTGATAACGCCAAGGATACGAAATCGGTCAAATGTTGTCTCTTTCTTTGCCGAAGTGAAATACCGGGGAACCGTAGCCGGAAGTTGCCGTAGCGCAGCTGTACGGGCGCTTGCCAAAGCGCCGATGTTTTGAGCCGCTTCGCAAGCTTCAAGAATGTGATTAAAAGCGGCTTCGCCGCTTTAAGTATCAAGCTGCGCCTGCTGGCGGCGCTTCGGCGAGCGCCGGCTACAGGTGGGTCGCTTTGGCAAGCGACCATACATCCCACAATTCGTGTAATTGGTGTAATTCGTGGGAAAATGAAAAAGAGTTCCAGAGCCGTGCGTATTGCGGCAAAGAGCACGCCCATCCCCGAAACCTGCGCAGCGGCTAACAACTAACAACTGGCAACTAACAACTGGACGGCGCGGCGAGCACCGGCTACAAATGGTCGCTTTGGCGATCGCCCGTACATAGCAACTCCTAAGCTGAGTGCAATCTTATGGTAGAGCGCAAGTTGTCAAGCTTTAAATGGACAAAGATGTAAATAATCAAGGTTGTTTTGAGGATAAAGTTGTAAATAATCAAGGCTGTTTTGAAGACAAAGATGTAAATAATCAAAGTTGTTTTGAGGATGAAGTGGGTCGCTTAGGGCAAGCGACCATACATGGTCGGTCCAGCGACCGACCCTACATCCGTGAACATCCGTGAACATCCGTGGAAAAATAGCCAGCGGTAGCTGGCCCCATAATTCGTGTTAATTCGTGTAATTCGTGGATAAAAAAGAAAACCCCAGAGCCGTGCGTATTGCGGCAAAGAGCACGCCCATCCCCGAAACCTGCGCAGCGGCTAACAACTAACAACTAGCAACTAACAACTGGACGGCGCGGCAAGCGCCGGCTACCTCACCAGTATCACCTTCCGTGTGGCTGAATGCTCCTTGGAGCGCAATTTGCACAAATAGACACCCGCAACCGCCGGCTTACCGGAAGCTGTCTTACCATCCCAACTGACTTCATGCTCACCAACCGGCAGCAATTCACCCTCCATCAAAGTCCTGATCAGTTGCCCCTTGATATTGTATATCGACATGGTGATGGGGCCATCGTCAATCTGGTTGAACTTAATCTTGGTATTGCCCTT
Source organism: Cloacimonetes bacterium UBA3900 (assembly GCA_002391675.1). Taxonomy (GTDB): domain Bacteria; phylum Cloacimonadota; class Cloacimonadia; order Cloacimonadales; family Cloacimonadaceae; genus UBA3900. The sequence continues at coordinate 6,869 of DGFM01000052.1, read as the reverse complement.
GAATGGATTTGGATAGCAGGTGAGATTTAGCTTGGGATCAAAGGGCACCACCGGATCATCATTATCAACATAAAATGGAGGCCCAACGTGCATACGGTAGATACATAGATTGTGGGCAATATAAATATATTCACCCCAATAACAAATACCGTAAAGCTGACCTGATCGATCGGGCATATGATTTGGTTGAACAATCCATTGCCAACTAGCACCGTTATTAAGCGAACGAATAATACCAGGGAAGATTTGACCATTATTGTTCTGTAAACCAATAATGGCATAAATATTATTATTTTGCTCACTTAAACAGTTCTCTGTTATACATCCTAACGATACCCCACCTGCTACCTGGCTCTGATCTGAATTAAACCAATTAATACCAAGATCATCAGAATAAATAAAATCTGATGCTGTTAATAATATTAATCTTTTATTACTAACTATTACTGCTGTGAGATAAAAATCGGACATTTCATAAAATTGCCAATTTAGACCATTAGTACTAACTAATACGCCATATGGCGAGAATGTTCCAATCACCATTAAACCTAAAGAAAAATCAGATGTTATGGGGTAACTTTGAGTTGGTCCATAAATTAAACTCCAATTTTGACCACCATCTATGGTTCGATAAACTCTGAATCCGTCAAAATCAAACAGTGGATAAAAAACAAGATAACCTTCTTGTTCGCTAATAAATTGAATATTCTGGACAAAACATTGAACAGATTGTTGTTCTATTTGTTCAAACTTGGTCCAATTTTGACCACCATCACCAGTTTTATACAAAACTGGTTGCATAACATGGTTACCAATCCAGCCCCCACAATAACCGATAGATGAAGAAATCATCCAAGCGGTCATGAGGAACAAAGAATCACAATCAGCGACCATAATATTTTGAAAATCTACTCCATTAACAGATTTAACAAAATATTTATAGCCGACGCCATAAATCATACCGGCTGACGCTCTCAATATTTGTAACTGTTCTACTGCAGAAGTATATTGCAACTCCCAGTTGCCATTATTAGCAAATGCAAACTGAAATGTGATCAACAAGATCACAAGGATTAGTAACTTCTTCATTGGACATCTCCTCAGGTTTTGTCAACTGAGACCTTTATCCCAAAAAGCAGAGATTTCGTCAAGTCATATTTTGGTGTTGGGGTTTTGGTATGCGTCAGCACTGTTTGTACGGGCGGTCGCTGAACCGCCGATGTTTTGAGCCGCTTCGCAAGCTTGTACGGGCGGTCGCTGAACCGCCGATGTTCTGAGCCGCTTCGCAAGCTTCAGGAGTGTGATTACAAGCGGCTTCGCCGCTTTAAGTATCAAGCTGCGCTTGATTGCGGCGGTTTGGCAACCTCCGGCTACCTTGCGGCGCTTCGGCGAGCGCCGGCTACCTCGGTCGCTATGGCAAGCGACCATACACGCATTTTATCTGATCAAAGTAATCTTCTTGACTTGCACGCCATCCACGGTCCTCGCTTTGAGGAAATAGATACCCGAACCCAGGGCCTTGCCGTCTTGATCGCGTCCCTGCCAGGGGAACCTATGGTTTCCTTCCGGCAGCTCACCTTCATGGAGGGTACAGACTTTCTGCCCTTTCAGATTGTAGATTTCCAGGCTAAGGTGCGCCTCTTCCTTTTGGTGCAGGTGGATCACGGTGTCGGTTTTGAAGGGATTGGGCCAGGCGCCAAGCGGCTGTGGAGCCTCGGGCACCTCTTCCATCGGCGCCAGGCTCACCATGGCATTGATGGTTCCGGGAACGGCAATGTCATTGTAGTAAAAGTTTTTGAGCTGCAGTTGTGCCACACTGAGGCTGGAGCTATTTCCGGTGGCGATAAAGCAGATTTTCAAGAGCAATTCCGATAGTCCCGTGATCGGGTCTTCGCTATCGACAGACACCTGCAGCAGGCCCGGACTCTGAAGCTGCGTATGGATGCCGGTCGCCGCCGCAGAGAGTGTTTCCGCGGTTTGCACTTCGCCAAACGTTATTTTGTCAGCAGGAAACTCGAGATCAAACTCATAGTGCGTAATGTTCCACGAGGGCGGCAGATAGGATGTGTAGAGATTCAGGGTTGCGGTTTCGCCGTAGTTCACTCTCAGGGCATTGGACAATCTCAAGCTGCTCTCGGCGGGGCTTTCCAGGTTGCTGTTTACGCTGACCGTCACTGTCCCCAGGTCATTCACACTCACCCCCGCATAGTCCATCGCCAGGGGCCTAATGAGATATGATCCTGCTTCCGTGCCGATAAAATTGAGTTTCAGCAACGATCCGCCACCTAAGAGAGGCTTGTCACCATCCCAGGCCAATTGCAGCAAGCCCGGCGCAGAGCTGTCCACCAGCAGGTTTCCGCCTTCAGATATGGTTTCATCGATTTCGGCACTGTCAAATATCAGCCCCTCCTGCGGATAGGAAACGCTGAGGTTATAGCCGCCCACATTCCAGGCAGACATCAGTGGATCGGTGCTGATGCTAACTGTAATGGGCTGTGCAACGGGAGCTTCATGGGCACGGAGCCTCACTCTGACGCCGTCAAGCGAGTAGCCTTGCGGCACGGCGTTGAAGATGCCGCTTTGATCGAAGTTGAAGCCGTATAATCCATAATTGATGGCATCTATGTGATAATAGGCATCCCCGGCGCCGCCCCAGCCGAAGTTTACATGGAAGTAATCGCCTGCCTGATAGCCGTCGATATCAAAGGCATGACCTATGAATCCACTATCCCCATAGTAAAAAAGCGGAATGCCCTGATTGAGCTGATCCCTCATAAGATCGGTCCACTCGCCATCGGGATAATCATCGCGCATCAGGTACTCAGCATCGGGATACTTAAAAAATTCATGCAGCGCCATCGGCACATAGTACCAGTTTGCACCTGACGCCGCAGCCGTGTAGTGCATATTCATGCTCACGCCGCAATGATACAATAAGGTTGCCACCGCAAGATTGGAGTCGTATAGCCTCGGAGGCATCTCATCCCACTGATAGGTTGTTTCTCCAAAGTTCACACTCTGATACCCGTAATTTGCGCTAATATAGCTGTTTGACCCTTCTCCCTGAAAGGGGCGATTCCAATATTTCATCATTTGAGCCAAAGCCACGGCCATACAGCCCACGGGAACATGACCACCCGAGCCGTTGGGATCGCTTGGACAGAGCTCGTTGTAGGGCCAGCCCTGATTCCACTTAACGTCTATCAGGGGCCTCACCTCCTGCGTCCTATCGATGAAGGAGTAGTCAGCCGCCGCCAACTTTTGCCACTGCCTTTGAAAATCAGGCTTTGTGATGCCGGTGATCCTGTGGTGGCGCACACCGGAGGCATAGGCTTCCATGATGGCATAAAATGCCGGTGGAAGCGTATCCGCAACTATTTGAGGCTCAGCAGAATAGGCGAGTATGGGAGGGAGATTGTCATCCGCGGGCAGGATGGCAAAGCTGCCATCGGCAAACCTGGCAAAATACAGCTCCGGCAAGGCTTCAGCATCCGAAAATACACGCCGCTCTGAGATAGCACGAAACTCCCCCTCGCTATACGCTTGCAGCTGCTTCAGAGGGCTTGAGGCTTGGGAGCGAAAGTAAGCGATCCATTTGCCGGAAATATCCAGCGCCTGTGCGGGTGTGACAAACTCCGCAGCCAAAACGCCGCAGCACAGCCACAAACAGGCTGTCAGGACAGCAGACAAAAACTTCAAACGTTGTGACATCTCTCCTCCTTGAGCGTGTATGAGATATTCCTGCCGATCAGGAAACCTATCACGCTCTCCGATATGATAACCAAATTATTGTGCCGGCGCAAGATAATAAATACCGGCATGGCAGGAAAGTGCAGAAACCAAAAAGCCCCGGGAGCTCTCCCGAGGCTTTTTGTAAGGGCGTTTGCCGTGGCGGCTACGCCGCAGTTGTCAGTTGCCAGTTGTTAGTTGTTAGTACTGCGCAAGTGATTGGGATACGGTTAGTTGTGATGGAGATGGGGTGAGCGCCCGTACATTTGCGGCGCTTTAGCAAGCTCCGGCTACCTTCTTGGTCGCTAAGGGCAAGCGACCATACATGGTCGGTCCGGCGACCGACCCTACATCGGCGCTTTGGCAAGCGCCCGTACAAGCGTAGCCGCCACGCCACGCGCCCGTACCAAAAAAGGCCAGCGTTTGCCGGCCTTTAATTCGTGTTTATTCGTTGGCAAGTCGAGAGCTATAGAGTCGTCAGTATCACTGCCACAAGCATTTGCATCATTACCACTTGCGTCAGCGACTCACAACTCTTGGACTCACAACTCACAACTACTTCTTCAGTACCATCTTCTTGGTGGAGTGATACTTACCGCTGGTCATCTTATATTGATACACACCGGAAGAGACGGCTTTGCCGGAGCTGTCGCGTCCATCCCAGTTGATCTGATAATACCCGGCGGCAGCATGGCTTTGGCTGAAGCTGCGCACTAACTGGCCGCGGGCGTTGTAGATGTCGATCTTCACATCGCCGGGCTTCTCCAACTGATAACGGATATTGGTGTTGGGGTTGAAGGGGTTGGGATAGGCATTTTCCAGCTTGGTGACGAAAGGAATATCAGGCGTGCCGCCTTCTTCACCTTGGGAAAAGACCACATTAATGGGGCCATGGTAGATGGAACTGCCATCCAAATCACTGACTTGCAGCCAGTAGTAGTAGGTTCCCGTCTGCTCCAATTCCCGGTCCAGATAGGTGTAGGTGTGGGCTTCTGAAGTGTTGGTTCCTGCTATCAGATCGGTGATCTTGATCGCAGCGCTCAAATCCAGGCTTTCGTTACGATAGAGGTTGTAACCCATGATATTGCTTTCGCTCTGGGATGTCCAGGCAAGCTTGACGTAGTTTTGTGCGGTAATGGTAGCGGTGAAGCTGCTCAGTTCCACGGGCACGGTGTTAAGATCGCGCTCGTCGATCACAACCGTAACGGGAGCCTTGGCCTCGAAGAGAACTTCATAGAAAGTCCAGCTTTCGGTGTCTGCAGGGATGGGGTTGGCAGCGGCGCGCAGACCGACAATATCCTGGAGCCAGCAATACCATTCACCTGTAAATTCCGCAGGCTTAAGCACTGTCACGTTGCGCACTCCGGTAGACTCGACCGTGTAGATGATCGCATCAGTACCTTGCAGTTCATCGGGCAGGGTGCCACCCAGAGTGGATTCCGGACCGGGGACTATGATGTCATTTGTGATGCCTTCATCTGTGTAGAGGGTAAAAGCCACATCTCTTGTTTTGTGGTCACGGACATTACCATTGGCAACATAGGCGGTGTTGGAGGTGTCGCGTGATTTTGCCGCCGCATACTGCCAGGAAGAGCCATCTCCGTAGGCAGCATCGCATACCGACCACAAGAACCACGTTGTTGCTCCGTCATCGGTGGATGCCTGGACAGAGACCCAGCCTTCGGCCATGTTCACGGCTTCAGGAAGAATGATGTCATACTGGTAGAATCCAGGGTCCCCGATCAAGTTAGTAGGGCCAATGTAGGTTGTGGCAACATCCAGGGCGAGATACTCGTGCACGGGATTGTTCCAATCAGGCTCGTCGACCTCAAGAGTGGGAACGAAGCCAATGCCTTCAGGGTCGGGACCGTCCGTGGCGATGACAACATTGTTGGGATCAAGAATTTCATATCTGTTCTCATAAGGAAAATAGCCGGCTATGAAAAGTGTGGTGATTTCGTCGCCGGCATTGGCGGTGAAGGTGTAAGCTTCGGGACCTCCACCCGTGGCAAGCGTGATGTCTTCCAATACAACGATTCCATTCACATACACATTCAGTTTGCTTGTATCCCAACCATCATCATAAGCATCGTAAAGGTTCACGGTGTAGGTACCGGTTTCAGGAGCGATCAGCGGTTGGGTAACGTTAACGAAAATACCGGTGGGTACACTGTTGCCTTCACCGTCTGTGGCGATGACGACATTGTTGGGATCGAGGATCTCATACGAGTTCTCATAAGCATAATCGCCGGCTGTGAAAGTGGTGGTAATTTCGTCGCCAGCGTTGGCGGTGAAGGTGTAAGCTTCAGGACCGGCGCCACTGGCAAGCGTAATGCCCTGCAAAACAACGACTCCATTCAACAGAACATCCAATTCGCCGCCGTTCCAGCCATCCTCATAGCTGTCGTAAAGGTTTACGGTGTAGATGCCGGCAACCTCTGCGATCAGTGGTTGGGGAGGTTGAGTCCACGTGCCGGTGTAATTGTAAAACCTTACATGGAAGGGTTCCGTGGCAGCGGGATCAGCGGCAAACCAGTCATCGTTCCAGAGAGAGGAAACACCATAGACGGTGATCTTGGTGATGGGCTCGGTCAAGCCGCTGAAGTTGTCAGCATACCTGTAATCGACGTTATGGGCAGTGGCAAGCGTGCTGGTATACGCCTGGTCAGTAGAGGGCATACCATCCGCATCAGCCGGATAGGGTTGTGAATAAATCTCTCGAATTTGGGCAGACAGCGTACCCAAGGCGAGGACAGCCAATAGCATGGCGAAGAGAAGTGCTTTCTTCATAGTGAATTCTCCTTTGTGTTTTGTTTTATTCAATATGTAGACTGAATACGGATTTCACAGCACCTTCGCCCGGTAAACGTGCCACAAGACCCAGTATGCCATTCCATATATTGAGGCTTTTCACATATATAGCCCAAATAATAGATGGTGAGTTTTTTGTCAAGAAAGATTATTAGTTTATATTAACATAATTATAATTCGCTTTACAAGCGCTTGTGCGGGCGGTCGCCGTGGCGGCTACGCCGCAGTTGTGAGTAGTGAGTTGTGAGTTGTGAGCGGCTGCGCAAGTGATTGGGATACATACAATTGTGGTTTAGCCATGAAGCATCATCCGTGTAAATCCGTGTTCA
>DGFM01000049.1:33865-36708 GCA_002391675.1 Cloacimonetes bacterium UBA3900 | reverse complement strand
TGATGCCAAAGGTGATAGTGCCCAGGAGGGTGGCCAATTTGCTCATGTCAAACCATTGCGGCACGGGGAAGAACCACTCGTTGCCCTCGGCGTCCTTGTAGGTATCTGTCCTCTGGATGAAGCCATGACCGTCGGTGAGCAAGAGCTGATAGGCATAGGTGCGGGAGTTGCGGTTCATCTCGTCCAGCAGTATCTTGCGCCATGCTTTTTCGCTGCGTGCTTGTTGGGCCTGTTTATAGGTGGGATGGTTGACGATAAAGCTATAGTTGTCCTCAGCTTCGGTGGCCTGGGTCTGGCTCATCAGATAAGCTTCGCTGAGCGTATCGCCGGCGGCTTGCATACCTTTCACTATCTTGCCCAGGCTGTCTGCCTCTGCCCTCATCTCCTTGAGCTCCTGCTCAAAGACATCACGATAGATATTGGCGCCAAAGCTGAGCATCTTCTCTTCGTCAAAGGCAACGGTTATGGCCGGACTGATCAGCATCCTCTGGCTCTTGGCATCATAATCTGAGATGGGTTTGTAGAGCACATCCGGGTAGTTGATGGTGTGATCCAGCGCCCTGATCATGCCGTTGGAGCGCATACCGGGATTGAAGTAAGGGCTGAGCTTGTTCTTGGTAAACACATCCAGATAGACGCGGTCGAGGCGCTTGCCCGCAATGCTCAGATGCTTGCCCAAATACCTGAGGGTGGCTTCTTCATACACTATATCCTGATGCGCGGCGGGCTCTTCATACTTGCCCTTGTTTTTGCGCAGCATCACCCGGGTCTCCACCTTGAAGCTCTTGCCGTGCTCAAAGTCCTTGGGAAGCTTCATGGTGATCAGCTTGTCCGGATAATACTCCGTGACCTCTCCTATCTTCTTGCCGCTATCTTCTTTGAAGGTAAAGCGCAGGCGCTCGATGGGATACAGGTAGTTCTCCAGGATCTCGTAGTTAAACTTGAGCTTATCGTGCCTGGATGAAGTGTAGGAAGCCTGTGTGATGTAAACGATTGGCTTGCCCATGGACAGGTGGTTGCTATCACCTTTGTCGTTTTGTTTGTCATGAACGCTGAAGGCAGGCAGATCGGGATATTGTGAAGAGTGCTTGATGTAGAGAGTATCCGCAATAGAGGCGTTTTGATACTGGGAATAATCCATGTAGCTCAGCACGGGCAGGTAGTCTGAGGCAGCTCTGCTGAGGCTGATGCCCAGCTCTTTGAGGTTTACCTTCTCATACAGCGTCTTGGAGCCGGAGGTCACATAGGAATCAAAGACCTTGATGGCTCTTTCTTGCCAGGCGGCGTGGAACTGCTCATCTTCAGCGGTTAGATTGAGCTCCTGCTCTGCCTTGAAGAGCGGCACTGCATCCTTGGGCAGCAGCCAGCCGGTGTAGAGGGCAATGTCGTAGCCCATCTCGGGCATATCCCACTCAAAGCCAAGCTCCTGCGTATCTTCCACATAGGTGGCGTTGACCACCGCATCGGCTGCGGGACGGTTGTCCACAGGGATGGCAGAAACTATCTCTGCAGCGGGCAGATGGCGTCCGCGCTCATTCACGGCTAACACGGTGTAATAATACTCATTTCCGGCCTTGGGATTGGCCAAGATGAGGTCAAACTGGTTGAGCTTATAGCCGGCGAAGGTATCCTGATCCAGCTTCACCTGCTGGGATTTGTGATAAAAGGCGCTGTGGTTGATGGCGCCCAGCATATCATAGCGATCGACAAGCGAGCCGATCACCTCAGGGTCTCTGGGAACGGCCCTATAGAGCGGGCTGTCTGCGCCCTGGTGCTTTTCCTTCTTCAGTTTGGCGGGCGCTGTCTCAAACTCAAACAGCGGTTGGTAATCGGAATCGGTAAAGCTGAGCTCATCACCGATTACGCCCATGGAGGGGTCTACATCCATGCTGCTGTGGAAGAAGAGCGTATCAGGAGTGCAGCCCCGGTAGATTTTATATTGGATGATGCGATGTTCTTTGCTCAGCGGCTTCCATTTCAACACAATGCCGGAGCCATCATCAAAGGGAGCATCCATGGCTGTCAATCCGGTCACCTGACCTTGTTTTGCCACCTCCGGTGTGGAGGCGGAAAACAAGATCAAGATTCCCAGAAGAACCATGGCCGCAAACAAGCTATATTTCTTCATTGGTCTTCACCTCATAGTCCCCCTGACAAAGCGAACTAAGGCAGGACGGCTAAGCTAAAGGTTTAGAATATTTTGGCAAAGACATCGTTGACCAGGAACTGGATACGCCCGATCAACAATGAAATACGAGCCATCACGGTGAGTCCGAAGGAGGCACCAAAGCCCACCATCATAAACCACTTTCCTATCGAGACAAACTTGCCATAGACGCCGGTGTGTGCTTTGGAGAAGAAGAAGTAGAGCAACACGGTGATCGTGCCCAGGAAGATCAGGAAGAGGTTGAAGTTTTCGATGGGGATCATGGCTTGGCGCATCTGTACCAGGATGGAGCTGTGCATAGCCAACGCCACGCTGGCTCCGGTTCCCATCATGGAGAAGGCGATCGGGTAGCGGCTCAGCCAGCTCAGCTTGCGGCTGAAGCGGAAGAGGTAGAAGGCACCAATGATCGCGGGGATGATGAGGATAAACTGCTGTTTGAGTATGATGGGCTGCCAGAAGAAGGGAATGAACACACGCTCGTAGGAGAGCACGAAGCTGTATCCCAGCGAGATACCCACCAGGAGCTGTTCAGACATCTGATACAGGGGGTTGTCCTTGTAAAGGAAGGAGAAGATGGCCAGGGTGAAGAAAGCACCCACTAAGTTACTGAATAGTTCAAATGACATTTTGTACCTCCTTTACTGCTGTCTTGCCTGACGGGCTTTCTGCATGAAGT
>DGFM01000049.1:27129-33639 GCA_002391675.1 Cloacimonetes bacterium UBA3900 | reverse complement strand
ACTTTAAACTTGTAGGGGATGTTGTAGGTGAGGCGGTTGAGATCGTGGAAAGCCACATATCCCAGCTCATCCTTTTGGGCTTCGGTCACCTTGGTGACGTCGATCTCGATCATGCCTCCCTTTTCTTCTTTGAGACCGTCAAAGATGGCCTCTTTCCCGGGATGTTTCGCCACAAACTGCTGATATTCTTTGGGCGTAAACTTGGCAATGGTCTGCGTGGTGATACTGAGATACTTCTGGATGGACTTGTCTCTCAGGATATCGCTGCTGAAGGAGCGTCCGTGCGGGATTTTGTTTCCATCTTCATCCACTCCCAGATCCAGCGGTGTGCCGGGTTCGCGGTAGGCGCCAAAGACGTCGGTGAGCTTTTCATATTCAGCTGCGCCTTTGAGTCCGGAGAGCATACCGATAAACTGTCCCGTTTGCAGGTAGGGATACATATCTGCGGCCATCACAGCGGTCACGCCCACAGCGACGTTGAGGCCAAACTTGGGTCTGGCATAATAGATCCAGGTTCCACCCGCAGAGCTGCCTGAGAACTCGATCACCAGGTTCATTTCGCTATAGTTGGTGATGCCTTTCATGATCTCGAGGTTTTCCAGCTTGCGTCCTTCGGCGTCCGTCTTCACTGCTGCGGCGATGTTGTCGCCCATACCGAGGACGGTGGGCATAGCCAGGGCAATGGGGATATAGCCGAAGTTACAATAATCCACGCCGGATTTGATGTTTGGATATTCTTCTTTCACGTTATTGATGGCGTAGTCGATGATAGGTGCGGCCTGAGGATACCAGGTGAGGGTAAAGACCTTGATATTGCGTTCGAAGCAGTGCCTGAGGATGGCCACTTCCATGGGGAAGAGTTCGGGCATGGTGGATGCATCATGATAGAAGCTCAGCAGGATGGCTCTATCGGGTCTGCCGGCAAAGCTGTCGATAAACTGATACAGATTTTCCGTGGGCGGCGAGGTAACGTTGTCTGAATTGAAGGGGAAAGCCAGCGGGAGGGCGATGGCGAGTGCCACCACGATATAGATCCAGCGGCGATCCAGCTTTTGAAAGCGTTCAAAGATATTCATGCTAAAGCCTCCATTAATCTCCGCCCAGATATGAGCGTTCTATACCTAACATAATTTTGAGGGTGGTAGCCACCGAGCCCAGGCCCACGCCCAGCATGATGCCGCGTTTGGCAGCCAGGTTGGGGACGTCCAGGATCCACTGTGAGATGGTGGGCAGATGCTTGGAAATCTTCACTCCCAAGGGCACCTGTGCCAGCATCACCACGATGGCAGCAGCAAGCAGCACGGTTGCCTCTGCAGAGCGTGCTCTAAAGGCTTTATAGGCTGCAGATGCCATATAGAAAGCCAGCAGCGAAAACATGGTGGCACTCATGGGCATGGCCATGTTTTCAAACATCCACATATAGAGACCGCCCTTTTGCGTGCCGCCGATAAACCCTGCCAGCGAGGTGGCGATAAAACCGGCAAAGAAGAAGTAGCTGTATTGCCATTTCGGTGCACGACGCCTGATCTTGGCGGTGTGCATCATGGAAAGGCTGAATATACCCAGGATGATGGCAAAGGGTGCCATGGCCCTCGCCCAGGGCAGGTAAAACTTGGAGTAGAAGCCATCTGCCATGATTGTATGGGGCACAAACACCCAGAGGAGCCATAGTATTCCTCCGCAGATGACGATCATGAGTGGGATTGTCTTTTTCATAATTTTGATCCTCTATTACTTAGTAGGAAGTATATTTAGCAGGGTCATTACCTGTAAGCTGGAGAGCAGGGAGCCCACAACCACCAGGAACACGATAATGATCTTGAAATAGTCCTGAGCCTTCAAGGTACCCAGGAGCATGGGTTCACGGTTCAGATAAGCGCCGGCGGCATAAAGCTCTTCGCCGATCAATGTATAGTCACATGTGGTGATGAAGAAGGGAATCTGCGTCACGGAGTCTGTGCCTGCGATCTGCACTGCACCCACCGTGTTTCCGGTTTCCGTCATCAGCAACGCTTCCGCTGAGAAATAGCCCAGGAAGAAGTTGGTCGCCATCTTTTCACGGATCATGATTCCGTTCACAGCAGCCACATAGGCAAATTGGGAGTTGGTGAGGTAGAAGATGTTGTTTTTATCGTAAGTATCGGGTCTGCCAACGCTATAGTGAGCTTCTCTCACGATTTCCTGCACGATGGGCAGCACGATGTAGTCATAACACGGCACGATCATCTTGGTATCATATTCTGCCGCTTTCTTGGCTACCTGTGTGATGATACTCATCGAGGCCAGCGTCGCAACGTCTGACAGGCCACCATGGCCCATACAGTAGAGCATGGGACGGCCCATCTCTGTGGCACGGCCCACGGCGTTGTCTATTTCATCCAGACCGGCAATGGGGCGGATGTAGAGCTGTTTGCCGCGTTTGGCCAAAGTTACAAATGTGACCACCAAAGCACCGTAGACAATCACGGCGATGAGCGTGACAAACTTGTCTTTGGCAAACCAGTTGGAGATGGGGAAGTGGAAGTTTGGCTCACCTTCTTCGTTCACGTCCAGATCGGCTTCAACAAACAAGCCCCTGGTATCCGTCTTCACCACCTTGTAGTTGTGTTGACGGCTCTCCGGCTCTCTGATCTTGGTGATAAACCTGGTCCAGGCTCTCTGGCCTTTGATCTTCAAGGCTTCGATCACATTTTCGTTTGTATCATAGAGCTTCACTTGTGTTTCCAGTGCGTCCACCTGTGCCTGCAGTTGAGGATCGGGGCTGTCGGCTTTGGCTATCTGGCTTTTAAGTGTGGCCAGCTCTTTTTTGTCATTTTCAACCTGCTTGAAGGCTTCGTCTCTGAAGATATTGAAGCTGAGCTGAGTTCCGGTTTCTGCATCGTAAGTAAAGCTTACCTCAGGCGAGACGAGCGCATAACCGCTTCTGGATTCGCCGGCTTTGAGCTTTCTCATATGGCGCTCACCGTTCATATAGGTGTGCAGATTGCCATCTTTCACAAAGCTGAAGCCACTCACGAGCTTACCCACTGTGGAGGGGTAAGGCACGTTGACATCCAGGTTGTTGTCAAAGCAGGTGTTGCGCTTCATCATCACATACATGGGCGAGGTGATGCCGCGTCTGAAGACCACGTTTTGGATCTTGGATACTTCCACGCCATTGCGCCAAAGTTCCTTGCCCGGCATCAGTGTCATCATGCTCTCATCCCAGCGGAGTTCCTGTTCCAGGGTATAAGACTTACGGTCCACTTTTTGGCCTTCCATGGTGATGCGCACCTTGAATCCCTTGCGGTAGTCATAGCCTTTGGGCACGTTGATGATGAAGCTCATATCCTGATAATACTCTTTTATGGTGGTAAAGGGCTTGTTTTCGCCCATTTTGGTGAATTCAAAATAGAGGTTTTTCACATCCTGAGTATCAGTTTTATTGAGCTGATAGTTTACTTGCAGCCTGCTGTTGTTCCGGTCCAAAGATGTAGTTTTGGTAACGAATACGATGGGATGATCCCAGATGACGCTGAGACGGTCTCCTTTATCGTTTGGCTTATCTTCCACGTAGAAGGTGGGCTTCTCCGGCAGATGTGTGCTATCCAGCATCCTGGGTGCTGCCAGGGAGGAGAAAGCGCTGCCTACACGGTTCATCAGCTCGATCGCAAACTGGGCGTTTGCAGGGATGCCGTCAGGCATGGGAACCGCCGTGTAAGCAGGGAGTGCGCCTCCACCCGCAGGGCCTGAAGTGATGGGGCGCAGATAAGCGCTGCGTTGATCCGGATTGTCTTTGACATTCTCCCAGGCATCCGCATCAATCCCGCTCACCATGTGGATCTGATACTGCATGATGTTGTCTTTGACCATGGGATATTCCCACTCAAAGCGCAACTCTCTGGTATCATCGAGCCACACGCCATACAGGGCGGCTGCTTCCTCCGGAGCGTTGGGGAAGGGGCTGCCGGAGACCACAGGCGCAGGGTCTTGGAATCTGCTGCGTTCGTCCACCGCTACCACACTGTAGTAATAGGTGACACCGGGTCTCATTGAGGCCAGCAGGTTCTGATGTCTAAACTGGAAGCCGGCATAGGCTGTGCTGTCCGCTTCGTTGGCGGAATAGACCTTTTTGGCCCGCTTGTAGAAAGCACTGCGTTCCACTGAGGCATAGATATCATAGCTTTCAGATAATCTTGCTGCCAGCTCCATATCTCTCGGGATCTTGCGATACAGAGGGCTGCCCGGCTTTTGTTGTTTCTCTTGTTTAAGCTTTCCGGGCGAAGTGATATCGATAAACTCTCCAAAGCCGCTATCATAAAAGTACATCCTGTCACCGGCAAAACCTACATTGGGGTTCACAGGTACAGCCTGAGTGAAAAACAGGGTGTCGGGATGAACGCCGCGATAGATGCGGTATTCAATGATGCGTTTGGAACGGTGCAACGGCTTCCAGCTCACAACCAAGCCGTCGCCATTGTCCGATGGAATGTCCTCCACTCTGAGGTCCTCCACCACATTTCGCCCCGAAGCAGGGTCTTTGCTCGCTACGCTCAACCCAAGGGCTACTGCAAAAGCAAGCAATAACGTCAACTTCAGCAGTCGATTTGACAGTCTCATATGTTATCTCCAATTCAGGATATTATTGTTTCTTATTGTTCAAAGCATACCCATTGAAATAGCCTTTATTGTCAATCACTTTTTTTGATTTCGCCGTTTTTTAACACAGTTTTCACCCCCCAAATTGCGCTCAAATCACACCGCCCGGCCGAGCCGGAACAGCCTGCAACGCGATACAGGTCAAAGCGATAGCCTCGCCTTGAAGTGTGCGCCTTCGTCTTGGTCTTGTCTTTGCCCTCCCGCCTTTCCCTTTTTTGTAGATCATCCATAATAAGGCAGTTTTTACCCCCTTCATTTTTGCAGAGTTTCCCGCTCCAAGGCCGGCAAGAAGATCCCGGCTCGATTGTAAACATCAGGCACAGATCAAGACACAGCTCCTGGGGAATAAAGTATTACTACCAATCTCCGGACGCCAAATCTCCTACTTGCCCATGTACCTTAATGTTCCCGCCAGTTAGCTTTGCACACATTTTCTAAAGTAATGGTAAAATAGTGCTTGACAAAAAGCCGGCTGTGAGTTACTTTGGAACCAGTAATACAGAACAACTAACACTACTTAGCGTATTCGTGTAAAGGAGGAACAATGACTGGACAACGACTAAAGGCCGTGAGAAAGAAACTCGGGCTCAATCAGCAGAACTTCGGAGCAGCACTGAAAATCAATGCATCCGCTATCTCACAGATGGAAAACAACCGCATCAAACCATCGCTGGACACACTTCTGCTCCTGAGCAAAAACTTTAAGGTAGACCTGCATTGGCTGATCACCGGCAGAGGCGATATGTTTATGGACACTGAAGAAAAACGCACCAACGACGCCAACCGCAGCCTCAGCAAGCTCAAGGCTTTTATCAACGATGAACTTTTGAACATAGTGAAGGTGAAAGAAAGCAATCTCAACGCCGAAGCTTTTGACCTGCCCGTGATGGGTGAGATCGCCGCCGGAGAAGCTGTGGAGACCGGCGACTCAGTTTTGGATATAGTGAGCATCAGACGCAGTATGCTCAAAGGCAATATCACCGAATACGTCTGCCTCAGAGTCAATGGCCGCAGTATGGAACCGGATATTTTAAACAACGACGTGGTCATCATCCGCAAAAGCAACGACTGGGAACGGCTCAACGGCCGTATCTGTGCCGTGCGCATCGACGGCAGCATCACCCTCAAAAAGCTCAGCATGGACGTCAAACGCAAGCTCATCCTGCTGCTGCCCATCAACGAGGACTTCAGCCCCATTGTGATCGATCCCAAAGACCACGAAGACCTCGGCATGATCGGCTATTTGCACTATCTGTATCGGAAGCTCTAACCCTTTTTTAAATCGGAGGGGGCGTTAGAAGCAGCGCCCCCTTTGACACTCGTTCGAGTGCTGATGGAGTCGCTATCTTCGCTACACAGGATGCGTAGATAGGGGTGGTTTCGGAGGCGGCTTCGCCGCTTTACATCAAGCTGCGCTTGATTGCGGCGCTTTGGCAAGCTCCGGCTACCGGCCAGCAAGCTGGCAAGAGGGAGAGAGGGAGAGAGGGAGAGAGGGAGAGCACGACTGCCGCAGAAGGTTGGGAAGTGTTTTGTGATGTAGATCGATACCACAGTGCTCTCTCAATTACCAACGCCTATCCCTTATCACATTATTCGTGTATATTCGTGTTAATCCGTGTAATTCGTGGAAAAATCCCTTCTACCCGTGGTCTCGCTCCCGACCGCAGACCTCTCCCAGCTAAGACTTATCCCCCTGATTAAACCATTCGTGTTAATTCGTGTACATTCGTGGAAAATTCTTACCGACGCAGTCGGTAATATCCGTGGAAAAATGCTTGCCAAAAACCCGCGCCCTCCTCAACCTTTGACTTTTGACCCTGCTTCACCCACCTTGGGTTTTCCCTGGCGCTCGAATGCGTAACCCTTGGGTTT
>DGFM01000049.1:0-26892 GCA_002391675.1 Cloacimonetes bacterium UBA3900 | reverse complement strand
AAATCGACGTTTTCGAGGGCGGAATTGTTTTCGCAAAACCAGAGCTGAGGTCAAATATTTCAAAACAGCCGGGTTGAACCGATGGCGGATGTCGGCTATGAATTCCTACTAAATTAATAGGTATTCAAGCTCCGGGTTTTCCGGCAGATTTGGCAATCATGATGATAAAGAAATCTTCTTATAACCGCAAGAAAGGCATTTTGTCCTTGACAAATTTACCTCATGCCATATCATGTCCGTAGAACATGAGCCGATGGGAGCTTCCCAGGTGGAAGCACACAGCTGCACCATCATCCCATGTTCAGTACCTACGCAGCATAAGGATGGATAATGGATTATAGGATATTTGACCTGCCGATAATTCTCAACAGGGCTTCCGGCCCTACAGGCGGAGTGTGTCCACTTTTTAATCCCTATGCTGCTTTCCCAACCCTTGGGGTCAAATACATCACCGCTGCCTGTAAAAAACCTTCAACTTCAAGATCAAACGGGGATTTCCTCTGTCTATTCGCAGGAAAAGCCCCACTAACCTCTCAACCCCCAAAATTCAATTAAGGAGAAAAGTGTTATGAAAACACGTTTATCATTTATTCTGTTGCTGGCTTTGCTGCTGGGCATCTTCAGCACCGGCCATGCAGCCACCGTTCAAGTGGGAGATAACAGCTTAAACACCAGCGTTTATCCCATTTATGGCTTGTATGATTTCAGCTACACTCAGCAGATTTATACCCAAAGCCAGATCAACAGTGCCGGCGAGATCACCAAGATCCGTTTCTATTACAAATCCGGCGCAATGGCCAATAGCAAAGACTGGAAGATCTGGATCGGACACACCACCAAAAGTAGTTTTGCCGGCGCCTCAGACTGGGAACCCATAGCCGACCTCACGATGGTCTTTGATGGTGATGTGACGGATATGGTTCCTGCGGGCAACAACTGGATGGAAATCATCCTGACAACCCCCTTTGAGTATAACAACACCGACAACCTGGTCGTCGCCGTGCATCAGTACACCGACGGTTATAGAGGTGTGAGCTGGGGAGGTTTCGCCAGCGGAGCCGATACCGGCCTATGCTATCGCGCTGACAATACAGACCTCAATCCCGCCACTCCTCCCGATGCATCGATGATTTCCAGCACCATTAGCAGCATCCAGCTTGTCTTCCCGGATACTGAAGTCCCGCTGGCACCCGTGCTTGTTGCACCTGCAGATGGTACTTCCATGATGACCGGTCAGTCCTTGAGCTGGGAACAGCCGGCCGGCGGAGCAGATGTCGCCAGCTACGATGTCTATATCGATGGCGTTTTGGCAAGCAACCAGATTGAAACCACATACGTCCTCCCCGGCATGGACCCGGGCACACACAGCTGGTATGTGGTAGCGCGCAATAATGTTGGCGAATCCCCTGCCTCAGAGACCAGGACCTTTGTCTATACCAGTGGAACGATCATCGGTGAAGGTACTAACCGTCAAAGGGACCCCTTCAACTGCTGGTATGGCTTTGGACGCTCCCTGGGCCTCTACACTGCCGATCAGGTGGGACAGCTTGGTTTGATCACAAACTTGGGCTGGAGTGTGGAAACTGCCGGCACCGCCGTCGTACCCTACAAGATCTACGTTGCTACCACCACTGACGAGCTTCTCACAGAGATGACCTGGAATGCTTTCACAGCAGATGCCACTCTGGTAAAGGAAGGAGAATATACCTTTGATTCCACAGGTTGGCACGTTTTGCCGCTGGATACACATTTCCCCTATGTGGGCGGCAACCTGTTGGTGGGCGTGGAAGCCAACTTTGGCGGCACTGGAGCCGACGGCTATCCCTGGTTCCATTACACTGCCGGAGTCAGCGGCGTTCATCAAACCTGGGCAAGAGACAATTTCGATCCAAATGACGATACAGGAGCGCTGAATAATAGGATTCCAAACGTGCTTATGCTGTTTGCACCCATTGGAGACGAGCCTGTGTTTACCATCAATCCCGAAGGCTGGGATTTTGGGCAGGTGGTACTCAATGAGACCAGCACTCAGGCCTTCACCATCACCAATACCGGTGGCGGAACTCTCAGCATCACAGGTTTCAACGCCTTGACCGATGGCTTCTTTACCATTACAGACGCTCCCGAATTCCCCGTGGATTTGGCTACCGGAGCCAACATGACCTTCAACATCCAGTATGCGCCTACAGAAGAGGGACTGCATACTGCTACCTTCACCATCAACGATGGCCGTGCTGCCACGGAATTGGTGGTGAGTGGCGAAGGTTTCGATCCCACCATTACCATATTCCCCAACACTTCAGACTTTGATTCCACTCCTGTCGGCGAAGTGCCAACCGGCTGGACTGTTTTTGCTTCCAACACCGGAGCAGATGACAGAGGCTGGAAAGTCAGTACCGGTTACGGTTACACTTCTGAACCTAATGCCATCGCTACGAGTTGGCACCCCTATTATCCCAAAGATGAGTGGCTGATCACGCCTGCCCTGGAATTGGAAGCAGGACAAAGCTACAATATCTCCTTCATGATATTGGGTACAGGTTGGAGCGGAGTACCTGAAGCTCTGAAAGTGCACTGGGCAACCTCTCCCAGCCCAGACCTCATGCTGGCCAACCCCGCTCTGTGGGATAACGAAGGTGCACAGTATATAGACTGGACCGAAGAGACCTTCACATTCACACCTTCCGTAAGAGGAATCTACTACCTGGGCTGGCACGCCTACTCAGCGGCCAACCTGAACTTTATCGCTCTGGATGATATCACTATCGACCGCGGCGATGATCCCACCGTGCCCGTGGAACTCAGCAGCTTCAACGCCACACTCACCGCACAAAACTTCGTCAAACTCACCTGGGTGAGCCAGACCGAAACCGGTATGTGGGGCTATCGCGTCTACCGCGGCGAAAGTGACAACCAAGCCGACGCCACACTGCTGACACCCACCCTGATCCCCGCAACCAACACCAGCAGCACGCAGACCTACAACCTGGAAGATAAGGAAGTGGAAATCGGCAGCACCTACTGGTATTGGCTGGAAGCGGTGGAAATCAACGGCAGCGGAATGTTTTATGGACAGCCCGCCAGCGTGACCGTGACCGGTGAAGTGCCTGCCGTGCTTCCCACAGTCACCACCATGGGCAACGCCTATCCCAACCCCTTCAAACAAACCGCCAACACCACCATTGATGTCGACATCAAGGAAGGTGAAAATGGCACCGTGACCATTTACAACATCCTCGGTCAGGTTGTGCAGACCTTCAAGCTGAATGAAGGCTTCCACAAACTCAACTGGAACGGTCAAGATGCACGTGGAAATCGTTGCGGCAGCGGCATCTATTTCTACAAGCTCAGCACCCCCAGCACCAATATGACCAAGAAAATGGTTCTCGTGAAGTAAAGTCTAAAGTTTAGACCAATAATAAAGCCCCGAGTTTGACTCGGGGCTTTTTGGTTTTCCAGGAATGGGGCCGGCTGTGCCGGCAAGAGGGAGAGAGGGAGAGAGGGAGGGAGGGAGAGAAGCTGACGCAGATTTCGAGGATGCGAGTGTACGGGCGCTTGCCAAAGCGCCGCCCTGTAGCCGGCGCTCGCCTGAAGCGCCGCAATCAAGCGCAGCTTGATGTTTAAAAAGTCCACGGATATACACGGATATGACACAAGTGCTAACCCACTATCTCTCAGCTGCTTAACTAACAACTAATCACTGGCAACTAACAACTGCGAGCGTAGCTCGCCAGGTAGCCGGCGCTTGCCTATAGCGCCGCAATCAAGCGCAGCTTGATGTAATCCTTCCACGAATGTACACGAAAGGGGTGGCGACTTCGTCGCAGTTGTGAGTTGTGAATGCTGGCACAAGTGATGGAGATGCGGACTGACGTACGAAGAACGGCGCTTTGGCAAGCGCCCGTACATGGCGACTGCG
Organism: Cloacimonetes bacterium UBA3900; assembly: GCA_002391675.1. GTDB lineage: Bacteria > Cloacimonadota > Cloacimonadia > Cloacimonadales > Cloacimonadaceae > UBA3900. Next base: position 22,973 of record DGFM01000049.1, on the reverse strand, counting down.
GCGAAGCCACCTGCTACATCAGTTCCAATATTTTCTATCCAGGCTCCGGTATTGGATTGCTTCGCTGATGTGTTCAGCTTTGATGTCTTTGAGGCCTTCAAGGTCGGCGATGGTGCGCGAGACCTTGAGGATGCGGTCGAATACGCGGGCGGAGAATCCCAAGCGGTCGATGGCGTCTTCCATCAGGGCTTGGCTGTCTTTATCCATGACGCAGTATTTGCGCAGCATTCTGGAGCTCATCTGGCTGTTGCAGTAGATGCCTTCATTGCCTTTGAAGCGTTCCAATTGGATGCTGCGGGCTTTGTTGACGCGGGCTCGTACCTGTGCGGAATTGTCGCCTGCAGGCAGGGAGCTGAGGTCTGCATAGGTGACGGCGGGCACTTCCACGTGGATGTCTATTCTATCTAATAGCGGGCCGGAGACCTTGCTGCGGTAGCGTTGGATGGCTCCAAATTCGCAGGTGCACTGGTGGTTGGGGATTTTGGCGCCGAAATAACCGCAGGGACAGGGGTTCATGGAGGCGATGAGCATAAACTCGGCGGGAAAGGTGAGGGAAGTGGCAGCGCGGGAGATGGTTACCATGCCGTCTTCCAGAGGTTGGCGCAGCACTTCCAACACGCCACGCTTAAATTCCGGCAGCTCATCCAAAAAGAGTACGCCGCGGTGTGCGAGGCTGACTTCGCCGGGCTTGGGGAAGGCACCGCCGCCAACAAGCGCAATATCGCTGCAGGAGTGGTGCGGCGCACGGAAAGGACGGGCGGTGAGGATGCCGTTTTTGAAATTGCGGGAGTATCCGGCCACGGAGTGGATCTTGGTAGCTTCCAGCGCTTCATCCATACTGAGTTCCGGCAAGATGGTGGGAACACGGCGGGCTAACATGGTTTTGCCGGATCCCGGAGGGCCGATCATCATCAGGTTGTGTCCACCCGCAGCGGCCACTTCCAGAGCACGCTTCACCTGATATTGCCCTTTCACGTCGTGCAAATCCACGCCAAAGGTATTGAGGACGTCGAAGATGCGGTCTCTATCCACCTGCGTGGGCGGGATGTGGTATTCACCGCGCAGATAGCCCATGGTTTCCTTGATGGAGGTGACGCCTATTACCTCGATGCCGTCGATGATGGCAGCTTCTTCAGCATTTTCGATGGGGAGGATGAGCACGTCCATTCCATCACGTTTGGCGGAGATGGCGATGGGGAGTGAGCCGTTGATGGGGCGCAGGTTTCCATCCAGAGAGAGCTCGCCCACGATGGCGATATTCTTGGTGGAGCTGATGGGCACGGCTTCGATGGCCTGCAAAACGGAGATCGCTACGGGGAGATCGAGGGTGGCGCTGTCTTTCTTGACGTCTGCAGGTGCCAGATTGATGGTGTAAAAACGGGTGGGGATGTGGACGCCGGAATTTCGGAGTGCGGCAAAAATCCTTTCCTTGCTCTCTTGAACCGCACGTGTGGCCATACCTACAATGGTGACTCCATAGGCGGAGCCGTAGGTGTCACACTCCACGTTAAGTTGCAGTGCATCAATGCCTAAGGTGGCATAAGTAAAAACGTTTCCTACCATTTGTATCTATCCTTGAATTGTGTAAAAAGTCGTTGACTACCAGCTTTGGGCTCGGCGCTATTTGGTCAAGTCCTTTTATGTAAAGCTGTGGTTTGGATGATGTGGGTCAGGTTCCCAAGAGGTCGGATGTTTCCAGTTTGGCGGGGTCGAAATCCACGGTGTCGTCGTGCTTTAGCTTTCTCACAATTGCGAGGACAAAGAAGAAAGACATGGAGGTGGTGAGGAAGTCTGAACCGGGCATGGCCAAGACCAGGCCTTGGAAGCCGAAAAAGTGCGTGAGGATGTATAAAAGTGGGATGTAGATGACTCCCTGCCTGGAGATGGCTACCAGGAAGGCTTGGAACGCCTTGCCCATGGCTTGGAGGCTGGACATCAATATCATGCCCACTGAAGCCGTAGGTATTGCAAACACATAGGCTTGCAGTACCAGGGCGCCGTAGATTTTCACGGCGTGGTCTTGGATAAAGATGGAGATCAAGGTCTCCGGGAGGAGCGCAAAGATGAGGGTGAGACCGGCACCGTAGGAGAGGGAGAGGAGCATGGCGGTGCGGATCACCTTCTTCATGCGTGTATAATTGCGGGCGCCGTAGTTGAAGCCGATCAGGGCTTGCGTGCCCACCGAGGTGCCGATAAAGACGAAGGTGGCGATGCTGAAGACGCGTCCCGCCACTCCCATCGCCGCTATATGCGCATCACCAAAGCGGCTGGCCATGTTGTAGGAAACTGTGTTGCCGATAGCTAAAGTGATCTGCGAGAGGGAAGAGGGAATGCCGATGTAAAAAATCTGCTTGTAGGTCTCGAGTTTGGGGCGCAAATACTTGAGTTTGGGCGTGATGAGTGTGCGTCCACTCCTGTAATAGTAAAAGGCATAGAGGGAGGCGAAAGCCTGGCCGATAATGGTGGCTACGGCTGCTCCTGTGACGCCCATTTTGAAGCCAAAGATGAAGATGGGGTCCAGGACGATGTTTGTGATCGTGCCGATCATGAGGATCACCATGGCGGCTTTGGCGGCTCCTTCCGAACGTAAAAGCTGAACCTGTGCAAACTTGGCCATGGTGAAGGGTGTGCCCAAAAGGATCCAAAACATATATTTGTAGGCATGGGGATAGATATTGGGGCTGGCACCTACGATCTTGAGGTAGAGCGGGATGCCGAATACGCCCAAAAGGCCAAAGATGACGGAGGCAATTGCCATGGAAAACAGGGCTGTGGTGGCGGTTTCATGGGCGGTGACGTAGTCTTTTCTGCCCAAAAGGCGCGATACATAGCTGCCGCCTCCATGACCAAAAATGCCGGCTGTCGCCATCTGCAGCGTGAAAAGCGGCATGGATATGGATAAGGCAGCCACCAAGTCTGGATCGCCCAGCTTACCGATGTAGAATGTGTCCGCAAGATTGTAGAGGACAGTGACCATCATACTGAGTATGCTGGGGAGGGATAGGGTGATAATTGCACGCGTAACGGGCATGCTCTCGAGAACATGTATCTTTTCTTTATTCACTAAACATTTCTTCCTTTAATGGCTCCATAATATTATCGGGGCCGATTTTGTCAATAGCAGAGTGACAAAGGCGGGCCTGGAGGCAGGTGCTTCAGTTTTCAGCCCCTGAGAGATAGGGGCTTATGATCTTGAATCTACTTGTGTTAGGCCTGTTTATTGGATGGGTGTGGGGCCTCATTCCATGCCGATAACCTGGCGCAGATATTTGATCTTAACTTTGGCAAACTCTCTTGCTTTGGCCGAGCCTTCCGCCAGGATTCTGTCTATTTCAGCGGGGTTGGCCATCAGCTCGTCGTAGCGTGCACGCATGGGGCTCAGATGCTCGTTCATCAGCTCAAAGAGCTCTTGTTTGGCGTGTCCCCAGCCCATGCCGCCGGCTAAATATCTTTCTCTGAGGGCTTGGATCTGCTCCGGGGTGGCGAAGTTTTTATAGATACTGAAGATGGTGCAGCTATCGGGGTCTTTGGGCTCTTCCACTCCCTGGGAATTGGTGACGATGCGCATGATGTGCTTGCGGAGCTGCTTTTCCGGCACGAAGAGCGGGATGGTGTTGTCGTAACTCTTGCTCATTTTGCGTCCATCCAAACCGGGGAGGACGCTGGAGGTATCGGAGCTGAGCGCTTGCGGTATCTTTAGTGCCTCGCAGGAGTAGATGTGGTTGAAGCTCTGGGCGATGTCTACAGCCATTTCCACGTGTTGAAACTGGTCTTTGCCCACAGGTACGAAATCTGTATCAAAGAGCAGGATGTCTGCAGCCATCAGCACCGGATAGGTGAAGAGGCCCATATTGACGCCGTCGTCCGGGTCTTTACCGGCTTCTGCATTTGCCTGCAACATGGCCTTGTAGGCGTGGGCGCGGTTCATCAATCCTTTGGGTGTGAAGGCCAGGAGGATGGTGAGCAGCTCATGCGTTTCTGGTACCAGAGATTGCCTGTAGATGAGCACCTTGTCGGGGTCTAAACCGGCGGCCAACCAGGCGGCAGCCACTTCCAGGGTCATCTGCCTGAGCACGGCGGGGTCTTTGCAGGCGTTGAGTGCGTGATAATCGGCAATAAAATATCTTGCTTCACAGGTTTTGGATAGTTCCAATGCGGGGCGGATGGCACCAAGGTAGTTTCCCAGGTGCGGGATACCGGTGGGTTTGATGCCGGTGAGGGCGATTTTCTTCTTTTGTGTATCTGTCACGTTATTACTCTCCATAGAGGCTGATGGGGTCACAATCATAGATATTGGCTGTGGTAAAGCTGCCCAAGGCGGCAACCGAGCCGGATAAAAACGTTTTGGTCTCCAAATCCGGAGCTTGAAACCAGGTCCTGCCATAGGCCTCAATCTCATCTTCGGGCACTCCCTCGTCCTCGATCAAGACCTCCAGATCGGAGCCTATATACTGCTGCAGGCGCTCTTCGCTGATCTCTTCCTGCAGCATCATCAGTGCGTTGTATCTGTCTTCCTTGATGGCTTGGGGCACCTGGTCTGGCAGCCGGGAAGCGGGTGTGCCACTCTCCCGGGAATAGATGAAGGCGCCCAGCTGATCAAACTTTACCTTGCGCACGAAGTTCAACAGGGAATCAAAGATGGCGTCGCTTTCACCGGGATAACCCACCATCAGGGTGGTGCGCAGGACTGCTTCGGGCAGCTGGTTGCGGATATTGGTAAAGAGGTTCTTTAGCTGCTTTTCGCCCATTGTTCTGCCCATGGATGCGAGGATGGTGTCGTGGCAGTGCTGGATGGGTATCTCAAAGAAGGGCAGGAGCTTGGGCAGGCTTTTCCAGAGCTGGAGCCAGGACAGGTCAAAGTGATCCGGGTGCATATACATGACCCTGATCCACTTGAACCCGGGGATGTCGTGCAGGGCGGTGAGCAGCCTCGGCAGCGCTTTTTCGCCATAGAGATCGAGGCCATAGGAACAGGTATCCTGGGCGATGATAACCAGCTCTTGGGCCTCTCGATCGGGGTCTTGAGCCAGGCGCTTCGCCTCTGCCACCAAGTCCTCAACGGGAACGCTTTTCAGCGGCCCGCGGATGGCGGGGATGGTGCAATAGCTGCAGTTGTTGTTGCAGCCGTCACTGATGCGCAGATAGGCGTGAAAGCCGGCCTGGATGGGCACTCTGTCGAGGTAGGGCTGCTTTTGGGATGAGGTGCCGGCGAGCAGCTTTTCAAAGGCGGCAAAGTCTTTGAGGCCAATCCATTGATCCACTTGGGGGAAGTCCTGCTGAAACTGCTTCAAGCCGCGGTTCATCAGACAGCCTGTGACCCAGAGCTGTGCATTTTTCAGGGCGCACAGTTCCTTGAGATGCTGCCTGAGCTCGTCCAGAGAATCCTTGAGGAAAGAGCAGGTATTGACGAGGATCAAGCTTGCCTCGCTGGGATCACTAACCCATTCATAGCCATGCCTTTCCAAAAGAAAAGCGAAAGCCTCGCTATCTACCAGGTTTTTGGCGCAGCCGAGGCTTTCGATATAGTAGGTTTGGGTCATGTAAGGGGATGGATGAAGAGTCCGGAGCGCAGTTTGGGCTCAAACCAGGTGGATTTTGGCGGCATGATTTCGCCTGCATCAGCGATGCGAATCAGCTCTTCCACGCTGGTGGGATACATAGCGAAAGCCACTGCGTCACGTCCGCTGTCCACGCGTCTTTCCAGCTCGTCCAGACCGCGGATGCCGCCGATGAAGTCGATGCGTTGATCCGTTCTGGGGTCTTTGATACCGAGGATGGGGTCGAGCAGGTTGTCTTGCAGGATAGAGACGTCCAGGCTGGCTACTACGTTCATAAAGTCCCAACTGCCGGGCTTGGGTCTGAGGATATACCAGGTGCCGTTGATATACATCCCGATTTCATGCAGTTTCTTGGGATAGTGGTCGCCATTGGCAAACTGAGCTTCGATCTCAAACTTTTCTTCTATCTTTTCAAAGAATTCTTCGATTGTGTGGCCGTTGAGGTCTTGAACGACGCGGTTGTAATCAAAGATTTTGAGCTGGTTGTCCGGGAAGATCACGGTCATGAAGAAGTTGAATTCCTCCTCGCCGGTGTAATCCGGATTTTGCTCTCTGCGTACGAGGCCAACCTTCGCTGCGCTGGCGGTGCGATGGTGTCCATCTGCCACATAGAGGCAGGGGAGCTTGGCAAAACCCGCTTCGATCGCTGCGATGTCTGCCGGGTCATCCATCAGCCAGAGGGTGTGTCCGATACCGTCGTCTGCCACAAAGTCGTAGACGGGGTCTTTGGAGGCCATCACCTTGTTTACCACATTGTCGATCTCTTCCTGGTGGGGATAGGTGAAAAACACGGGTGAGGGGTGAGCGTTGCAGGTGTCAACGTGGCGGATGCGGTCTGCTTCTTTGTCCGCACGTGTGAATTCATGTTTCTTGATCTTTCCTTCCATGTATTCATCCACGGATGCGAGGCCGACCAAACCCACCTGGGGGCGGCCGTCCATCGTTTGCCGATAGATGTAAAACATGGGCTTTTCGTCTTGAGCCATCAAGCCGCGGGTCACGTAGGAATCCAGATTTTCGCGGGCTTTGGCATAGACCTTTTCATCGTAAAGGTCGGTGTCCGGCGGTAGGTCAATTTCAGCCTTTTCCACGTGTAAAAAGCTGAGGGGTTGCTTGGCCACGATGGCACGTGCTTCATCCGAATCCAATACGTCGTATGGAGGTGAAGCGATTGCGGAAGCGTATTCCGGTAAAGGACGGAGGGCTCTAAAGGGCTTGAATACTGCCATAAGTCTTTTGTCTCCTTTTTTATCTGTAATATTTATTGAGTACTTTGATGAGGTCGATGTGGTCTTTGGTGCCACAGACCTCGCGCACGGAGTGCATGGCCCACATGGGGTTACCAATATCTATCGTGGGGATGCCCAAAAGCGCGGAAACGCGGGGTCCCACAGTGCTGCCACAGGGCATATCGCTGCGAACCATAAACTTCTGATATTCCACCTTTGCTTCGTTGCAGAGCCGGATGAAGCGCTGGTTGCTGCTGGCCGTGGAGGCATAGCGATGGTTTGAATTGATCTTGATCGTCGGGCCCTTGTTGATCAGGGGTGAGTAGTCCGGATCGTACTTTTCCATATATGAGGGATGCAGGGCGTGCGCCATATCTGCCGAGATCATAAAGCTTTGGCTGAGGGCACGGAAGTGGTCTTCCGGGGTGGCTTTCATCTGCGCACTGATGCGCTTCAAGATGATGTCCAGGAAGGAAGAATCCGCTCCCTGAAGCGTGGTGCTGCCTATTTCTTCATGATCAAAGAAGGCGGCGACGCAGGTGCTTTGGGGCTGTTTGGCACTGATGAGGGAAGTGAGGATGGCGTGGGTCATGGCCAGGTTGTCCAGTCTCCCGCTGCTGATCATGCTCTTATCCAGGCCCAGGCGCGTGGCTTTGGCCAGGTCGTAAAAGTAAAGTTCGCAATCCACAATCTGCTCCACATCGATGTTCAGCTCTTTTGCCACGATTGCTTTCACGGGCTTTTCCTCATCGCTGCCGGTGGCCAAGATGGCTGTCAGATGCATCTGAGGGTTGTATTGAAAGCCTTTGTTGAGGTCTCTGTTCATATGTATGGCGGCATTGGGGATGATGGCTACGGGCTCGGCGACGTTTACCAGATGAGTTTTGAGCTCCTGCCCATCTTGTACCATCACCTTGCCGGCGAGGCCCAGCTCCCTGTCCAACCAGGTGTGAACTATAGGCCCACCATAGACTTCCACGCCCACCTTGGAGGTGTTTGCCACATTCTTTTGTGAGGCGCCCTTGATTTTGAGCGAAGGGCTGTCAATGTGGGAAGCGGCGATCTGAAAACCGCTCTGAGCGAGAGGTTCGCTGCCGATGATGAAGGCCATCACAGCCGTCTCACCGCGCACCAGATAGTATCTGCCGCCCGGCTTCAGCTGCCAGGCATCCTGTTCCCGGATGCGCGTGAATCCGGCCTTATCCAAACGCCGGGTAATCGCAGCCGAGGCGTTAAAGGGCGTAGGCCCTTCGTCCAGGAAGCTAAGTAGATCATTTATATGATGTTCCATCGTTGTGCTCCGTTATTTTCGTTTAGATAACCAATACTTTGCAAAGGGGTTTTGTGTCAAGGGATGTCGCAATTTCCCTCATGAAGCATCGGATAGAAGGGGCGGCTTTAACTATACAGATACCTCTTGATCTTCTGGGTGGGTGTCTTCTGGAAAGGCTCGTTCACGATGTGTATTTTGGCAATGCGGCTGAAGTCGGCCAAGACCTTGTTTACCTCTTTTCTATTGGTTTCCATCAGTTCCGGGAGCTTGGAGACAGGGAGTCCTGCCGTATCCAGTGCTTCCAGATCAGGATAGACCAGGGCGTGCAGCTGTCTATCTCTTTCCAGCACCAGGCTTTCGGAGATGTAGGGCAGGTTGTCCAGCTTTTGTTCCACCAGCTCGGGATAGATGTTTTCGCCGCTGGGGCCGATGACCACGTTTTTGCTGCGTCCGCGCAGGTAGATGAAGCCGTCCTCGTCCAGAGTGCCGATGTCTCCCGTGTGGAGCCAGCCGTCGATCAGGGCCTCGTTGGTGGCTTCTTCGTTGTTGTAATAACCTTTGAAGACTTGCTGTCCTTTGAGTAGCACTTCGCCGGGGATGTTGACGGGATCGGGGCTCTGAATCTTGCATTTGAGGAATTTGATGATTCTGCCGCTGGATTCAAAGCGATGGTCGCTCCAGCTGCTGTAAGAGATCAGGGGGCCGCACTCCGTCATCCCATAGCCGATGGTGAAGGGGAATTTGATGCGCTTCATAAACTGCTCCACCTCAGCGTTCATGGGCGCTCCACCCACGATCAATTCTCTCAGCTCGCCGCCAAAAGCCTTGATCAGCTTTTCTCTGATCTTCTTTTCCACCACCTTGTTGAGGAGGGGAACCTTGAGCATGGCTTTCATCCTGGGCGTTTCCAGGGTGGGCTGCACCTGACGCTTGTAGATCTTTTCGATGAGCAAAGGAACCGCCAGGAATACGTCCGGCTTGAGCGTTTGCATGGCGGAAAGCAGCACTCTGGGTGCCGGCAGCTTGGCCATGAAGTTGATGTGATTGCCGCGGGTGACGGGATAAAGAAGGTCAAAGCTGCAGGCATAGGCGTGCGCTAAAGGCAGGAAGTTGAGCACCTTGGCGCCTTCTTTGAAGAGGAGGTTTTCCCGGGCGACGATCAGGTTTGCCAACAGGCTACGGTGCGGGATCATCGCTCCCCTGGAAAAGCCCGTGGTGCCCGAGGTGTAGATGATGGTGGCGATATCTTCGTTGTCACACACATCCGGCACCTTCATGTCTGAAGCTTTGAGCTTCTTCAAATCTGGAGTTTCGGCATAGGGCTTTATCTTTTTGCCCAGAGGCGCTTCCTTGCTGTATAAGAGGCTGAAATCGTCCAGAGAAAAGATGTATTTTACCTTGCGCAAACGCCCTTCGTCCAGGGTTTGATATTTGTCTGCAGAGACAAACAGGACCTCTGCATCGCAGTGATTGACGATATGATGTGTCTCTTCGGGCGAGAAATTGATCAAGATGCTAACCACGGAAGCACCATAGGTAACGCTGGAAAGCCACACGGTGGCCCAGTTTCCGCAGTTTTTGCCCACCAGGGCAATCTTGCTGCCTTTGGTCTGACCGCAGGCCTTGAATACTCGGTGAAGCCAGATGAGCCGGCGGCCCACTTCTGAATAGTTGATGGCTGGGCCGGGATAGTCTGTAAAAGCAGGCTTATCCCAGTAAGTCTTAATAGAATCAATAATATAGGGGATCAGTTTTTCCTGAATCATAAGCTTCTCCCAAAATGATATTTCAAGCAGATACCTTGATTTGTATTGGGATATTTTGTCAAGAAAAGCTTGCAAATATGGACGTGTTTTATGGGTTGGGCCCCTGTTGTGAACCCTGCTCATGCACCGCTGAGAATATTTAGTCAGGGTGATCAGTTGCAGCTTCGGCCCTTGCCTGGGCCTTGTGGCTCCGCGCCTTCAGAGCTCAATATCCGCGTCTTGAGGATGTGCCGGTAATGTAGAAAAGGCCAGGCTTATCTATGAAGCAGACGGCGCAGTTGCCGACCAGCGTATACTCAAAATCCGGAACTTCGGAGAAGGCCTGTACGCGGTTGAACTCGCTGGTGTTGCCTTCCTGGTCGCGGAAGAAGAGGCGAATCTGCTGTCCGGGTGTGTAGTTTGGTATAGGGATGTAAAGGTAGGGCCAGCGGGTGGCAGTGGGATCGGTATAGAAATTGGTAGAGATAAGCTGCTGCTGAGGATTCCGGAAGAGCACACTATAGGCTGAGAGAGTGTTTGGCACGGGCGGATCGGAGACGAGCTTGAGCTCTGCATGCGAACCCAAAGGCAGCAGGTCGGCCAGAAGCTGAGAGGGTATGGTTGCCTGAGCCTGGTAGAGCGAGGCGATAAGGTCGCGGCTGCTATCGGTGACTGTGGCCTGCGTTTCGGTGTGGGGCGCAAGGTCCTGCACAACCGCATATTCGGCGTCATAAAGCAGATAGAAGGAGGCGTATCCATTCGCCAGGGTAAAATGCCAGCCATCCGGTTCGCTGCTCTGCTCGTAGGCATAGATGCGGTAGAAGTCGCCATTCGAGACCGAAAAGAGCAGATTCTGGCTGCGCGAGCTCTGGCGGAGGCGGATCAGGGGCTGGAATTTGGTATAGAAATCAGGATCACCCATAGCTTGGAAGCTGTAGACCTTTGCCAGCGGACTGAGGGAATATTGGTTGGCAAACACGCCGTAAGCGTCACTGAGAGAGGCTTTCGGGCTCAGCTTCAAAACGGTGCCGGAGACCACATCCAGGCCGGAATTGAGCCAGACCTCCCAATCGTAGTCGTCAAACACCATGCGGTTGAAGATAGCCAGATTCTTGTCTCCATTGGAAGAGTTAAGCTGCGCTCCGTCCAATAGATAACCCGCACAAGTGGGATAGATCTGCAGCCTGCCACCGCTTTGCACAAAGCTATTGAGCTGCAAGCTTTCGGCAGGTTTGTAACGGTAAAACTGAGGGCGGTCTGTGGAAGGCCAGATATTTACCACGCCGGTGAGCGGCTTGCTGCAAGCGGTGGAAATAAAGAGGTTTGCGGGCAGCTCGGCTTGACTGCGCCCACGGTTGAGGGCAGAGATGCGCAGCAGTGCTTGGGTGGAATTGAGCTGATAGGGCGAACCTGAGAGCCAGGGGTGGCTTGCCTCCACGCTGGCTGAGTATTCCAGTTCCAGACTGCTGCAGGGAGGTTGGGGGTCGTTATAGCTCACATAGCTGCGGCTGGTTTGCAGCTGCAGTTGGGGCTTCAGGCAGGGGAGTCTCAGGCGGTTGCCTCCCTCCGTAGCTCTGCCGAAGATGTAGATGCCGCTTGAGTTTACGCCGCTGTAGATGAAGCCATCCGCACTGCTGTAATGGGTGGCGTCGTAGCCATCGGCCCGCGTCTTGAAGCTGATCTTGTCGGCGTCTTTAGACCTGAAAGCCCGAAAGAGCTTGGCAGTATTCCTGTTCTGCAACTCCGAGCGGAATCCAAATTCTATCCAGGCATCCGCGGGCAGGGTTTCCAGCAACGTGCCTCCTTTAGTGAAGCTGAAGCCGAAGATTTGGCGCTCGGATGCAAGCTGAAAGGGGCTGCCATGGAAGTAGTCTGTCAGCAGGGATTGGGCATCGGGCTGAAGATCAAGGCGCAGATTGACTGATGGCAGGTTCAGATCACGCAAATCCAGCCAGATGTCTTGCAGGTAAAGCTTGGAAAGCGAGCCGTCCAGGGGCAGGTCGAGACTGTTTTGGCTTTCCAGCGGTGTGAGCAGGAAGAATTTGCCCGCTCCACTCAAGAAGCTGACCAGTTCGCCCTCCCGCCAGAGCCAGGTGTTGGTGCCCTGCGGCCAGCCATGTACCGCACCCCGATGCAGGCGTGTCCACTGCCTTTGCAGCGTGCGGGGCTGGGGCATACGGTAGTAAACGATCGGCACTTGAGTCCCTCCCAGATTCCCCTCCAGAGAAAAGATGGGGGTGTTCAGCACAAAGCCGGGGAAGAGGTTTTGCACGGTGGCGATCTCGGCGGGGGAAAGGCTATCCTCCAGCTTTACGGTTACTTCAGACACCAGCGAGCCGGCAGGAAACCACAAACGCAGGTAATCATCAGGGGTAACCATCAGGGCTTGCAGGGCCTTGGAAGTAGCCGGCAGACGCAGCTCGGTGGAATCTTTAAAGTCGATCAAAGCGTGCTCGCCGCTGCCGTCGAGGTCAAACCAGCAACGCCCTTTGCCATAGGGATAGACCTCAATGGCTTGAGCACCCAGCGTCCAGGCGCTTTTCACCAGGCGCAGCGAGCTGAGCTCGGCATCACGCTTCAGGTCGGTATAGAGGGTGGCAAAAGCTTGCAGGGAGTCGATGATCACTTCCTGGCCGTGGCGCAACACGGAGATGCGATAGCTGTCTGTGAAAGCTTTGCTGCCCACGGGTAAGGCCAGGCTGTCCCTGCTTGCCAGGGCCTTCACGCGGGTGAGCGTCACCCGGTCTCCATACCAGAGGCCTGCCTCGGTGATGCTTTCCTTGGGGATGTAGAGGTAGCTGTCGTCGTTGGCAGACTTGATCAGGTGGTCATAGTAGACCTTGATGGTGTTTTCCGTGATGTATTCCTTGGGGTCGAGGTTTGGCGGCAGTAGCGTGTTTTCACGCAGGTTGCAGGCTGTGACAAGAGCCAGAAACAGCAGTAGGAGGATGAGCCTAAAACGCAGCGCTGAGGCCCAGCGAAGTGAGGTGGATGGGGTCATTGTCTTTGATTCCAATTTGATGGTAGAGATGCAGCTGCAAGCTTCCCGGCAGAGGTGCATCCAGGGAAAAGCCGTAGTAGGCATTGCCCGGAGAAAAGTCGTCTGTATAGCTTCCGGCTTGATTGGTGAAAAAAGCGAGATCGCCAAAACCGGCATAAGCACCCAGCCAAAAGTCGTGCCAGATACGCAAGCCGGTGCTGGCAGTATGAACCCAATGAGCGGTATCCGCATCAAGAGCTTCGTTGTCCTGATAGACGCGGGAGGCTGTATAGTTAAGAGTAAGAGGCGGATAGACCAGCTTGACGCCGAGGTCGGTCTGATAGTTGTTGTGGCGATTCCAGCTGGAAAAGTGTTGTGCCAGGCGCGGCCGGATGAGCAGCGTCTGCGCATAGATCCTGGGGCTGAGAGCGAGAGTGGCCGCCTTGCCCGGGTAGATGCGCTCGTCCTTGCCATCCAGATATTGCAGGCTGAGATTCAGGTCTGTATGCGGCAACTGTTTGCGGGCTGTTGCTTTGAGCTGCCAGCGGAAGTGCTCTCCTTCCCACAGCATCTCCTCGGCGTCCAGTATCAGCTGCCAGGAGCGGTAGGTGAGAATGGAGCCCAGATTCAGGAAGCGCGCCGAACTGCCTTTGGCAGCGAAGCCGGTACGCAGCTTGGCAGCCAGCTTCGATGTGGGGCGATTTTCGAGGCGGTTAAAATGAAGCGCCGCAGCAGGATAGTCGTCCAAAGCCAGATAGGCCCAGCCGGCGCCTTCTTCCGGCAGAGCTCGCAGTGAAGGCTCCTCCAGGAGAGCTATGGCTTTCAGGTATCCCACCCTTGCCAGATGAGGCTTCCGGTCATAAGCTTGTGCAGCTGCCAGATAGTGATGGATCATGCCTTCCTGGGGAAAGTCAGCCAGAAACTCCCGTCCCTCTTGCCGGATTTGCATCCAGTCGCCTTTGGCGGAAAGTGCCCAGAGGATGCCGGTTGCTGCAGCGGAGAGCCGGGAATTCTGCTGTCGCAGTTTCTGATATTGAGCAAGCGCCTCATCCGTCTCGCCCAGCATCATATGGCTGTAGGCGAGGTTCAACAGCGCTTCAGTATCCAGGGGGTTATAAGCAAGAGCCAGCCTGGAAGCTTCCAGCAGCTTGCGGTAGTCCGTCTCCTCAGCTTTCATGCTAAGCAAGAGACAGAATAGCAGCAAAACCAGGAGCGCTTGTTTCAAGGCTTATTCCAAAACACCCTTGTATTGGGCCACGATGCCAGACTGCGGGAAGTATTTCTTGAGCAGCCGGTATTCCGCTCTTGCTTCGTCGACTCTTTTGGCCAGATAGAGGTTGTTCACCAGATAGCCCCTGATCTCCATATCCCAGGGATAGAGCTGGATGATGCGGGCGTAGTAATCTGCAGCTCGGGAGTGTTCTTTGAGCATATAAGCCGCATAAGCCGCCTTGCCCAGCAGCTGAGTGTGTCCGCTATGCTGTGCCAGCAGGCTGTCTGCGGCGTCCAGCGCCGGACGGTAGTCTCCCAAAGCAAGGTGGCAGTTGATGATGCCGATATGCGCATCCAGATTGTCCCGCAGGCTGATTGCCTTGCAATAGCTGGAGATAGCTCTTTCATAGCGGCCCAGCAGGTATTCCAGCCAGGCGATCCTCACCTGGTAAAATGGTTCCGAAGCATCGGTAGCGGCAAGCTCGCGCATGATTTCCAGCGAGCCAACGTAGTTTGCCTGTGCTTCCAGGGCGTAAGACTGTGCGATGTCTGCACCTTTGGCCAACAGCGGCAGTGCGAGGCCAAGGGCCAGGATTATGATAATGATGCTTTTATTCATGATTGTTCCTCTATTTCTTCCAGCTCCATGCGCTTGGCAGTGAGCAGGGTTTGTGAGTTTTGTCGCAGGCTGAAGTCGATGATTCCTTCCCGACGGCTGAGCGTGAGAGTTCCCTCCAGTTTCCTGATCACCATACCCAGCACGCTGAGTGAGGTGACGCTTTCCACGATGATCTTTTGGTCTCGTTGATGCAATTCAGCGCTGGCATTCACGCGGATAGGCCTGAAGAAGGGGATGAGAAAGAGCGTGACGTTTTTCCAGAAAGAGCCCATCAACACCGAGAGACTGGGCTCGTCTTTCCAGGTGAGTTTGCCGCTTTCGCTCCAAGGCAGACGTGAAGCCACTAAGGCAAAGGCTGCCAGGGCGGTTTTGCGTCCATGCGAGAGGCTGAGGCTATTGTAGATGCCATTGTAGATGGAAAACTCCAGCTTGCTGCCCTGATCGCTCACCAGTGAATGCGTGCCGGCCAGATCAAGGTCGACCCGCCAGGTTTCCTGCCATTCTCTATGAGGCGTTTGCACGGCGTAGCGCTGCTTCTGGCCATATCCAAACTGCAGGATGGGGGCCAGGTCTTTTTCCGGCACCAGGGGCGAGACCACTTCTCCCTCGCCGGGAACTCCACTGCTGCAAAGCTCGTGTACGCCATCCTCGGTCTGCCGCTTATAGTTTACAATGTGGCTGAAAATGGTGGGTGAACCGGCATCCACTCCGCTCTGCGCCTGAAAGTGCAGATGCGGCACAGCGGAGCGTCCGGAATTGCCAACCGTGCCGAGCTTATCGCCCAGCTTCACGTAGTCGCCTTCTGCCAGCTTCACCGACCCCTCCCGCAAATGCGCATAGAGCGTGTAAAAGCCATAGCCATGCGAGAGTGTGACGTAGTTGCCCCAGTTGTCCTGCGTGTTGATGCTGCCTATGGCGTTGTCCGGTATGGAATTGACCACCTTGGCCACATAGCCCGCTGCGGCAGCTAACACCGGTTTGCCAAAGCAGTAGTAATCCTTGAGGTCGTGCTCGCTTTCCAGATACTTCTTGCCAAACCTGTCCTCCATCTCCAGGTCCCAGGCATAAGCCCAGTCCAGCTGGTGTGTGTGGGCGCCGTGATGCGATTGGGTGATCTTCCACTCACCGTTTATCGGCAGATGTATCTGCGGCACTCCGGCGCTGGAGAAACGCTGGTATCTGGAGATATAAGCCTCCAAAGCCTTCTCCGGATGCAGGATGCCGTAGTCGTTGATCACCGCCACTCTTTGCCGCAGCCGCAAGCGCAGGGAATAGATGAGCGAGATGACCACCACGTTCATAGGCAATGCAAACATCGGCACAAACAGCACGCCGGTCCGAGCCGGCATCACATCAGGGTAATAGTAGCGTCCGGAAAGCGCATAGGCAAACACGAAGCCGATCACCGTGCCCAGCGCTGCCAGCAGGTAGGAAGTCTTGCTGGGGATCAGATAGATGGAGCCGATGGCGATGCTGATCAGGATCAGATTGAAGCCGGGGAAAAACATCCCGTAGGTCGTACTCATGGCGCTGAATTGCAGCAGGACATAGCAGATAGACCAGCCCATCAACGCCAACATCAGCCCAATACGCGAGATAAACAGCAGCACCACAGCAATCAGGATACCCACGAAGACATCCGGCACAAAGGCAATGCTGGCCAGAGACTGGAAGAAGTCCCGCCAAAACCAGGGCAGCTCTATCGGGATATTGAAGAGCAGCGGCTTTTCAAAGCCCACACCGGTGAAATTGCCACTGCGTACCAGGAAATACCAGACCAAAGTGGCGCTCAGCGAAAAGGCCAGGCTCATGGAGGGCATCCTGAACCAGCTCTGCGTCAGGTAGTTGACGGCGGCATAGATCAGTTGCGTGGCGATAGCGGAGAGGATGATCAGCGCAGCGAAGCTCAAAGGGCTTTCCAGCACCCCGGCATAAGGGTAGTAATAGCCGATCGCCAGCCCGATCAGCAGGCTGTTGAAAGCCATGACTCCGCTGGAGGAATCCCAGCCCTCAAAGCCCAAGATCCGCGCCGAGATCAGCCCAGTCAGCAATCCCAGCAACCCCGCCATTCCCACGATGGGTGAGACCAGGGTGAGCAGCAGCATGGCCAACCCCACCCACAGGTTGTCTGAAAACATCACCGTGGCGTAGGCGTGCGGGATGGATTTGCCCAGCTTGATTAGTGCGGAGCCCAAGTTGTTTCTGTTCATTGGCTCCTGAGGTGTTCCGGAATTATCTCGCGGCCAATCACGTCTTCGAGTTCCTCACGCGGACGCAGCAATTCCAGCTTGCCGGTCTCCGAGATCAGCACCACGGGTGGACGGTATTCGATAAACTGCATCCACTGCGTGTTGTTGTAGGCCCCCACGGGCGTGATCAGCACCTGCTCGCCGGTGTGGAGATCGGGGAAAGGCACTGCGGGGCGCACGACGTCTATATTCATGCACAGCGGCCCGTAGAAAATAGTGTTTTGATAGGCGCCGGGGAAGGGTCGTGTGGGCGTGACTTTCAGCTTGTACCACCAGGCGGTAATGGTGGTATTCACTCCCGCATCCAAGATCACAGCACGTTCTCCGGAGGGCAGGTTTTTCTTGCCCACCACGCTGGAGATCAGGTAGCCTGCTTCGTCGATCAGCGCTCTGCCGGTTTCCAGGATCAGCAGCGGCAGATTTTGACTCACAAATTGTGATTCGTTGAACGCAGTTCCAATGGCCTCAGCATATTGATCAAATGAGGGCGAGATGAATTCACCCGGTGCGTAGGAGCCATGCAGCGTGTTTTGCGAGGCAAAGCCGCCGCCGAGGTCGATATATTCAACCGTGATTCCCAGCTCATTCTTCATCCTTTGAGCCAGGTCCAGCAAGGCTTTCGCCTCATAGTAGTAAGCCTGTGCATCCAGGATGAAAGTGCCGATATGTGCGTGCAGGCCCACGATGTTCATGGCCTTGCCGGAAGCGATGCGGTTGATGGCGCGGTAAGCCTCTCCGTTATCATAATTGAAGCCAAAACGGTCCCACTGCGGATAGATACCGGTATCCATATTGACGCGGATCGCCACCTGCGGCACCAAGTCCAGCTCCTTCGCTATTTTCTCGATCAGATACAGCTCATCCAGATGGTCGATATGGATTCTGGCTCCCTCGCGGATAGCCAGCTCCAGCTCATGTCTCTTCTTGCCGGGGCCATTGAAGATAATCTCGTTGCCGGGGATGCCCAGTCTGCGCGCCATACCGTATTCCATCCCGGAAACCACCTCCGCACAGGAGCCTTCCTGGTGAAAGATATTGCAGACGGCACCCAGATAGTTGGTCTTGTAGCTCCAGGCCAGCCTCACCTTGGGATAATGCATCTGCAGTGCGTCCATCAAACGCCTGTGACGCCGGCGGATCTGGCTTTCAGAAAGCACCAACACCGGCGAGCCAAACTGCTCTACGATCTCTGTGACGGGGATGCCGTCGATCTTATCCTTATATCTCACAACGCTCTTGGCACCGTATTTGTTCATATTTCCGGCGGAATTCCGCTCGATATTGGGGGCTATATATGTCTTTTTCATTCTTTTTACCTTCTTATAAGTTCACTTTTGGCGGAAACTTCGCCCATCACAGAGATGTCCGCAATGATGTCTTCCGCATGACGCACAAACATGGTGCCGGTCTTGCACTCGGGCAGCGGCTCCACTTGATGTCCCAAAGCTTTGAGCACCACGGCTGCGGGCTGATTTTGTCCACTTCCTTCTGCCAGGCGCACCCAGGCAGGGAAGCGGGGATTGATCTCGATCAGATAAAAGACGCCATCCAAGCCGCGGATGATCTCCAGTTCGCAAGGCCCGCGCCATTTGAGGATGGAGATGATCTTGCGGGCAAATTCGTCCAGGCTGGCGCTTTTCACCACCACGCCGCCGAAGCCCTTCCCTTTGTCTGTGATCACCAGCTTCTTCTGCGGAACCATACCGATGGTGTCGCCCTCGCCATCTCCCACGATCACGATGTTATACTCCTCGCCGGGCACTATCTGTTGCGCCAGCAGCGGCAGTCCCCAGCGTGCCTGGATGTCGTAGAAGTGTTTGATCGCCTCGTCCCAACTGGCCGCTTTGGCCGCCTCGTAATATCTACCCTTGATAAAGCAGGGATAGCCAATCTCCTCATGCAGGGTATTCAGCTGGGAAACGTTAGTGAGCAGAATAGTCTTGGGCACCTGCACACCCTGAGGCGTGAAGAAGCTTTCCAGCTTGGTCTTATCACGCAGCAGAAAGCACTCTTCGCTGGGCAAAAAGGTGTTGATGCCGCGCTGCTTGAGCTCTTCCGCCAAGCGGATATAGAGGATCACTTCGGAATCCAGGGTGGGGATGATCACATCCAGCGGCGTCCGTTCTAAGATATGATCCAGCCGCGTGAGGAAGGCATCCGCACCCGCTGAGGGATAGGGCATCTGATAGACCTGATCCACCAGATCATCCAGATAGATGCCGCTTTCCAGGGAATCGTAGACCAAGCCCACGATCCGGCCGGTGAAGCCCGCTGCACGGATGCTGCGGATCACGGGTACTCCGGGTTGGGGATTGTCGCCGGTTTTGAGACCGGTGACGGCGATGGTGATATCGAGCTTACTCAGATCGGGATTCAAGGGTATCTCCTTCAAACCTGATCAAATCAAGCGATTCCAGCATCA
Source organism: Cloacimonetes bacterium UBA3900 (assembly GCA_002391675.1). Classification (GTDB taxonomy): domain Bacteria; phylum Cloacimonadota; class Cloacimonadia; order Cloacimonadales; family Cloacimonadaceae; genus UBA3900. The sequence continues at coordinate 3,686 of DGFM01000049.1, read as the reverse complement.
GCAGATAGTGAGCGTAGTCGCTGTTGAAATTGTCTTCACTCACCTCGTAAACCTCGCTGAGCTCTTCAAAGATTTCCTGACGCTGCATTCCCTCTGCCATCCGCTTCAGAATGAAGATGCCCGTCTCGTTGGCTGTGTAGCTGTAGCCCGACTCCGGGTCGAAGATGAATCCGTTGTCATTCATGGCCAGGTTCGATAGTTTCTCTGTGTTCATGTTCACTCCACATGATGGTATTTCTAAAATAGATAGATAGTATAAGCATTATTGCCGCCAAAACCATAATAATTATGCCTGTGCACAACAATTATGACAATCTCAAAGAAGGCCGTTCATCCTCTCCGCTGCCCGACCGCAATCAAAATACAGGGGCAATACTGAACCAATTTTGCTCCTCGGAAAAACACGCCTTCATAATATACCCTGACGACCTCGCCCTGACGAAGAAAAAACCAAGAAACCCAAACCCGTAACTGCCTGATAACGCTAAGCATACGAAATCGGTCAAATATTGTCTCTTTCTTTACCAGAGTGTAATACCTGTATGGTCGCTCGCCGGAGCGACCTTGTACGGGCGCTTGCCCAAAGCGCCGTTCTTCTTACGTCAGTCCGTATCTCCATCACTTGCGCCAGCATTCACAACTCACAACTGCGGCGTAGCTGCCACGGCGACCGCCCGTACAGGACAACTGAAAACTGGGCAGGGCGCCGATATTTATATTGACAAGTATCGGTTACCAATTGAAAGTGGAACGTCTATAACCTAATGAGGTGAAACGATGAAAAAGCTGTTGCTTGTGATACCTTTGTTTATTTGTCTGGCCTTGGGCGCTCAGCCCCGGGGTCTGAGTTCCAGAGATATTGATGTTTCGGGATCCGTTTCCGTGATTCAGCCTCTGGTGGAGCTCCCATTGCCAATCTTGCCCGGTAACGAGCTCCAGCCAATCGAGCCCAAAAGCTGGGTTCCTTTGCAGAACCTGCCTCAGGATGTGATGTTACCGGCGGGAGAGCAGATCGGAGCCCATTTTCATAACCCGAGCTCAAACGCACAGAGATATTCCAGCCTCGGCACCCTGCTGCCTCAAAGCGAAGCCGCTATAGCGAGGGCGCCCCAGTGGATCAGGGTGCAACTCCGGCACACTCTCAACCAGCTTGAGCCAGACCGGCAGTTGCTTTTTGCCGAACTGCTGAACACCGCTCCCGATCCCTATGTGGATGAGATCGCTTTTTGCATCGCCACCGCCTTCCCCGAGTATCTGAACTCCGGCTTTGCCCTGCCTGAACTGTTTTTGGAAAACGCCCAGAAGCTGTATGAAATCGATGGCGAACTGGACTATGTGGAGATTTTGGATTTCGGTTCTGCCGCCAGCGGTGGAGATTATTATTCCACCACCCGCTACTGGAAGAGGGATGCCCAAGGGCAGTTGATCCAGGTGACCGTCCCGCGCGAAATCTATTACTGGTATCTGGTGAACCCCAAGATTACCGACGAAATTGCCGCCTACATCGATCCCAATATCATCGAAAACAACTCCACCCACTCCAACAACATCGTGCCGCCTCCGGAGGGAAAGTTTTGGCGCAGCTACATCTATGATCATGTGGATGGTGACTATCCTGTTCTGCGCGATACCCTCAGCCAATGCCAAAGCGTCTACAACCGAGACGGCAGACCCGGCGATGTGATCCACGCCATCACTTGGTGGATCAACCAAAACATGAGCTTCACCTCGAACAACGAACGGCCCCACCAGCCCGTGCGCATCTATCAGAAACGCTTCGGACGCTGCGGAGAATATGCCGACTTCAGCTCGGCCATCGCCCGCATTGCGCTCATCCCCTGCACCAATGTCACCTCAGTCTCCACCGATCACACCTGGAACGAATTTTGGGAGGATGGTTGGGTTTCTTGGGAGCCTGTGAATAGCTATCTCAATAATCCCCTCGTCTATGAAAACGGCTGGGGCAAGGTCTTTGGTAGTGTGTTTGAGGAGCGCTCCGACGGCCTTTTCACCCCGGTCACCGAACGCTACTCCGAGGGCGTGGCCACCATCAACATCCAAGTGGTGGATGCAAATCTGCAACCTGTGGACGGAGCCCGGGTGGTGCTGGCCATCTTTGAAAACTCACCCCGCTTCGACTGCGAGGCTTATACAGACAACCATGGCATGGTCAGTTTCACCGTGGGTGAAGGCAGGAACTACCGCGCCCGCACAGATACAGCGTTTGGACTCTACCCCGCCGTCGCCGGCACTTATGCGCAGCTCGTCTCGTCAGCGGAAGCGGGGGAGAGCTATTCCTACCAGTTTCAGATCGATGCGCCCCTGCCTCAGCCGGGCATTGAGATGCTTCCCCTGCCCGATGACCCGGTGCAGGATTATAAGTTTACGGCAAACCTGGCCTCCACGGGGTATTACATCACCGGCAAAGCTTTGTGGGACGATATCGATGTGCTGGGAAACCAGCCCCGCCACTACCGGTATTCTTCCGAACCGGCTCCGGTGAGGCTGTTGGTCACGGATTCCGATGGCGCCGTCTTTATGGATCTCTACAACTTCTGCTCCGCCTACGTGAATGAAGGCCCGGATTTGACGGCCAGCGCAGAGTTCAATATACCCGCGGGGCGGGATTGGTATATCTTTGCCGACAACTCACACCAAAACGGCAACACGGTGCTGCTTTCCGGAATGATCGAGCTTCAGGGCTGGGAAAACGCAGTGGACGATCCCCATGCTCCCGCTGCGACAATCAGCCTCTCTGCTCCCGCACCCAACCCCACCCGCGGAGAAACCAAGCTGTGGATCAAGCTGGACTCACCTCAAAAACTCCAGGTCAGCATCCACGATATCCGCGGCCGTGGGATCCGAGACCTGGATAGCCTGAATCTGCCTGCAGGGCAGAATCCTCTCGTCTGGGATGGTCTGGACAGCCGGGGCCGGCCAGCCTCTTCCGGCATCTATATACTGAGAGTCAAAGGTGAGCAGCGTCAGGCTTCCCGCAAGATTGTGCTGATCAGGTAGGCGCCTGGTACGGTCGCTTGCCATAGCGACCAAAGAGGTAGCCGGCGGTCGCCGAACCGCCGCATGCAAGCATGACTTGCAACTCATCCCAGCCCAACCACTGTCTCAATCTACATCACAACGCATACCCATCCCAAAAACCAGAGCTGAATTGAGCGAATTAAGATAAGAAACAGGTCGTCCTATCCGATACATACAGCTCCGTTACTAGTCTTGCGGGATCAGCGGGCTGAAGCTGTCTTTCAAAGTGCAGACATTGGAGGGCTATGCTGTCTCTGCTTGGGTAGCATCGGGTTATTAGAAATCATCATTGGTAGCCCATCCTAAGTGCGGTAGACCGTGTTGAGTAGCCTTCCATACAGAAGATGCTTGGCATTTATTCGTCTGCTGATGACTAAATACTGGTTTAACGGTAGCCTCTTAATCCTAAAGTTTGGTGTATATATCCCATATTGAGCACAAACGTATTGAAGCCACATTTTCCACAAAATGTTGAGTCTCAAATGTTGGTGTAAACTCCAAATCGCTACATTTGAGCACGGCCAAAATAAATTCCCAGCTAATGCAAAAGGCTTTTGCGACGGCGGCTACCTACTCTCCCACACAGTCGCCCGTGCAGTACCATCGGCGTGAGCGGGCTTAACTGCTGTGTTCGGGATGGGAACAGG
>DGFM01000032.1:2779-3203 GCA_002391675.1 Cloacimonetes bacterium UBA3900 | reverse complement strand
TTCGGATGGCATTAAATCTCCATAAAATGGTTTAGTAGCGCTCAAGATATGATAGAGGCCGATTTTGTCAAGAGGCTTGTTTCAAACAGCCTCCGCCGCGGCACACGAGGAAGCGATGAACAGTCGCTTCTGATACAGTTTCGAGGGTTTCCGAACGGGAATAGTTAAATTTTCCTTGCCTAAAATCCTGCTTTAATATCAGTGGTCTTATGCAGAAAAACCTTATCCAACAACATATCGCTTCTTTGGATTGGTTGCGACGCGACATCATCGGCCGCAACTCGATCTTCCACACCCCATACGGGGCGCGCCCCCTGGTCTATGCAGATTATACGGCCAGTGGCAGAGCTCTGCTTTCCATTGAAAACTACCTCAATGAAATCCTCAAGTATTATGCCAACACCCACACGGAGGATGGCTTCAC
>DGFM01000032.1:2114-2632 GCA_002391675.1 Cloacimonetes bacterium UBA3900 | reverse complement strand
AGGCTGAGGACAGCATCAAGGAGGCTGTCAACGCCGGACCCAAAGGCAAGATCATCTTCACGGAATCCGGCACTACAGGCGGGATCGTGAAGCTGTTGCAAATCCTGGGCGTCTACTGGCCGCCTGCAACCGCAAGGAGGGTGGACGACATCCTCAAAAGCTGCCTCATCCGCAATCCCGAAGGCGTGGATTGCAACCGGGAGCTGCACGACTATATGCACGAGAGCAAGCCGGTGGTCTTTGTGGGGCCCTATGAGCATCATTCCAATGAGATAATGTGGCGTAATACGCTCTGCCAAACCGTTGAAGTGCCGATGAATAAGCACGCCGAGCTGGACTTGGAAGTGCTGGAGCAGTATGTGAGCGATCCGGCCTATAAGAACAGGCTCAAAATCGGCTCCTTTTCTGCTGCCTCAAATGTGAGCGGCTTGCTGACCAACGTGTATGAAGTGGCGCGTATCATGCATCGTTATGGTGGTTTGGCCTGTTTTGACTTTGCCGCCTGCGCTCCCTACGTG
>DGFM01000032.1:0-1851 GCA_002391675.1 Cloacimonetes bacterium UBA3900 | reverse complement strand
GATATCTATCCCAAAGGCTTGGCACCCACTGTTCCCAGCGGCGGCACAGTGGACTACGTCTCGCCCGTGAAGGAAGAATACGTGCGTGACATCGAGACCAGGGAAAAACCCGGTACACCCGGCATCATGCAGGCCCTGCGCGTAGCACTGGCTTTCCAGCTCAAGGATAAGGTGGGCCAGCAACTGATCAATGATATAGAACACTATTATTACCAGAAGTTTATGAGCGCCTTCGAGGGCGACGATCGCATCATGTTTTTGGGTGAGACGCGGGCCGAAAAGAAGATTCCCATCATCCCCTTCAACGTGCGTCACAAGGACAGAATGCTGCATCCGAAGCTTGTCACACGCCTGCTCAACGACCTCTTTGGCATCCAAACCCGCGCCGGCTGCTCCTGTGCCGGGCCCTACGGACACTTCCTGATGAACATCTCGCAGCAGGTTTCAGATTTCTATCGCTGCCTCATCACCAATGTGGGCTACACCGGCATCAAACCGGGCTGGGTGCGCCTGAATCTGCACTACGCCCTGGCAGAGAACGAGGTTGACTATCTGATTGATACGCTGAAGTTTGTGCTGGAATATGGGCATAAGTTTGTGCAATGTTATGAGTTCAACCTGCATAGCGGTGAGTGGAGCCTGCCCGGCGACGATTCCCTGGCTTTCTTGAAGCTGGATATCGATGAGGCCTACTCCTTGGAAGCAAGCCACCATCAGGGCTTGGAGGATGCCTCCGCGCTGTATCGTGATGCGCTGGAAAAAGCACGGGCTGAAGCAGCCAAGCTCAGTGACGATTATAGCATAATGAGCTTTGAGCCCGAGCTGGAAAACCTGATGTTCTTCTACGTGCACAAGCTGAAGAAAGACTAACCGGCACCCCAAGCCGACCCAGGCAGAGGCGTCTCATGACCCGCATCGCTTTGTTTGCCATCAATACCTCCTGGTATCAGAGCAACCTCGCTCTTTACTACCTCCGAGAGATGGTCAGAGACCAAAGTTATGAGATAAGTATGCGCTCCTTCAGCATCTCCGATCTCTATATGGATGTGCTGAAAGGCATTTACAACACGCAGGCGGACGTGCTCTGCTTCAGCGCTTACATCTGGAACCGCGTCTATCTGGAAAACATCCTGCCCGACGTCAGAGCGCTGATGCCCAAGGCGATTATCATCATCGGCGGCCCTGAAGCCGGGCACCTGAGCCAATATGCAGATAAAGCGGTGATCGGCGCCGGAGAAGCTCGCTTCGAAGCCATGGCCCTCGGCAGTTTTACCAACCTCAATCTTGAGCCGGAGCCCCTGCATCTCAAGGACGTTCCTTTTGCCTATCATCCTGAGGATAAACAGGTTTTAAGCGGCAAGATACTCTATTATGAAACCTCCCGCGGCTGCCCCTTCAGCTGTGCCTACTGCCTCTCTGCCACCGACGACAGGGACGAGCTGCGCTTTGACTATCGTTCGGAACAGGATTTAGGCAAGCTTTATCGGGAACTGGACGCCTTGGAGGCCCTGCAGCCGCGCACGGTGAAGTTTGTAGACCGCAGCTTCAATGCGCATCCAAACTACGCCCGCGAGATGTGGAAGATGCTGATGAGCAAGCCGCGAAGCTGTGAATGGCACTTCGAGATCTATCCCGAGCTGATGAGCGAAACTGATATCGAGCTCTTGGCCGAAGCTCCCCCGGCTTTGATGCGCCTGGAAACCGGCATCCAGAGCTGTGACGACGCCATCAACCTCGCCGTGGGACGCAACAGCAACTGGAGCAAGGCCAAAACCATGCTCAAACTGCTCAAAGAGCGCACCCGGGTGGTGGTACACGCAGATTTGCTCTATGGCTTGCCGGATCAAGACC
>DGFM01000017.1:238828-255404 GCA_002391675.1 Cloacimonetes bacterium UBA3900 | reverse complement strand
CCCATGGAAAACCCAAGGGTTACGCATTCGAGCGCCGAGGAAACCCGAGGGTGGGCGAGGGCAGGTGAAAAGTCAAATGTTGAGTCAAGCATCGGTTTTTGGCAAGGAATTAAATGTCTACTAAAAAGGTAGGAGATAAGCGGCCTGCAAAAGAGAGGCAGATGGGAGCAAAGTCCCGCTCCGATAAGCTTCGGCTTCCAGAGGCTGCAAACGGGGCATTTCGTATGCTGATCTTCAGAAAATGTAAGAGCTTATGAATATTGTGGTTGACAAAATAACCGCATTTGTTTAAAATGACCGGCGATGTGAAAAGAGCAAGAAACCGTAAAATAAGAAATTAAGGGAGGAAACCATGGCTTTTAATCACCAACTGCGGGATAGAGCAGTCGAAGAGCTTCAGGAAGCCGTAGACCTGTACAACCGGAAACTGGTTGAACTGATGCTCATGTCTGAAGAAATGATCAAGCTGGGATCGGAGGACTGCCCGCGCATATTGACTTCTGCAGAAGCCATTTTCAGCTCAATGGCAAACACGCCGCCCTCCGCAGCCGGGGAACTTGTCCGCTTCAGGGAAGCAGTACAAACCTTCGATATAGAGGCTCATAAGTTTGATATGGAACCCGAAGATGTGGAGCCTCCTCAGGGCATCAGCTTTGGCAGAGGGATGCTGATAGGTGCGGGAGCGGTGCTTGCGCTCAAACTTGCATCAACGCTTCTTTCCGGCAAGAGGAACAGGGGTGCGGGCAGGGGTTCACGTCCTTTTGGGCTGCGTGGTAGTGCCTTGGGGCTCATCAGCGGCACCCTGTTTCAGGTGTTCAACAATAAGCGGGAGGCAGAACAGGCTACCTCAGAAAGGCAGAGAATTGAGGCGAATATCGAATCTTTGGATGCCTTAACCGCCAAAATGGGTGAGCTCGTCAGCTCCATTCAGCATCACGTAAAGGCTGCTGAGGCAAGCATCTCCACAATCCAGGCTCATGCATCCCAAGACTACCGGGAAATCCCTGATGAGCAAAAGCAAAAGTTGGGAGATTTGAGCGGCCATATTCAATCCCTCACTATGCTGTTGAAACGAAGAGTGGATGCGGATGCTGAGGGCTGAAGAGAACAATTTAAAAAAAGGTGAAGGATTCTTAACAATTCTGAGTATATTGTTGTGACGGAGGGTTCTTTGTTACCCTGAAGCGAAAAGCAAAGCCCATTGGGGGACCCGTGTCTCTTCCCCCTTTGGAAGAAGAGCGGGAGCGAAAGTGCCCACTTTCAGCTCCCGCGTTTTTATTGCAGTTATGATTGGGTTAATAGTACAGGTCTCTGGTTCCGGCTTTCATCTGTGCCAGTTTTTCCATTACAGAGCTGCGCATATTGTCATCCTCGATTTTGGCTGTTTCTTGCTCAATCAGCTTCATGCCTACGGCTTTGGTGCGTTCAGAGGAGTAGTCGTGGAGGTACTCGGCAAAGGTGAGCAGGGCGTTGGGCGTGCAGAAGCGTTTCACAAAGCCCGGGACGGCAAATTCCATGAAGTGCTCGCCTGTCCTTCCGGCTCGATAGCAACTGGTGCAGAAGGAGGGGATGTGACCGCCTTTGGCCAGTTCGTAGATAACGTCGTCCAAGCTGCGAGTATCGCCCAAGACAAATTGGCTCTTCTTGCGGGATTCATCGTCTTTGTGAGCATAATCTCCCACGCCGATACTGGAGCCGGCGTCGATCTGAGAAACACCGTATTCCAATACTTCATCGCGGATTTCCACGGGCTCCCTGGCGGTGAGGATCAGGCCGGTGTAAGGGACGCTGAGCCTGAGTGTGGCAACTAAGAGCTTGAAGTCTTCATCGCTGACGCGGTGGGGTGGATTGTCTGCAAACTCTGTGCCGATGGCGGGCTCTATGCGAGGGAATGAGATGGTGTGCGGCCCCACTCCAAAGCGCTCTTCCAGATGGATGGTGTGGTAGAGCAAGGCCAACACTTCAAATTTCCAATCGTACAATCCCATCAGAGCGCCTAAGCCGAGGTCGTCGATTCCGGCTTGCATGGCACGGTCGAGGCTGTCCAATCTCCAGAGGAAGCTGCTCTTAGGGCCTCTGGGATGCAGCTTTTTGTAAGTTTCCTCGTGATAGGTTTCCTGGAAGATCTGGTAGGTGCCTATGCCTGCAGATTTTACGATGCGGAATCCCTCGATGTCCAAGGGTGCGGCATTGATGTTTACCCTGCGAATCTCGCCATTATCATGCTTGGTGTCATAGACGGTCTGCACCGTTTCGGCGATGTATTCCGGGCTGTAAATGGGGTGTTCACCATAGACCATGATCAGGCGTTTGTGGCCAACATCAATCAGGGATTTGGTGTCTTGGATCAGCTGCTCCTTGCTCAGGGTGGCTCTTTCGCATTCCTTGTTGGAAATTCTGAATCCGCAGTAAACGCAGTCGTTTACACACTCGTTTCCCACATAGAGCGGGGCAAAGAGCACGATGCGGTTGCCATAGATCTGCTTTTTGAGGTCTCTGGCACCCTGCAATATCATTTCCCTGAGTTCGGGGTCCTTGACGGAGAGCAGGGCTGCGGTTTCATCCGGATTGAGGCGGTTTTTGGCCAAAGATTTGGCGATGATGTCGCGTATCCGGGATTCAGGTGCGTTGCTTTCGCTGACGATCAGGTCTTCGATGGTCTGGGTGGGGATGAACGATTTGATGCCTTCAGTGTTGATTTTCATTTTCGCAAACTCCTTAGATATTGAGGGTGATCGTCTTTACTTTGACGCAATTGATCTGGCCGAGTTTGCCGGAAAAGGCGCCCATTTCTTCGATGGTTAGATCCATGATCAGGAAGATTACGGAAACTCCCTTGTCCCGCATGGGATAACCCACTCTTAAAAGGACATGGGGTGCATAGCTGTGTAACAGCTCGTTGACAGGGTGGAATGCCTGTTGGGTGTCTTCCACCACGATTGTGACAACATGACGTTTGAGGTCCATTGATACAGTTCTCCTTTCTTTGTTACTAAGGGGAGATACATTGGACATTTGGAAAGGTGGCTCTGATGCGTGTGCAGGAGCAGTCACCCTTGATGCCGGAACGTATCCCTCATCTCAGGTTGAGTATTTATGATACAACTTAAGCGGGAGGGCATATTTGGCAAGCAAAATCTTTGACTCAATTATCGCTCTTGCCAAACTTGGGCTTGGGATGCGCTTTTGAGGCGGATATAAAAAAGCGTCCTCAACAGATTGGAGAGGACGCTTGTCGCTTGTATATAGGTTGTATTATTCTTGAGGTTGACGCAAAAACTGTATGAACGGATCAACAGAATAAGAGAGCGTGGTCTGGTAACGCTCCAGCAGGTCTGCAACCTGGGCTTCCATCTGCCTTTCATCGGCAAAGAAAACGGCAAAGCGGGCGACTATGTCTTCCTGCGGGAAGTGCATCAGCGCCTTCTCATAGTAGCTCAGAGCGAGCTGGGGATCGTATTCTTCCAGATACTGCAACACGTATTTGAGCATGATGCCTGCGCCGTCAACACGGTGATAGAGGTTGCGCTCCAGGTATTGATCAAACTCATCGATCTTGCGCGTGTTGGCATAGTAGCGCACGTAAAAGTCTATCATCCTCAGTTCGTCAACCTTGAAAGACCTTGCTCTTTCGGCATATTGCCAGGCTTTTTGGGGCTGGTTGTTGACGGCAAAGTGAGATGCAGCCTTGGAGAACGCGGCGGCGTAGTTCATCACCAGGCGGATCATGTTGTCATCCTTGTAGACTCTGTCGTCGTGGATGGAGCGGTATTTGTAGACCTTGTCTATGTTTTTGGTGAGGCGGGCGATGTCTACCTGCTCATCCACACCGGATTTGGTGTGAACCAGTCTGTTGACCATACCCTCGGCGCGCACGTAGTCTTCAAAGCCGATCATGCTTTCGCAGGTGACGGCAAAGTAGATGGGGCGCTTGCCGAAGTTGTCCTTGATGATCTGCATCACTGCAAGGTCTGAAATGCGGTAGAAGCGTTCGTTTGGACGCCAGGCCGGGCTTTCATCCAGCTGTAGGCTAAAGCTCATCTCGCCGCTTCCGACGTTGAGCTCGCGCGGAGGCTGCAAGGAGAGCAGGTTGTCCAATTCATCCTCTGTGAAGTTGATGATCACGCCTTCGCGGTCTTGCAATTGCCTGATATACCAGGCGGTATTGAGCAGCGAGAGGTTGGCCACGGTGACGTCCTTGCGGACACCCCTCAGTTCCTTGTTTTTGAAGGCCATAGCTTCGGCGATGGCGGCCTTCGTCTGCTCATCAGGATATACGTCCTTGGCGGGATAGATGTTTTCATGGGCGTAGGGGTCTTCCACTGCCTGTGCATACCAGATGGGGAAGGTGTCGTTGTCTCCATTGGTGAAGATGATGGCGTTTTCTTCCAGGGAGTTGAGGAAGTTCAGGCCATAATCCAGGGCGATAAACTCTCTGCTGCGGTCGTGCACCCTGTATTGAGAGGCCATATTGACGATGGGGAAGAGGCCCAGGACGACCATCAGTGCGATCTGTACAGATTTGTCCTTGGCTAAGGTAACGAGGGCCATCGCACCGATGCCTATCCAGATGGCCAGCATATTGTAGCCCACCACGAAGAAGTAGTCTCTGTCACGCACTTCGGCATTGGAGAGGTTGATCACAAATACCATCAAAATAGTGGTGCAAAACACCAGCGAGAGGAGGTAGAAAAAGCTGTGTTTATTTCTGCGTGCCTGGAATACAGCACCAAGGATGCCCAGACCACCGGTGATGATGGCTGAGATGGCCTTGATGAGATTGCCGGGAACCTTGAGCCAGCCGGACATGATGCTGCTGTTGAGCCATTGATCCCAGAGGTATCTGAGGAAATGATAGCCCATCTGCTCGCTGAAAAATGAGGCGCGGCGCACAAAGAAGGAGGTTTCTCCATATTGCTTGCGCAAGACGTAGTCTGTAAACATCTTCCAAGTGCTGGGGTGGCCTTCGTTGATGAAAGGACGCTGCGCAGCACGCACGGGGATATAAAGATGGCTGGAGATGCCCAGGAGCACCAAAACTACGGCCAAAAACCAGAGGCGCTTGTCAAACACATCTCTGAGCTCAATCCAGAGGAGGAGGAGTACCACGAGCGCAAAGCCCCATTTGTCAAAGTCGTCTATCATCAATTCATGGCCGATGGCGCCAAAGATCACGTAGCCAATGATGATGGCAAAGGTGTAGCCTATGACTTTGGGCCAGAAGGAGCTCTTGTTGGTGCCTTCCCTGAAGAGGGGATAGACCACGATGAAGAGGATGGCGGGTGCGATCTGCAGGGCGGTTTGGTGTACGCAGAAGCCAAGGAAAAAGAGGTAGACGATGAGCAGGAGCTCATTTTGCCTGTTCATGTCCTCGGAATGCTGCACCCAGCGCAGCGTGAGCCAGATGATGAGATTGACAAAGAACACCAGGCCGGAATAGACCTCCGCCTCAATGGCGTTCATCCAGAATGTGAAGGAAAAGGCCGTCAAAAAAGCAGCCATGCAGCCGGCAAAGATGGCGTGCCAGTCCTCAACCTTGAGCATACTCACCAGCTGAACCGTGATCAGATAGGTAAACATCACGGCAAAAGCTGAGAAGATGCCGGATAGGAAAGAGGCGATGAAGGCGTGGTGAATGATGCCGCCAAACAGGCTGACCAAGGCACGGCCAAAAACAATGTAAAAGGCGGCGCCGGGAGGATGTGGTACACCCAAGGTGCTGATACAGGTGGCAAACTCGCCGCTGTCCCAAAAGGAAAGGGAACGCGCCGTGGTGAGAAAATAGACAAACAAGGTGACGGCAAACACGATCCAGGCAACAATGGTATTGGTCTTGGGGTCTACCAAAACCTGCGGCTTCAGGACTGCTGCGTCAAATTCTGCTTGTCTCTCGGGCTTTCTGTATTTGCCCTGTTTATCTCTTCTTTGCTGCTTGCCTTTTGCAGTGCGGGCAGCAGATCTGGTGGTATTCATATCATAACTCCATAATAATATCTATTGGCGAGCCAAACAGTTGTTGGCTGCAAATGTGTCGTCGTAAAGGGTCATATCAGTCTTTCATACCTGTTCTGGCGGTGCTGGCAATAATCTGCTTCTGGGCCAGGAAGAAGAGGATGAGGATGGGCATGATGCTGAAGGTGGAAGCTGCCATCAAGAGTGTGGTTTGGGTGGATGCTTCCTGGTTGAAGTAGCTCAAGCCCACCTGCAAGACGCGCAGCTCCGGCCGGTTAGTCATCACCAGTGGCCACATAAAGCTGTTCCAGGAGCTGATGAGGGCAAAGATACTTGCGGTGGCGATGATGGGCTTGGAGAGCGGCAACACTATGCGCCAAAGGATGCCAAAAGTGCTGGCGCCGTCTATCATGGCGGCATCAAAGAGCTCTCTGGGAAGCGAGCGGAAGTGCTGCCTGAACATGAAGATGGTGAAGACGTTTACACACCAGGGGATGATGAGCGCCTGGTAGGTGTCCAGCCAATTGAACTTGTCCAGCATCATGTAAGACGAGATCAGGTAGATGGGTGCCGGCACCATCATCATACTCAGGAAGAGCATGAAGATAAACTTCTTGCCCTTAAACTCCATCCTGGCAAAAGCATAGGCGGCCAGGAATGAGGTGATCATCGCACCTATCAGGGTGGCGACAGATACAAAGATGGTGTTTTTGAAATAGAGGGCGAAAGGCACTTTGTTGAATGCTTTCTTATAGTTGTCCCAGTGCAAGCTTGGTTTTTTCACTATCTTCTCTATCTGGTTGGAGGGGACTTTGATGTATTCCTGCTCGATCTTGAGGTCCTTATCGAGCACGTGGATCACGCTGCTGTCTGCCTCTGCCTGCACCACGAGAATCCTGCGCTGACCGCCGTCAGTGTTCCAAACATGGTATTCCTCTTTGGGAATAAACACGGCTTCTTGCTTGTTGAATTCACTCTGCGTCATCAGCGAGGTGGAAATCATCCAGACAAAAGGCACGATCATGAAAAGACCGAAGACGGCAAGCAGTATGTAGATGATCGCAAGACGTATTTTATCTTTCATTTCAAGCCTCCATCAATAGAATACTTTCTTCTCACCACGCATCTGAATGAGGGTGAGAATGAGCAGGATCACAAACAGGAAGAGCGCCACGGCACTGGCATAGCCCATATCCAGGGCATCGAAGCCGCGCTCATAGATGTAATAGACGATGAGTTTGGTGCTGTTGAGCGGGCCGCCCTTGTCGGTCATCAGATACACCTGGGAGAAGGCCTGGAAGCTGCTGATGGTGGTCATTATCAACACATAAAAGGTGGTGGAGGAGACCAGGGGCAAGGTAATGTTCCAAAACTGTCTTAACTTGCTTGCTCCATCGATGTCTGCCGCTTCATAGTAGTCCTTGGAGATGTTTTGCAAGCCCGCCAGGTAGAGGATAGTGTTGTAGCCCAGGCTCTTCCATGCAGTCATGATGGCTATGGAACACAGAGCCAGGGAGGGGCCTCCTGCCCAATCCGGCCAGCCACTTCCAAAGATCAGCTTGAAGATGCCGGTGCTCTCGGAAAGCCAGCCCAATGGAGCAGCACCGAAGAGGCTCAGGAAATGGTTGGCGAGGCCTGCTTGCTCTGAAAAGATGATCTTCCACACGATGGAAACCGCCACGAGCGAGGTCACATAAGGCAGGAAGTACATCATGCGGAAGAGGCTCTTCAGCTTGGTGATCTGGTTGAGCAAGTTGGCAAAGAACAAGGGTAGGAGGATGCTGGTAGGAACCACCATCAACACAAACCACACGGTGTTTGAAAGCGACTTCCAAAACACCTCGTCTTTGAACATGGCGATATAGTTTTTGAGACCAATGAAGGTGCCGCTACCGGTGATTCCCCATTCAAAGAAGCCAATCACCAAGCTCATGGCCACGGGGATCATCCTAAAGAGAAACAACAGCACAAAGGCTGGTAAGATGTACAGATAGGGGGAAATCTTCCATTGTGTTTTCATAATACCGCCATTCTGATAGAGTTATTAGAGTTTTATTTGTGAGTCTTTTTGTATTCTTCAAAGCCCTGTCTGAAGATGTGCATGGCTTTGGTTAAGTCTTCTTCGTTGAGTATGTAGGCGAGGCGCAGCTCGTTGCGTCCCTGCCCGGGTGTGGAATAAAAGCCTTCAGCAGGCGCTGCCATCACGGTTTCGTTGTCGATCTGGAAGTTGTCCAGCAGCCAGATCACAAAGTCCTCGGCGTTCTCTATGGGCAGTTTGGCCACGATGTAGAAGGCACCTTGCGGTTTCACGCACACGATTCCGGGTATCTTCTGAAGCTCTGCAAAGACCAGGTCTCTGCGCTTCTTATATTCAGAAATCAGGGGCCCAAAGAATTCATCTCCAAGATCTACACAGGCATTGGCAGCCAATTGATCCACGGTGGGAGGGCAGAGCCTTGCCTGGGCAAACTTGAGCGTAGCTGCCATCAGCTCAGCATTGCGGGAGACTATGCAGCCGATGCGTGCTCCACAGGCGCTGTAACGCTTGGAAACGCTATCCACCATGATAGCCAGGTCTTCCATGCCCTCGATCTGAAGGATGGAGGTGTGTTTGGCGCCGTCGTAGGTGAATTCACGGTACACTTCGTCGGAGATCACAAACAGGTTGTGCTTTTTGGCGATCTTGCAGAGGCGGGTGATGTCCTCTTTGGAATAGACCGTTCCGGTGGGGTTGCCGGGGTTGCAGATCATGATAGCACGGGTTTTGGGGCCGATTGCCGCTTCGATGACTTCATCCTTAGGGAGCTGGAAGCCATCTTCCGCCACGGTGAGCACGGGCTTGATATTGATGCCTGCCATGGTGGCGAAGCCGTTGTAGTTGGTATAAAAAGGCTCCGGAACGATGATCTCATCGTCCACTTCACAGGTCACATACATGGCAAAGGTAACCGCTTCGCTGCCCGCGATGGTCACGATTATCTGGTCTTCTTTCAGTGGGATGTCGTATTTCTGATAGTATTTCACCAAACCTTCACGATACACATCCAGTCCCTGCGAGGGCCCGTAGGCCAACACCTTGTCTGAAAAGCTGTGATAGACGTCGATCATGGCTTGAGGTGTGGGGATATCCGGCTGGCCGATATTGAGGTGATAGACTTTGGTTCCGCGTTTCTTTGCTGCCACGGCGTGGGGCATCAGCTTGCGGATGGGAGATGCCTGAATTTCTCTGGCGCGTTTTGATAACTGCATATTTTTCCTCTTTGTTATGTTTTTTTACAATCTTTTTCAAAGCCCCAAATCAGACAAGTAAAATCTTTTATGCGCTCGGGCGATATACCCATTAAGGGTTGGTCTGATAGAGGATTGCGGGTTTATTAAAACTCTTTTACCGCATCCTTGATGGTCATGGTTTTCAGTCCTCTTTCAGCTATGAACTCACATATTTGCTCCAGGATGGTGGGAGGGCAGTCTTGCCAATTGTCAGAAAAGCCCACTTGGTGGAAGCCGATAATGAGCAGGGCCTCCTTATCTGCCATTGCTTGCAGGATTCTATCTTTGATTATCTGGGCCGACCAGCCGTGATGATAGGGGAAGTAGCTCAGATTCAGCCTGTCTATGGGTCTGTGCATGGCGAGGTCGTTGGTGCTGCGGATGTTTTGATACCTGGCTTTGATGAGGCTGAGATATTCCTGCGGGCAGATGCCGTAGGGCAGGGCAAAGCTCTTGGGATCAAAGCCTTTATCACGCAGGAGCAGCAGGTCGAGCTCTATCTCCGCACTCGCCTCTTCCAGGCTCAATTCTGAGAGATTCGGGTGGCTATACCCGTGCGCTCCTATCTCCCAGCCATAAGAGTCCTTCAGTTCGCTCAGCTCATCCCAGCTCATGACGCCGCTGTTGCCCACGGTTCCGGAATTGACAAAGCAGGTGGCTTTGATGCCATATTTATCCAGGATGGGCAGGGCGTTTTGATACACATCGTGGTAGCCGTCGTCAAAATTGAGGCAAATAATCAGGGGGCTGTCTGCTATCTCCACCAGCGTGCAGGAGCCCAGCAGCAGGCTAAAAGCCAAAAGCAAGATCAGCTTGAAGGATGAATTCATGGTATATATCGCTGTTTTGGGGCTTTCCGAGCCCGTAGGCAAGGCCGAAGCGGGCCTCCGGATAAAACTCGTATGTGGTTAAAAGTTTGCCCTGCAGACACTCATCCGTGCTGTGATAGGCAAGCCAGGGAGAGACCGTCATCTTATTCCATGCTTTATTGATGGCAAGATGGTATTCCTGGGCATCGAAGGGCGCATATTCCCGGTGTTCATGCACGGCAGCCAGACTGACAGAGCATTCCGGAGCCAGAAGGCAGCTGGTCTGCGCAGCGAGTGCATATTCATTCCTACTGGGCCTATCGCTGAAATCAAAGACATACTTATGCATCAGGTCTGTAGAGAAGCTGAACTTGGGCGCCTGATGCGAATAGCCCAGGTGGCTGATCAGGGAAGGATTGTACCAGTGTGCATCAGATGCGGTGCCGCGGAAATCCAGCTGAAGGCCTTGATACCCCAAAGCCAGCAGCCCCATGGCCTGCGAGAGCCTGTTCCCGCCCAAAGCCGCTTTCAGACTGAGGTTTTCCTGCAGGTAAGTATAGGAAACAGCATTGAGGCGCGCATTTTCGAGCAGGAATTCATTTTTGCGGGGATAGAGCAGCAGGGAGCTCTGCCAGTAGTCCTCTCCGATACCGATGGCATTGGTTCCCAGGGCAAGGCGGTGTTTGCCCCGGGTATAGCCCAATTCAAGTGTGTGGACATAAGGCTGATAGCGCTCCAGATACTGCGCCACCTGCAGCCGCAGCTGAGCGCCCCAAGCCTCATATTCCACAGTTTCAAAGCCAAAGTCTATCTGATAGTTTTCATCCCACTTCAGGGGGCGTGGCTCCCTCTGCGGATGGTAGAGCAGCGCATTTGCGCCTTTGATATTGAGATAAAAAGGCAGCTCAATCCCAAAGTACAGGGCCGGCAACAAGAGCAGGCCCCAAATGAGAATGAGCAGTTTTGCCTTGGTAAACAATGCTATCAGTGTCCGGCAGGTCGGATACCGTGGGCCATGATGGTGCGGATGTTGTGGATATAAGCTTTAGAGTCGACAGATTCCGGCTCTATCAACTACTGACAGATCAACATATCCATCGAGCCTATCACCATGATAGCCAGTGCTTTTGTATCCACATCTTTGATGCGGCCGCTTTCTTTTGCCGTCTCAAAGAGTTCCTTCACAAAGTTTACGTAATGTCTGAGAGGGTTAAACTCGGGGTTGCGCTCGAAGAAGCCTTCACTCTGGCGCAGTTGAGAAACCAAAAACCTGGCAATGTGGGGATTTTCTTTGAGTAGCATGGCGTGTTGAATGAAGTAGGTTTCCATTCTATCCATTGGGTCGGCTTGTTTTTCACAGATTTTGCGGATCTTGCCCAGTTCAGTTTCGATGGTTTTGTCTGCACTGCTGATGAGCAGCTCATCTTTGTTTTTAAAGTAGTTGTACAATGTGCCAATGCCAACCTTGGCAGCTCGGGCCACATCGATCATAGTGGTGTCGTTATATCCTTTTCTGGCAAATACCCTGATCGCAGCGTCCATTATTTTCTGCCTATAGTTGACGGGCTTCAAGGATTTCTTTTTAGTTTTAGATAGAAGATTCATGCTTACAGTTCCTTTAAAAGAATTTTATAAATGGCAACCGATAGAAAACGCTGCCTTTCATGACCTTCTCGTTAGTTTAGCCCACTGACCCCAAACTAATCGGATGCCGAAGGCGAATTTGGTTCAGCTCAAAACAAAAACTGCTAAGAGCAGTGTCATCAAGAGGCTCTGCCAATCCATTGAAATCACGTTCTCTTCAGTCTGGGGTCACTTTTAGAGAAGTGACTGTTTCAGTCAAGCACAATTTTTCTTAGAACCTCAGGTTCAGGTTCACAGTGCTTTTCCAATCCAGGTCCCGAATGGAATCTCCAACGGGATTGATAGACAGCTCCAGCAGGGATTCGTTATTGAAACGCCAAGCCAGGCCAAACAGCATGGAATAGCGCGACCATGTGCCCCAGGAGTATGCCGGTTCCAGGATGAGATAGATAGACCTGATGTCACGCTTAAAGGTGAGGGTGGCGGTTTTGCGGATGTTTTTGCTGCGGATGATGTAGTAATCGTGCTGGCTGTCGGCA
The DNA here is from genome assembly GCA_002391675.1 of Cloacimonetes bacterium UBA3900. Taxonomy (GTDB): domain Bacteria; phylum Cloacimonadota; class Cloacimonadia; order Cloacimonadales; family Cloacimonadaceae; genus UBA3900. Next base: position 243,250 of record DGFM01000017.1, on the reverse strand, counting down.
TAATCGTTTTGTTCATAGGCAAAGCTGGCCTGCACCATGATGGCTTTATCCTGAGTTTGCCGGTAAGGCAGCAGAATCCACACGGGATCATTGCTATTGGCGATCAGGGGGTAGTTGTCAAACTTCAGGCTGTATTGATATCCCAGCTGACGATACAGGCTTCCGGCCCGCTCCCCAAAGATATAATCCGTATAGTCTGCCCGGATAAAGTAGTTTTGCGCAAAGACCAGCCGGTCGCCGAACAGTATTGCGCATTCCGGCTGCAGGTAGATGCCCTTCACCGTCTTGTTGTTTGAAGACAGGATGCCGTCCAGGTAGACGTCTTCTTTGCTGCTGAGTCCTGTCAAAGCAGCCAGCCGGATGCGTCTTTTGTAGTGGAAGCTGCCTCCCAGGCGCAATTGCTTATTTAGCAGGTCGTTATCCCAGCGATGTTTATCTTGTGGATACATGGTTCGCTGCAGGTTTATGGATGCGCTCACAAAGAGCGTATCTACGGGCAGATATTCCCAAGCCAGGCGCGAGCTCACGCTTCTCAGCTCTGTGGAACGAGTGTTTCCCAGATAGGTAAAGTCTTTGAAGGCATAGTTATGCGTGACGGTCGTGTTCAGCCCCAGGGTGGGTTCAATTTGATAGTTGAGGTTGAGTACAGCTTGATTGACCAGGTCTTCATTGGAGCGCACCGCATTGTTGTCAAAGGTGACGTGCTTAAACGTAAGGTTATCCGAGAGAGAGGCTTGCAGGTTTGAATTGTGGAAGTGGATGCCTCCCTGATAGGATAGCTGATTGCGCTTTTGGCTATCGCTGAGGCTGTATTCGCCCTGTCCCGATCTATTTTCATTTACCTGCAATACGTAGAGGTCATCTTCGCGATAGTCCCAAGCGATGATCTGCTGCGTGGTAAAGCGGCTGCTATCATAGTTAAACCAAGCTCCCGCCCTGCTTTGCCTGAAGGCTTCCCAATCCATTTTCCTTGTGTCCACGTTTGCGTTTAAGCCCACGTTGCAATCTCCCAGCTCAGAGTTAAAATTAAGCGCCGCATTGAGTTCCGAACCATTGGAGCCCAGCAGGCGATGCTCGGAATACCTATCCTGTTCTTTGCGGATGAAGGCTTTGCCGCCGAGAGCGAGCTCGAGGCCGGAGATGGGGCGCAAATCCGCTCTATATCCCAGGAAGCCGGTTCTATTTTGATATGCAGAGAGCTCCTGCTCCAAGCTGCTGGAGTCGTAGAGGTATTCGTAACCGCCGATGATATTGTGGCTGAGCAGCTTGTTTTGGATCAGATAATTCATCTGCAGGGTAGACCTGCGACTGGTCTGATCGAAGTTTAGCCTGTTATCGCTGGCGTTCATCATCTCGATGCCGATGGCTCTATTCTTTGCGTGTTGCAGCAGATAGTTCAGATGATTGTCCATCAGCCGCGAGGAGCGGGAATTGTGGAAATAGTATTCCAGCTCGGCGGATTGCGCTGTCAATGCCGTGATACACAGGCTAAAGCAGATCAGCCAAAGTAATAAACTCTGCCTCATTCAAGCTCTCCGCTCTGCGGGATAATGAGATGCCGCTTTGCTCTTCCAGCGCTTGCAGCTGCTCGGCTGAAAAGTGTGATTTGAGGTTGTTTCTCAGCGTCTTTCTGCGCGAGGCAAAGCCCAGCTGAATCAATCTGTAAAACATCTCCGTGTTTTTGAGTGCGGGCGGGCTGGCCCTGTGTGTAAACCGCAACACCACCGAGTCTACCTTGGGCACGGGATCAAAAAGCTCTGCCGGAACCTCAAGCAAGGTTTCGATATCAAAGATCATCCTCATCCTCAAGGTGAGGGCTCCATAAGCCTTGTTTCCCGCTTCAGCGGCCAAGCGCCGGCCCACCTCCTTTTGCAGCATCAAGACGATGATGCTGAAGCTTTGATGATGTTTTTCCAAGAGTGCCAAAAGCGGGGATGTGATCTGATAGGGAAGGTTTGAAAGCAGCTTGATGGGCGCATTTTGAGTGAGCTCATCCCAGTCTACCCTCAGGATGTCCGCGTGCATGAGCCGAAGCTGATCCCGGAACATATTGCCCAACACGGGGATGAGCCGTCTATCCAGCTCAAAGGCGGTCAACTTGGGCTGGTAGGCCAAAATCTCCCGTGTGAGTATGCCCATCCCGGGCCCGATTTCCCACACCTCTTCACCCGCCTGAATTCCCGCTGCTGCGGCTATCTTTGCCGCCACGGAGGAGTCGGTGAGGAAATTCTGCCCCAGTTCATGCAGCTTTTTCATCGTTTTTGCCCAAAACAAATACGCAGCTTCGATCTTGAAGCTGCTTTTGGGGGGATGAAAATGGGGGAACCGAAAGGAGATGTTGTCATAAATTTCGAGGATTTATTTAGAATGCAACCGGTTCCCCCAAAATGTAGCGCTGTTTACGCACCCAATTTTTCTGCTGGGACAGCTCTGCAGACTTTGCAGACCTTGATGGTCTTTTCTGCAACTTTGATCTCATACAAGAGCTTAACACCGGTGCGATGACAGGAAGGGCACTCGCCCCTGCCTGCGTTCACCAAGCTCTTGAGACCTTTTCCGCGATTATTCTTTGCCATTGGTGCTCCTTTATAACTCGCTTAACTTTCGCTAAGCTGAGGTTTTTGTATTGTAAGTGCCATTAAAAAAAAGGGTGCTTGCCCGTCAACTCTTATTTTGACCCACAAGCACCCAAGGTCATTTGTTACTAACGGGTTAGGTCTATTTTATCGTCCAGGTCCGAGATGAATGCAGCGATGATTTTCACCGCATTTTCCAGATCACTGAGGCTGATCACTTCGTTGGGAGAATGCATATAGCGGTTTGGGATGCTGATCACAGCTGTAGCCACACCGGGCCCGAGGCCATGAATGGCGTCGGCATCGGTTCCCGTTCTGCCGGGTGCAATCTCCACCTGATAGGGCAGATCGTTCACCTTGGCCGCTTTCTCCAGGAGTTCTTTGATCGTTGGATGCAGCGCAGCACCGATGGTGAGTGTGGGGCCTTTACCCAGCGACACATCGCCATGGATGCGTTTGTCGGAGCCGGGGATGTCTGAGGAGAAGGTCACATCCACCGCGATGGCGATATCCGGTTTGATCTGGAAAGCACTGGTACCGGCGCCTTTCATCGTGGTTTCTTCGCCCACGCTGCACACGGCATAATAGTTTACCTTCTGCTTTTTGGCGCTCAGCTCCTGCATCACTCTGGCAGCCACGTAAACGCCTGCCTTGTTGTCAGTTGCCTTGCTCACGATCAGGTCATCGCTCAGCATCTCAAAGTCGCTGCGATAGGTAACCGTATCCCCAATGCTCACTCTTTTGAGCGCATCTTCCTTGTCTTTGGCACCGATATCCACCCAGAGGTCTTCCATCTTCAGCTTTCCGCCGCCTTCTTCACCACGCATCATATGAACGGGTTTGCGGCCGATGATACCTCTGACGATCTCATCTCCGTGATGGATGTCCAGCCTCAAGCCGGGGAGCAGGTTCACGTCGAATCCGCCCAGAGGTTTGAGGTAAAGGTAGCCGCTTTCATCTATGTGATTGACCAGGAAACCGATCTCGTCTGCATGACCCACCACCATCACTTTCAGGTCGCCACTGCCGCGTTTGAGTGCGATCAGGTTGCCGTTGATATCGGAGGTAATTTCATCCGCATAGGGAGCCATAAAGACTCTGGCAACCTTCTGAGCGGGAGCCTCAAAGCCGGAGGGGCTGTGGGCCTCAACGAGGTCTCTAAAGAATTTCAGGTTTTTCTCTTCCACTTAATTGCTCCTCTAACAGTCGTTTGCCTTGCCGTCGGCAAAGGGATTCAGCGTTCTTTTGACTACAGGTTTCTCGTGCGGGATAATGCACAAAAACTTCAGCACATCATCACCGGTATTGTGAAATGAGTGCATCATATTGGGATCCACATACATGGCGTCACCTTCGGCAAATTTAAACTCTCCGCGGTCGGTGACCAGCTTGCCGGTTCCGCTCACCACCCAGGCTTCATGCTCCCAATCATGCGTATGATGAGGAGTGTGGCCGCCGGGAGCAAGCTCAAACAAGCGCAGGGCAAAGTTTGGAGCTCCGTCCTTTTGGGCGATCAACCAGCGAATCTGCGCACCTTCAGCGCCTTCAGCATTCACCGGCTCCAAGGGAACTTCTGTGTAATGGACAACTTTCATTGTTTCCTCCAGTATTTCTTGTTTCTTTATTATAAAGTATAAGCAGGATGGGGCAGATGTGCCACTGCTTTCTCCAATTTTGCGGAGTTGTTTTTGACGGCCGGATAAAAGACAGCCCTCGATGATGATCACCTACTATTTTAGTGGGTAATTATTTATTTGCGCAAAACCGATGCTTGAGTCAAAGGTTGACTTTTGCCCCTGCCTCGCCCACCCTCGCATCTCCTCGGCGCTCGTTTGCGTAACCCTTG
>DGFM01000017.1:220002-238709 GCA_002391675.1 Cloacimonetes bacterium UBA3900 | reverse complement strand
CTAAGGGAGGCCGCATGAAATCGACGTTTTAGGAGGCGGATTTGTTTTCGCAAAACCGGATGATAAGTCAAATATTTCAAAAAGGCCTGCCGTTTCGCCTGCGGGGATGCGAGGGAATTGTGTGCTTTTTGGTCTTGTAAAAACGGCTAAAAATGACGTTAATTTTCACTAAAGGATCGCGGTCTGGATTTTCTTATTGACCAAAATGCACCCTGTTTTGAATATGTATTTCAGCATTAAAAACGAGGTTAAATGAGCATATGCGCACAATAAACTTGGAAAAAGAGATAGCCCACATTGTGGAATATATCCAAAGCTACTTTCAGAAAGCCGGCTTTTCAAAGGCGATTTTGGGGCTTTCTGGAGGCTTGGATTCCGCGGTGAGTGCGGCTCTTGCGGCTAAAGCCCTGGGTGGCGAGAATGTCACCGGCTTTATCATGCCCTATTTTGAACACAGCAGATTGGCGGTGGCGCACGCCACGGAACTGGCCCTGGATATAGGCATCAAGTATGAAACCATCTGGATCAACACTTGGGTAGACCCCTATTTTGAGGCTCATGCCAAGGATGCAAACGCTTTGAGGAAAGGCAATTGGATGGCCAGGGCGCGTATGTGTGTGCTCTATGATAAATCTGTGGAGCAGAAAGCCCTGGTGGTGGGAACCGGCAACCGAAGCGAGCTTTTGGTGGGTTACTTTACGCAGTGGGGCGATTCCGCCTGCGCGCTGGAACCCATTGGTCACCTTTACAAAACCGAGGTCAAAGCCATTGCCCGGCTCTTGGAGCTGCCCAAATCCATCATAGACAAAGCGCCCACAGCCGATCTATGGGAAAATCAGACCGACGAAGAGGAGCTGGGTATAGATTACCCGGTTTTAGACCAGATTCTCTACGACATCAGCGAGCAGGGAATCGAGGAGTGGAGCGACTCTTTGCCCTATTCACGAGCTGAGTTTGAGCTGGTTGAGCGCCTGGTAAAACGCAGTAAATTCAAGCTTTCCATGCCGCCTATGCCGGAGCTGTCATGCTGAGGTTCCGCAAATCTGACCGCTGCCGTATCTGTAGAGATGAGCGTGCCTTACGCACCTGTTCCAGACGCAAGAAGGATATAGGTTGGCGTTGCTGCAACGAGCTGAGGATAGACAGGCGCTGTCCGAGCGAATGTGACTATGCGCTCAAAGAGGATGAAAATAGCCCCATGCCTGCTTTTCGGGCGGATTCCGTCACCGAGTTTGTCCATGCGATCAAGCTGTTTTTGGATCTGTGGATTTCCATACCTCAGAGCACCTTGGCTGGCAAGACGCCTGCAGCGGTGGCTGCCGAGGATGAGAAGCGGTTTTTGGAATGGTTGGCCGGCTATCAGTATCCTCTGCATTTCCCCATGAACTACCTCCTGAACAAGCTGGGTCTCCAGAAGTATCCTGAACCCGAAACAGACGATCCTGAAGACATAGCCCGGGATTATCTAAACGCTGTAATCGCAATGGACTGGCAAGCGCTGAGGCAGTATAGCATCAATCAGGATACAGACGAGGATTTGGCCCAGCGATACACGGAAATCATCCAAAATATACCCCTTTTGAAAAGGACAAACCATCATAATATCATCCATGCCGGCATCGCCGATGATGGCGTCACTGCAATGGTTTATATGGAAATCAACCGCCGCTACGACTGGACGCTTATCTTTGGCAAGCAGGATGAAGGCTGGAGGCTGAGACATCAGATAAACGGCACGCCCAAGCTGTTTTACGAGCTCAACAAACGTCATGGCCAGATAGCGCAGTATCTCTCTGAGGGCAAGGATGCGCAGGCGTGGGAGGCTTTGCAGGAAAGCCTGAGCCTATATCCCGATAGCGCCGATCTTTACTACTACCTGGGCATCTATTGGCAGATCGTGAAGCAGCTGGATAAGGCCAAGATCGCCTTCTTTGATTCCATCGCCTTGGACAACGATTTTTATGCACCCATCTTTTCGCTGGGTTCCATAAACCTGGCACAGGAAGAGCTGGATGAGGCAGAATATTGGTTTGCAAAGCTTTATGATAAAAACGCCGAGGATCCGCTGGTGCTCAACAATTTGGGAGCCGCCTATGCGGGGCAGGGTAGAATAGACGAAGCTAAAGAGCTGTGGCAAAAGGCTTTGAAGATTGACCCCAATCTGGAGCCGGCAAAAAGAAACCTGGAAAGACACAAATGAAGCCAAAATATATGCAAATAGCCTTTGAAGAGGCGGAAAAAGCACGTGGATTTTGCTCGCCCAATCCCTTTGTGGGCGCTGTTGTGGTGAAAGATGATGAGGTGATCGCACAGGCGCACACCCAAAGTTATGGCTCGCATCATGCTGAAGTGATGGCACTTAACATGGCAGGTGAGAAGGCTGAAGGGGCCGATCTCTATGTGACGCTGGAACCCTGTTCGCATCATGGCAAGACGCCACCCTGCACCGAAGCCATCATCAAAGCAGGGATCAAAAGGGTGTTTTTTGGCATCCGCGACCCCAATCCCAAGGTAAATGAAGATATTTCCAAAGACGGAGCCGGCATCCGCGCCATGCGGGAAGCGGGGATAGAGGTAAGTTGGGGCTATATGGAGGAGGAGATAAAGCGGCAAAATGAATACTACCTTTGCCGAATCCGGAAAGGCAGACCCTTCGTTACTTTGAAGATGGCGCTGAGTTTGGACGGCAAATTTGCCGCACCGGATGGTACCTCAAAGTGGATCAGCTCGGCGGCTTCCAGGGCGCAGGTTCACGTCTTGAGGCAACAGGTAGATTGCATTATGGTGGGTATTTCCACCGTGTTGGCAGATGATCCTTTGCTCACTTCCAGGATTCCCTTCACGCAGCGCCAGCCCCTGAGGGTGGTGCTCGATAAAGACCTGCAGCTGCCCATAGATTGCGCCCTGATCAAAAGCATGGATCAGGCCGGACTGATGGTATTTCATGCTCCCGCATTGGGCAGGAAACAGCTGATGAAAGCCGCTATCTTGAGAAATATGGGCGTGGAGCTGGTTCCAAGTGGACTGGACGGCTCGCACCTCAGCTTGCCCAAAGTGCTTGAACACCTGCACAATAAAGGCTTCTACAGCCTGTTGCTGGAATCAGGCGGGGCGCTGGCTTCGGAGTTTGTGCGCCTGCGCTTGGTGGATAAGCTTTTGCTCTATTACGGAGCCAAGATCATAGGAGGAGACAAGGCTGCGCTCAGCTCGCTGGATTTGGGCAACATCGCCAACGCCATCAAGCTGGACGTCCGTTCCTGCATGGTTTTGGACGGCGATCTGGTGTTGGAAGCTTATCTGAAGTAGGTGCTGTTTGGCTACCATTTCCAGGGCAGGAAGTGGTCTTTGAGCTGCTCGTTGTAGTATCTGTCTGTCATGGTGGCTATGAAGTCCCGCACCTGTTCTGCGGGTGAGAGGCCTTCTCTGTAGGCATCCACTTTGTGATCCAGGAAGTGTTTGAAAATCATGGACTTGGTGTTGTTTGTGCGGATGTCTTCCATATAGATATCAAAGAGCATGCCCATGGTGCGGTTGATGATTGCGTTAGCGTGTTTTACGTTTTCGTCTGTGTAGATGTATTTGTAGTTAAACTTCTTCAGCTCAAGCAGATGGTAGGATGTTTCCTCGTCAAAGGCAATCCAGTCTCTATCCACGCTGTTGGCGATCACGCTCTTGATCAGCGTCTCGATGATCTGGCTGTTTGTGTTGCCCAGATAGTCGGTGGCTTCTTTGGGCAAATCCTCTCTTTTCAAGATTTTAAAGCGGATGGCGTCCTCGATGTCCTGGCCAATATAGGCGATAGTATCCGCAATGCGCACCACGCAGCCTTCCAAGGTGCAGGGCATCCAGTGGACGAATTCGCCACCCTTCTTTCTGGTGATATAATCCTGGATATCCGCTTCCGTCTTGTTGAATTCCGGTTCCAGGCGCGTGTTGTGTACCTCTCCATCGTGTGAAATGATGCCGTCCCGCACCTGGAAAGTGAGGTTGAGGCCCTGGCCTTTGCGCGAGATGCAGTCTACGATGTGCAACGATTCGATGTTGTGGTGAAATTCGCCTATTCCATGCTCTACACAGCTGTCGGAGAGCGCCTTTTCGCCGTCATGCCCAAAGGGAGGGTGGCCCAGGTCGTGGCCCAAAGCGATGGCTTCGATCAGCTCTGTATTGAGCCTCAAGTATTTGCCGATAGTCCTGGAAATCTGCGATACGTGCGCAACGTGGAGGTTGCGGTTGGTCATTTCTTCGTCGATGAGATTGGTGAAGGAAAAGACCTGCGTCTTGCCGTGATAACGTCTGTAGGAGCCGCTGTAGAGGATGCGGTCTCTATCCACGGCAAAACGGGTGCGCATCTCGTCTTCATCTTCCGTGTGCCTGCGCGTGGCATCTTCGTCCCTGAAGGCACGCGGCCCCAGGGCACATTGATTGCTCTCTCTGATCTGTGAGAACAGTTTATTTAAGTTGTCTTTCATAACTTTGTCGCTCCTTGTGTCTGTGTGGACAATATACGGCGGCGGGGGTTTTGAGTCAAGACATATAAAGTTTGCATTGGATGCAAAGCCGCAGATGAGGGTCGGCAGAATGCGCCTGTAAATACTGTTTGAGGGGAGTGTGAGCAAGAAATATCAGGTAAAATGGTAAAAGGTCAAATCCGGCTCTCACAGCGAGGTTGGGCTGTATTTTGCGCTTGTTTCCGGGCAGATATTTGGCTTCTGGTGAAAATAGTTATTGACCACACTTGAATCTTTAAAAACATGGTCCCATAAGGGAAATTGCATGAAAAAACCTATCATCGCCATTGACGGACCTGCTGCCTCCGGAAAGAGTACCACAGCCCGGCTCTTAGCTGCCAGGCTGGGATTGGTGTATCTCGATACCGGAGCCATGTATCGTGCTTGCGCCTTGCAAGCCGAGCGGTTGGCTGTGCCTTTGGACGATCTGGGCGCCATCGAAGCGCTGATGGACGAGATAGAGCTGAGAGTGGAATTTGAAGGTGGCATGAATCGCATCTTTTTGGGCGATGAAGACGTTTCCCGGCTCATCCGCAGCGAACACATATCCCAGCAAGCCTCTGCCATCTCTGCTCAGCCCAGCGTGAGGCTGAAGATGGTGGAATTGCAGAGAAAGATCGCATCCGGCGGAGGTTTCATCCTGGATGGACGCGATATAGGTTCATACGTATTTCCCGATGCAGACTTTAAGTTTTTCTTGGTGGCAGATGCAGAAATCAGGGCTCAAAGACGGTTTGATGAGCTCAAATCGAGAGGCCTGGATGCGGACTACCAAGAAGTTTTGGAAGATATAAACCGCAGGGATGAGAATGACGCCGGCCGTGCTTTGGCGCCTCTGATAAAGATGCCGGATGCCATCGAGGTGGATACCGGCAACCTTACCATCGAAGAGCAGGTAAATGTGCTTTACGACGTCATCATGCAAAAACGGGGTAACGCCAAGATCTATTTGGCGGAACATTCCGGTTTTTGCTTTGGAGTGCGCAGAGCGATCCAAATGGCTATAGAAGCCAAAGGTCAGGGCCAAAACGTCTGCACCCTGGGTGAGCTCATCCACAATCCGGTAGTGGTAAAGCAGCTGGCAGCGCAGGGAATCGTGGTTTGCGATGATCCCACGCATTTGGAAAATCACACTGTGATCATCCGCTCTCATGGTGCGCCCCGAGAGATTTATGAAGCTTTGGAGGCATCCGGGAATACGGTGGTTGATGCCACTTGTCCCTATGTAAAGCGGGCTCAGCAGCTGGTGCAGGAGATGTCTGCCAAGGATTATCAGGTGATAATCATGGGAGATGAACATCATCCGGAGGTAGTCGGGATGCGCTCTTGGGGCAATGGAAGCACCCTCGTCCTGGCTCCGGGCAGCACGCCGGAATTGGTGTTGCACAGCAAAGTGTGTATCGTCTGCCAAACTACCAAGAAACCCGAAGACCTTGCTGCGATGAGCGCCTGGTTTAGCACAAAAGTGCAGGAACTCAGGATTTTCAATACCATCTGTTTGGCCACTCAGCAACGTCAAAAAGCCACTGCCGATCTTGCTCAGCACGCAGACGTCATGATCGTGATCGGTGGGCAAAATAGCTCCAATACCATGCAGCTGTTTCATCTTTGCCAAAGATATTGCCATTGTCACAAGATCGAAACAGAGGCGGAAATCCAGCCCCAATGGCTTGAAGGCAAAAAGATTATCGGTCTGGCAGCCGGAGCTTCTACACCTTCACAAACTATCTTGAGCGTGTACAATCGAATTAAGGAAATAAATGGGGAACCCGAGCGAGTAACAACCATCGGTGAAGTCCCCTTGTATAAGGAGGAATCATGTTAAATCATGATCAAAACAACGTCAACGTCGATCTTGAAGAAGACAAAAACAAGGTCGGTGAAGACATAACGTCGCAGAACAAACCCGAAGAAGGTGCACCCGAACAGGAAGTTAGCACCATAACCCCAGAAGAAGTAACGCCTCAGGAGCCCGAGCAAGAAGCTGAAGCTCCTGAAACAAGCTCTGAAGCTGAGACTGCAGCCGAAGAAGCTCCCGTAGCAGAAACCCCTGAACCGGAAGCTCCCGCAGCAGAAGAAGTTACACCCGAGCCCGAGCCCGTGGAAACACCGGCTGAAAGCGGCGGGGAAAAAGAGCTTGAAGAACCCAAAGCTCCCGCGACCCAAGAGGAAATGGATCGTCAGGCAATGATCAACATGTATGACAAATACACCGTCAGCCTTGAAAGAGGCGAGGTCATTGAGGGAACTGTAGTTGACGTGACCGATAAGGACGTCGTGGTGGCTATTGGTTACAAATCCGACGGCGTGATACCTATCAGCGAGTTTAGCTATGGTGGAATCCCCGAAATCGATTCTACCATCAAGGTTTTCATCGAGCGTGTGGATGATGGAGAGGGCAAACTGGAGCTTTCCAAAAAGAAAGCCGATTTTATCAAAAACATTGAAAAGATCAAACAAGCTTTTGATGCAGGCACCATCCTTCCGGGAGTGGTTCGCCGCCGTGTGAAAGGTGGAATGATCGTCGAAGTTATTGGGATCGAAGCCTTCTTGCCCGGTTCACACATCGGAGTGCGCCCCATGCCCAATCTCGACCAATACATTGGTAAAGAGATGGGCTTCAAGGTGTTAAGCTTGGATGACAACCATAAAAATATCATTGTTTCTCGCAAACTGGTGCTGGAAGCCGAGCAGGCAGAAAAAAGAAAAGAACTGCTGGCAACCATTGAAGTGGGCGCCGAACTGGACGGCGAAGTGAAAAACATCACCAACTATGGCGCATTTATCGACCTCGGTGGAATTGATGGGCTCCTTCACATCACCGATATGAGCTGGGGCAAGATCAATCACCCCTCAGAGATGCTGAGCATCGGCGATAAAGTGAAAGTGAAAGTAATCACTTTTGAACCGGAAACCGAAAGGATCTCCCTGGGACTCAAGCAATTGGTGCCCCATCCCTGGGAAACCATCGAGCTCAAATTCCCCGAAGGTACACGCATCACCGGTAGAGTGATGAGCGTGAGATCGTTCGGCGCATTCGTGGAGCTTGAACCCGGCGTCGAAGGATTGGTGCATATTTCTGAGATGTCCTGGACCAGGAAGATTTCCGACGCACGCAAGTTTGTCAAAGTGGGTGACGTGATCGACGCCATCGTGCTGGAACTGGATACCGAAGAGCAACGCATCTCTCTGGGTATGAAACAGATGGATCCAAACCCCTGGCTCACAATCGAAGACCGCTATCCAATTGGAACCGTCCTCAATCGCAAGATCAAGAGCATCACCGCTTTTGGCGCCTTTGTGGAGATCGAGGATGGAATTGACGGCCTCATCCATATCTCTGATATCAGCTGGACCAAGCGCGTCTATCACCCGCGTGAAGTCTATACCAAAGGTCAAGAAGTGGAAGCCGTTATCCTTTCCATCGATAGAGCTTTGCATCGCATTGCCCTGGGCGTCAAACAACTCAACCCGGATCCATGGCAGTATCTGCATGAATTGCTGCCTGTAAACACGGAAGTACTGGGCAAAATCACCAAGCTCATCCCCAAAGGAGTGCTGGTGGATATTGAGACAGAAAAGGAAGTGGTGGAAGGATTTGTCCCCATTTCACATCTGGCCATTCCCAAGCTGGATAACTGTGAAGACGCCTTCGTGGAAGGTGAAAGAATCCCCTTGAAGGTGATTGAACTCGATACAGACAACCGCAGATTGATCCTGAGCGCAAAGGCCTTCTTCTACTCCAGAGACCCCAAACTCCATGAGGAGTATGTGGCCATCCACGAAGCTGTTATGCGCGAAAAGCTCGCCCTGATCCAAAAGAGGAAACAGGAAAAAGCACAGCGTGAAAAACAGCGCAAAGAAAGGATGAAGAAGAAGAAAGAAGAAGCCAAGAGACTGGAAGAGGAACAGAAGCAACAGGAAGCAGCAGCTGCAGCAGCCGCGGAAGAAGCTCCTGCAACAGAAGCACCTGAGCCCGAAGTGGTGGAACCGGTGGCTGAAGCTCCCGTTGAAGAAACTCCGGTGGAAGAGGTTGCTGTTGAGGAAGCCCCTGCAGAAGAGGCTCCGGCAGAAGAAGAACCCGTTGAGGAAGCACCTGTAGAGGAAACTCCCGAACCTGAAGCAGAAGCTCAAGTTGAAGAGGCTCCCGCAGAAGAAGCTCCGGCTGAAGAAGCTCCGGCTGAAGAGACTCCAGCTGAGGAAGCTCCAGTGGAAGAGGCTCCAGTCGAGGAAACACCGGCAGACGAGACTCCAGCTGAGGAAGCTCCTGCACCTGAGCCTGAAGTGGCAGAACCCGTGGAAACACCGGCAGAAGTTACTGAAGAAGCGGCAGAGGTTCCCCAGGAGCCGGAAGCTGAAGTTCCCACACTTGAAGAGGAAACCCAAGAGTAAACTCGCTCCATATGCGTGAGAATAAAGAATATCAAGTGGCGGCTCTTCCCGGCCGTCACTTGGTTATTTGGTTAGACTTTCTTATTCCCCTCGCTTTGCTGGCCTTATTCACCATCTTTGTCGATGCAAGGTCGCTGGATTTGTCTATTTCAGGACATTGGTACCGAGGCGGGCAGGGCTGGTTTTTGCCCCAGAACCATTTCATCTATAAGTATGGCGTCTACCCGGCCTGGGGCGTTGTTGTCTTTGCCCTGTACAGACTCATCCGCTCCTTCTTTGATGACCGGCTCAAGAGCAGGCGAAAGAGGTATCTCTACCTTATTTTGGTGATGGCCATAGGCCCCGGCTTGGTGGTGAATACAGCCTTAAAACAGCGCTGGGGCAGACCCAGACCTCGGAACATCCAGGAGTTTGGAGGTAAACACCGCTATGAAGCTCCCTGGGAGATGGATAAGAGCAGCCCCGGCAACTCCTTCCCCAGCGGACACGCCAGCATGGGGTTCTATTTCTTTGCCCTCTACTTTTTAAACAGGCACAAAGGGTGGAGGAAGTCGCTCTGGATAGCCCTTTTAGCCTTGGCCTGGGGAAGCTTGATCGGCTTTGTGCGCATCGCACAGGGAGGTCACTTCTTCACCGATGTGCTCTGGTCGGCAGCCATAGTGTGGCTGATTTCGGCCTTACTCTATTATTTAATGGCTTTACACAAAGAACCGCTTATAATATATGAGACAGAAGCCAAGGCTCTGTCTCCTACCCAATGAAATACTTTCAAGGAGATAAACAACAATGAAAAAAGGGTACACAATCCTGCTGGTGATTGTCCTAATCATCATCATACTCGTAGCGAGCATCGTAGGTCGCTACAACAAAATGCAAACCAAGAAGGTTGATGTGGATACCGCATGGTCTCAGGTTGAAAACCAATATCAACGCCGCTTTGACCTGATCCCAAACCTCGTTTCCACGGTTCAGGGAGCTGCCGACTTTGAGAAAGGCACCCTCACAGACGTGATCGAAGCCCGTGCCAAAGTGGGGCAGATGACCGTGACCCCTGAAACCTTGACCGATCCGGAAGCTTTCGCAAAGTTTCAAAAAGCCCAAGACGGCCTCAGCTCTGCTTTGAGCAGGATGATGCTGGTAGTGGAACGCTATCCGGAGCTGAAAGCAAACCAAAACTTCCTCGAGCTCCAAGCTCAGTTGGAAGGAACAGAAAACCGCGTGGCTGTTGAAAGAGGCCGCTTCAACGACAGCGTGAAGAGCTTCAACGCCTACATCGTGGTTTTCCCAAACAACATCCTTGCCGGTATGTTTGGCATGAAGCCCATGGCCTTCTTCCAGGCTACAGAGGAAGCTCAAACTGCCCCCAAGGTACAATTTAACTAAAACCCAATAATTTCAGAACAAGCAAGGTCACCGCAGAGATACGGTGACCTTTTTTGGATGATGTGCACTTAAAACTTGACAACGAAGCGCATCTCCTCATGATGTGCACCAAGATAAAACGAAAGAAGAGGTAAGCTATGAAAACGATCCGCAACATCTCTCTTGTGGCGTTGCTGATACTATTTGCAGTGACCCTAAGCGCCAAGAAGTACAACGAGGCGCGGTCTATTGGCATCCATTTTGGCACCTCCAGCGGCAGCGGTTATGCCATGCGTTGGATGGGCGAGCAATTGGGCTATCAGCTGACACTCGGCGCTCATACCGGAGGCTCAAACAAGGTGGTTTTTCGGGATCATTACACCGATTATGATGCCAACTACACGCCTGACGTCACTGGTCATATCAGGCGTAAGCTCACCGGACGCAGCATCAAGGCAACCATCGGTCTAAACAGCATTTATGTGCTGGATCATTTCAATAAGGGCCGCCTTTATCTCATTGGTGGTGGTGCCCTGACTACCGGCAGGAAGAAGGTGTATTCTGCCAGATACAAGCTCACATATGCAGGCCCAAATTCTTCCAGCTACGACAGGGTGGTTGATGAACCCATAAGAAGTGAAATGGTGAATATATATGATTGGATTGTGGGCGTGGGGCCCGGTGTGGAGATGTCTCTGACGCGGCATTTCCGTGTGGCTTTTGAGGTTCCCATCACCTACGATCACAAGGGCGAGCTCGTGATGTATATCCCGCAGATAGGGTTTTACTATTATTTCAAGTAATCCCAGCTTTTCTTTGCAGGATTTTGCTGCTTAAAGTGTAATTAGGGCAGAGGCTGTTGTGCATCATGGTTGCCTCTGCCAATCTTAAATATACAAAAGGAGCTTAGTCATGAAGAGAGTTCTGCTCACAATATCGCTGGCCTTATTGATATTTGGCCTTGCAGCTGAAGACGCCATGTATGGCGCTTTCCGGGTGATCACCAAGCCCAGGGGCGCGGATGTGACTCTGTATGATGCAGATATGTACCTGAGTCGTACGCCAACGCCTGTCTATCCCGTTTGGATGGACGAGTATATGGACCTGGTGGAAGGCATCCCCGGACGCCACATCATGCTGATGATCACCAAGAAGGGTTATATCCCCATTCGCCAAGAGATCTTTGTTCCCTTCACGCATGAGGATGAGGGCGATGCTCTTGAATGTCCATCCGTATTTGTGTTTGAGCTGGAGAAGGATGTGAAAAGGGCCTATCACAAGGTCTGCATCTACTACGGCTACAAATATCGTAAACCCAGACCCCCGGTATATGTTTACTACCATCCCTGGTACCCACCGGCTCATTATGTGTGGAGTCCGCCGGCGCCACCTCCGCCCAGGCCACCGAGGCCACCCAAGCCTCCCGTGGTACACTCCGGTTCTGTGACGGCAACTTCCAGCGGCCCCAGCATTGGAACGCCATCCGGACGCAGGAACAAGCTTGATCCTCCTCCGCCTCCGGGTGGGCCCAAACAGGGAGGCAAAACCAAGCCTCCGCGCAAGGAAGGTTCGGTGCTTCAGCTTCCCTCCAAGACCAAAAGTGCCATCCAGAATTTAGGCGGCAGCAAAGAAGTTGAGAATAAGACCGAACCTGAAAAGAGGAAATCTTCAAGCCAGAAGAGCTACTCCGGATCTTCGAACAACACCCGGGCCCCAGCCAGGGATTCAAGCCCGCTTGGCACATCCAAGCCCAAAAGGAAAGAAGTGGAAGAAGAACCGAAAGTAAAGAGCAGCTCCAAAAGAAAATGAACAAGTAGATAGAGAAAAGCCCCCAGTGTTGATCACATTGGGGGCTTTGTTTATCTTGATTTACTTTCTTATAGACTCAGCTGCAGATGGTCGACGATGTCCTTGAGCAATTCAGGGCGTTCCTTGAGGTCGCTATTGCTGAGATATTCTCTGCGTTGGCGGAATCTGTCGTCCAGGGTAGCTTTGTATTTTTCCATATTGCCGCGTGTTTTGGGCTGATATTTGTCGTAGTAGCCGGGGAGTACTTTCTCCACAGATTCTTTGGTGGGGATCATTGAACCGGGCAGCATATCCCAGGGTTCCCATTCCAAAGCGTCGGTGAGGATGGCGGTCTGCAGGGTGAGGGAGGTCTTCAGGGGAATTGCCTCCAGCTCGTCATCAGACTCCTTCCAATATCCACGAGAGTTGAAGCAATAGACGTCTGAGCCACTCTCCACCACTTTGATGAAGGCTTCCACGTCGCGGTAGAGCTCATACACTCTGAAGGGGTTGGCAAAGGGCTCAAAGACCAGCTTGTTCAGCTCTTCTTCAGTGACGTTTTCAGCTCTGTTTCTCTGGGTCATCAGGGATGCACCCATAGCAACCGCCAAGTGCTTGTTGTTGAACTTGATAACAGGTGGCAGGGTGCTGTCTTTGCTGAGCCAGACCAGTGCTTTGGGGAAGCCGCAACGGTTGACGTAATCGCCCAAGAGTTTTCTATCCAGGAGGGCGCGTCCGTTTTGGTTGCGTACGTCCTGGCCGACGGGGATGCGTTTGCCATCGATCTCGAGCAGGGCGTGGTTCATCAGAGCCAGCGCGTATTTCCAGTCCGGATGGTCGATGGGGCGGCTGTCCGTCTTATCGAAGAGAGTAGGTTCCCAGCATCTGCAGAGCTTGTTTTCCAGGTCGATCTGGAAGGCGTCGTCGTGCAGCACCACTTTGGAAAATCCTTCGGGCAGAGTGCCGGCGTTGTCGTGGCTATTTGTATGTGATGATTTTCCGGTTCCGGAAAGTCCGTAGAAGGCGATGGAGCGCTTGCCAAGGTCATGATACTTGGGATCCTTACAGGTGCTAAAGTCAATTTCTTTGATGCCACCGTGACAGGCTGCCATTCCGATCCTGATGCCGGAAGTCCATGCCATGGTGAGGGTTCCCTTCTTGCGCTCGCCAAAGTAGCGCATTCCCATATTCACCATCACGTTGTGTTTTTCATCCACCAGAGCCAGCTGCGGTGCGCCGACGTTGTTGTAATAGGGATCATCGCAGGTCCATTCGTTGAATGCGATGAGGATGATATCTTGGATGGGAAGTACGGGGCTGGCTTCATATTGCTCTTTCAGTTGCTCATAGGGAGCAAAGTTGAGCAGCCAGTGGTAGACGTTTGCCGCATCAGATTCTGTGGTGACAAAGGTAGCTTTAATCATCAGATCAGGGTCCATGCCCAGGATGGCTTCCGCTTTGATGAGCGGGTAATGCAGCATCTGGAAAGCCGCTTCACGGAAGTCTCCTTCCAGCTTGTTTCTGCGTGCGGCATCTTCGCGGTTGTAAAATCTGCGTGCCTTTGCGGTTCTGCCGATGATGTTGCCGTGTGTATCGTTCAACACTCTGGTATCTTCCGGCAGGTTGTGAAGTTTGATAAATTCCGGAAATACTCTCAGGTCTGTTTCAGACACGCCTGGTTGTTTGCGGGCCATTTCATAGGCTTCGCGGATGTCGATCTTGCGAACGTTGTGGTTGTTCATGATGGTCTCTGCGATTGCACGAATCGGAGACATGTCTTTGGGGTTCTTGTAGAAATCAGAACTCTTTTGACTAGCCATGATTATCCTCCATGTATGTTATTCTTATTCATTTAGATGATATTAAGTTCCTTGCCAATGCTATAGAACTTATCCAGGGCAAAATCCAGCTGCTCACGTGTGTGAGTAGCCATAAATGAGGTACGGATCAAGCATGAATTGGGTGGCACAGCGGGTGGTACCACGGGGTTGATGAAGATGCCTTCTTCGCCCAAGCGTTTCCACATTCCGAAGGCTCTCATCATTTCGCCCACGTGCAGCGGAACTACGGGCGTGCAGGAAAGCCCGGTATCATAGCCCATGGCCTTGAATTCCTTGAGCATATAGTTGGTGTTTTCCCAAAGCTTTTCAATCCGCTCCGGTTCATCGCGCATGACTTTGAGAGCGGCCAAAACACTGGCTGCAGAGGCCGGTGGCATGGACGCAGAGAAGATCAGCGCACGGGATTTATGTTTCAGATAGTGGATGAGCTGTTTATCTGCAGCGATGAATCCACCCACGGAAGCGAGAGATTTGCTGAAGGTGCCCATGATGAAGTCGCACTCGTCGATGAGGCCAAAGTGTTCAGCGGTTCCGGCACCGGTTTTGCCCAAAACTCCCAGCGAGTGAGCTTCGTCCACCATCACTGAAGAGCCGTATTTGGCGGCCAATTCACAGATCTGGGGCAGGAAGGCGATGTCTCCTTCCATGCTGAAGATGCCATCCACCACGATGAGGCTGTTTTTGCCTTCGATTTTCTTCAATACTTGCTCCAGGTTGTCCATATCGTTGTGGTTGAAGCGCATCATGGTACCGAAGGAGAGCAGGCTGCCGTCGATGATGGAGGCGTGATCCAGCTTGTCTGTGATCACATATTCGCCTCTGCCGACCATGGTGCTGATGCAGCCCAGGTTTGCCTGGTAGCCGGTGGGGAAAGCGAGTGCCGCTTCCTTGCCCATCAGCTGCGCCAGCTCTTCTTCCAGCTTGATATGGATGTCCAGGTTACCGTTTAAAAAGCGGGAACCGGCGCAACCACTGCCATATTTTTCCAAAGCGCGGATAGCCTCTTCTTTGACCTTGGGATGATTGGTGAGGCCCAGATAGCTGTTGGAGCCAAGCATCAGCATCTTTTGGCCATCACAGATAACTTCGGTATCCTGCTCGGAAGAGATGGTGCGAAAATAGGGATAATAGCCCAAAGCCTTCACTTCGTGGGCATCTTGATAATCGTAACACTTGTCGATAATACTCATATGCTTCCTTACCTATTTAGAGAAGTTTAAACATTTTAAAGTTGAGATACGTTTCCTTGATCATGGTGTAGGTGATATACAGAAGGGGAACTGAAATCAACATCCAGATCAAGCTGCCAAACCATCCTCCGGCAAGCACCGTAAAAAACACGACCAGAGGATGCATATCGATGGTTTTACCCACCAAAACGGGATAGACTAAATTGTTGTCCACCTGCTGAACCAGAATCATAGCCAGGATCACCCAAAAGATCATGATGGGCGGCTGGCCGGCGATGAGGCTGCTCAGGACGGCCACACAGCCACCGATAAAGGGGCCAAAATAGGGAATGATATTGGCAAAGCCGGCTATCACACCGATCAGGATGGCATAGGGGACGCCCAAAATTCTCAGTGCGATGAAGGTCATCAAAGCCACGGCCAGTACTTCAAACAGCATGGCTCTCATATACTTACCCACGGTCTCGTCTATCTTGTCGCTCAAGATGACGATGGGCTCAAAATATCGGTTGGGGATCAGGGAAAAAAGAGCCTTGCGAAAACGGGCCTTGTCCAGCAAGAGGTAAAAGCAGATCAGCGGAATCGTGCCCACATAGGATACTGCTCCAATGATGGCGCTGTAGTTTTTCATGATGATCTTGGGAAGCGCAACCAAGTTCTCCACCAAGATATCCATGAGTTTCACATACTCGTTTGCCAGGTCCAAAACAGGCACGCGAGCATCCAGCTCCATGAGAAACAGGTGAAGGTCTTTGAGTAAGGGCAGCTCCACCAATGGGTTGGCAGCACCTGAGCTATCCTCTTGCAAGACGCTGACCACTTGCGCTACCTGCTCATAGAGACTGGGCGCAAAGAGAACAACCAAGAGTGCGATGGCACCAATGATGATAATGTATACGCTCAAGACAGCCAACCAGCGGGGCAGGCGCAACCGCTCAACCGCATTGACCAGAGGATCGAGGATGTAGGCCAAAACAAAACCGGCAATCAAATGCCCAAAGACACTGCTGTAAAAATAGATACCAAAGCCGATGGCTGTAAGAAGCAGCAGGTAAAACAGTGTCTTGGTGTAGTTGATTTTCTTCAGCATGGCTTGTCGTGAATGATGTGAGTGAGCCGCGTGCAGATGTTTTTCAACACCTTCACGCCCAAGCTTTTCTCTTTTTTGATTAGTTCATCGAAGTCGGTTTGCGAGATGGCCATGACCTCTGTATCCACTACCGCAACCGCAGTGTAGGGGCGTGTTTCAGTCCAAAACAGCGAGCTGAGATCCAAAACCTGGTTTGTGCCGAAGCTTTGCCCGGTTTCCTGCAGCTGCACCTCGCCCGACACGATCAGATAGACGAGTTCCACGGGAAAGCCTTTCTCATAGAGAATTTCGCCTGCGCTGTACTTCCTGCTGTAAAACAGTTCGTCCACAAAGCTCAGCTCGTAGTTGCTGAGCCCTTCGAAGATCCAAAACTCTCTCAGCCTGACGTAGCGTTCCGATTTCTTGAGTGAACTCAATTTCTTGTGTAAGATGTCTTTCAAGCTCATTGGGTGTCTCCCACTATCAGCGGCACAAAGGCGCAGGCATCGTGTTGGGTCACCGTCAGTTCGCCTTGCTTCCGGCTGATCATATGCAAAATCTGGTGAGAATCTCTGGGGCCCACAGGGATGATCATGAGCCCATCTTCGGCGATCTGATCTGTCAAACCTGCAGGGATTTCGGTGGCTCCGGCACTCACGATGATGCGATCAAAGCTTTTGTGCGGCGGATAGGCCTTTTCCCAGCCGCGGGACCCGTCACCGATGCGGTAATACACGTTTTTGACGCCTTGCTTCTTCAGCACCGTCTGTGCCTGCAGGGAAAGGGATTCAATGCGTTCTATGGTGCACACTTCGGCCGCCATATGGGCCAAAAGCGCGGTTTGATAGCCGCTTCCCGTACCGATATCCAGCACGATGTGGTGCTTTTGGATATCCAGATACTGTAGCATAATGGCTATCATCCAGGGTTGCGAGATAGTCTGACCCTCACCGATGGGCAAAGGCCTGTTGTTATATGCATAAGCGCTAAGATGTTGGGGCACAAAATCTTCCCGGGGCACAAGTGAAAAGGCCCTCAGGACTTTGGCATCCGTGATACCCAAAGCCTCGAGCTGGTTCACGAGATTTTGCCGTTGATCTTCAAAGCGCATTTTATTTTTCTTCCAGCCGGAGTAAGCCTCTGGTTTCCAACCATTCCAAAACAGCGGGGAAACATTGGACGTTGGTGAGTGTAAAACCCAGGGGAGTGATAGAGATATAGCCCGCTTTCACGGCATCTGCATCGCTGCCTTCGAGGTTTATCCAATTGGGGTTGTCACCTCCGATGCGATAGCTGAAGCCATCTTCATGTTCAGCGGTGATTTTGATAAAGTTGTAATAACGCCTGTGGCCGGTCTGGGTGAGACGTATGCCCTTGATCTCATCGTAGGGGAGATGTGGGAAGTTGATATTGAGCACCATTCCGGGCTCACACAGGTCAACCAGTCCCAGCTCCAGCAGCTTCACGATCCAAGCGGCGGAAGGCTCAAAGTTTTGATTGCGGTAACTGTTCAGGGAAACGGCGATGGCTTTGTTGCCATTGAGAGCAGCTTCCAAAGCGGCGGCAACCGTGCCTGAATAGAGCACGTCTTCGCCCATGTTCTGCCCTGCATTGATGCCTGAAATCACCAAGTCCACAGGCTCCCGGATGATGTGTTGCAGTGCCACCACAACGCAATCCACGGGAGTTCCGTCTACGGAATATTCATTGTCTGCCAATTGGCGAACCCGGAGGTCTCTTTGCAAACTTAGGGAGTGGGAGGAGGCGCTACGTTCTGTATGCGGTGCCACAATTACCAGTTCATGACCTGCCTCGGCCAGGGCCTTTTGCATGGCTCTCAGCCCGGCAGCCATGATTCCATCATCATTTGTAAGTAGTATTCTCAATTAATTCCACCTCGTATTGTTATGTAATTAAGCCAAGTATGTAAGAGTAAAATAGATTGCCAATCCAATCAGTACCAAAAGAACAAGAAAGACCCAATTTTCCTTTAAGAAAACCCTGACGGGGTTGCTGTATCTGCGCCTACGACGTTTATAGGAAGTGATATTGGTCTTTTTCTTGGGAATAAGCCTGCTCCAGCCTTGCGGCCTCACAAGAGTGGATACCTGTTGGCCCTGATTGAGCCATTTGATCTTACCTGATGAGAGCAGACAAGGTTGGTAGCCCAAGGAGATGTACAGCTCCTTCTGAGCATCAGTCAGATCTGTAACATCTTCAGGATCAAGTACCTGAACAATATCATGTTTCTTTTTTCTCATAGTTTTTTCCTCGTTTGATAATAGGATTTTAATCGCTCTAATTTGTCAAGGACAATCTTGGGTTTTTCGCAGAGCTGCAAATAGTGCCCAATTTCAAGGCCGGTTGTCACTCCCAATTCACGTGGCAAAACCGCTGCCGTCAAAACAGGGCGAAGAAAACTGCAGATGCAGGCCGGCAAAAAGCGGAAATCACCTACTAAAAAGGTAGGAGATCATTTCCGATACCCGGCACCGGGGAAAGTGGGCCTCTCTGAAAAATTTGACTTGCGCACCCGTTTTGCGAAAACAATTCCGCC
>DGFM01000017.1:178115-219815 GCA_002391675.1 Cloacimonetes bacterium UBA3900 | reverse complement strand
GAAAACCCAAGGGTTACGCAAACGAAGGCCAGGGAAATCCCAAGGAGCGAGAGCACCGGCAAAAGGCAAAATTTGACTTGAGCATCGGTTTATCGCAAACAAATTAAGGGCGAAAATGAGCTCTTCCCGGCGGGGGTGGTTGTTGAGTTGTCCATACAGATCTGCTGAAGTATTTATAAGGCTCCGTTTGATCTTGGCGCGGCGGTTGACACCGTCTGCTTTCCCCGGTTTTCACAGGTCTCAAAGTGTTAAAAGCGTGTGAAATTTCTTGCCAAAGCCGGGAATGTGGGTATGAAATGAAAATAAGGCTTTACAAAAAAGGCCAGTTTTAAATACTGGTACAAAATACATCTGGAGGATGGAATGTCACTTACACCTGAGGCCAAAAAGGCTATCATGGCAGAGTTTAAACTCCATGAATCAGACACCGGCTCCCCGGAAGTGCAGGTTGCTCTTCTCACCAAGAGGATCAATTCCATTACGGGACACCTCAAAGAGCATCCTAAAGATTTTAGCACTCGCCGTGGGCTGTTGAAACTGATCGGGCAACGCAGACGCCTCCTTGATTATCTGAAGCGTAAAGAAATCGAGCGCTATCGCCAGCTGATCAAGGCACTGGGCATCAGAAAATGATAGACTCGCCATAATAACACTTAGTGAGCGGATCTTTCATCATTTGGTAAAGATCCGCTTGCTTTTTGAGATAACTTGATATTCACGAGGAGCTAAGATTTAGACTTCTCACCAAATCATTAACCAATCAACCACTACGGGAGTTTGAGCAATAAGCTAAGACGCTTGCCAAACGAGGCTTTTTAGCCTATTGCTTCTTCTCCCGCAGTTCAAATGAATCTATAAGGAGATTTAATGCATAATTTCAACATTATCAGCCGCGAAATTGACTTTTGCGGACGCAAACTCTACGTCGAGACAGGCCGTATGGCCAAGCAAGCCAATGGCAGCGTGTATATCCGCTATGGAGACACTGCAGTATTGGTGACAGCAACAATGGGCAAAGACCCTGCTGAAAATCAAAACTTCTTCCCCCTCACCGTGGACTACATCGAGAAGATGTATGCTTCCGGCAAGATTCCCGGTGGATTCTTCAAGCGTGAAGCCAGGCCCACCACGCAGGCAACCCTTTCCGCACGCGTGATAGACCGTGCCATCCGTCCTCTTTTCCCGGATGGTTTTCGCAATCCCGTGCATGTGGTGTTGACCGTTTTGGCCTATGATGGCATCACCGATCCCGAAGTTTTGGGCATCTTTGGAGCTTCCTTGGCTCTTTCCATTTCAGACATCCCCTTCCACGGCCCAATTGCTGGCGTGACAGTGGGTTATATCGACGAACAATTTGTGGTCAACCCCACCATAGAAGACCTCAACGAACGCTCCAGGCTCAATCTGGCGGTGGGCGGCTCTGCAACCAGCGTGGTTATGATCGAATCCGCTGCGGATCAGCTCAGCGAAGAAGTGATGCTGGATGCGGTTTACACCGGTCATGAAGAGATCAAAAAGCTTTGTGCCCTGCAGGAAGATATGGTGCGTGAAGTGGGCAAGGAAAAAGTGGAAGTCGAGCTGGTGAGCATCCCGGAAGAGATTTTGGCCAAAGTGGAAGCGGATTATGGTGCAGACATCGCCCAGAATGCCGTAATTATCGGCAAACAGGAGCGTCAGGACGCCTTTGATGCTACGGAAGAGGCGATGATGGAGAAGTATCTTGAGCAGGATGGCGAAGAACTCTTTGAGGAAAATGAACCCTGGTATAAGGAGGCCTACGAAGAGATAATCCGCAGATACGTAAGAGATTCCATCCTGCATAAACATCTGCGCGTGGATGGACGCGGCCTGGATGAAGTTCGCGACATCACCTGCGAAATTGACGTATTGCCCGTGGTTCACGGTTCGGCGCTGTTTACACGTGGAGAGACGCAATCCCTGGGTACGCTTACCCTGGGTGGCGGCAGCGATGAACAGATCATCGACGGTCTGGAAGAAGAATATAAAAAAGGCTTTTTGCTGCACTACAACTTCCCTCCTTTCAGCGTGGGAGAGGCCGGCAGAATGGGGCCCACCGGACGCAGAGAGCTGGGTCATGGCAACCTTGCCGAACGCGCTCTCAAGGCCGTTTTGCCCAAGAAGGAAGACTTCCCTTACACGGTGCGCATCGTGGCAGAGACTCTCGAATCCAACGGTTCGTCATCCATGGCTTCCATCTGCAGTGGCTGTCTGGCTATGATGGCCGGCGGAGTGCCGATCCAAGCACCCGTGGCCGGTATCGCCAATGGCTTGATCATGGAAGATGGAAAGTATGTGGTGCTCACCGATATCATGGGCTTGGAAGATCACCTTGGAGACATGGACTTCAAGTGTGCGGGCACGCGTGAAGGCATCACTGCCATGCAGATGGATATCAAGATCGAAGGCATCACCAAAGACATCATGCGCATCGCCCTGCAGAAGGCGAATGTGGCACGTCATCACATCCTGGACCTGATGCATGAATGCATCGAGGCTCCCAGGGATGATCTGGCGCCCACGGCTCCCAGAATCGAAGCCTTCAAGATCCCCGTGGATAAGATTGGCGAAGTGATTGGACCCAGCGGCAAGATGATCAAATCCATTATCGAAGAATGCGGTGTGGAGATAGACATCAATGACGACGGCGTAGTGCGCATCCTCTCTCCCGATAAAGCTTCCATCATGAAAGCCACGGAGATGGTCAAAGGTATTGCCATTGAGCCGGAAATTGGCGAGGAATTCAGCGGCCCCGTTACCAGGATCGAGCCTTATGGCGTGTTTGTGAAGATCCTGGGCGGTGTGAGAGAAGGAATGGTGCACGTTTCGCAGATGCACACTTCCAGAATCGAACACCCTGAAGATATGGTCAAGCTGGGAGACATCGTCAACGTGAGGTCTCTGGGTAGCGAGAGAGGCAAGCTGGCTCTCACCATGAAAGGTGTGCCCGGCAATCCGGAGCCTCAGCCCGGAAACCGGCGTGAAGATGAACCCAGACAACAACGAAACAACAGAAATCGCGATAGAGATCGCCGTCCCCGTGGACGCGGTCCTCGCAGGTAAACAATACAAGATTAGCTGATATAAATTGTAAGCCGGCTCTGCATCCACAGAGCCGCTTACATCTTAAAAAAGGAGATTTACGGATGAAATACTGGATCAGGAATATAGATGAGAAAGTGCTGGGCCATAAAGAGATAGCTATGGCAGAGATTGAAATGCCGGGCTTGATGGCTCTCAGAGAGAAATATGGCGACAGCAAGCCGCTCAAAGGCGCCAGAATCACAGGCAGTCTGCATATGACGATTCAGACTGCTGTGCTCATTCAGACCTTGATAGACCTGGGTGCGCAGGTGCGCTGGGCCAGCTGTAACATCTTTTCCACTCAAGACCATGCCGCAGCGGCGATGGTCGATCTCGGCGTGCCCGTTTTCGCTTTCAAGGGCGAAACACTGGAAGAATACTGGCAATGCACTCAGTATGCGCTCTTGTGGCCCGATGGTGATGGCCCGGATATGATCGTGGATGACGGTGGTGATGCCACTTTGATGGTTCATGAAGGCTATCGCCTGGAAGAGCTTTATGCCTCCACCGGCAAGCTGCCTGAAGTTACGGCAGATGTCCACGAAATGCGCATCGTGCAAGAGCTTCTGATCAAGGGCTTGCAGGAAGACCCGCAAAGATGGCACAAGGTGGCCAAAAGGCTGCGCGGCGTGAGCGAAGAGACCACCACAGGCGTAAACCGCCTCTATCAGATGCTCAAAGCGGGAACTCTGCTTTTCCCCGCCATCAACGTGAACGACTCCGTGACCAAGAGCAAGTTTGACAACCTCTATGGTTGCAGGGAATCCTTGGCAGACGGCATCAAACGCGGCACAGACATAATGGTGGCCGGAAAGGTCGTGATGGTGTGTGGTTATGGTGACGTGGGCAAGGGCTGTGCTCAATCCATGCGTGGATTTGGTGCGCGGGTGATTGTGAGCGAGATCGACCCCATCTGCGCTCTGCAAGCGGCGATGGAAGGCTTTGAGGTAAACACCGTGGAAAATATGGTGGAAGAAGCTGACATTTTTGTGACCGCCACCGGAAACTGCGATGTGATCACCGTCGAGCATATGCAAAAGATGAAAGACCACGCCATAGTCTGCAATATCGGCCATTTTGACAACGAGATTCAGGTGGATAAGCTCTATGCCACAGAGGGCGTTGTGAAAGAAAACATTAAGCCTCAGGTGGATAAGATAACCTTCCCCACAGGACGCAGCATCATCCTGCTCTCTGAGGGGCGTCTGGTCAATCTGGGCAACGCCACAGGACATCCTTCCTTTGTGATGAGCTGTTCCTTTACCAATCAGGTATTGGCGCAAATGGATCTCTGGCAAAAGGATCATGAACTGGGCGTTTACACCCTTCCCAAACACTTGGATGAAGAGGTGGCACGCTTGCATCTGGGCAAGCTGGGTGTGATTTTGAGCACCATGACTCCTAAGCAGGCCGAGTATCTGAACGTCCCCATTGAAGGGCCTTACAAACCGGATCATTATCGCTATTAGATGAACAAATCCACAAAAAGAGTGATGGTTGATGAGCTCTTTGGCGAGCTGGAGCTTGGCTCCGGCGATAAGAGATGGGCGGTGGTGCGCACGCGTTCACGCTGTGAAAAGAAGCTGGCTGAATATGCCAAACGCACCGGTGTTCACTATTACCTGCCTCTCAGGGAGAGCGTGAAGGTGTATGAAAAGAGCACGTATCGCACCCACATTCCTCTTTTTCCCGGATATGTGTTTGTTTGTATAGATTACGAAGACAAAGACACCTTGGCACGTACGGGTTACGTTGCCGGCTTCCTGAAGGTGATAGACCAGGAACAGCTGCTCTCCGAGCTGAGAGCGATAAATCAGATTCCGGCACAGAAGGTGGAAGCAGGGCCGGGATATTGGCTTGCCAAAGGCTTGGAGGTGGAGATCATCAGCGGCCCCTTCGCCGGTGTCAGGGGAGTGGTGGAAGAGCATGACAAGCTGCATGAGCTGCGGTTGCAGGTGAATATCCTCAAGCAGGCAGTGATCCTGAAAACAGACCCGGCAGATGTGAAAATCATTGGCGAGTTTGAGATAATCGAAACAGAAGATATACCAAAGACGAGGAATAGATGAAGATACTTTTGACCGGTGGAGCCGGGTTTATCGGTTCTCATGTGGCACAGGCGTATCTGGATCAAGGTCATGAAGTGGTTGTGGTGGATGACCTCAGCACCGGCTACGCACACAACGTGGATCCAAGAGCAAAGCTATATAAGATAGATGTCCGGGATGCGCAGCTATCAGAGATATTCGCCAGCGAGCAGCCGGATATTGTCAACCATCATGCCGCTCAGATATCCATTCCGATTTCCCTCAAAGACCCCTGCCATGATGCGGATGTGAACGTCATGGGCTTTATCAACATCCTGGAGTGTTGCAGGAAATATCAGGTCAGGAAGGTGATCTATATCTCCTCTGGGGGTGCTATTTATGGCGAGGCAGAAGAGTATCCCACCACAGAAAACTACCGTCCCGCGCCCTTGAGCGTCTATGCTATCAATAAGATGTGCGGTGAGCAATATCTGCAGGCCTACCGGCACCATTATGGCATCGACTACACCGTCCTCCGCTATGCAAACGTCTATGGCCCGCGCCAGGTGCCATATGGAGAGGCAGGCGTGGTGGCTATCTTTATCGAAAAGCTTTTGCAGGGATTGATCCCTACGGTTTATGCGTATTCAGACGAGCCGGAAGGGATGATCCGTGATTATGTGTACGTGGCGGATGTGGTGAGGGCAAACGTTTTGGCGCTCACGGAAGGCAATAACGATTGCTTCAACATCGGCACCTGCGTGGAAACCACTACCTTGCAGCTCTATAACGCCATCTGTTGGCAGCTGGGGCTGGATGTGCCGCCGCATAGGGGAGAGGCACGTCCGGGAGACCTGCGGCGCTCGATGCTGGATTGTTCCAAAGCATTCAAGGTCTTGGGGTGGAGCCCTATCTACAATCTGGTGGATGGGCTCAAACAAACCATTATCTACTTCAAAGAAAAGGGGATAGAGAAATGAAATTATGTATCATAGGCACAGGCTATGTGGGCTTGGTGACGGGTACCTGTTTTGCAGAAATGGGTAACAACGTGATTTGTGTGGATATAGACGAAACTAAAATCGCTATGCTCAATAGAGGCGAAGTACCGATCTATGAGCCGGGCTTGAAGGAGATGATCGACACCAATTCAGCCGCTGGGCGTATCACCTTCACCACCGGGCTGAAGGATGCGGTGCAGCGCTCCGAGATCATCTTTATCGCAGTGGGAACACCCGCTGATGAAGACGGCTCGGCAGACCTCAGCCACGTGATAGACGTGAGCAAGTCCATCGCACAATATGTAAACGAGCCAAAGATCATCGTGACCAAGTCTACTGTCCCGGTGGGTACTGCAGATTTGGTGAAGCAAACCATCAAAGCCAGGATGAAAGAGCTGGATAACGTCCATGAATTTACCATAGTATCAAATCCGGAGTTCCTCAAAGAAGGCGCTGCAATAGATGACTTTATGAAGCCGGATAGAGTGATCCTGGGAGTTGAGGACGAGGAAGCAGCCAAGATCATGAAAGAGCTGTATGAGCCCTTTAGCAGAGGTGCAGAGAGAATCCTGGTGATGAATATCCGCTCCGCAGAGATGACCAAATATGCGTCCAATGCGTTCCTGGCTACCAAGATTTCCTTTATGAATGAGCTTTCGCACCTGTGTGAATCCCTGGATGCAGACATCTCGGAAGTGAGGCACGGTATGGGTTCCGACACACGCATAGGCCACAAGTTCATCTTTCCCGGTGTGGGCTATGGCGGCTCGTGCTTCCCCAAAGACGTGCGCGCTCTGATCAGTATGCACTCGGACGCCGGAACTTCTGCCAGAATCATCCAAGCGGTGGAAGAGACCAACCAGAGCCAAAAGATGGTGTTGGTGGATAAACTGGTGAAGCTCTGGGGAGAAGACATGAGCGGTAAGACGATAGCGATCTGGGGCCTGGCTTTCAAGCCTCAAACCGATGATATGAGAGAAGCACCGGCAACGGTGATTATCAATGCGCTGCTTGGAATGGGAGCTACCATTCAAGCCTATGATCCCATCGCTATCCCAACGGCGAAAAAGGTCTTTGCAAATACAGACAATATCACCTTTGTGGAAAGCGAATATGACGCCCTGGAAGGGGCCGATGCGATGCTGCTGGTCACAGAATGGCACATCTTCAGGCTTCCGGATTGGCAGAAGATGAAAGGCTTGATGAAACAGCCCCTGATCCTGGATGGACGCAACCAATATGAGCCCCAAACCATGCGCGAGCTGGGCTTTGAGTACCACTCCATAGGCAGAGCCAAAGCATAGACAAGCAATTTTGAGCATACAAAAAGAGGTCACCGGCAGGCGACCTCTTTCTTTATTGTGATAGGTTTATTCACCAATTATCTTGATGAGGATTCGCTTGGGTCTTTTCCCGTCGTACTCTCCGTAGAAAATCTGCTCCCAAGGGCCAAAGTCCAGTCTGCCATTGGTGACGGCAACCACCACCTCACGGCCCATGATCTGCCTCTTCAGATGGGCATCGGCGTTGTCTTCATAGCCGTTGTGGTGATATTGGCTGTGGGGATGTTCGGGAGCCAGTTTTTCCAGCCAAGTCTCAAAATCTCTGTGGAGGCCGCTTTCATCATCGTTGATAAACACGGAAGCCGTGATATGCATAGCGTTTACCAGGCATAAACCTTCGGTGATTCCGCTCTTGTCTATCGCAGCTTGAACCTGCGGCGTGATATTGATGTAAGCACGCCTTTGGGGTGCAGTGATGGTGAGTTCTTGCCGGTATGATTTCATCAGACTATGGGGAATTGGTTCAAGTAGGTTGCAAGTTCCGTGGGGCTGTCATAGATGGCATCCGGGTTTGCTTTTTCCAGTATCTCTCTGCCGGAGAAGCCCCAAGCTGCGCCAATGGCAATCATGCCGGCGTTTTTGGCGGTTTCCATATCAACAGGGCTGTCTCCCACGAAAGCGATGTTTTCCACGGGGGTTTTCAGCCTTTCTGCCAGCTCCAAGGCAGTGGTTGGGTCCGGCTTGAGGGGCTTGCCTTCTTCCGCTCCGCTATAGATGCCAAAGGGATTCTTGCCTTGGTTGATCATGGCACCTCTGAAATAGTGGCGGATCATCTTCTTGGTAAAGTAGTGCGCCTTGTTTGAGAGAATGGCCAGCTTGATCTTGTGGGTGACGCAGGTCTTGATCAGGTGCAGGATGCCGATAAAGGGCTTGGTCTCAACAAACCAGTGCTCCTCATACTTCTCGGCAAACTTCTTGACCAGGCGTTTGACCTCTTTCTCTGTTCTCTTGTCGGCAGGCAGGGCTTTCTGTACCAAGCCGCCAAATCCATTGCCGACAAAATCTTTATACGCTTCGATCGGGTGGGTGGGATAACCAGCTTCCTCAAGGGCGAGGTTCATGCTTTCGGCTATATCCTGAATGCTGTCCAGCAGGGTGCCATCCAGGTCGAAGATAATAGCTTTGATTTTGGGTAGTGACTTCATCACAATCCTCCTTCTATTTAGTCGTTAAGGACAGATATCGTTGAAAACGGTATCTCTATATTGTTTCTGGTAAAGCTTTCTTTTAATAATATAATCAATTCGTCTCTTAAAGCAAAGAAATCAGTACTATTGCACCACACACCGAAGAGTATGCTGTATCCGGAATCGCCAAATCCGGTGATGGAGATGAAGGGCTTCTTGTCTTTGAGCGAGAGCGTTGCTTGGTCTGCCACATCCCTGAGTAAGGCCAGGAACGGCTCCAGGTCTGTCTCAAAGGAGACGGGAAACTCCAGATTCACTCTGCGGACGGGGTAGCGGTGGTAGTTGATCACTTCGGATTTGATCATGGTTTCATTTGGGACACGGATAAAGCGGTTGTCTGGCGTGTTCAGCTTGATAGAGAGCAGGTCTATGGAATGTATGGTTCCTTCGCAGTTGCCCACTTTGATAAAGTCTCCGATCTCGAATGGCTTTTCGCTGATCAGGAATATGCCGCTGATGATGTTTGAGATGCTGGTTTGCGAGGCAAAGCCAATAGCAACGCCCAAGACGCCTGCAGCTCCCAGCAGTGCGGAGAGCTTGAAGCCAAATTCGTGTAGCACGGTGACGATCAGAATCAGGCTTGATGCATAATACACCATTCTCACGATCAGCACTTCGCTCTGAGGGGAGAGTTTGTTCTCCACCAGCTTTCTGGTAAGCTTGCGGATGAGCTTGACCAGGGGGATACCAATTACCAGGATCAACGCCACTCTGATGACAAGACTGATCCTGTCCGGCGTTATGAACTCATTCATTAACCGGCTAAAGTCAAATTTCTGTAACATAAGTCCTCTCCATGTTTCCACTGTTTTCTACGACGTCAACAAATCAGAGGGGCATATTCTGTCCACTATTATTTTATAAAGGTGACGCATTGCCATAACTTAAGCATCCATGCGGCACGAGGTACCTATATGAGTCTCAAAGAGATAGGGATAGTGTGGCAAAACGCAAGAAAAAGCGCGGGCACAAAAAACCGATGCCTTGCAGACATCGGTTCAATGGTTCTTGAAAAGGGAGTCAAAGCTTATTTAACAGAGACTACTTCCTTGACTTCGGGTATCTCTTCTTTGACGATTCTTTCAATTCCTGCTTTGAGGGTAAGGGTTGCCATGGGGCAGCCTTTACAGGCTCCCGTGAGGCGCACTTCCACCACGTTGTCTTCGCGGATGTTGACGAGTTCCACATCTCCTCCATCGGATTGGATGGCGGGGCGGATCTTGTCCAATACGGCTTCGAGTCTTTCTTTATCTATCATTGTTACCTCATAATAAAGTTAAAGTGGCGAGACATGAGGCCTCGCCACTATAAAAGGTTTAGTAGCTCACGTCAACAGTAAGGATATTCCCACTGGGGTAGATCAAATCCATCTTGTCACCGTGCATGGTGGCGACTTTGACGGGGCCATTCTGTTGTTGCAGATACCAGCTCTGGCTTGCGGCATCATAGTTCATTTTAACGATGTCACCCTTGTTTGCACCGGACATGGTTTCGATGCTGAGGGTATCGTTTGACATGAGGAGTTTAAACTCTGCTCCGTCGACGGTTACATACTGGATCTGTTCAGTACCGGCATCCATAGCCATGGGGTTGCTGCCTGTCCAAAACTCAATAAAGTTGAGCACGACTACGTCTGCAAAACCTGCAAAACCGTAGACCGGGATCACGTTCAGAAGCCAAAAGACGAGGTTGTTTACAAACTTGTCTCCCGACACCGAGCCGTTAAAGTCATAGACTTTTTTGGAGAAGGCAAAGCTGCCATAGCAGCCAAACATGCTCATCATCAAGAATGCAGCAAGTGTGGCCATTAGGATGAGTTTTTTGAATCTCTTCATTTTTTGTTCTCCTAAATAGGTTTGTTATTCGGACAATTTAGTCGCATCCTGCTTGGTTGTCAAGTAGTAAAATGCGGGAATGACGATGAGAGTCAAAAAAGCTGATACGATCAGGCCACCTATCGAGACCACACCCATGGATTGGCGGAACTCTTTCATGCTTTCGCCTATACCCAGAGCCATGGGCAGCATTCCGATCACGATAGACAGGGTAGACATGATGATGGGTTTGAGTTTGAGCTCGCCGGCTTCCAGCAGAGCGTCACGGCTGTTCAGGCCTTCACTGCGGCGCATATTCACGTGGTCGATGATCAGAATAGCGTTATTAACCACGATTCC
The DNA here is from genome assembly GCA_002391675.1 of Cloacimonetes bacterium UBA3900. Lineage (GTDB taxonomy): Bacteria > Cloacimonadota > Cloacimonadia > Cloacimonadales > Cloacimonadaceae > UBA3900. The sequence goes on along the minus strand of DGFM01000017.1, from coordinate 208,981 downwards.
GACCAGCATGATAGTTGCCATCATAGAGAAGATATTCAGTGCCTGGCCCGTGACCAGCAGCGACAAGACCACGCCGATCAATCCCAGTGGCACAGTAGCCATGATCAGCAGAGGCTGGGTAAAGCTTTCCAGGATGGCAGCCAGCAACATATAAGTGAGCAGGATAGCCAGCAGGAAGGTCTTGAGCATATCATCCACGGTATCAGCCAACATCTCTGCTGTGCCGCCCCAAGCCATATGATAGCCGGTGGGCAGCTCGATATTTGCCAGACGGGCGTCGACCGCAGAGACCACATCGCCCAGTTTCGCATCTCCATCCAGGTCTGCAGTGAAGACTATGGTTCTGAAGCGATCCATATGTGTGACTCTGTTTGTACCTGCGTCAAAGGAGATGTCTGCCAGTTGGGAAAGCAGGTAGTTTTGGCCGTGTATGGGCAAAGTGAGCTGCATCAGCTTATCCGGTGAGTTCACATATTCTTCGTCCAACATGATCTTGATGTCATATTGATTTCCCTGTTCGGTGTAGTGTGTGGTCACAAATCCTTCCACGGCCGCTCTGAGAGCGATGGCGAGATCGTAGACCATTGCGCCGGTGAGGGCCATCTGATCACGTTTGGGGGTGATGGTGATCTCGGGGCGTCCACGTCTGCTGCTGGTATCGAGGTTCAGCATACCCGGTGTGCCTTCCAGGGCTGTGATATAGCGTGTCTTGATTTCTTCCAGCTTCTCGTTGTCTTGTCCTTTGAGATAAAACTCGACGGGTGCAGCTCCGGCACCACCCATAAACTGCTGTACACCTACTTTGATATTGGCATTGGGGATGTTTGCCAAAGCTTCGGTAAGCAGGGAAGCCATTTGGGCACTGGAACGCTTTCTGTCCTTCTGATCCACGAGTTTAACCTCTGCAGAGGCCAGGTTTACGCCGTGATCGAGCATACTGGAGCTTCCCAGGTTTGTGATCACGTGTTCCACTTCCTTATATTTACCGATTTGTTTGTGGATCTGATCCAAGACCTTGGCAGTTTCATCCAGGTTATAGCCTTGTGGCAGTTCCACTGAGATATTGACGGCGCCCTGGTCCACAGCGGGAAACAGCTCCATTCCGATGACGGGAAGCAGGGCAAGGCTACCCACGAGGACAAGCACCGAAATCACCATGACGGCAACGCTGCGCCTTTTATTCCCAATGAGATAGCCAAGGAACCTTCTATAGCCGCGTGCAAACTTGTCGAAAGCCTTATCAAATCTCTTGCCCCATCTGCCTGCCGTATATTCTTCCGGAATGATCAGGGAAGCCAGCATGGGTGTGATGGTGAAGCTGGTCAACAATGACATGATGGTAGCAAAGGTGACGGTGAGGGCAAATTCTTTGAAGAACTGTCCCACCAGCGAGCTCATGGAAGCGATGGGCAAAAACACCACGATATTGGTGAGCGTGGAGGCGAGCACGGCTACCGCGATCTCGGATGTGCCCTTGTCTGCAGCTTCCTTCCTTCTTTTGCCCATGTTTTTATGGCGGAAGATGTTTTCGATCACCACCACGGAGTTTGTTACCAGGATACCCACCGAGGTAGAAAGTCCTATCAGGGTGAGGATATTCATGGTGTAGCCCATTAGCTGCAAAAACACGAAGGTGGAGATGATGGAAATGGGCATGGAAAGCGCAACGATCAAGGTGGAGCGCAGATCATGCAAGAAGAGGAAGAGGATCAATCCTGTGAGCAAAACGCCCATCCAGATATTGCTAAGCGTGTCGTCCACAGTGGCTTTGGTCAGATCAGAGTCGTCTCTGATGATGCTCAGATTGGTTCCTTCAGGCAGGTCTTTCTGGATGTTTGGCAGTTCTTTGCGCAGTTGTTTGGCGATTTCCACGATGTTGCCATCCGAGCTCTTGATCAGTGAGAGACGGACGACGTTGTCCTGGATCGTTTGCTTGGGCACATTGTAGTAAATGGCTTTGGCACGCACTTCTTCGCTGCTGTCCTCGATGGTGGCGATATCTGAGAGTTTCTTCATCAGGTATCCGGATGGGATTCTGGCTTCGCCTATCTCATCCACGCTGGAGAATTGTCCTTTGAGGCGCACGGAGTACTCCTGCGAACCGCGATTGAACTGGCCGGCGGGCATATCCATATTCTGAGCCGGCAGGATCTGCATCAACTGCGCCATGGACAGGTTGTTTTCAAATATGGCAGCATCGCTGAGCTTTACGTTGATCTGACGCTTGGCTCCGCCCACGATATTCACTTGAGCCACGCCCTCGATCTGCGAAAAGCGCTCTTTCACCCTGGTGTCTGCCAGTTCATAAAGTTCACGGCTGTCTATATTTCCGCTCAGGATCACGTCCATAAAGGGAAAGGCCGAGAAGTTGAACTTTTGCACCTGGGGTTTTTCTGCTCCGCTGGGGAGGTCTCTGAGGATGTTATCTACTTTATCCTTTACTTCCTGGTTGGCGATATCAACGTCCTTGCCGAGTTTAAAGGCGATCAAGGTGACGCTCACGTTGTCCAGACTGTAGGATTGGACCTGGTCGATGTTACTCACGGTGGCTATCGCTTCTTCGATGCGGTTTGTCACTTGAGTTTCCACCTCTTCCGGTCCTGCTCCCGGGTATACCACTTGAATGGACACATAGGGCAGCTCCACGTCTGGCATCAAGTCCAAGGGCATACCAAAATAGGCCATCAGCCCAAAGACCACGAACACCAAGATGGCCATTGTGACCAAGACAGGACGTTCAATGGAGAGTTTTGACAAAAACATGGCTTATTCCTCTTCATCCATGATGCGGATTAAGCCGTCTTCACTCACCAGGTTCATACCCGCTATGATGAGCTGATCGCCTTCGTTGAGACCGGAAAGGACCTCATAGTGAAGCTGATCGTTGAGCCCCAGAGTCACTTCTCTGCGCACGGAGCGGTTGTTTTCGGCTACCCACACGTAGGCGTTTCCGTTTTCAAAGCTTAGGTATTCTCTATTTACGACTATGCAATTTGGTTTGCTAAAAACATTGATATTGACTGTGGCGGTGGAACCGAAGCTGATCTTCCGGTTCATGCCGTTGAAGGTGGCTACCACTCTGACGGCGCGCAGCATGGGATCGGGTGCCATACCCACTTCGGTGATTCTGCCTCTGAGGGTTTCGCCATTCACCTCTGCGGTGGCGATGGAGCCTTTTTTGATCTTGGGCGCATCCTGGGTGGGCACCATCATCACGGCTTTGTAGCCATCCGTTGCGGAAACGGTGAAGAGGTCTTTGCCGGGATACACTTTATCGCTTTGGCTCACGTGCAGAGCGGAGAGAATACCGCTGATGGGCGCACGCACCTTGATCATGGATTCGCTGGATTCCAGATTGGCTTTGCTCACCTTGTACATGGTTTCCACGTTGTCCAGCTCCTGCTTGGAGATGGCGCCGCTTTCATATAGACGTTGCATACGCTGATATGCGGTTTGTTGAGCTGCAAATGCTGTGGCTGCCTGTTCATATTGGGCTGCAGGTGCAGTGGTGGGGAAGCTGAGGATGAGCTGTCCTTTGGAAACTCTGTCGCCCACTTTAGCGTGGATTTGGCTCACCACCTCGCTGAGATCGGATTGAGCCGTGGATTCCTGTTTCCCACTCAAAGACGCATTGTAGCGCAGTTGTTGGACGAAGGTCTCTGTGCTCACGGTCAGCGTGCGCACGGGTATGCCTTCCGTCTCTTGGATTTCTTGCATTGTCTTGCTCTGCTCTTTGCTTTTGCCACAGGCGCCCAGAGTGAAGAGCAAGGCAATCAGGCTGACGATAATGATGTATTTTTTCATGGAGACTCCCTTAAATTTTAATTCCCATTGATTTTGTAAGTTTGAGTTGATCTATAATAATATCATAAATGGACTGCAGATATTGCAGGCGGATTCCGGAGAGCGTGATGCGTGCATCAAAGACTTCCAGCTGGATTCCCACCTGGTTGTCGTAGCGGGCCTGAGCGATCTCCAAGCTGCGTTCGGCCATCCGGATGTTTTGGCTTTGTACTTCATGGTTGTGGAGTGTGTGTTGCAGATTTTGCCAATTTTGGGTAACTTCCAAGCGGATCATGTTTTCGAGATCGCGTTGCTGATATTGAGCTTGGAGGTATTCGCTTCTGGCGCGGTTGCGTTTGGCAGTATTGGATAGCCCCGTAAAGATGGGTATTTGTATGCCAATTCCCACGCTGTAGCGGCTGCCAAAATCGTCCTTTTCGATGCTAAAATCATCTGCAGCTGTATACAATGAGTAGTCGGCAGTGAGAGCGATATTGGGCAGATAGTTGCCTCTTTCTGCGTTGTATTTGATCTGTGCAACTTCGGTGGCGATGTCCAGGAGCTCCAGCTCCACTCTCTTCTCTTTTCCGGAGCTGAGAGCTTCTTCCAGAGTCACTTCCATCTTTTCTGGCAGCACAAATTCGCCTTCGGGCACCAAGCTCTCATCCTCGGAACCCAAGTGCATCCTGAATGCGCTCAGGGCAATCTCATAGGTATTTTGAGCTTGCAAAACCTGTGGCTCCAATTTGGCCACCTCAAGACGTGCTCGCAGCAGATCAAATTCGCTTACCATGCCCTCTTCAAAGAAGGCTTCCACGCGTGCCAAGTGCTGATTGGCCATATCCAGGCCATCCTGTTGCACCTGTACCAGCTTCTCAGCAAGCAGACATTGATAGAACAACTCGTTGGTCTTGAGGATCAGATTCTGCTCCTCAACCCAATAGTTCAATCTCTGAATGCTGCGATACCTGTCCACTGCTTTGATGCCGTTGACCAGCTTACCGCCCAGGAAGAGCACCTGCGTCATCTTGACTTGCAAGGCCACGGATGCCTGATCCTGAGGAGTGGTGGGGATCATATTGTTCACCACGCCGGCCAGTGCCCCGGCCAAGTAATAGTCATCCATGGAAGCTGTCTGCGACAAGCCCGGCATGAAGTTTACCTCACCGGGTATGGCATTGGGTGGCAAATGAGTCCTGGATAGCTCATAACCTCCTTGCAGCGTGATCTGAGGAAGCAGTGTGCCGCGTACATCGTTGTAAGACATATTGGCCTTTTCCACCTCTTCTTTGGCAATCAGGAGGTTACGGTTGTTTTTGAGTGCCAGGTTCACGCTTTCATCCAGGCTTATCGCACTGATGCTGAACACCAGCAGCGACAGGCCGATCAGGGTAATAAGTCTTTTCATATTCGATTAACCTCTTTTTAATATACCATACAGGACCAAGTCGATAAGGACGTCCTGTTCTCGTTCCAATTTTTGCATGATCATCTGCTTCTCTTGAATATCCCAATTCAGCTCCGACATCATCATCCAATCGTGGACGACGTTGCTAAGGGCTTCAAAACTGAAGCGATCATCGACCTTATTCTCTGCCATTCCCTCTTGGAATAGGCGATGCAGGTTGTTTCTCATTCTTTGACGACCATATTCTTGAAGTGCTTCCAATTCAGCCACATAGGCTTCAGGGAAGCTGTTTCGAGCTTCAACCAGGATAGGCACGTGATCATAGATGTAGCGGATGGGCAAGCGCACCAAGGCCCTGAAGCGTGCTTCAAAGCCCTCTAACGATGCAACCTGCTTTTCGATAACCTCAAAAAACTGCCGATAAGCCAGCTTGACGGCTTCCATAAAGACGGCTTCCTTGCTATCGAAATAGTAATACAAGGTGGCCTTGCCAATCTCTGCCTTGGCAGCGATGTCGCTTATGGAGCCTTTGGCATAGCCGTTTTTGGCGAATACCTCCATCGCCGCATTGATGATCGTTGCCTTCTTGAGTTCCAGTGTGTCGTTTGTACTGAGTTCTTCCATTGTTTCCTCGGTTGTTTGTGAATATAAGTTTAGTTAATGTGTGCCTAATACATTTGTTAGGTGTTGTTTGGTGACCTATAGATTGTATTCGAACCAAATATAGAAAGCGTTCGATTGTGTCAAGACTTATTGTCTAAAACGATATAATTAAAACTTAACACTCGGATTATTCTGCCACCAAACCTGCCCTGAATAAGCGAAGATTTCAGCCCTTAATTTCTTTGCAAAAAACACGCACCCACCTCAATATTTGACTTTTGCCCCGGCTTGCCCCACCCTCGGGTATCCTCGGCGCTCAAATGCGTAACCTATGGGTTTACTTTGGGTTACTTGTGGATCCCAAAGGAGACCCACAGGAGCCCCTAAGGGAGGCCGCATGAAATCGACGTTTTCGGAGGCGGATTTGTTTGCATATTTCACGATGCGCAGTCAAATTTTTCAAAAACGACTGCTCTTCTCGGTTCCCGGTTTCGAAAAGTATCACCTACTATAAAGGTAGGAGATCTGCGCCCCAAAAAACAAAAAACCACCCGCAGGGTACGGGTGGAATATACAGTTTTTAAATGTTGTTGCTATATTTGTCAGAGCTCCAAGGCCGCTTGAATCCTGGCAAGCGCTTCGTCGTCTCCCAAAATGGCAAAAGTATTGGGCAGGTCGGGTCCATGTGCCTGGCCGATCAAAGCCAGTCGCAGAGGCGTGTAAAAGGCTTTTGCTTTCAAACCCGTGGCGGTGAGAGCCTCTTTGACTAAGGAGTCCACCTTTTCAGCATCCAAGGGGAAGTGCGAAGGCAGGTTGTTCACAAACCAGGAGAGCACCTTTTTGGAGTCTTCGCTTTGGAGGTTTTGCAGCTCCTTGCCCTGCGGGTTGGGCGTCTCCAAGAACATCCGGCAATAAACCGGGATATCTGCAAGCAGGTTGCAGCGCGGTCTGGCGACCTCCACCATTCTATGGAGCTTGTCTTTTTCGGGCACCTTGAGTCCTGCAGCATCAAAATAGGGCAAGCTGCGCTCTACGATTGTTTCCAGGGGCAGTTCTTTGAGGTAGTGTCCGTTCATCCAATCCAGCTTGGTGAGGTCAAACACCGCCCCCGCCTTGCTCACTCTTTCCAGCGTGAAGGTTTGGCAGAGCTCTTCGAGGCTGTAAAACTCACGGTCGTCTGCCGGATGCCAGCCCAGGAGGGCAATAAAATTGATCAGTGCTTCTTTGAGATAGCCTTTTTGCAAGTAGCTTTCCACGCTTACGTCGTTCATGCGTTTGCTGAGCTTGCTGCGGTCTTGGTTGAGGATAAGGGGCAGATGAACCCACTTGGGCGGTTCCCAGCCTAAACACTGATAGAGCCAGATGTGTTTGGGTGTGCTGGAGAGCCATTCTTCGCCGCGGATCACGTGTGAGATTTCCATATAATGGTCGTCCACCACGGCGGCCAGATGATAGGTGGGAAAGCCGTCGGACTTGACCAGGACTTGATCGTCGGATTGAGAGGCGTCTATTTGCACGGTTCCCCGGATGAGGTCTTCAACTGTAAACTCGTGGTCATCCGGCATCTTGAGCCTCAGCACGTGCGATTCTCCGGCGTCCAATCTGGCTTGGACCTGCTCCGGAGTGAGGTTCAGACAGCGCCTGTCATATTTCACAAATTCTTTGGCTTCTTGCTGTTTGCGCCTCATTTCGTCCAAGGTTTCGGGCGTGCAAAAGCAATAGTAGGCGTGTCCGGTCTCCAAAAGCCGCTCGGCTTCGCGGTGATAGAGCTCCAGGCGTTCGCTCTGGATGTAAGGGCCATAATCTCCGCCTATGCCGGGGCCTTCATCAAAATGGAGATCGAGTTGTTCCAGCGATTGGATCAGGTTTTCCACCGCATCTTCCACCAGTCGATTGCGGTCTGTATCCTCGATTCTGAGGATGCACTTTCCGCCCAAGGAGCGGGCAAACAGATAATCATAGAGGGCGGTTCTCAGCCCGCCGATATGCAGATAGCCGGTGGGTGAGGGGGCGAAACGAACACGGATCTGACTCAAAGTGGCTTCCTCTTCTTATGCTTCGATATCAAACACGGTCTTCAGCAGCTTGTGATGCAAGATGCGGTAGTGGGGTTGATAGAGTTTTTTATAGTTTTTGGAGTGTTTGGTGATGGCAGCTTTTTGCACGTGCTCCACCACGAATTCGGTGATTTCCTCACTGGGTTTATAGCGAGCTTCTATCCTGGGCCACAGCCTGCGCCAAGTGGCTTTCCAGCTGCGTATATCCACGTCCATTACCAAGCAGGAATCCTGGATCAAAAAGGCCATATAATCTATCTGGGCTTCGCTGGGCTGGGTGCGACTCAGCTTTTTGGGGATGGAAGAAAGAGGCACGGGAGCTGCACCCTCTTCCGGCAAATACGGGATCAGGTCCAGGGAAACACGGTAGAAGCCTTTACGATTGCCTATGTCTTGCAGTAGAGGCGTGTATATTTTCCTTTTTTGCTTGAGTTCTTCCGCGAGGCTTTTACGGATCGCGGCCAATTCTTTTCCCATGTGACTGGGGCCATAGTAAGCCTGACAGAGCAGCTTGTAAATATCTGCCAGATCAGCTTTTGGGTGGTATGTGGCCTCAATGTCCATCAATGAATTGAGGTCACCGGCGTTAAGGGCAATTCGGCGTGTAAGCATAAACTTGCATTCCTTTCTTGACTATATATTTCGTCCGCACAGCCTGATAATCAAAGGGCTTGGTGAGGTCTGTGTTCAGGACGCTGAGGTCAGCCTGAAAGCCATGTTGCAGCTTTCCCAAGCGCATCTCATCATGGCTGAGACGGGCTGAGTTTTCTGTGTAGGTTTTTATCGCATCCTGAGCGGAGATACGCTCAAGCGGATTGTGATGGTGGATCATGGCGTGTATGCTCATGGCGATGTTCATCGGCGTCACATACCAATCGCTTGATCCACAGACGGGTATTTCGCTCCGGATGAGCGAAGCAAAGCGATTCATCTGTCTGAGGCGAGCTACACCCAATCTCTGCTCGTAGAAGCCACCGGGATTTCCCCAGTAGAGATCAAAAGCGCTCTGCATCACGGGTACGGCTTGAGAGGCTTTGATCTGGCCGATCAGTTCATCCGGGCAGATTTCGCAGTGGATGAGCTGGTGACGCAGGTCTTTGGGATTGGTTTGCTGGAGCTCAAGGTATACATCGTTGACCTGCTTGATAGCCGAGTCTCCGATGCAGTGAATCGCTACTTGAAGGTTGTTTTCGTGAGCTCTGGTGATGAAGGCTCGCCAAAACTCATCGGTTTTATAGAGAGTGCCGCAGGAGGCTTTATCCCGGTATGGCTGGCTTAAAGCGGCAGTATGACTGCCAATGGAGCCATCGGCCAGGATGCAACCGCCGATGCGGGGACTGCCTGCTTCCAGAGCGGCGTCTATATTGAAACTTTGGGGATAGAGGATGTATTCGATGGGCAGCTCATCCAGCCTCTTTTGCAGCATTATGAAGTGGTCGATGCTCATCTCGGCATCGCCGATCATGGTATGGACTGTGGTAAAACCACCCTGCATCGCAACCTTGGCCGCGCTGTGATAGGCGCTCATCACCGCATCGTCGTCCAGCTGAGCATGAAACCAGTTGGTTACGAGGTCATTTTCGGCGCCGGTCAGAATGGTATCCTTGCTCTTCAGGGCGGTGATCCTGGCTCTGGCATTTGAAGACAGCATACAGGAATGGCCGTCGATACGCCTGAGCAAAAGCAGCTGATCAGGGCAGAGCTCATCTATCTCTGCCTGGCTGGGGAAGCGCTTTTCTGCCAGCGAGCTTTCGTCAAAGTTCCAGGCAAAGATCAAGGCGCCCGACTCCTGCTTCTGCGCTTGCATGGAGATTTGGGCTTTTAAAGAAGCGATGTCCGGGCATCCGGAGAGGTCTACTCCCAGGGTGTAGATGCCGCCGGAGATGCTGTGGGTATGGCAGTCGATAAAGCCGGGATAGGCGTAGCCGCCGTGTAAATCTATAGCTTCGTCCAGGCGGGTGGGGACGTGCTCCAAAAGCTGCGTGATCTTTCCCTGTTCCGCTTTGATGGCTTTTATGTTGTTTTCAAAGCTGCCGTCTATATAGAAGTGGGCATTGTGGATGATCACGCCATCACCTCGCGGCAGAGCTGATAAAAGAGATTGAGAGGGAAGCCCATGACGTTGAAATAGCAGCCTTCGATCTCGGTGATAAATTGAGCACCAAAGCCTTGGATGCCATAAGCACCGGCTTTGTCCATGGGTTCTTCTGTGGCCACGTATTCCTCGATGTCGCTTTCGGTGAGGCTGTCAAAGGTGACCTTGGTGCGTCTGTAACCTGTGGATACATGGTCTTTGTAGAGCAGGCAGATGCCTGTGTAAACCCAGTGGCTGCGTCCGGAAAGTAAACGTAAGTACTCCCTGGCCTCCGCAGCGTTGCGAGGCTTGCCCAGGATCATCTTATCTATCACCACAATCGTGTCTGCACCGATAACCAGGCAATCCGGATCCAAGTCTTGCTGCACGGTGCGAGCTTTGGCGCTGGCATGAGCTATTACTTGCTCGGCAGGCGGGAGCCCGTTTGGGGTTTCTGCGTAGGAAGAGGGGAGCACTAAGGGCTTAACTCCCATCATCTGAAGCAAAAATCTTCTGCGATCGCTGCCAGATGCAAGAACGACTTTGGTGTTCTCTAAAAATCTATGTATCATATAAATAACCTTTAACTACAAGAAAATAAAAACCCCTTTTACGTCAACATATTTCTGAAACAGAAAAAAAGGCTTGCCTTAAAACGAGGGGTAGAAAATACTTGCTCCAAACTGAAAAAATACATACTCAGGAGGATACACATGGAACGTGTACACAACTTTAACGCAGGTCCGGCAGTATTGCCGGAAGAGGTGATGAGAGAAGCTCAGGCTGATTTCTTCAATTACAAAGGAATGGGCTTATCCGTCATGGAAATGAGTCACCGCAGTAAAGAATATCAGGCTATCATCGACGAAGCTTATGCAGCAGTCAAGCGCATTTATGGCCTCGGTGATGACTATGATGTTCTCTTCTTGCAGGGTGGTGCCAGCATGCAATTCTTGATGGTGCCCCTCAGCTTCCTTCCCGAAGGCAAGCAGGCCAACATCATCAATACCGGTGTGTGGAGTAAGAAAGCAATTACTGAGATCAAGAAGCTCGGCAAAGAAGTGCATGTCGCAGCCAGCAGTGAAGACCGCAAGTTTGCCTACATTCCCGAGACCTGGCAGCTTTCCGAAAACCCTGCTTATCTGCATATCACAACCAACAACACCATTTACGGCACCGAATGGAAGAAAGATCCGGAAGTGCCCGCAAATGTGCCCTTGATCGCAGATATGTCTTCAAACTTCATGAGCAAACCCATTGATGCAAAGCGCTATTCCCTGATTTATGCCGGCGCACAGAAAAACGTGGGCCCCTCTGGAACCGCTGTTGTGATCATCAAGAGAGACTTCCTGGAGACAGCCAGGGAAGATGTGCCTTCGATGCTCAACTATAAGCTCATGTCCAGCAAAGGCTCAATGTTCAATACTCCCGCCACCTTCACCATCTACATGATCGGCCTCGTGCTGAAGTGGATTGAGAACTTTGGCGGCCTGGAGAAGATCGAGCAGAACAACATCGCCAAAGCCAAATACATCTATGATGCCATCGACGCATCCGGTGGATTCTACAAAGGCGCTGCTGATCCTGAATATCGCTCTCTCATGAACATCACCTTCCGCATGGAGACCGAGGAGCTCGAGGCTCTCTTTGTTTCCGAAGCAAGAAAGAATGGCATGATCGGCCTGAAAGGACACCGTGATGTGGGTGGCTGCCGTGCCAGCACCTACAACTCACTGCCTCTGCCAGCAGCCAAGGCTCTGGGTGAATTCATGCGTGAATTCCAGAAGCAACACGGTTAATAAATCCCGATTTCATTGACCGATAACATAATGGCGAGCGAAAGCGAAGCTTTGCAAAGGCGCCTTCGCTCGCCGCTCTTAACAATAGTAAATCTGGGGAAATTAAATGTCCATATTCAGTCTGTTTTTACGGGGCGGCATTTTGATGTATGTGCTGCTGCTGCTTTCCATTGCTGCAGTAGCCATTGCGATTGATAAATATCGCAGTCTCAAGATAGCCCGTAAGGCAAATGCCAAGATCGCCAGTCTGATTTCCCAGCAGGAAAAGCTGGACAATGTGAGGGCGATATTGCGCGTTTATGGCATAGACTCACCTCTGGGTGTGATGCTGGATAAGCTTTACAATTCTGAAGATGTCGATATGGAGCTCGTCAAAGAGAGCATGGAAACCGCCGCAGAATCCGAGATCCTGAAGCTGGAAAAAGGCATGGGCTGGCTTTCTACCATCGCCGCAATCGCACCTCTGATCGGATTCCTGGGAACCGTGACCGGTATGGTGAGAGTGTTTATGAACATCCAGGGCCAGAGCCAGAATGGCATTGATATCAACATCCTCGCCGGTGGTATCTGGGAAGCTTTGATTACCACCGTTGGCGGTTTGATTGTGGGTATCGTAGCCATCGTTCTTTACAATGACCTGGTGCAACACTTGGAAAACTTTGCCAAAGATATGCAAGAGAAAGCCGTCGAACATCTGGTCCGCTATCAGAAGATAGAGCGATAAGACGTGAAAATCAGAACATCCAGAAAACGAATCAGTGGCACAGCTTTGATATCCATGTCAGACGTGGTGTTCCTGCTCATCATTTTCCTGTTGCTCTCATCCAATTTTGCCACGCAAACCGGCCTGCCCATCAAGCTGCCGGCTTCTACGTCTTCTCAAAATCAGGCACCGCAGGTGTTGCACGTGGTCTTTGAAAATGAGAACACGATTCACTTCATGAAGGGTGTCTATTCTCTGGATACACTGGAGGATGCCCTCAGAGAGCAATTCAAGTCTGTTGATCAGGTAGTGAGGCTTTCTGCTCAGCAGGAAACCGAGCTGCAAAGCGTAATCAGGGTGATGGACCTGATTCGCGCTGCCGGATTTGAAAAGATATTCATAGCCACCAGGTTGCCCGAGAAGAATAATGCTCGCTAAATACCGTCAATACCTGCCTTTGGGCATCTCGATCGGAGCGCATCTGATCTTGATCATCATCACGATGATCTGGATGCTGCCCGTGATGAAGGCTCAGACGTGGTATGAGGTTAGCTGGAGTGATGAATTCATCGATGATGATGTAACCACGGTGACGGTGAGCAGTCCCTCAACCGAGATTACCATCGCAGCCGGTGGGGCTCCGGCAAATATCAGCCCCAAGACCAAACAGAGCCCCAAGGCTTCTTCATTGCCCAAGGGGCCTCAAAACCCTCCTGTTGCGCCTACCAGGGGTGAATCGCATCCCGGTAGAGACGAACTTGTTGAAGCACCCGTGTTTGCGCTTCAAACACCTACGCTGCAGATCCCTTCCAGCATCAGAAGCAATCCCAAAGCCGTGGATGCACTGCGTGAAACGGTGAGCGGAGCCAGAGGCCCGGCTGCAGCGGGATCGGTGAGTGCAGCTATCGAAGGCGGCAAACTGGTGCGCACCGATACCAAAGTCCGCACCCATACTCTGGGAGATTTTGCCGAGGTAAAGCTCAGCTTCAGGGTGGATGAAACCGCCAGACTCATAGAAAGCTCCATCAGAGTGGTGCAATCCAATAATAGCCGCTTCGACGCCGAAGCAATCAAGATTTTGAAAGACATGACCTTCGGATTCCGAGGTCGCCCCGACACCCAAAACCCATATCTAATCACTATAAGGTTTAGCCCATGAAACACACCATTTTTCGCAACTACAAAACTCCCACCCTTATGGGTATCCTCAATATCACTCCTGATTCCTTCTCCGATTCCGGACAGTTTTTTGAGCTGGACAACGCTATAGCGCATTTGGATAAACTTATCTCCTCCGGAGCTCAGATCATAGACCTGGGTGGCGAATCCACCCGCCCGGGCTCATTGGAAGTAGACCCGGAAGAAGAGGTTCGAAGGCTGGAGCCCATTTTGAAGCATCTGCATCAGAAGTATCCGCAGATGGAGATCAGCCTGGATACACGCCACAGTCAAGCTGCCCAAATGGCTCATAAATATGGCCTTACTTATTTGAACGACATCTCTGCGCTCAACCATGATCCCGAAATGATTACCTTCCTGCAAGAGCATCCCGACGTGAAGGTTATACTCATGCACATGAAAGGGCAGCCTCAAACCATGCAGGAAGACCCGCATTATGACGATCTCTTCGCCGAGGTGAACGACTTTCTGGCAGAGCGGATCAGCTTTTGTGAGGCCAACGGCATCTCCAGGGACAGGATAATCCTGGACCCCGGCGTGGGCTTTGGCAAGACGGCACAGCACAATCTGGAGATCATCGCAGGTATGGATAAGATGGCCCACTTTGAGCTTCCCTGGCTGGTCGGCGTCTCACGCAAACGCTTTATCAATGAGATTCATCCCTCACCCGTGACAAACCGGCTGGCCGGTACTTTGGCCTCGGCGCTGATATTGGCACTGCAGCGGGTGGAGATCATCAGAGTGCATGATGTCTTTGAGCACGCGCAATTCTTCACGATACTCAACGCACTCATCGAGGCGGGTTCATGAATTGGCTTATCCCTCAATTCAGGGATATTATAGATATACTACTGATAGCATTCTTGATCTATCAGGCGCTGTTTATCGTGCGCAAAAACGGGAACTATCAGCTGTTTGGGGGCATACTGCTGCTTTTGACCCTCTATGTGATAGCTTCCCTGGCGGAGCTGAAGATGCTCTCGCAACTTTTGGGTGGTATCAGAGACTACTGGGTCTTGGGATTGCTCATAATCTTCCAGCCGGAGATCAGGACTTTCCTGGCCAGGTTCAGGCTCTCGCAAGACTTGGGCATTTTTCGAAAGACGGACAACACCTCTGTTTCCACTATTTTGGTAGATGCAGTGAGCTCTATGTCTTTCCGCAAGACCGGTGCTCTTATCGTTGTGGAAAATAACCGCCGACTCAATGAGTTTATCCAAAACGGCGAGCCTTTGGACGCCAATATCTCCCTCAGGCTCATCCTTACCATCTTCAACCCCCGCTCTTCTCTGCATGATGGAGCCATCATCATACGAGGCAACCGCATTTTGGCTGCCAAGGTGGTTTTGCCCCTGAGCAAAAAGAGCGAACATCAAAAACGCTTTGGCACGAGGCATCTTGCCGGCATCGGTATCACAGAGCTTACCGATGCCACCGCCATCATCGTGTCGGAGCAAACCGGCCAGGTTTCCGTGGCTCGGGATGGTCAGATTCGTACCAATATAGCTTTTGAAGAATTAATGCAAATAGTATCAGATAACGCGAGGTAATAAATGGACTATACAGATCCAAAACGCCCCATAATCATCGGTGTTACGGGAAACATCGGCAGCGGGAAAACCGTATTTTGCAATGCGTTGGAACGCTATGGACAGAAAGTGTTTTATACAGATATGCTCACGCGCGAAGTGCTGGGCTATCCTGAAGTGATGTCTGCAATCACCCAGAGATGGGGAGACAGGATTTTAGAAAACGGTCAGTTTTCACAGCGCAAACTGAGCAATCTCGTCTTTGCCAGTCCGGAGGACCTGGGCTATCTCAACTCTATCGTACATCCGGGCATCCTCTTGAAGATGCAAAACCTGATGGAAAGACACTGGGACCTCCCTTCCATTACCTTTGAAATTCCCCTGCTCTTTGAAGCAGGTTTGCAGGAAGGATTCGACTACATCGTGCTGGTTACTTCATCCCCTCAGGTCAGGGGGATGCGTCTACAACACAGGGATAGAATGCATCCGGACGAGATACAGATGCGCATCGACTCTCAGATGCCAGACCAGGAAAAGCACTCCATGAGTGATCTGATTGTTCGCAATGAAGGTACTATAGAAGACCTCTTCCAAGAGGCGCTCAAGTTTGTGACCCTCATTCCCAATATCAGCAAGAGGGACATCAAGAAACCGACACAGCTCTACAAGCCGTATCGTTGACTGACAAAAGCCTTAACGGTTTATAAATGGACTTGCAAAAGCGCGTGCCTTACGCGGCGTCCATGGCGAGGCCTTTGGCAAAGATATAGATCAGAATAACTGCAGCCCACCCAAGTGAGGAGACTATTCCCAGGATGCGTCCGTAGACAGCTTTGTCCATGCCACGCGCATCCATTACCCCCATATTCATCAGGGCTATATCTCGCGTAGCCCAATACCACGCGATAGCACCCAGGATGCCTAAGGTGATAAAGCCCAGGAATCCGAAAGTCAGGATCAGATTTCCTCTGTGGGGCATCGGCTCTTGCATGGGTTCGGGCTCAAAAAGGCCTTTATTTCTTCTCATAATATGTTTGGATAAGGAGCTCCCGCGGGAGCTCCCAATTAATTTCAATCGTTATGTTACTTTAAGCAAGCGAGGGGATGAGGCCGCCGATAAGGAAGCAAGAAGCGAAAGCGATAATCGCATAGAGTTCAGGCAACACACCCAAGATGAGGGTGTTGGTGAAAACGTCATTACCGCTACCTAAGGCTTCGATACCGTTGGATACGATCTTGGCTTGCTGGATAGCAGAGATCAGACCAACGACTCCCATGATCAAACCTGCGCCGAAGATGGCACTGGCTTGCAACAAGGTAATCTCTGGTGTGATGTGAGACTGCAGGATGAAGAAAGCACCAAATCCATAGAGGCCTTGGGTTCCGGGCAGAGCGCTCAGGATCAAGCAGTATGGAAAGATGTCATCACGTTTTTTCAAGGCACCGACGCTGGCGTTGCCTCCCATAACGGTTCCTACGGCGCTGCCGACTCCGGCGAGTCCAACCATTAGGAATATTCCTGTCCAAGCAAGGATGTAGGGCATGTAACCTCCCAGTTCTATTAATTATTTATTGTTTTTGACCAAATGGTTTGTATTCCATTCCAGGGCCTTGGAAATCCGCATTGTTAAAGAACTCTACAAAGGTGAGTCGCATGGGATGAACAAAGCCGGAGAGGGCTCCCAACGCTATGTTGAGGGAGTGTCCTATGATCATGAAAATTATGAAGATGATGGGGCCGGCGATTGGGATATCCAAGAACTGGCTACCGATGGAGTTGATCACAAAACCAAGGATGCCACTGGAGACTCCCAGAGCGAATAGCCGGATATAAGACAAAATGTCACCAAAGAAGCCACTGACCACGTTGTATAGTAACCAGAGGCCGCTCAGGATGTTTGCGATGGGGTTTTTGCCGGGTTGGTTGAAGAGCATCATCAGAGCCAAACCGCCGTACAGAGTATAGGGAATAATAGGTTTGATTGCTGAAATGTCGGCATCAAGCAATTCGGAGCCCAACAGCGCCAGGGATGCGATCAATAAGAAGGTACCCAAGGGTGCGAGACTGTACTTCCAGTTGTTTTTGACAGTCTGTTTAACGACGTTGATTGCCACGCCAAAGAGTATCTGTATCACTCCCAAAATTAGTGCGAAGTTAAAGATTTGGTCGTTATCCCGTACCAGTACAAGTGGATTGAGGAAGGTCTCCTTGAGGTCGAAGGCAAACATCGAGCCCATCAGCAGGCCCATGATCACACTTGCCACACCAAAGACAATCACCAGATCCATGATTTTCTTGGCAGCCTTGTCTTTGGCTTTATGCTTCAGAATGAGGCCCAGGGCGATAAAGACGAGTCCATAGCCCAGGTCTGCATTACAGAAGCCAAAGAAGAGCATGAAGAAGGGTGCAAAGAAGGGCGTGAGGTCAAACTCGTTGTAATAGGGCAACATATACATCTTGCCTATGGGTTCGAAGAGGCTGGCAAACCAGTTGTTACGCAGCTGTACGGGTGGCGAATCCTCCGCCTTGGCGTCCTCTGAGAAGTGGATAACGCCTTTCTCATTGAGATAAGCATCCAGTTCCTCTACCTTGGTGGTGGGAATCCAGCCGGCCAAGACCTTGATGTGGTTATCTGCTTCATCGATGGCCTGTTGAGTGGCGTCTTCAAACTCATGGTCGCGCATGATGGAGGCAATCTCTTCCTGGAAGCGTGAGATGCCTTCCGCGGCGATATCTTCCAGGAACTGATTGACATCTGCCTGCTTCTGCTCGCATTGAGCCAGCTGAGCCTCATATTCTTTGAGGCTATACTGGTGGAAGGTGAATGTGTCGCAATCAAGCTCCGGCTTTTCGTCCAGGTAGAGCACCACAAAGTAGACGATACCGGCTATCTCGTTGATCTTGATGACGGTATAATCTTCCTGCCACTCGGGATCGAAGTTGTTCTTGGTGCAGGTGTGGAAGTCCACCATTACGCCGGCAGCTTCCAGCTTGGCCTCCAGTTCCTGATCAAAGTAACCCCAGGGGCTCAGGTCTCTGATGTGTTTGCGCAGCATATCCTCTTCACGGTTCAGCTCATCCAGTGTCCTCACGGCATCTTCAACCTTATCAAGGATGGCTTTAGTGCTCATGCTGCTTTGGCTCTTTTCGGCCCCTGTGTCTGCTTTCTTCAGGATTTTGATGGCATCCGTATAGCGGGAAACCATCTCCAGTTGCCTGACCTGAGTCTCGTTTGGGGTATCGACGTTGCGTATGATATGCACCACTCCCAGGTTTTGCAGGTCTTTCAGGAAGCTGTTATAATCCGCATGATGCAGCACAAAGTGATATTTCTTCATCTTCTGGATCATACGTTAGCCTCCTGTGCCAAGCGGCCTTTGAGTATCTTTTGCGCTGCTTTGGAGAGGTTTTCCTCGTCTTCCAAAAAGCGGATTATCTTGAGGATGGCCTCTTCATAGGCTGGGATCTGCACCTTCTCATAGAGGTTCACCTTTTGGGTGGTTTTCTTGCGCACCTCTTCCAAAAGAGTCATCTTGCGCAAGAGAAACTCACGCTCGATCTGCATTTGTGATACCTCTTTGAGGATGCTGATGCCGTCCAGCCACCATGAAGGCGCTTTGAAAAGATTGTATTTTGTCAGATCATATTCGATGCTTTCCAGCTCGGGAGTGCGAACGCCGGCGATTCTGCGGGTGCGGATCTTGACCTCTTTGATGCTGATCAATGAGGGGTCGAACTCCACCCAGAGCGATAAAAACTGCTCCAAGGCTTCGCTTCGCTTGGCGATCTCCACATCCTTCGCTGCTGCAGCATCACGCGCTTTCTTCACCTCAACACGCAAGGCAGATTCCTTGTTCTTGAGTGTGGGCAACGCGTTCTCTCGAATCTGCAACTGCTTTTGCAAGTTGAGCTGAGAGATCTTGTTGTATTGAAATTTTAGACTCATGCCTTCTTCCAATATTTCTGGATCAAGTCATCTTGAATGGCCACTTCTTCGACAGTAAAGTATTTCTGGAGCAAGCCCCAGGTGATATCCAGCATCTCGTCTGTGCCGACGTTGACGTCGATCGCCAGGATATCGTTGGCATAGTCCTTGGCAAAGGCCAGGGCGCGCTCATCGTAGTCTGTCAGCTCAAAGCCGTTCTCCATCTTGGTTCTGGCTCTGGTGGCGTCTGCATTGAGGCGCACGGAAGCTTCCATGACCTTGGGGTGATCTTCACGTGTCTTTTTGCCCATAACTTTGGTTTTGAGACGTGAGAGTGAGCGGGCAGGGTCGATCACTACCTTACCGATGTCTGTATCACGGCGCAGGTAGAGGTTTCCTTCTGTGATGTAGCCTGTGTTATCCGGGATGGCGTGAGTAATATCTCCGCCGCTGATAGTGGTCACAGCCACGATGGTGATAGAGCCACCGGCGGGGAATTGCACAGCCTTCTCATAGATTTTCGCCAGATCGCTATAGAGTGAGCCGGGCATGGAGTCCTTGGAGGGGATTTGATCCATACGGTTGCTCACGATGGAAAGAGCGTCGCAATAGAGCGTGAGGTCAGTAAGCAGGACCAGCACCTTCTCGTTCTTTTCGATGGCGAAGTATTCCGCCGCGGTGAGTGCCATATCAGGCACCAACAGACGCTCCACTGGCGGATCATCTGTAGTATTGATAAAGGAGATGATCTTATCGATCATTCCGGCATTTTCAAAAGTGTCTTTGTAAAAGAGGAAGTCGTCGTTGGAGAGCCCCATACCACCGAGGATGATCTTGTCGGCATGGGTTCTCAGCGCCACGGTCGCCATCACTTGGTTGTAGGGTTGATCGGGGTCTGCAAAGAAGGGTATCTTCTGTCCGGTCACGAGGGTGTTGTTGAGGTCGATACCGGCGATACCGGTAGCGATCAGCTCGGAAGGCTCTTCACGGCGCACCGGGTTCACTGAGGGTCCGCCAATTTCCACTTCTCTGCCTTGCACAGCGGGGCCGCCATCGATGGGGTCTCCATAGGCGTTAAAGAAGCGTCCGGCGAGATCATCGCTCACTTTGAGTGTGGGCGGTCTGCCAAAGAAGACCACTTCGGCATCGGTTGCAATGCCTTCGGTACCGGAGAAGATCTGCAATGTCACAGAATCGTCCATGATCTTCACAACCTGCGCCAGACGTCCACTCACTGTGGCCAATTCGTCAAATCCCACTCCGGTGGCTTTCACCGTGCAGGTGGCCTTAGTGATCTGAGTAAGCTTGGTATATACTTTCTGAAATGCAGTGCTGGTCATTATTTTGCCCTCCTTTCTTCCACTATTTCGTTAAGGCGGGTTTCATATTCTTTAAATCTATCTGTTTGGAATTCCAAATAGTTCATTTGTCTCATGGCGTTGATCATGGTGGTGAAATAGGGCTGGACTTCTTCAAAGCTCTCAAATTCAAAGTCGTATCTGCAGATCTTCAAGACCAGCTCCAGCATATAGCATTGACGCTTCATGGGCGTGGATTTGTCCACCTTATCAAAGCCATCTTGTTGCAGGATAATCCTGTCCAAGAGCTCGCTCTTCCACAGTCTCTGGTGATAGACGAGGGGCACGCCGTCATCGCCCAGGATGTTGATCTGGTCGCCGGCTTCCTTTCCTCTGAGCAGGATGTCTTTGGCTTCGTAAACGTCTGACACCCAGGTGGGTGAGATGTTGTTGTTCAGGTACTCCTGCACCTCTTCATACTCCAGATACTTGGAATAGGATTCGATGGGGTCAACGGCGGGGTAGCGCTTGGAATCTGCCCTGTCCTGAGAGAGGGCATAGAAGCAGCGCGCTGTCTTCTTGGTAGCTTCGGTTACGGGTTCTTTCAGGTTTCCACCTGCGGGAGACACGGCTCCGATGAAGGTGACAGAGCCCGGGGTGCCGTTGTTGAGATACACGTATCCATTGCGAGAGTAGAAGTTTGAGATAATGGCAGGGAGGTCCATGGGATAGGCATCCGGTCCGGGAAGCTCTTCCATACGGTTACTCATTTCGCGCAGAGCTTGAGCCCAGCGTGAGGTACTATCTGCCAAAAGCAGGACTTTGAGCCCCATACTGCGGTAGTATTCGGCGATAGTCATAGCCGTGTAGACAGAGGCTTCACGAGCTGCAACCGGCATATTTGAGGTGTTACAGATGATGATGGTGCGTTCCATCAGCTTGCGTCCCGTGCGTGGGTCATCGAGTTTGGGAAATTCCACAAACAGCTCCACCACTTCGTTGGCACGCTCACCGCAAGCGGCAAAGATGATCAGATCAGCCTCTGCGTTTTGGCTGATGCTATGCTGCAACACTGTTTTCCCTGTTCCGAAAGGTCCGGGTGTAAAGCCGGTTCCACCTTCAGCGATGGGGTTGAGGGTATCTATGGTGCGCACGCCTGTTTCCATCATTTTAAAGGGACGTGGCTTTTCTTTGTATGCTCTGATCGGCAGCTTCACCGGCCAATATTGCACCATGCTCACTTCATGCAGCCCACCGTCTTCATCTTCCAATGTAGCGATGGTATCTGTGAGCTTGTAATTCCCTTTGGCGGCGATGCTTTTGATCTTGTATTTACCGTCCATGCTGAAGGGAACCATGATCTTGTGTGGGATCCAGTTTTCGGGCACTTCACCCAGCCAATCTCCAGCAATAACGTTGTCTCCTTCTTTTGCGATCGGAGTAAAATCCCAGGTGCTATCCTCGTCCAGGGGATCGGTATATTCGCCTCTGTTCAGGAACAGCCCTTCCATCTTATGAAGGTCGTCCTGGAGCCCATCATAGATCTTGGAAAGCATTCCCGGCCCCAGCTTTGCCTCAAGCATGCGTTGGGTAAACTCAACCGGTGAGCCAGGTTTAAGCCCGCGGGTGCTTTCAAACACCTGTGTATAGGCGATATTACCCTGAACTTTAATCACTTCTGCCTTCAGTTTCACGCCGTCGAGATCAATGTAGCAAATCTCGTTTTGTGCAACGGGACCGTCCACCTCGACGTGAACCAGGTTGGCAATAATTCCTGTTACAATACCTGTGGTCATTATCGTACCTTCTATTTTATTTTTTGTTTTATATTGAATTCAGCCGGGAAGCTGAAGCTGTCTCTCAGTGAGGAAAGCGTATCAAAAAACACCTGCTTTCCCTTATCTACATCAAAGCTCAGCCAACGGCTCAAGATCAGAAGCTGGGCATAATAGCCAAGCACCTTGTCTATGGAGAAGTATTGGAAAAAGTTTAGATCATCGATAAACTTCCATGCCAAAGCGTCGTAAGCACGTTCACGCGGGAGCACTGTATTCTGTTCGTAGGCGCGTGAGTAATCATCAAAGATGTCGTTGCTTTTACCGATGCCAAAGTCGCTGCCTCTGCCTGTGGCCAACTGCTGCGTGAGCTCATCGTCTCCCACTAGCCAGGGTGCATAGTCAAGCTCATGCGTGCGCCCATTGAGCGCCAGGATGATGTTGCGAGCCGTCCGGCGGTAGTCAAACCATGTCTTGATAAAGGTATTGCGGTGTTGGCCGGCAAACTCATATAATCCCTGATAGAATCTATGTTCAAAGAGCAGTTTATCAGGCTTTTCTTCCAGCGGGAGAAACTCAAGCGCCAAGCTCAGGAAAACCTCCGGTATCTCTTTGAATCTGGAGGGCATAGCCGCATCTTTCTTCTCAATTTTGTAGTGCGCATATTCCACGAATGCTTCCCAATAGCTCTGATCGTAGGCTATGGGCAGGTCTTGCGGCTCTTCCTTATATAATAGGGAGAGCAGGATGGGAATAGACGCTTCCAGATCCAAAAGCCTGAGCAGCTTGAGATCTGATTTGGTGAGCTGCGTGGAGGCTTGTTCGACGAAGCTGGCAGGTTCAATCTGCAGCTTGGTATCCTCCATACTGATGCGAGGCAAGCCGCTCACAAAATAGTAGTATTTGCCGCGTGACATATTCTATTATTCGCCAAAAAGCAGCTTAGCGGTGCGAGGTCTGAGATAGCCTTTGAAGAGGTTGGCAAAATCCTCATCGGTGAAGCTGAGTTTGTAGCTTCCATCGACGGGGGAGAGGCTGAAGCCCTGCTTCATGGCGGGGCTGAACTCCACGTGGAGTTTTCCTTGAAGTTTGGTGCCCAATGAGCCCAAAAAGCCTTCATCGAGCTTACCTTTCATGGATTCGCTGATCTGTATGACTCCTTCAGCATTGTTGGCTTTCCAGGCATCCACGGTTGCCAAGATGATGTCTTTGAGAAAGGCGGGATCTGAAAAGCCGGCTTTGGTGGGATCATCCAAAGCCTTGAGCAGGACGACATCCACCAATTGTTGTTTCACGCTGTTTAGCGTATGGGAAGCAGCCATCTTGAGGTCTGTTTCTGTGTTTTTCTTGAGTTCTTCGGCCTTGGTATGAGCATTACTCACGATACTCTCAGCTTCGGCTTCAGCTTTGGAGACAGTATCATCGGCTTTGGCCTGAGCTTCTTTGATTAGCCGCTCAGCTTCAACCTGGGCTTTCTGAACCCCTTCCTGATACACTCGCTGTAAAAGGTCTTGCAACTGATCTGACATTTGGTATTCTCCAGCTTGATATTCATTTAGTCCCACTTTTTTGAGGCTCGCTAATATGTCAACCAATGTTTTACTTTTTCTTAACTTAATTCACCCAAGACGAGCTTGTCTATTAGCTTACAAGGGATTGCGGTCTTAAACCGAGTCCAAGGTTCCAGACGTAAAACTCCAAGGATACGCACTTGCAGAGCGTAGCTACAAGGATTGGGGAAGCGCCGAATCTGCGTTTATTCTATGTCTATCGTTGCGGGCACAATGCTCTTTGGCTTGAATACCAGTTCGTATTGGTAGCGGCTGACATCGCTGTGGTCGAGCTGCTCCACAATATAGGTAACGTTGTCGCTGAGCCCGAGGAAGTGCTTGCGATACTCATTCTCTCCAAGCTTCACTGTAACAGCGAGCTCTTTGTGATTTGCACTCGTCTCAATGCTCAGATTTCCCACCATTTCAAACATGATTTGGTCGGTGATGGCATTATAAAATATCACACGTCTGCGTACCTTAAACTGGTCGGCATCCTTGCTGATATTGCGTGACACGACGTCGGCATCTCTGCAGCCGGCGATCAATACCAGCAGTAATGTAAGCACAATAATAATCGTTCTTTTCATCTGGATTTTTCCTTGTGGTTTCTTTTTTATATCCTCGCCCGGTACCGACTGGGCAAAGTGACTCCGGCAGCGGCCGGCGGGGAAAACGGCAAAATGGCCTGCTATTTCTTAAGCTTCTCTATCGTCTCGTTGCAGATTTCTTCGCTTCGTGCGGGGTCAGGGCTTTCCACGTAGATCCTGATGATGGGCTCAGTGCCGCTTTTGCGGATGTGTATCCACCAATCCTTGGCGATCACCTTCACGCCGTCCTGAGTATCTATCTCGTGTTCTGCAAAGAGCTTGGGCACTTTGGCCATGATGGCGTCCATCTGCTTGGGATCCACTTCCATCTTGGACTTGGCAAAGTAATACTTGGGAAGCTCTTCTTGCCACTGCGATACCGTCTTACCGCTCTGGGCCAGCAAGCCCAGGATCAACGCCATACCCGCAACTGCATCGCGGGTGTAATTGACTTCCGGGCAGATGATGCCGCCATTTCCTTCGCCTCCAATGGGGGATTTCAGCGCCTGCATCTTTTTGCCCACATTGATTTCACCCACCTTGGTCCTGTGCACTTTCACTCCAAAGCGTGCAGCCACATCATCGCTCAACATGGAGCTGCTGAGGTTTACCACGATGTCACCCTTATGTTTGGGCAGCACAAACAGTTGAGCCAAGACCACGCTCAGCTCTTCGCCAATGCACTCGCCGTGTTCATTGACGATGGAAAGCCTGTCCACATCCGGGTCGGTGGCAAAGCCAAGGTCTGCTCCGTGCTTTTTCACCGCTTCTTCCAGCTGCTTCAGGTTTTCGTTCAAAGGCTCTGCGGGATGCGCAAAGTGGCCGCTGGGCTCTTCATTGATCAGCACCACTTCACAGCCCAATTCCTCAAGCAGGATAGGGGAGATGAGGCCTCCGGCTCCGTTGACGCTATCCACCACCACTTTGAAACGCTTGGAGCGGATTGCTTCCACATCCAGGTAGCTGATATTCAAAATCTTATCTATATGATAGCGGATGGCATCGTCTTGGATTCTGCATTTGCCAATGTGTTGCCAATTCTGCCATGTGATGGGCGCATCCACCGAGGCCAGATAAGCAGCAGAGCGTTGGGGCGATAGGAACATACCGTCCCCATCAATAAGTTTCATCGCATTCCACTCCGGCGGATTGTGCGATGCGGTGATGGCAATGCCTCCATCAGCCTTGAAGCGCTGCACATTGAGCAGCACTGTGGGCGTAGCCACGATGCCTATATCGATCACATCGCATCCCACGCCCATCAGAGCCGAAATTATGGCTTTATTCATCACCTGACCGGTAGTGCGGCTATCTCTTCCCACCACGATGGTGGCCTTGGGTTTATCCGCTTTGATAAACTCGCCAAAGGTTGCGGCGAAGCGCATCGCTACCATGGGGTCCAAAGTTTGGGCAAAAATGCCCCTCACACCACTCACACCGGTCATTAATTTACTCATTTTTATATCCTTTTAAAATCCGAAATAGCTTCTATTGTCCACGATCTTGGCGTCTTTCTTGGTCTGATCAAACCAGCGGTTGAAAGCGGCATTTTCCAGCTTGTCACGCAGCCTGTTTTGTTCATCCTTATCCTTGGCAAAAGCAGCCATATCGGGCTTGATTCTCTCTTCTGCCCAGATCACGAAGGGGCCTTCCTTGGTTTTCACCAACGAGCTGTACTGCCCAGTTCTCAGTTTCAGGGCAGCTTCGGTAAATTCATGGCTGATGGCGTGGATTTCATTGATATAGCTATTATGTTTGTGGCCCTTGAGTTCCACCAGAGTCCAGCCGGCTGCCACGCCTTTGGTAAAGTATTCCGAGGGAGTGGTGCTGCTCAGGAAGGCCTGTGCTTTCTTTTCCACGTTGGCGATCTTCTTGTCTTTTTCCAGCTTGTATTTGATCTGCAGTTTGATGGTTTCAAAGTCTTCATAATAGACCTTCTTATTGTCTGTGAGATAAGCCACGATGTAGCGTCCGCTTCTGTCTCTCAACACGTCAGATACAGATTTTTCTCTCTTTTTGAGCATGAAGTTTTTCAGCTCGGGCAGGTTGCCAAATCCGGCGATATTTTCCTGATCATGAGGATGCCAATTGCCTTCTATCACTTCCATTTTCAGCTCTTTGGCTGCGGCATCGATCCCCTTTTTCTTGGTCAGCTTTTGCGCTCTGTCTGCTGCGGCCATGACCTCATCATGTGTTTGGTCTGAAGCCTCGACCTTCATCAGGATGTGAGAGGCCTTGATCCTGGCTTCCGCACCGGTGGCCACCACCTCATCACAGCGAATGATATGCCAGCCAAAGTCTGAACGCACGGGCCTGGAAACTTCGCCTGCTTTGAGGGCAAAGGCTGCCTTTTCAAATTCCGGCACCATCTGTCCTCTGCCAAATTCGCCCAGGGAACCGCCATTTTGAGCTGAACCCGGGTCTTCGGAGTAGGTCTCTGCCAGGGAGGCGAAATCTTCGCCCTTCATGATGCGCTGATAGAGCTTGTCCATCTCGACTTTTACCAGGCTGTAATCCCTGTCGCTGGGCTTCACTTCAAACAGCAGGTATTTGATCCTGGAGGCAGGGCCTTTTTTGTATTCTGTCTCTTTGTTTTTGTTGTAATAGTTACGTACTTCGGCATCGCTCACGTACACCGAATCCGCCTTATTATAGTCAAACCACAGGGCTTTACCGTTTACTTTGTCATTTTCCCTGGTATATTCCACCTTGAGGCTGTCCATGGTGATCTTGGCGTCTTTCTTGATCTTGTCCTGCAACTTCTTACGAGGCAGGTAAGTGCGCATATAGTCTTCCAAAATGGCATAAAACTGCAGGTCATTCTTGAGTGCGTCGATGTATTTCCTTCTATCGAAGACGCCATTGGTCTGCAGCTGCTCATTTTGCATCAATTCTTGGGGAGGATTGTTTTGAATCTCGGTGAGAAGCTCGTCGTTGGAGACCTTGATCCTGTGTTTCTTGATCTGTTGCTCCCAGAGCTTTTCATTCACCAGCTCTTCCCATGCAGAGCTCGATATCCAGGCACGGGAACTTTCGTCAATCTGTTGCCCTTGGTTGCGGTATCTCTCTGTGATTTCTGCAACCTTGTTTTGAAATTCCTGAATGGTTATCTTGCTGCCATTCACTTTTCCTACGTATCTGCCACGTCCAAATAGGCCTTCTTTAAGGCCGAAAATCGTGCCACCAGCTCCTGTTAAAATAAAGACTGCTGCCACGATGTAGATGACCACTTTCTGTCGTTTTCTGAGGTCGTCAAGCATGTATATCCTCCACTTAGGGTTTAAATTTTACTATTTGAGAGACCATCTTTTTAGAATGCCTATTTTGGGCAAGTGTTTTTTACACCATTGTTGGATTAACAGTGTTTTTGCAAAGCGGGAATAACGGTCACAGACCGCCTATCTGGCTGTATCCACGAGCATTGCAAGCCAGGGCGGGGGCTGATGTCGCCGCTTATGAAACTGCCTTTGAAGATAGTGGCTATGCCTGGCAATCCAAAAAGGGCCTCACCACACCGGCTCTGATCCTGGTATGAGGAGCCAGGTAGGCGTGTTTGCCCTCAATAGCCTTCAGTTCCTGCCAAAGCGAGCTCGACATCGCCTGCTTCTCAAAAGCCTTGAGGATCAGGATGGAGTAGGCTAAAGGCTCGTTTCCCGTATTGATTACGCCCAGTTCCTGCCGGATAAAGCCACAGAGCGTTTTCTCTTCCATACTGCTGCAGATCAAGCCTGCTATCTGCTTCTCTTTCAGCGAGTTCAAGAGTTCCAATCCGGGCGCAAAAGAGCAGACGATCAGCTTGCCTTTCAAATCCGAATCCCCGATCGCAGCTTCATTATCTATGCAATACAGGGTGCCGCTGCTATCTTTTCCCACTCCCAGGCTGCCATCCAGCCTTCGTGCTTCATAGCGCAAAGTGACGGATTCTTCAGCTTGCAGCTCTATAACCTCACCGTGCACATGAGCAGGGAAATCGATGGGCGAAGTCTTGTATTGGAGGGTGATAACGCCGGTTTTGCTATCAAAATGCGTGATATTCCCGGTCTGCGGAGCTTTCACAAAGTTGAAGCCGCCTGCCGCTTTCCTGCTGGCTATCACATCGCCTCTATACACAAAATCTCCCACCGGTTTGGAGAGATAGCGCCCCACCTGTCGGGGTTTTACGCCCATTGCTTTGGCCAGGTCTATCTTTGTGGGCTTGGTGCTGTAATCCTGGATTTCGGAGAGCACCACCAGGCCGGTATGATAGTCCATCATCTCCACCTTTCCTCTGATGGGGCTGATGATTCTGCGGCTTTTGCGCAGGTAAGAGGGCCAGGTTGGATCATCCGGAACCTCGGCGATCAGCTCGTCAAAATCCACCTCATCTTGCACTTTGATGCAAAACGAGCTCTCGATCACATCTTTGGGCAAAACGCCAAACTTGCTGAAGCCATCCACGATGAATAGCCGCGGCGGGTTATAACGATTGACGGCAACGATGTCTTGGGGTTCAACTGCCTGTCCCACGGTTACTTGCACCTCGCCCTTGTAAGGCAAACGAACCTGGCGCCGGTAGCTGCTCAAAGCTTGGAAGCCGGGATCCTTCAGCTCATCTGTGATGCGAATAACTGCCTCTGCTTTGAGAGGTTGCGCATTTGACTTCTGAGTTCTGCTGTCCAGGATCACGGGTAGAGAGGTTTTCAAGCCTTGGCTATGCTTTGATTTCCCCAAGTTTACATCCGAACCAAGCTGGAATGTGATCTCCTTTTCACCCGCCGGCAAAATCTCCAAGCTGTAAGGCTGCAACTGTTTATCCACACCGTTTACCTTGTATCTGAGGAAGGCCTTTTTCTGCCCTTTGGGGAAGATGGGTGCGATGTGCCAGGCCACGCTCGACAGGCTGTCTTGCGCCAAAAGCTGCGTCGCCACTTCAGGATTTACCTCACTCAAGACGCCGATGTGCGGGCTGATGAAATCATTATCTACCTTGAATTCCGTGATGCCTTTGGGATTTACGGCATTGGCAATGATCAGCGCTGCATCAAGCGGGTCTTCCAAATGTGCAAAGACGCCTCCCGATGCGATGATCAGGTCTATATCGCTCTGCTGAAACTTGTATCTCTGCTCATAGACCTGGTAATTGAATTTAAAATCGAAGCCGTCCAGATCGTTGCCCGCTACACGCTCCAAAAAGCCGACCTTTTCCTGGTTGAAGTGCATCTCCCGATGCCGCTTCAATGCCAAACGTACTGCTTGAGTCGCCAATGTTTTCTCGATCGCCTTTTCCGCTTCCGTCGCGGGCAGGAGGGTGGGGTTGAGGCACTTGTTGCCAATATAGTTGCGCACCTCATCAGCTGTGAATCCTTCACCCAGCATCTCCATAAAGCTTTCTTCGCCAGATTCCCTGAGTACGTTCAGAGCGCTGTAACTCATGCCCAGGTTTGCGCTTACGGTGCGTTGCAGGTGTCCGTTTATCTGGGAAAATACGTCTGTGGTTGCTCCACCAACGTCGAAGGCAAAGATATTGCGCTGCGCCTGCTGATCAAAGAGGCTCAAGGTGTTCAAAACGCCCAGGGGAGTGGGGATGATGTCGCTCTGCGTGATCTGCTTTACCTTATAATATCCGGGTGCCCTTTCCATCACGTTTTCCATAAAGAGGTCCCGGATCGCCTCTTGGGTTGGCTCAAGATTTTCCACATCCATCTTGGGGCGGAGATTGGGCATGATGTGCAGATCAAAGTCCTTGCCTATCATCTTTTTAACCAGGTCTGCAGCTTCGCTGTTGCCCGCATAGAGCGTGGGGATGGGAGTGTCTGTTTCATACTTTGGCAGCGGTTTTGCCACTCTCAGGATTTCAGCCAGTCTCAACACACTGCTCAAAGCTCCGCCATCCGTGCCGCCGCTCAGTAAGATCATGTCCGGATGCAGGTTGCGCATGGCCATCATCTGCTCGGCAGCCTGACGGCCATCGTTGATGGCAAAGGTATCCAAGATCACGCCTCCGGCTCCATAAGCGGCTCGCTGCGCGCTGCTGGCAGAATCAAACAACGTGAGCCCGATCACCAATATCTGCAAGCCTCCACCCGCAGAACTGCTGCTCAAAAACTGGACTTCAGGCAGGAAACGGAGCTCTTCCGCATCCTCAAAAAGCCGTATTTCAGCTTTTTCCTCCAAAGCTTTGCAGGCTTCTCTGATGCCTATACACACATCATTTTGCGGCAGCTCCACCGTGGTGGGATGCGATGCAAGCGCAATGAGCGAAGGTATCTGGGAAGCGATGTCCAACAGAATTGCCTTGGTGGCTGTGCTGCCAACATCGGTAATAACGGCGTATTTGTAATTTGCGATCATCTGAAACCTCCCGAGAGTTTTCTTACTTAAAGGCATTGTACGGGAGCTGTGTTTTTAGTCAATGGTAAAAAACAGATTGAGATAAAAAGGTGCAAATTCTCAGTTCCTCATCCCGGCTCTAATACCTACTAAAAAGGTAGGTGTTCGTTTTTGAGTTTCGAAGCTTGGGATCGCCGGCCATTTTGAAATATTTGCCCTGCGCAGCGGTTTTGCGAAAACAAAACCGCCCTCTAAAACGTCGATTTCATGCGGCCTCCCTTAG
>DGFM01000017.1:159061-178051 GCA_002391675.1 Cloacimonetes bacterium UBA3900 | reverse complement strand
CCCAAAGAAAACCCAAGAGTTACGCAAACGAGAGCCAAGGAAATCCCAAGGTGGGGCATGGCCGGTGAAAAGTCAATTGTTTCGCAAATGTATGGTTTTTGCAAATAAATTAAGGGCCGAAATCAGCTATATTTTGAGAGGGAAAAGAAGGGTGGATTTCGGCTCTTTTCAGACCGCATTTCGGTGTAGTTAAAGAAAAGCATTGACGGAATTTGGCTCTCTGCTTTAATACCCCAAAGCTTTATTTGGTGGCCATTTCTTGCTTGGATAAAAGCCTAACTTATTATAACATCGTATTTTAAATATAAGACATATCAGGAGATCAAAATGAGTACTACCCGTATTCCAGTAGTTCCCGATTGCCAATTAGAAGGCAAAGTGGTGTTGATCCGTATGGATCATAACGTTGTGAAAAAAGGAAAGATCAAAGACACGATGAGAATTGACAGGTCTATTCCCACCTTGCAGAGAATCCTCAAAGCGGGCGGTTTGCCCATAGTGATGACGCACGTGGGCCGTCCCAAGGACAAGCAGACAGGCCAGATCAAGATGAGTGAAGACGACGCCGTCACACCCATCGTCCAGTATTTGGATCAGCAGCTTTCGCTCAAGGGTTTTGTGCCGCAGATGCAGGCTCAGGATGAATTTGGCATCACCGATCTTTCACCTTTGGCCGATGCTGTGGCAAAGCTGAAAAGTGGCGAGGCGGATTACGTCTATCTTCCCAACACACGCTGGTTTAAGGGCGAGGAAGCCAAGGATGGCACCGAGGATATCTTTGCTAAGGATCTAGCCTCTTATGCCGATCTTTATGTAAATGACGCCTTTGGCTCCTGGCAGCCGCACGCCAGCACCTACAGCGTCACCAAATACCTGCCTTCCTATGCGGGGCTATTGATGATGACAGAAATTGAGAATCTGGATGCCGTTCTTGAGCCCAAGCGTCCCATGGTCGCCGTGGTTGCCGGTGCGAAGTTTGACACCAAGATTGGCCCCCTGTCCAGTTTGATCAAAACCTGTGACCACCTGGTTTTGGGTGGTGTGATCTACAACGCCTGGCTGGCTCATAAATACGGGCTGAAGATCAAGGGTGTGGATGCTGAGGACATTGCCCAGGCGGCGAAATTTGCCTCCGAGATTGGCGATAAGGCTTCCCGCATCATCGAACCCAAGGTGGTGGTGGAATCTGACAGCTTTGATACGCGTACCGACGGTTCCTGGAGATTCATCAAGCCGGCTGAACTGGAAGCAGGCACAGAGCTTGGCTATATCCTGGATGCTGCGCCGGTTGCCTTTACAGACCAGAAGATCAAGGACGTATTCATGAATGCATCTACTATCTTCGTAAATGCAGTGATGGGCCTTACCAGCCTCTTTGATGAAGGCACGGCGGCTATGTATTCCCTGATCGATCAAAACAAGAAAGCAATGAAAATCTACGGTGGCGGAGATACGATCCAGGACTTCAAAACCCTGTTGCCGGAGATCTTTGCCGCAGCTGCAAAAGATGAAAGTTACTATTTCTTCACCGGTGGTGGAGCGGTGCTCAACGCCATTGAACAAGGCTCACCCTACGGGATGAAGCCGGTGGAAGCACTATTGAAAAAATAAAATAAGAGATAAATAAAAGGAGACCCTTCAGTGGATTCTAAGACAAAAAACGATCTTGATCTGCGCAGTGAGTTTGAGCTTCACAGCTTGGAAGAATGGAAGCAAGCGGTGATAGACGGACTCAGAGGAGCAGATTTTGACAAAGTGATGCGTACCAAGACCTATGAAGGCATCACATTGAAACCCATTTACACACGTGAAGACCTGCAAGGCAAGCCTTGGCTGGAGAGCACGGCCGGACAGGCGCCCTACCTCAGAGGCAGCAATGCAGATGGCTTTACCGGGCAATCCTGGATCGTGGCGCAAAGACAGGATGAGCCGGATGCTGCCGAGCTCAATTCCATCTTGCTGCACGAGCTGCAAAGAGGCCTGGGAGCCGCAAATATAAAGATAAATCCCGATACCTTGAAGATTGCAACTGAAACCACAGACGCAAGAGGCTTGAGACTACACAGCCTCGAAGACCTGAGCAAAGCCCTGGAAGATGTGGAGCTGAGAGCAATTCCCATCATGATGCTTGGCAACAGGAGCATGATACTCTTGCAGAGTATGCTCTATGCCTGGGCAGAGGAAAACGAGATGCCGCTCGATCAGCTGACCGGCGCGGTGGCTTGCGATCCCTTCCTGGATGAAAAGCCGGATTTTGATACATTGTATAAGATGCAGGTGGCGGGCAAGAAGCATTCTCCCCTGCTAAAGACCATCCTCCTGGATAGTTACAAATATGAAGCCATGGGAGCCAGTGCCACCGAAGAGCTTGCCTACTTCATCTCAGCCGCTCACAAAATCCTGGGAGAGCTGATCCAACGTGGCGCCAAGATAGATGACATCGCCCCCAGCTTTGTGCTCAAGCTTTCCCTGGGCTCAAACTTCTTTATGGAAATCGCCAAGATCAGAGCCGCAAGAATGCTTTGGGCAGAACTGATCAAGACTTATGGCGGCAATGAGGAAAGCCGGAAGATCCATATCCATGCGGCGACTTCTTCCTTTAATAAGAGCCGTTATGACGTGTGGGTCAATATGTTGCGCACCACCACCGAAAGCTTTGCCGGCGTGGTGGGTATGGTGGACAGCATGGAAATCTCAGCCTTTGACAGCACGATGAAGCCGGCGGACGAATTTGCCGCCCGCATTGCACGCAACCAACAGCTGATCCTGGATGAGGAATCACACTTCAGCAAGGTGATCGACCCGGCCGGTGGCTGCTGGTATATAGAGAGCCTGGTGGCTGAACTTTGCGACTTGAGCTGGAAGAAGATGCAAGCGATAGAGACGGAGGGTGGCTTTGAGAAGTTCACCGATTCCGGCAAGCTGCATGAAGTGGTCAAAGAATTGGCACGTAAGCGGATAGATATGGTCAATTCACGCAGAGATGTAAAGGTCGGCGTGAATATGTTTGCCAATCCGCAAGATACGCTCGAGATTGCCAAAGCTGAAGCACCTGCCAAAAAGGTGGCTGAAGTCGAGGGCGGAATTGATCTTTCCGAGCTGAAGGCACACAAAGATGACGCAGTGAAGCTGTTTGACACTCTGATCAAGGCTTGGCAGCAGGGTGCCACTCTCCGTGAGCTGGCCAAGGCCTTAGACCTCACGATACAGCTGCGTGAATATCCGTGTTTGCGCGTTGTGCAGGAAGTGGAAGCCTTGAGGCAAGCCATCGAAGCTCTGCCGCAGAAACCCGTAATCCATCTTTTGAATATGGGCAAAGTGCTGGATTTTAAAGCCAGAGCAGATTTCTCCTCGGCCTTCTTCCAGATGTCCGGCTTCGAGCTCATCAATCCCGCAGGCTACGATACTTGCGAAGCGGCCATCCGGGCTGCCTCGGAGAGCAAAGCCAAAGCGGTGTGCATCTGCAGTACGGACGCTCTCTATGAGGAGCTGGTTCCCGTGCTCTGTGAAGGCTTGAAGAAGCTGGAATCTGCGCCCATCATCATCCTGGCAGGCTATCCCAAAGACAAGGTGGAAGCCTACAAGGAAGCCGGAGTGGATATCTTCATCCACATCCGTGCCAATGCCTATGAAACCAACAAAGAAATTATCAATAAAATGGGGGTGGAACTGTGATACCTGATCTTACCAAAATCAAACCGGATTTTGCCCCGGGAAAAGCGGTGCAAAAAGCTGAACTACCCTTGTGGAAAACAAACGAACAGATAGACGTGAAAGCACTTTATGAGGCAAAAGACCTGGAAAAGATGCAACACTTGGACTTCCTGAGTGGCTTTGCTCCTTATCTGAGAGGGCCTTACGCTTCAATGTATGTGCAAAGACCCTGGACCATCCGCCAATATGCCGGATTCTCCACCGCAGAAGAGACTAACGCCTTCTACCGCAGGAACCTGGCCATGGGTCAGAAAGGACTCTCCGTGGCTTTTGACCTCGCTACACACCGTGGCTACGATTCAGATCATCCCAGGGTGATAGGAGACGTGGGAAAAGCCGGTGTGGCAGTGGATTCCATCCTGGATATGAAGATTCTCTTCGATCATATTCCGCTGGATAAGATGAGCGTTTCCATGACCATGAATGGGGCGGTGATCCCCGTCATGGCTTTCTATATCGTGGCTGCGGAAGAGCAGGGCGTGAAGCCGGAACAGCTCACAGGAACCATCCAAAACGATATCCTCAAAGAATATATGGTGCGCAATACCTATATCTACCCACCGGAAGCGTCTATGCGCATCATCGCGGACATCTTTGCCTATACCAGTAAGAAAATGCCCAAATTCAACAGCATCAGCGTTAGCGGCTATCATATGCATGAAGCGGGTGCAACTGCAGACCTGGAAATGGCTTACACGCTGGCTGATGGCTGGGAATATGTGCGCACCGGTCTCAAAGCCGGCATAGATATCGACGACTTTGCGCCTCGGATTTCCTTCTTCTGGGGCCAGGGGATGAACTACTTTATGGAGATCGCCAAGATGCGTGCTGCCAGGATGCTTTGGGCCAAGATAATCAATCAGTTTGAGCCCAAGAACCCCAAGTCCTTGGCGCTGAGAACGCACTCTCAAACCTCAGGCTGGAGCCTCACGGAACAGGACCCCTACAACAACGTGGCGCGTAC
This sequence comes from Cloacimonetes bacterium UBA3900, assembly GCA_002391675.1. Classification (GTDB taxonomy): domain Bacteria; phylum Cloacimonadota; class Cloacimonadia; order Cloacimonadales; family Cloacimonadaceae; genus UBA3900. The sequence goes on along the minus strand of DGFM01000017.1, from coordinate 173,373 downwards.
CTGCATCGAAGCTCTGGCTGCCACAATGGGGCATACCCAATCCCTGCATACAAACTCGCTGGATGAGGCTATCGCTCTGCCAACGGATTTCAGCGCCCGCATCGCTCGAAATACGCAGCTCTATCTGCAAAATGAAACCTATATCACCAAGGTGATAGACCCCTGGGCAGGTTCATATTATGTGGAATCTCTCACCGATGAGATCATGAACCGCGCTTGGGCGCATATCATGGAAGTGGAAGAGCTGGGCGGTATGGCCAAGGCGATCGGAACAGGATTGCCCAAGATGCGCATCGAAGAAGCGGCTGCCAGACGCCAGGCGAAGATCGACTCCGGATCAGAGGTGATCGTGGGAGTGAATAAGTATTGCCTGGAAAAAGAAGACCCAATGGAAATCCTGGAAGTGGATAACACCGCGGTGCGCGAAGCGCAATTGGCAAGACTGGCACAGCTGAGAGCTCAGAGAGATGAAGCAAAGTGCCAGGCAAGCTTGAATGCTCTGACCAAATGCGCCGAGACCGGTGAAGGAAACTTGCTGGAGCTATCTATCGAGGCAGCAAGAAACAGGGCTTCCTTGGGCGAGATCTCAGACGCCATGGAAAAGGCTTTTGGACGCCATCAGGCGACAACCAGGCTGATCAACAACGTGTATAGAAGCGAGTATACAATGACAGATGATATAGAAAAAGTGCGTGCTTTGACAGATGCATTTGCAGAAAGTGAAGGACGCAGACCCAGGATATTAGTGGCAAAGATGGGGCAGGACGGACATGATCGCGGCGCCAAAGTGGTGGCTACCGCTTATGCCGATATGGGCTTCGACGTGGACGTTGGCCCTCTGTTTCAGACTCCGGAAGAGACTGCCCGCCAAGCCGTGGAAAACGACGTGCACATCGTGGGAATGAGCTCGCTGGCTGCAGGACATAAAACGCTGCTGCCTCAATTGATAGCAGAGCTCAAGAAGTATGGCCGTGAAGATATCATCGTGATCGTGGGTGGAGTGATTCCGCATCAGGATTACGACTTCCTCTTCGAGCACGGCGCAAAGGCTATCTTCGGCCCCGGAACCAGGCTGCCCGAAGCCGCTACTATCATCATGCAAAAACTGATGGAAGAGTAGTAGATTGAGCAAGCGCAAACCGGAATGGATTCCTGAAGGCGCAGGCCCGGAATATGCCTCGCGGGTGATGAGCCCCAAGGCGGCCAACACTATTACAACCAAGGCCCCCTGGCGTAAGTCACGCAGCAAGTATGACCTGGATGCCCTGCAGGCAGGAATCCTGCGTGGAGACCGTGCAACGCTCTCCCGAGCTATTACTCTGATAGAAAGTAATTCCCCCTCCCATTTCGCTATGGGGCAAGAGCTGATCAAAAGGGTCTTGCCCCATACCGGTTCTTCCACCAGGATAGGCATCACAGGCGTGCCCGGAGCGGGGAAGAGCACCTTTATCGAAAGCTTTGGCTGCTATCTGATCTCTCAAGGCAAGAAGGTGGCCGTTCTGGCTATAGACCCCAGTTCCAGCATCTCACAGGGAAGCATCCTGGGCGATAAAACGCGCATGGAAAAGCTGAGCCGCAATGAGCATTCCTTCATCAGACCTTCGCCCAGCTCCGGTGTTTTGGGAGGTGTGGCGCGCAAGACGAGGGAGTCTATGCTCCTCTGTGAAGCCGCCGGATACGATACCATCCTGATCGAAACCGTGGGCGTGGGACAATCCGAAACCACGGTGCGCAGCATGGTGGACATCTTTATGCTCATCCAGATCGCCGGCGCAGGTGACGAATTGCAAGGCATCAAAAAAGGGATTATGGAGCTCAGCGACCTCATCATTGTCAACAAAGCAGACGGCGATAATATCCAGGCTGCCAAGATGGCAAAAGCTGAGCTGGATCACGCTTTGCACTATATTCAGCCCAGCACCAAAGGCTGGCAGAGCCAAACGCTGCTCTGCTCCGCTTTGGAAGGCACGGGCTTGGATGCAATCTCAGATAAGATTGATGAGTTCATCGCCAATACCAAAAAGAGCTCCATGTTTTTGACCCGGCGTAAAGATCAGGTCTTACACTGGTTTGATGCCCTTTTGGATGAAGCTGTCCTGGCTGCCATCTACGGAAGAGCCGGCGTCAAAGAGAGAATCTCCGTCTTGAGAAATGAAGCCAGAGAAAACCAGAAACCTGTGGTGCTGGCGGTGCAAGAAGCTTTGGAAGAGCTGAAACTCGACGGATATTAACATAATAATCAGGAGAATATCATGAAGACTGTAGATTTCAGTATTGCCTACAACCAGGTGCACAGGCCGTCGAAGGTCGCGCTGGCCGTCACTCAAAAGCATGACGGATCATACAATCTGATCACGCTGGAATGGTTTATGCGCACCTCCATCCGGCCGCCCATGTTTGCCATCTCGGTTGGGCATATGCGTTTCAGCCACAAATGCCTGGAAGCCAATCCATATTTCAACCTTGTCTTTCCCTCTTCAGATATGAAGGAGCTATGTATGTCTGCCGGCTCTACCACCGGAGCGGATACGGATAAGTTTGAGCTCAATAAGGTGGAGTTCATTCAGGGGAAACTGAAAGGATTGCCGGTTCTCACGCAGGCTAAAGCGGTGTTTGAGTGTGAGGTGGTGACACAGGTTCGCAGTGGCGATCATACTATTTATGTGGGCCAGGTAAAACATAGCTGGCTCAAAGAAGAGGGCGGCGTATTGGTCTTCAATTGAGCTCCTTATGTCGCCATAAAAAAGAAGCCGCTCATTTCAAATGGGCGGCTTCAATATGTTTATCTGTAATGATTAACGTTTCTTCTTGGTGAGTGTCTTCACGCTCTTCTTTTCCTTGCCTGTCAGGACGAAGATATCCAAGACCAGGGGGCTGGCGATGAAGATGGAAGAGTAGGTTCCCAGGATCACACCCAGAGTCATGGCAAAGGCAAAGTCATGCAGCACCGAGCCACCGAAGAACAGCAGCGCCAGCGAGCTGAACAGGGTGGTGAGCGTGGTGATGACTGTGCGGCTCAGGGTGGCGTTTATGGCGCGGTCAAACAGCGGAGCCAGGGGCTCGCCACGGTTCAACCTGAGCTCCTCACGGATACGGTCGAAGATCACTATCGTGTTGTTGATTGAGTAACCCACGATGGTAAGCAATGCGGCGATGATCTGGAAGGTCATCTCTTTACCCGTGATTGCGAAAGCACCGATGGTGATAAAGACATTGTGGAACAGCGCAAAAATGGCTATCACACCAAAGGTGAGCTCAAAGCGGAACCAGATGTAGATAATCATGAGCACTAAGGCAACCAGCACCGCAATCAGCGCTTGAGAGCGTAGCTCGCCTCCCACTTTGGGGCCGACGACGTAGAACTCCTCCACCACTTCTGTTTCCAGATTCCTGCCTTCCACATACTTGGGGAAGTTGGTTTGGATGATTTCCATGATGCGGTCTTTGGAGTCTGCACTCACCTCATCGGTGTCATGCTTGCTTTTCATTTTCACCAGGAAAAGAGCATCCTTTGCCTCGCCGATGTTTTGAATATCAGCTTCGGGGAAACCGTTTGCTCTCAAGACGCTGCGCAGCTCGCCCACCTTCAAGGTAGGTACGCTGGGGTCTTTGGCTTTGAGGTTGATCTTGGCGGATACGCCGCTGGTGAAGTCCACACTCCAGTTGAGGCCATTTACTATCAAGGCAATCAAGCTGACCAGCATCAGAATTCCTGAGATAACGTAGGAGATTTTGCGGTACTTTACGAAGGGTATTTTGGTATTTTTAAACAGTCTCATGATTCCTCCTAAATACTCATTGTCTCTTTGTTGCCTTTCAGGAACAGGTTATCGAAGATGGTGCGCGCAAACACGATGGCGCAGAACATCGAGCCTATGATACCGATGGTCAGGGTGACGGCAAAGCCGCGGATAGGCCCTGAGCCGATGTAATAAAGCACTGCTGCCGCAATCAGGGTGGTGATGTTGGAGTCCCACACAGTGACTGTAGCTCGGCTATAACCGGCATCCACAGCTGTTCTGGGTGTCTTGCCGGCGTCCAGCTCTTCTTTGATGCGTTCAAAGATGACTACGTTGGCATCCACCGCCATACCGATAGTGAGGATGATACCGGCGATACCGGGCAGGGTGAGTGTAGCTTTAAACAAAGTAAGCATAGCCAGAATAAAGCCGATGTTGAATACCAGCACAAAGTCTGCCACTAAGCCGGCACCTTTGTAGTAAATAAGCATGAAGATCATCACAGCCAAAAGACCGATGATACCTGCTGTGATGCCGCTCTTGATGCTGTCGGCACCCAGGGAAGCGCCTATGATGGATGAGCTTACCGGGATGATGGGAGCGTCCAGCGTGGGGCTGTTGAGCAGGATTTCCAGCTCTGTGGCTTCTGAGGTGGTAAACTGACCCGTAATCTGGGCACGTCCACCGGGGATGCGCTCCTGGATATTGGGTGCAGAATAGACCACGTCGTCCATCAGGATGGCTAAGCGTCTGCCCACGTTATCGGCGGTAACACGTTCGAAGATGCGAGCGCCTTCAGACGTCATCTGCAGGGAGACATAGGGCTTGTTGGCAGTGCGTGGATCGGTGGATGCGGCGGAACCATACTCCATATTGGCTTTGGAGATATGTTTTCCAGACATCTGTACGGCACTGTTGAGTACGTAAAACTCACGGTCTGCAGTGGGGTTTTGGCTGTCCATCTTACCGAAGGCAAGTTGATAACCGGCAGGGACAAGAGCGATGAACTTTTCCTTCTCCATGAGGTCTGCAAGAGTGCGATAGTTTTCACTGCGCACCAGGTAGCCCATCTCGCTTCTGTCTATCATTCTGCGGAAGACCCAAGCCTCAGTGCCCAAGGTGTCTGCTGCCAGTTTGAGGCTGTCAACCAGCGCCTTGTCTTGCCTGTCCAATCTGGCCAAGGTAGGGAATTGGGAGACGTTCATCCTCAGGTTTTGGTCGACAGCGGTGAGAATCTTATCAGCTTCATCCGGAGGAGCTAAGAGCTTAAACTCCAGCATAGCTGTCTTCTTCAGGAGGTTTTCAGCAGCCAACTGGTCTTCGACGCCAGGAAGCTGTACCTCAATGCGCTTCTCGCCCAGTCTTTGGATGCTGGGCTCAGTCACGCCAAATTTGTCGATACGGTTTCGTATCACTTCAATGTTGTTGTCAATCGCCTTACTTGCCTGGTCTGCAGGAAGTTTAGAGGTATCCACTTCCAAGACGATCTGCGTTCCGCCCCTGAGGTCCAAACCCAGATTTAACTTCCAGGAAGCCCACCAACTCGGCAAGCTGTCTTTGAACAACAAAGGAGCAAGGAAGAATGCAGTCGCAAGTACAAAGACCAGGATAGCAAGTCCGCGCCATGAGAATTTTTTCATTGGCTTAAACTCCGTATTTCATATTTTTACACTTATTTTGAATATAAAGACCCATTATTCCTGAGTCCGCTCATTCGTCAATACTTTTATTGAAAACCTTAGTTTTGATCCGGTTTAAAGCCCACCGGTTTGTTCTCCGGCATACCCTGAACTTTGATCTCGCCAAACTGCTTTTCAAAGTTGTCTACATTCTTTTCCAAAAGCTGCAGAAGCTGCTTGGCGTGTGATGGTGTGCACACCACACGGGTGTAGATTTTGGCATCCGGGATGCCGGGAAGGATACGACCAAAGTCCATAATGAATTCGCTGGGTGAGTTTGTGATTACAAAGAAGTTTGCATAAACTCCTTCACCCACTTTTTCGTCGATTTTGATGTTGATTTGTTTAGGTTGGTTTGGTTTTGACATGGTGTCTACTCCTTATATTCTTGTATTTTGATGATTGATTATATCTTCGCTTGGGATCACTTTATGGGATGTGCGAATTGTGTCTATCAAAAAAGCGTAATGAGGGCTGTTTCTGCAGATATTGATGTTCCCGATGATATATAACTGCTGTTTGGCACGGCTGATTGCCACATTGAGTTTGCGGTCTACACGGCGGTCGTCTGAGATGGATTCCACGCTTCTGATATCGTATTTGTCTCTAAGGGGCAAGGTCATGAGGATGATCCTGCGTTCGGAACCCTGGAAGCGTTCCACGGTGTCGATGGTGACAACGTCAAAGGGGGCTTCCAGCCTGTGCCTGAGTGCTTTGATCATGGCTTTGAAGGGAGCCACGATACCGACGTCTGCTTCCAGATCCCGGATGCGTCCCACTTCCTTGAGTCTGTGCAGCAGGCGGTGGATCACTTCAGCCTGATGGTTGTCGTAATAGGCCTCTTCGGTGGGCGGGCAGTCAATCCACACCACGCGATGCTTGAGATACTCTTCCCATTCGTCTTCATATTCAAGCTCATGTTCCTGAGGCTGAGTGCCGCACACCAATTGGTTGTCGTAGTAGTGCTGTATCAGGGAGCTGATCTGAGAGTGCATCCGATACTGTTTATTGAGCATGAACTTAGCTTGATGCAGGTTCCGGGACTTACACAAGAGGAAGAGCCTTTCCATCATGGAGCGGTTGTAGGTACTGTAGTGCAGCTCTTTCAATATTGGCGATTGGAAGTTGTAGAAGGCTTCCGCCTGGCTGACTATGGGTGGCAACTGGTTTTGGTCTCCCACCAGGATGAAGCGTGACGCCAGGGAGATGATGCCCAGGATGTTGGATTCGATTATCTGTGAGGCTTCGTCTATAATCACGGTTCCGATCTGGGGCACTATCTTGGTAAAATCCTGAATCCAGGCATTGCAGCTATAGACGGTGGCCACCCAGATGCGGTTGGATTTCACGATTTGCTCAATCTCGGCAAACCGCTTGTCCCGGATCATGTTTTCCAAGAGCTTTTCCTTCACGCTCTGGCTTCTGCCGGTGCGGATATAGTCTATCCCGTGTTTATCCAGATTGTTGCAGATTTCATCCACAGCGCGGTTGGTGAAGCTAAGCACGAGGACGACTTGCTCTGTGGTTTCAGAAAGTTCCTTGATCAGCTGCGTGACCAGGCCCGATGTTTTCCCTGTTCCCGGGGGCCCTTGTATCACGCAGTAATCCTTGGCTGCCATGATCTTATCTATGAGCTGTCCCGTTTCATCTGTGCCCTTGGGCACCACTTCCGCAAAGGTGGGGGCTTGTAAACCGATGACCTTCTGGCGTTTTGCCTTATCTGCCATCACCAGGCTCATAACGGATGCCAGGGGGCCAAAGAGCATACTCTCCAGGATGTCGTGTTCCAGCGCCCAGCTATACTTTTCCCTGGGGATGATGTCGGGATTCAGCAGGCCTCTGGCGCGGATGATCAGGTAGTCTTTGCCCAGCTCGATCAATTCTGCCCTGATGATTTGCTGTTGATAGACCTTGAGGTCTTCGCGATAGGCGATCACCGTGTCGCCTTCCCGGAAGTTGCTGATCAGCTCCGTCTGATTGATCTTGAAGGTGATGCAGTTTTTATCCACTTCCTTCAGCTCCAGTTCCGGCAGGATCTTATAGCGCATGAGCTTTTCTTCTTTGCTGTGTCGCCAAAGCGCATTGTGTCCTTTCTGGCTGCGGTCTTCGCCTCCGCAAGATCCGATCTTGATGTGCCAGGCTTCTCTCACCGCCAAGCGCACTTGCTGCAAAAACAACTCGTATTCATCAGCATCCAGGTTGTTCAGAGCGGAGTTGATCGCTTTGATTTTGGTGATCACAAAGGGCGGTAGGCCATCCTCCGGATGTGTTTTCAGCCAGTCAAAAAACTCTCTGGGATCATCGGACAGCTTCTTCCAGATTCCCAGGATACGGTTGCGACACATCAGCAGGTCCTGCTCCTGCTCCACGGTGTTGGAAACGTGGCGCAGGCTTTTGGAGGGGCTTTTGGAATAGAGTATGGATGCCGTGCCCAGCTGCTGGAATCCGTAAGCCTCCCGGATCATCATGTTATATCCTATCACCTGGGCCTGATGTGAAGGCCACATATCGCCTTGAGGCACGTTGCCGCTTTTCAGCTCCATGATATACTGCTTTCCATCCCTTTGATAAAGCAGGTCCAGGCGTCCCTGCAGGCCATATTTGGGGCAGATGAAGGAGGGCTCCAGCATCATGGGATGCGTTCTGGCATAGTTTGCCATGGATTTGAGGCGCGGCAGATGCTCTGTCTTTACCTTATGATAGATATCAAGAGCTTCCCTGGCTCCCAGGGCCACCATGGGGATGGGCCCGCGCGCCAGACTGTTTCTGAAGAGCTGGTCATAATCGTCTGTATGCTCAAACATCAGGTCATCAAAGATGTTATTCACCGTGGAACCCAGGACAATGCTGCTACTGCTGGGCTCGTCGATGAGCGAATTGATCAGGGAAAGCTCCGGATTCATCGTGTTGTATGATATACAATTAGCAATGGTACTCACATCCATCAGATAATCCGGCTCCACCACGATCAGCGTGCCGGGGTTGGAAACAAACCTGTTATTGCCGGAAGATGCCTCACCGAGCTTGATGCAATTGAGCGTGGCCCAGGGCCAAAGAACTTTATCGAGGAGGTTCCAATTTCTGCCGCCTCTGCCCTTGTCATCGTTGAAAAGGCGGATGGAGACTTCATCCCCATCTTCATCTATTGCAGTGATATCCATACCTGCAGGGGGATTGAGCTTCCAGGATTTTACCACGCAGAGGAAGTCCACCTTCTTGCGTGATTTCTTGATGGCAAAAGCTTGGGCTTGATGCTGCTCGAGATATTCCAGCAGGGCCGGATGTGATGCGGCAGCCTGGAAGTGCGTCAACAGCTTCACCAAGACCCATACGCAGGAAAGATACTCCGCTTCGCTGGGCTCAAAGTCGCTTTCATGGCTCACCTTGTTGCAATAGATACGCATGGCGTTTGCCTGTCCCACCAGGAAAGAGGGCAGATTCACCTCATTGTGCAGATACTGCATTCTGGAAAAGAGGTTGCCCACCGAATGGCGCGCATCTTGCGTGAGGGTCTTATACAGGTCTTCCAAGAGCGATCTCAGCAGCAGGATGCGGCCTTTGACGCTTCCCTCGCCGCTGCAGACTGCATATACCCTCTGCAAAAAGTCTTGCGCCAGGTCTTGGCTGAGCAGCTGAGCTTTCATCTATTCTTCTGTTTCAGCTTCTTCCGCTTCATGTGCGTCGATGCTGAAGAAGGCATTCACAAAATGATGGATGTTAAAGCTTTCCAGATCATCAATCTGCTCTCCCACTCCGATCAGCTTCACGGGCAGGTTGAGGTTTTCTTTGAGGTTGAAGATGATTCCACCTTTGGATGTGCCGTCGTATTTGCTCAAGATCAAGCCGCTCAGCTTGATGGCCTGATCAAAGTGATGTGCTTGAGAGATGGCGTTTTGCCCCGTGGTTGCATCCAATACCAGCAGCACTTCATGCGGCGCTTCGGGAATCAGCTTTTTGATGCTGCGTTCGATTTTGGAGAGTTCCGCCATCAGCCTTTCCTTGGTGGGTTGGCGTCCTGCAGTATCAATGAGTACAACGTCATATCCTCTTGCCATGGCAGAGTTTACTCCATCATAGACCACCGCCGCAGGGTCGGCATTGGCTTGGCTCTTGATGAAATGTGCGCCTGCGCGCTCGGCCCAGATTTCCAGTTGTTCTATCGCCGCAGCTCTGAAGGTATCCGCAGCCACGATGAGCACGCTTTTGCCCATCTTCACAAAGCGATTGGCTATCTTGCCTATACCTGTGGTTTTGCCCACTCCATTCACGCCCACGAATACAATCACCCAGGGCTTGGCATGGATATTGTTAAAGAAGGCGTTTTCATCGGTCTCATCGCCTTCTTCAGGTTCACCTTCCAGCAGTATATCTCTCATGATGGATTGCAGGAGGTCCATCACCAGCTCGGCGTCTTCAATCTTCTGCACGTGAATCTCGTCTCTGAGGCGATCCATGATGGTCATTGTCATCTCCACACCGGTATCGGCCCTGAGCAGGATTTCCTCAATCTCATCCATCATTTCTTCATCTACTTTTCCCCTCAATTTGATGCTCTGCGCTATGCGTCCCCAAAAGTTGCTTTTCGTAGTGGCAATTTTCCGACGCAGTTTTTTCATTATGCTCAACATATGATTCTCCACTTTTGTTATTGACAGTCGACACCATACCACAAAATTGCACCATGGCTCTAAAGTCAAGAACTAAAATCGAGGAAAAACGATGATACGCTTCAAGTTTAAAGTAGATATACTGCTGGCAATCTTGGTTCCGCTGCTGTTTACCTTTATTGCTATTACCTTTTTTTACGGCACGCCGAAGCAGAAACCTCAGGAGGTTGAATCCCGACCTCTGAGCTCAGACAGCACCGTTGTGGTGATGAGTGTGGACGGCATAGAGGAAACCGTAGCTCAGAAAGCGGAGCCCAGACAATTTATGGGCCCGATGCAGCTTGGCATGGCCCTGGCCCTGGTGATGAGTCTTGCCTCGCTTTTTGGCTACTACTATCCCAGCCGGGCTCTGTGGTATGTCGCCATCATTCTCAGCCTGCTATTTACCGTTGTGGGAGCGAGTTACGTGGGCATCAAGCTCACTGCCTTTTTCATCCCCAACCTCCTCCTGGTCACCGCACTCACCCTTATCGCCGGTAAGCTCTTTTTCAACCGCAATTTGATCAGATTCCGCATGGTGATTTGCTCGATCCTGGGCGCGGCAGCTGTAGCCTTATATTATTTTCTGCTCGCCAAGATCACGCGCTACCCCTCCAGTTTCCAGGATGTGAAGGTGTGGTTTGTCAATTCGCTGGTCAACCTGATTTTCGTTACCTTTGGCCTCTCTTTGGCCCATATGTTCATCCATCGCATCCGCTACAAACAGCAAACCGCCGCCGCAGACCTACCTGTGGATGATGATGAGGATATGCAGGAGCTTTGATGCTGAGTGATGCCGACTATTTTCTCGTCGAAACAACAGACCAATTGCTGGACTACAGCGCGGTTTTTGGCAACGATAATCCCGTCTACATTGAGATCGGCAGCGGCAAGGGCGAATTTATCTCCCAATATCCACTGCTGCATCCGGATAAAAACTTCCTGGGCTTTGAGGTGCGCCGCAAGCGCATCAACAATATCCTCAAGAAGATAGACCCGCAGCAGCATCCCAACGTGAGGCTGATAGAGGTGCTGGTGGACGAGAAGATAAGCCTGATACTGCCCGCTGCCTCCATAGATGGATGTTACATCCAACATCCCGATCCCTGGCCCAAGAGAAGGCACCACAAACGTAGGCTGTTCCAAGCGGAATTTCTCAAAGCCCTGGCTTCCATCCTCAAGCCCGGTGCTTTTGTGCAAATAGCCACGGATCACGAAGAATACGCCCAATGGATCATACGGGAATTTGCCGGATGTGATCTCTTTGCCAGCGTGCAGGAAGACCCGATCAGCGATGAGCCTCATCTCAGCGACCACGTGGTCACTTTCTTCGAGCGGGAGCAGCGTCGCCTGGGTTTCGAGCCCAACTTTATGATGTATAAAAGAATTTAAGGAGATAAACTTTGAAATACCAACTCAATGAGAACATCGCCATCAATGAGATGCTAAACCAGGTGGTGGAAAAGATCAATGATTTGGCTCAGAAACAGGTTGAGCACATCCAAAGGCTCACCAGGATTGGCGAAGCCCTCTCCGGCGAGACCGACCTGGCAAAGATCTTTGACATGATCCTGGAAGAGGCGATCGAATATACAGGCGCAGATGGTGCTACAATCTATATGTACAACGAGCAGACGCAGCACCTGGAATTTGAGATAGTCTACAACCGCACCATGAATATGCGTCAGGGCGGTTCTCATGGCAAGGTGGACTGGCCGCCGATTCCCCTCTATGATGAGCATGGCAAGCCGAGGATAAACCGCATCGTCACCTCCGTCTATCACACCAAGGAGCTTGTCTATTTTGACGACGTCTACAAAGCCGAGGGCTACGATGTCAGCGGCACCATGATGACGGATAAAAGTCGCAATTATCGCAGCAAATCCATGGTTACCCTGCCCTTGAAAAACCATGAAAACGAGGTCTTGGGCATCATCCAGATGATCAATGCCATGGATAAAGACGGCAATATCATCAGCTTCAACGATGAACATCGCACCATGCTCAGTTCGCTGGCTTCACAGGCGGCGATTGCGCTTTCAAACAGGCATCTGATCGAATCCCTGGAGACGCTTTTGATGCAATTTATGAGTGCGATTGCCAAAGCAATTGAGCGCAAAAGCAAGTATTCCTCAAACCACATCACCAGGGTGGCCGAACTCACCGATATGTTTGCGCTCAAACTCAATGAGAATGGAAGGGGCAAGCTCAAAGACCTGAAATTTAACGCCAATGAGCTCAAAGAGCTCTCCATGGCCGGCATGATGCACGATGTGGGCAAGATTGTGACGCCGGAATCCATCATGGATAAAAGCACCAAGCTGGAAACTATCATGGATAGGATCAGTCTGGTCTCGCAGCGCTTTATCACCATGAAAACCCTGCTCAGATATGTTAAAGCATCGCTTCCCGCCGCTGAATATGAAGCCAGGATCAAAGCCTGGTTTGGTGATAAGGTCGAGGTTGACAAGATCGAAGCATATCTGGATTCTGAGCTGGAGTTTATCACCAAGGTCAATCAAGGTGGCGAATGGCTGTCGGATGAAGTGGTAGACCGCATTTCCGCTTTGGCTGAAATCAATTTTGAATATGAGGGGCTGCACTACTTTCTCATCAGCGAAGACGAGATGAAGAACCTTCAGATCCGCAAAGGCACCCTGATGCCGGAAGAGATCAAGGAAATGGCTCAGCACGTGTCTGTCACATGGGAGATGCTTTCCCGCCTCACTTTTCCCAAGAAGTACGCCAATGTGGCCACCTATGCGGCGCAGCACCATGAAAAGCTCAACGGCACGGGCTATCCCCACGGTTTGACTGCCGAACAAATCCCCATGCAGTCACGCATCATCGCCATTGCGGATATCTTTGAAGCCCTCACCGCGCCGGACAGACCCTACACAAAAGCCAAAACCCTCTCCCAAGCCCTCAATATCATGGCTAAATGTGTGAAAGATGGAGAGTTGGATAGGGACTTGGTGGATTTCTTCCTGGAAAGTGGCCTCTATCTCGATTTTGCCAATGAGTATATGGACCCCGCTCAAATTGATGATCCTGACATCGAGGCCCTGAAGAGCATCTATTCCTAATGCTTCAAAGCTTGGTTCCCGGTAAATTGTGGCTGGCGCCCCTGGCCGGCTTTACAGATAGAGCCTTTCGCATTCTCTGCAAAGAAAATGGGGCAGATGTGCTGGTGAGCGAAATGGTGAGTGCGGACGGCCTGATCAGAGATGGCGGTAAGACCTTGATGCTGATGGAGTTTGGAGATTATGAACGTCCCTTTGCCATCCAGCTCTTTGGCTCCGATCCGCTGGTGATGGCCAAAGCTGCAGAATGCGCATTGAACTACAAGCCTGATCTCATCGATATCAACATGGGCTGTCCGGTGAAGAAAGTGGTAAAGCGGGGCGCAGGCTCAGCTTTGATGAAAACACCCGAAATTGCAGCGCGCATCGTGGAAGAGGTAAAGCGAGCCATAGCCGGAAGCATTCCTTTGAGCGTTAAATTCCGCAGTGGCTGGGATCAGAGCAGTATCAACTACCTGGATTTTGGCCTGAAGATGCAGGAAAGTGGGGCAGACCTCCTCTGTCTGCATCCCCGCACCACATCCCAGATGTTTTCCGGCATAAGCAATTGGGAACACATTGCCCGGCTCAAAGAAGCCCTGGATATCCCTCTGATCGGCAATGGCGACATATCTACACCGGAAAAAGCCGCCCAGATCTATGAACAAACCAAGTGTGACGCCATCATGATCGGGCGTGGAGCTCTGGGACAACCCTGGCTTTTCAATAACATCAAATCCTACCTCTCGGCAGCTACCTATCAACCTCGAACACTGGATATGCTCAAAAACACCATGCTGCGCCATCTGGAACTCGCGCTCCGGTACAAGCCGGAAGCGGTGATCATCAAAGAGATGCGCAGTCAGCTCTGTCACTATCTCAAAGGCTATGTGGGCGCGGCGCAGATCAGAGCGAGGATCAATAGAGCCGGCAGCATCCTGGAATATCACGCGATTATCTCGAAGCTCTAACGTTGCATCGGCGTGCATGGCTTTTCGGGGCGGTTCGGTGCCCCACTTTGCTCAAACAATATCCGGTTTTGAGGCTGTCTGTACGGCTTCGTTAAGGCCCGAAAATTGTTTTCAAAAACCTGGCACATAGGTCAACTTTTGACTTTTCACCTGGCCTTGCCCACCCTCGGGTTTCCTTGGCTCTCAAATGCGTAACTCTTGGGTTTTCTTTGGG
>DGFM01000017.1:124253-158941 GCA_002391675.1 Cloacimonetes bacterium UBA3900 | reverse complement strand
GAGGCCGCATGAAATCGACGTTTCCCGAGGCCGTTTTCTTTTCGCAAAACCAGCCCTCGGGTCAAATATTTCAGAAGCCCCTACTGTTTGAGGTGCCTGAGTGAGCCGGAGAATGCCTACTAAATCAGTAGGTAATATCAGGGACGGCATCTGCTGTTTTTATAGACCAGAAAATGAAGGGCGAAACTGCCTCTTTTATCTCTAAGTTTTATCTGCCTTGCCCACTTTAACCGAGCTTGAGCTCTATATATTATATGGCGGATATGTGTTGGCAGGCGGGAAATGGCTTTTTCGCTTGACATCCTGAGCCTTTAACCAGACTTTGTCTTGCAGGGCATAATAGGATTTGGACTATGAAAGATATTAGCATAAAACAAGTTACCAAAGCTGAGCTCATGCGGATTTATGACGATTCAGCTTTTTGGGCCCAGGAGGCACTGCCCTTCACACGGCCTCGTTTGGCTTGCTATTTGCAAAATACGCGGGCTGAGCTTGAGGACGTGTTGTGGGTGATGGCCTTTAAAGAGGGCAAAGTAGTGGGCTATCTGGCTTTGGTTCCAGAGCTGATAAATTCCCGGGAAGGAGCTCTCAAGGTTGCGTGGTTCAGCTCGTGGTGGGTGCATCCCAAGCACCGTGGCACAGGGCTGGCTGATAGGTTGTCCACACTGGCATTTGATCTGTATGATGGGATCGCTATTGACTCCGGCTATCATTTTGCGTTGAAGAAAATGAAGGCTAACTGCGATTTTGAGATTTATCAGCTGCGTCAGCGGAAGCACTATTTCTTGAGCATGAACAAAAAGATTCTCCAGAGTTATCAGGTCTCCAATCCCTTGATTTATCTGCTGTTGCCTTTGGCGAGGCCGCTACTGGCCTGCATTTCCAAGCTGCGGATCAGGCGTTGGCTCAATCGCAACAGACAGGCAAACCTGAAGGTGGAATATATCCATCAGATAGATAAAGACAGCTTGGAGCTGATCCGGGCAAATGCAGACAGAGAGCTGGTTTTTAAAGATGCCGACTATCTGGAGTTCCGGGCCTTTTTGCCTCTCAAGCTCTCCACTCCCACTTTCCTTCCTGAAAAGTATCACAGCTACTTTGGCAATGTGGGTGCGGAAGCTGAATGCAGGATGGTGAAATTGTGGGAGGGTGAAGAGCTGGCAGGCATTGTAAACTACTGCATCGTCGATAATACCTTGACCATCCGGTACCACTGTCTGCTGCCAAATCATGAAGCCAAGCTGATTTACCTGATTGCCAAGCTCTGCAGCGAGCACTCCGTGGACAGGATCACCACCCATGACGCTTTGATCATTCGGCAGATTAAGACCCTGAGGCTGCCGTATCTCTTTTGCAAGAAGCTCGATATGCCGGTATTCCTGAGCAAATCGCTGATCGGCAAGGTAAAGCCGGACCTGCATCTGTTTGACGGGGAAGGAGCTTTTTGAAGATGTGGAATTCAGCCATAGCCGCCCTGCGCTCTGTCACTGCCCCCAAAGTGCTTTATTTTCATCATGTGGGCAATCGCAGGAATCCATATTATACCCTTAAAATAACAGCCAGAGCCCTGCGCAAGCTCATCGAATCTCTGCTGAATTCCGGCTTCAGCTTCATTTCTCTGCAAGATGCCCTGGATAGCAAAAAGCTATCCGGAAACTACGTCTGCATTTGCAGCGATGATGGCTTTGCCTCAAACTACGAAGAGGCGCTTCCGGTGCTTAAAGAGCTGCGCATCCCACTGACCATGTTTTTGCCGGGGATGTGTATGGACAATCACTCCTTTGCGCCCAACCATCTCTTTGCCTATTTGCGGACTCAGGTGCCCGATCATCAGCTCTATGCGGAGCTTCCGGGCCTGGCGGTCAAGTTTGGTCTTAAGGAGTCTGAAAGCATCAGCAGCACACTGTTTTCCTGTCCGCAAGATAAGCGTCAGGAGCTTTTAGCCTGGCTCTGGGAGAGGTTTGGTCTAATTGATCCGGCACTGCTGTTGAGCCAGGACAAACCCTTTTTAAGCAGGGAGCAGCTTGGGCAAATGGTGAACGAAGGTGTGCACCTGGCCTTGCATTCCCACAGTCATGCGGATCTTTCGCTGCTCAGCTACACAGAGATTAAGCAAGAGGTGCTGGATAACATCCGGGCTTTTGAAGAGCTGGAGCTGCCCTACAAGCCATGGCTGGCGCTTCCCTACGGCAGAGAAATCTCGGATGTGAGTATGCAGAGCCTCAGAAAAGAGCTGGGGATCAGCCGCTTCTTCGGCATCCGCAGCCACATGGGCGACAACCTGCCTCATAAAATCCTCTGGCAGAGAATCAGTATCGAGGCAAAGGGTTTTGACCCCGTATTGGATCTGCAGGTAAAACCACTGTTACGCACGCCTAAAAGGCGATGACAGCAGCAATTTGATCCGTGGCCAATATAAAACTCTTGACTCATAAGGCCAGTATTTTAAACTGGAACAAAATCGCAATAAAATAACACAATAAAGGAGTACTAAATGAAACGCAAAGTGATCATAATGGGAGCTGCAGGGCGCGACTTCCACAACTTCAACGTCTACTTCAGAGATAACGAGCAGTATGAGGTTGTTGCCTTCACCGCTACCCAGATCCCAGGAATTGATGACAAAAAGTATCCCGCCGAATTAGCTGGGAAGCTGTATCCTCAAGGAATTGAGATTCTCCCTGAAGCCGAACTTTTAAACCTGATTCAAAAACACAAGGTAGACCTCGTGGTGCTTTCCTACAGTGACCTTCATCATGAAGATGTGATGCACAGAGTATCCTTGGTAAACGCTGCCGGTGCAGACTTCTGGCTGATGGGCGTAAATAACACCTCCATCAAAACCACCAAGCCTCTGATCAGCGTCTGTGCTGTGAGAACCGGTTGTGGCAAATCGCAGACCGCCCGCACCGTGATCAATGCTCTTAAAGCCAAGGGCCGCAAGGTGGTGTCCATTCGTCACCCCATGCCTTATGGAGATTTGGTGGCACAGAGAGTGCAACGCTTCGCCGAATTGAGCGATCTCGAGAAACATAAATGCACCATCGAAGAAATGGAAGAATACGAACCGCATATCCAGATGAACAGCGTCATCTACTCCGGCGTGGATTATGAAGCTATCCTGCGTGAAGCCGAAAAGGAAGCTGACGTAATTCTTTGGGATGGCGGAAATAACGACATACCCTTCTACACTTCAGACAAACAGCTCAACATCGTGGTGGTAGACCCGCATCGTCCCGGCGATGAAATATCCTACTATCCCGGCGAAACCAATATGCACCTTGCCGACGTGATCGTGATCAATAAAATCGACAGTGCAGATTTGATGGACATTAACGATGTGCGTGAAAACATCCGCGCCATCAATCCCAAAGCCAAAGTGATAGACGCCGCTTCTCCCTTAAGTGTGGACAAGCCTGAGCTGATCGACGGCAAAAGAGTGCTCATCGTGGAAGATGGCCCCACCCTTACCCATGGAAACATGGCTTATGGAGCGGGAACCATCGCTGCCAACAAATATGGTGCTGCAGAGTTTGTAGACCCCCGTCCCTGGGCTGTGGGTGAGATTGCAGAAACCTTTGAACAGTATCCCGATATTGGCGAGTTGCTGCCGGCTATGGGCTATGGCGAACAGCAGATCAAAGACCTCGAAGCCACCATCAACGCCACCGAGTGTGATGCTGTGGTGATCGCCACTCCCATCGACCTGCGTCGCATCATCAATATCAAACATCCCGCTTGCCAAGTTCAATATGAGCTGCAAGAGATCGGTCGTCCCACCATCGAGGATGTCTTGAAAGACTTCTAAACATAATAAACCTAAATAGTATATGGGGCGGAACCGCAAGGGATTCTGCCCCTTTTCTTTGGAAACAATACCTTGAAAAAGAGGATATGATGAAGAAGACAGCGGTGCTTGCTTTGGGTGGCAATGCCATCATCAAAGCAGGTGAAAAGGGAGAGATCAGCCAGCAATTTGCCAATGTAAGAGAATCTCTGACCGGCATCGTGAGGTTGATTGCTCAAGGCTATAAACTGGCTATTACACACGGAAACGGCCCTCAGGTTGGCAATCTCTTGCGCCAGCAGGAAGCGGGCGAGAAGGAAGGCATTCCCATGTTGCCCCTGGGTGTGTTGAATGCGGCCACAGAAGGCACGATGGGCTATATGATCGAGCAAAGCCTGCAAAATATGCTGCATAAAGAGGGGATTGAGAGGCAGGTGATCACCATCATCTCGCAAGTGGCTGTGGATAAAGATGATCCCAGCATGAAGAACCCTACCAAATTTGTGGGCAGCACCTATTATAGCGAATCAGAGGCGCATAAGCTGAAAGAAGAACTGGGCTGGAGCCTCAAAGAAGATTCCGGCAAAGGCTACAGGCGCGTGGTTCCTTCACCCTACCCCATCAGGATCATCCCTGCTCAGCGCATCAAACAATTGGTGGAGCTTGGGGATATCGTGATCGCCGTGGGTGGAGGCGGAATACCCATTTACATTGATGACGAAGGCTGTTTTGAAGGCGCGGATGCAGTGATAGACAAAGACTTTGCCTCTATGCTGCTGGCTCTGAACATTGAGGCTGAGCTGTTTGTAATCCTCACCGGTGTGGAAAAGGTGGTGCTCAACTACGGCAAGCCGGATCAAAAAAACATAGACAGAATGAACATCGCCGAGGCCCGCAAGTACTATGAAGAAGGTCAGTTCCCCGCGGGAAGCATGGGGCCTAAGATTCTGGCAGCGATAGACTTCTTGGAAAAAGGCGGCCAGGAAGTGCTGATCACTTCCATAGAAAAGATCGTGGAAGCCTTCAATGGCAAAACGGGGACGAGGATAGTTAAATAGACGTCCTTTCAGTAAGGTAGATTAAGTCCGGGCCAAGTTTGGACTTGGTATTTTGTTCAGAAGAATTTTAGCGGCTTTCACCAGTACTTCCATATAGTCGAAAGCCTCATCCAGAGTGGAGCCGAAGGTTAACAGACCGTGCTTGCTCCAGATCAACGCTTTTTCAGCCTTTAAACCTGAGATGGATGCCGCTGCAAGTGCTTCACTTCCGGGCGGATAGGGACTGCAAACATGGATGCCGGTATCCAAAAAGAGGGGCAGCTCGGTCAGAGATGAGGCCAATTCCTGATATAGCACTTCTTTATCCTCAATAAAAGCCTGATGTGAGAGGCAGATCACTTCATCCGGATGGCTGTGGAGCACGACGCGTCTATCCAGGCCCCGTTGCCGGAAATGCCTGTGCAGATTCAAATGTGCGTTCCATTCCGAAGTGGGCTTTGACTGCGGATCAAGGCAGCGATATTGATCTCCTCTTACTTCGATGAGTACGAAGTTGTCCATAGTACCGGAGCCAAACTGACGGTAGCGTGAGCCGGTCTTGGACACCAAAAACAGCACGGGATCATCGTCTTGCGTGCCATAATCCGTGAGGCGGATGCTTACGTTGCCCGCATTTGCTTCCGCCCAGCCTCTTTGCCAGATGCAGCTGCCTATCTCTGCCAGCTTGGCCAGAAGCTTCTCCAGATCGAGGTCTTGGCGGATGAATGGGCTCAGGGTTTTCTCTGCGAGCTTCTGCTGTACCTGGCTGACGATCTGCCTTGCTGTGGCCAGGACGCTGTTGGGATCTGCGGAAGTGGCGGTTTCATTGGTGAGGATAAAGCCGTTTGCTCCGTCCATGATGGCGGTGGCGATATCGGCGACGTTGGAGTGTGAAGGAGCGTCTTGATATGCCAGGGAGGAGAGGAGCCCGGTGGCGATGTAGAGCGGTTTGCCTTTGGCTTTGCAGAGCCGGGTGAGCTCCCTCTGCACGATAGGGACATGGGCAAAGGGGATGGAGGCACTTAAGTCTCCACGTCCCAGGAGCATCAGGTCGGATAAGTCTATCAGCTCGTCCAAGTGGTCCAAAGCTGCCTTGGTTTCTATCTTGGTGCAGAGCAGGCTGTTGGAGCCTTTCAGATGTTCTCTGGTGCTGCGTACCTGATTTGGGTGGTTGATGTGGGAAAGCACCACGATGTCTACTTCCTGCTTTATGGCGAAGTTCAGATAGGGGAGGTCTGGGTCTAGGCTTGAGAGGTTGGTGGCATCCAAGCCGGCAAAGCTGATGGAGGCGTTGGGTCGTAAGATACCGCCTTTGATGATCTTGAGCTCAGCGGCATCGGGGTAAACTTTGCTGATTTGTGCCTGGATTTCGGAGCCCTGGATGAAGACCTCCATGCCTGTGTTCAAGCTTCCCCAGGCGTCAAAATTGCCGCACAAACCTTGGGGAGATTTGCCCAGATGTACTGTTTGTCCGGCTTCCAAAAGGGTGTTTTCGCTTGGGCCTTGCAGGCGGATTTCATAACCGGGCAAATCCAGCATGATCCTTACCTTCGCTTCCTTGAGCCTGGTGATGAGCGGCTGCAGCTCGTCCACAGAGAGATGCGAGCAATTCAGACGCACCATATCCAGGCCTTGCTTTACCATCTCATCAAAAGATGGGCTTAATATCTGTGAGCTGCCAAATGTGGCGATCAGGTCTATCTTGCGCATTGGTCTTAATCCTCCTTAAAAGGCCTTGAGCTACTGGATGATGTGGAGCCAGTCCTTGAGCAAGAACTCCAGACGGCCGATCAAAAGCGAAATCCTGGCCATCACGGTGTAGCCGAAGGTGGCGCCAAAGCTCACCATCAGAAAGTAAACGCCGATCTTGGAGGGTATCTTGGCTATGCCTTCCTGCTTTTTGCTGAAGTAGAAGAAATAAACGCCACAGATGGTGCCGATGATGAGCATCAGGTTGCCCACAATCTCTGATGGGACGTTGCTTTCAAAGGGGTTGATCATCGTGGCGGCCACTTGGGCAATGAGGTCGCTCTTCAAAAAGCGTAAGAGACTGATGGCCGCGCTGGTACCGATCACGATCGAGAGTGGATAGCGGCTCAACCATTGGATCTTGGGCACCATGCGTGTAATCATCATGATTCCCAAGGCAAAAGGGATGAGCAGGATGAGATTGCCCCTGAAGTCGGTGGCGAGCTTGGTGAAGAGATTGGGCAGCAGTGCGGCATAGATGATGTAAATCAATCCATAGCCGGCGCTTAGGCCCACGAAGATCTGTTCAGCCAGCTTGTAGAAGGGGTTGTCTTTATACAAAAAGCTGAAGATGGCAAAGGTGAAGAAAGCACCCAGCCAGATTCCGACAGTGTTCATAATCTCAGGCATTTGTCACCTCCGTGTTTTTGGCATTGTTTCTTTTGCGCACCCATACCTTGATGTTGCCAACCGCAATGAGCAGCAGGATGAGGATATGAGCCACGGATTGGGCGTCCATCTTGGTGGTTGCCGGTCCCTTTTTGCCGATCAGGGCTTCATATTCGGAAGCCGCTTTGAGGCCGCCCAAAAGTCCGGTGAGCTGACCATGATTGTTTACATAAGGCAAAAATCCGGGCGCACTCACGGCAGTAGTACCGCCAGTGACGGGAACATTGTGCACATCATGAGCGATCATGATCCAATCCTTGAGCCCGGGCTCGCCTGCTGAAAGTGAACAGATCCAGCTCAAGCCTTTGAGGTTCTTCAGGTCTTTCAGCATGGGAAGCGTATCCCAAGCCCTGCCGGAAGAATCCTTTGGATACACATCTTTGAAGCTGCTGCCCAAGGCCTGGACTGTGACCATGCCGCCCACTTTATAGCCCAGATTCACATAATCCACGCCATATTCTTTGTCCTTGAAGAGTGGATTGCGCTTGGCTTCTTCAAAGCTTTGAGCAGCCATCTGAGGGCCTTGAGGCCAGAGGGCGGTGGCTATCACCTTTTGGCCTCTGCTCCAGGCGTGTTCGATCTGCGCTACAGCCATGGGCTGCATCTCCGTGATGGTGGATGCTTCATAATCAAACGAGATCAAGCCTATGCCGCCGGCGGGAGTTTGGTCTATCAGGTCATAGCTCATTTTCACCACCGGGGAGACGTCCGATCCCCAGCCGATGGGGAAGAGCAGCGGCAATAGAACAGCTAAGAACAACAGAAGATACACGATGCGACGTTCGAGGATGGTGCTGGTGTTCAGGCTCATTTGTCACCTCCCAGATAGGAGCGTTCTATGCCCAAGATGATGCGTAAGCTGCTGCCGATAATTCCCAAAGAAGCACTGATCAAGATGGCTCGTTGAGCGGCTGTATTCGGGTATTGCATGATGAAATCTGCCAAGACAGGAAGCTGCCAGATTCTGTAGCTTTCCGGAATCCAGGAGGTGAGCATGGTGCCAAAACCGGTGCGTCCCAAAATCACGATCACAGCAGAGATCATCAAGAGATTGGATTCAAAGGTGCGGATGATAAAAGCACGATAGGCAGCGGAGGCAATAAAGAAAGCAAGCAGCGAAAACATGGTGGCGGAAAGGGGAACCAGGGCGTTGTCATAGGTATAATCAAAGGGCTTTTTGCCCAGCCAGGAGACTATCTTTTCGCCTTGGCCCAACAATCCGGGCTGGTCTTCCATGCCCCAAAGAGCCCCCATGATCACTATCAGGGCAAAGGCTATCACACAAGCCAGATGGTAACCCCAGTTTTCTGCCTTGGTGCTGATCTTCTGGTAGTTCATCTGCAGCAGGGAGGCCAAACCCAGGACGATGGAGAAGCCGGCAATGATCATAAACCAGTTCTCCAGGGTCTCTACCATGTTGCTAAAGGGACGATGCGGGATAAACTCGCTGACTATCATCAGCAATCCGGCCAGGAAGGCCAATATCAGAGGTATGTTGCGTTTCATGATCCTGCTCCCATTAAGAATGTTTTGAGCCAGCTGATGCCGGCGATTTCAAGGATAACTCCCACGATGATGAGGACGATGACCAGGAGCTTGCCAAAGTCATGCCCTTTGAGGCTGCCCACCTGCTGTGCATCTCTGGAAAGGTAGGCGGAGGCGGCAAATAGCTCCTCACCGATCAGGGTGTAGTCACAAGAAACCACAAAGAAGGGCAGCTGGTGTGCATTTGCCGTTCCTGCGGTTTGGATGGCTCCGGTGCTGAGCCCCGTCTCTGCCAGGATCAGGGATTCTGCATAGAAGGAGCCCAGAAAGAAGTTTGCTGCCGGTTCTTCTCTTACGATGATGCCATCGATTCCGGCCACAAAGCCAAACTGGTCATCGGTGAGATAAAAGATGTTTTCTTCCTTGAAGGCATCACTGCGTCCGGCTTTGAGATAGGCTTCTTTAACCACTTCTCTGGCAGCGGAGAGCACCATCGAGAAACGGCAAGGAACGATGATCTCGGTGTTGTATTCAGCTGCCCTGTAGGCTAATTGGCTGAGAATGGAGAGCGAGGAGAGCGTTTGGATGTCTCCAAGTTCGGCTACTCCCGGCACAAAGAGGATGGGCTTGCCCTTCTCAGTTGCTCTGCCTATGGCTTCTTCCATGCTGTCCAGGCCGCTTATACGCCTGATAAAGAACTGCTTGCCCCGTTTGGCAGCCAGGATGTAATAGATGATGGCAGCGCTGAGGATGATGAGCATTAGGAGGAAAGCCAGCTTGTCCATGTAAAACCAGTTCTGCTTCGTGATGGCAGAGGCGGTCAGCTGCAGGCTGTCTGCACCCTCTGCGCCGAAGGCCAGGAGACGGTATTTGTAGCTTGTGTCGTAAGTCAGGTCCTGATCCACAAAACTGGTTTCGCCTTCCAAGGGTATGAATAGCGTCTGATAAACTCCCAGGCTGTCCGCCTTCTGGATCTGCAGGGAGTCTATAGAAGCAGGGAGCTTCCACTCCAGGATGATGGCGTCACCCTTGTCGTAAGGCCTGTCTTTTGCCCTGAAATACGGAGCTTCCTCTGCAATCAGGCACGCAAAAGAGGCAAGGATTAAAAGGATGGTAAGAAAACGTTTCATATTTGCCTCGAATCAAGAAAAAGGGAAATCCCGGCCGGAGAGAGCGAGACCGGGATTTCAGGGGGTTGTTTAGAAGTGCTCATATGAGCGAGTGAGTCATTTTGCGGGAAAAGCTTGCTTGATCTGCTCTGTGAGCTTTGTCAGCTCTTCCACTTGTTCTTTGGTGTAGGTGTTATCGGTGTGACCTGCCAAAAGCTGGCTGACTTTTGGGATCAATTCACCAACGTCTTTATATGTCTGGGTGTCCTTGATTGCGGGGTTGGTAAACAGCTCGAAATTGGCCTGCATACTGTCCCAAGCGCTCTCATGTCCGAGTGCTTTGGTGGATTCGGGAGAGTAGTTTGCGGTCAATATCCTGCTGAGGCCGTTCAGCGCTTCCGTCCAGCCACCCAGGATCATCAGAGTATAATACTCGTAGTCTTCAAGCTCCCAGAGCTTGTCTTCCAGCGTTTTCTTCATGTAATCCAGGGTTTTCTCCACGTCGTTCCACTTCCCCTGTTGAAGGTTGCCGGTGAGCAGGGTGCTCAAGCGTTTTACATCTGTTTCAAGTCCCATGAGGGAGCAGAGGTTCATCATCTCGGCAGATACGCTTGTGAGCTGTTTCTTGTTTCTTGCTTTGGCGGCTATCGCTGCATCGGCGGTCAATACTCCCAGTGCAAAGGCATTGTAAGGGCCTTGGGGCTTGATGCGATAGAGCTGGTTGCTGATGCCGGGGGCGTAGTCTTTTGCCTGAAAGTCTTCCAGGAGGCGAAAGGCTTCCTTGAAAGATGGCAGCGGTGAGTAGGTGGCAATCTGGGCCTTGATCTCATCGGTGGGCATCTTGGCGGCATCCCTTCTTCCCTTGCAGGATGTCAGCGCCAGCACCAACAGAATTGCCAGCAAGATCAGCGTGATTCTTTTCATGTGGGGTAACTCCTTAGTTGTTGAAAGTGGTTTGTGAGGGGGTTTCATCATTACAAACAGCGCAGTTTAAAGCATTCATCGCATAGGTGAAACCTGCAATAGCGGTGATGGAGCTCGATCAGGGCCTGTTGGTAGATGGCTCTGGAATCTATCATCTTCTGGTATTGGGGATCGGTAAAAGAGCCCATCATGCGGGTGATATGGTTTTGGGCAAGGCCGGGATGCTTCTGATATGCTTCGCGCACGTCGTTCTGCAGCTCGATGTCGTTGGTTTTGGCTGCCCAAAGCTGGAAAATGGGGAGGAAGATATTCAGGTAAAGCGAGTTGAGTACGGACTTTCCGGGCTGCGGGAACTTCTCCGCTCCGGGCAGCACTGTGTTGGCAAACATAGCCTGCAGGGCCCGGATCCTCTTGGGAGCGTCAATCTTGGGATGAGCTTCACTGAGCATCGCCTGCAAAAGACCGTCCTTGCCATAGTGCAGGCACATGGGCAACGTGGCCATAATCCGGTAGATGGGGTGGTTTGCGGGACGTATCCTGAAGAGCTGCCAATCCAGCGGCAGGTTCTTGGAATAGCAATTCTGGTTTTGCCAGCTGTCCTGTAGCATCTCACTCAGGCTGGCGGGGATGAGTTTTCCGCTCCTGTCCAAGATCCCACTGGCAACAGTCACAATAGCCAGGATGTCTATATTGGAGCAGCCTTGCTCTTTGAATTCCAAGAGTTTGGCAAGGCTCAGCTCCTGAGCCAGATGCAGCATGGCGGTCTTATTCTTGTCGTAGCCCATGGCTTCAAAGATGCCTTCATAGAGGATCTGGTCAAAGTCGCTGAACATGAGCGAGGCATTGAAGCGGCGCACCTTGCCCATAAAGCGCATCGTGCCTATATCCCTCAAGGTCATCTGCAGCCTGTCTCTATCCAGGGCAGAAAGCAGGTCACAATAGCTGGGCCGCACATTCGGCAGTCTTGGTGTATGCTCCTCGAGCAGCTTGTTAATGTCCTGGCTGAGCTGGCTCTGCAGCTCCAGGATCTCTGTCGTCTCGCCGTTTTCCTTGATGGTGAGATTGTGTGCGCTGTTGTGCGAATACACTACGTGCAGCACCACATTGTTATAGAAGGGATCATCGCTATGGTTGTGGGCGTGCCAATCTGAGGTCTGTTTGTGTATTTCCACATCGCCCCGCAGGGCATAGTCGTCGATCACGATGCCTGCATTGAGGAAGTCCGCACCCCTGCCGGTGTTGTACTGTCCCTGATAGGCGATGCGTAGCTTCTTGCCGCTCACCGTCTGCAGTTGTGCATTCAGGTGCAAACCATCCCAGATATGATGCAGAAACTTCTCATCCATAGCTAAAAGTACCGGTTTAACATACGATAGCGCTGTCTGGCAGAAGCTGAGGCGTAAAGGTTGTGCGGGCTATGCAACACGGGCGAACTCAGGATGGAAATCAGGCGCTTGGATTGGTCTCTGCTGATATTGGCGCAGCCGCGGCCATAATAGTGCAGGGATGCTGTTTGGATGCCGTAGATTCCCCGTCCCCACTCCACATAGTTAAAGTAGAGCTCCAGGATGCGGTCTTTGGTCATGATGATCTCCATGATCACCGTCGCCTGCGCTTCCAGATACTTGCGCAGATAGTTCCGGTCTGTCGTGAGGAAGATGGTGCGTGCTGTCTGGTTGCTGATGGTGCTGGCTCCGAAGCGGATGCGTCCTGCCTTCTTGTTTCTCTGCCAAGCCTTCTTGATCTCCGGGAATTCAAAGCCCCAGTGCTTGTAGAAATTGCCATCTTCCAGAGCGATCACCATCTTCTGTGTGGAAGAAGGGATGTTTTCAAGAGGCACGTAATATCTTTTGTGCCAATCATATCCCCGGATCAGGTATCTTTGGAGCATGAGGGGCGTGACGGGTGGATTGACGAAGGAGTAGAGCAGGCTGAGCGCAGCGATTACGCCCCAATAACCCAGGTGCAAAAATAGTATAAAACGCAGGACTCTTACGATGGGAGCTCTGCGTTTTATGGGTTTCTTCTTGCCCAAAACTATCCTCTAATAGCCCTTACAAAAGGGCTGAAAGAAAGGCTGTGGTTTATTCTTCTGGCGTTGCAGCTAAAACACTATTCACATAGGCCGCAATGCGAGCTTTCCTTCTGGAAGCAGTGCGTTTGTGGATCACGCCTTTCTTGGCAGCTTTATCCAGCTGAGAGTAGATTTTGTCCAAAAGGGCCTGTCTCTCTTCAGCGGGCATATCTGCTTGCATCTGCTTGGAAAGGGTCTTGATAGTGCTCTTTACATAATTGTTACGTGCTCGCTTCTTGGCGTCTGTTTTCAGGCGTTTCAAAGGAGATTTGTGTTGTGGCATTTTTACCTCTTTTATATGTGTAATTAGTTAAGTGTATACCTGTTATAAAATACGAGCTTTTAAAACAGCTTACTTGATGATACCAAACTATATGGAGGCATAAATTGTCAATACTATTTTTGTTAACTTTCGCTTTTATTACTGTCTGGCAGCAGGCAGGACAACGCATTTAGCAATATCTGAGACTGGCGGATAGAGCTCAAATCTGCCGTATCTTTCGCTGCCTCAACGGGATGGCCGCTCTTGTGAAGCTGATACTGTTGGCTTAGCCACTCTTTTGCCTGATCAGCTTGATCGGTATCGAAAGCGGCACCCGCCTGATGTGTCTGGATCAACTCTTCAGCTTCACCGCCCCGGGGCCCAAGTGCCAAAATGGGAACTCCCACGCCCAGATATTCAAAGAGCTTGGTGGTGAGCATTCCCTGATAGCCTTCATAGCGGTTGATCAGCAGCAGCAGCACATTTGAAGCCGCCATCTGCTCCAGAGCCTGCTGATGTGGCATAAAGGGCAGCAGCTCAAACTTATCTTTGCCTGCAGCCTGGATTCTTTCAGATAGCTCAGCGGATACATTGCTGCCAATGAAGCGCACCTTCACATCCTCTTTATCCATCACAGATTGCAATACATCCATCAGGAAGTCCACATCCTGCCCCATGGTAAACTGCCCTACATAGCTGATAACGAAGGCAGCCTCCTGTTTCTTCACTGCCTGCTTGGCGGCCTCAATCTCTTCGTGATCATAACCGTTGCGCAAGAGCAGCTTGTTGGCGGCAGGCAGTTGTTCCAGCAGATGCCGTGATATGAGCAGGTTCAGGTCTGCCTTTTGCAGCACATTGTTTTGCAGATGGCGCTGGATGTATCTGGCGTGGGGAAGGGGCTTCTGCAGCTTCAGATAGTAGATTTCGCTCCAGGGATCGCGCCAATCTGCCACCCACTTGATCTTTTTGAGGCGTTTCTTCAGCCGCAAGCCAATGAGATGCGAGGAGTGAGGCGGGCCCGTGCTGATAACGAGGTCAAAGCCTTGCTCACGATGCAACTGGCAGGCTTTGGGTATGGCGGCGGGCAGCCAGAATACCCTCAGGTCGGGAAAGATAAGGTTGAGCCTGACCCACAGCAACACTCGCTTCAGTAGCGATGTCTTTTTGTCTACACTAAGGTCACCATGCGGCAGCTTTGCCTCCTTACCGCCAAAAAACTGCAGCCATTTACCCATCTTAGGCGCAGATGTGTGATGAACTCTCACTTCTGGAGGGATTTTGGTCTGCAAGCTCTCGTCTCTATAGGGGAAGTCTCCATCTTTGGGGGCCAGGACGTGCACTTCATAGCCAGCGCCCACTAAAAAGGGCAAAAACCGCAGCCATCTTTGCACCGCCGCACCTCCGCAGGGTGGGAAGTAGTAGCTGATCAAAAGTAGCTTGCGCCGTTTCATCGTTTATCAGAGCAGCATTTGCGCCAGAGCTTCCCAAGTGTATTCTTTGGCTTTGTCAAGCTGCGCCCGACTCATGGATTCAAAAGCTTGGGAATCAAAGAACCGGATAATCTTGGCTGCCAGGTCAGCCGCACTGGGCTCGGGATCCGCCGGCACCAGCATCCCATTCACGCCATCTTCGATATACTGCGCCAAGCCTTCAAAATCAGATGCCAATACGGGCACGCCCAGGGCCATAGCCATCGCAATCACGCCACTTTGCGAAGCAGTGCGATAGGGCAAAACGCAGAGGCTGGAGCGCTGGAAAAAGCCCGCCACTTCGCCATCTTCCACATATCTGAAGTGGCTCTCCACATTCTCTTTGATGCCCAGTTCGTCGATCAGGTTTTGATACAGCTCATCGGAGCCATACACCTCTCCCACGATGAGCAGCCTGGCATCCTGATACTTTGCCAAGACCTCAGGCATGGCAGAGATGAGTATATCCAAGCCCTTGTATTTCTTGATCAAGCCAAAGAAAAGCAAGGTGTGGGGTTCTCTGGCGATCTCTTCATGTATCTGATACTGATCGTAGACGGGATGGAAGCCCAGCTTGCTCTTGAGATATATCTCGTTTGGCATCAGCTTCTTAAGCTCATTTCTGGTGGCCTCAGAGAGGCAGATGATACTGTCTGCATACTTCAATACAGATCTGGCCAAAAGCTTGGCTGCAGGCCAACGTTCATGCGGAACCAGGTTGTGCAGGATTATGCTGACCTTCGTCTTCTTCATGGCTCTGGCCACAAAGGAATACAGAGGCGCAAAGAAGGGTATAAAGTAGGAAATAAACAAGATATCTGGCTCAAAATCAAGTATCGCTTTCAATCCTCTGGGCCAGGTGTCCGGTCTATAGGGGATAAAAATGTTGTCTGTCTGCAGGGAATCTGGGAGATCAAAGCTGGCAGTCTGAGATTTCCCCGGAAAGATCAAAGCTGGATATTGCCTTCTGAAGCCAAACATCTTTACCTCATGTCCCATCTCCAGATAGCATTTGGACAGCTCTACTGCAAAAGCGGATATGCCGCCCCGGATGGGTGGTGCGGGCCCCAGAAAAGCTATCTTCATCTTCATTACTCTCCCAGTTGCAGGCTTTGGATGAGATACTTCCTCACTTTCTTGACGTCTTTAAACTTGCCCAGCAGCGCCATCAGCTTGAGCCGCATCTTGATGCCCTGCATATCGGAAGCCAGGATGGCGCCCATATTGTGCAGATGTCTTCCGCCGCCCTCATAACCATATTCTGCCAAAACTCTTCCCGTGTGCGCTCTGGAGGTAATCACCACCAATATACCCTGATCCAAAGCCTTTTGTATGGCAGGGAGCGTCGCCGGGGGTAGATTTCCACGACCCATAGCCTCGATCACGATGGCCTTCGCTCCGGCGGCCAGGCTTGCCTCGATGTGCCGCCCATCCATCCCTGCGACCGCTTTGATCAGGTCTACACTGGTATCGATTTCCTCTGTCCATACCCTTTCCCGGTATAAAGTGGCATGATGGTAGACCACGATGTCAGGGTCGACGTTTCCAAGCGGCCCAAAACCCGGCGAGATGAAGGAGTCCACCTTGCCGGTATCAGACTTTGTGACGTCTCTCGCGGTGTGAATCTCATCATTCATCACCACCAGCACGCCTTTGTCAGACGATTCCGGTTGTGAAGCCACTCTCACGGCGCCGATGATGTTACGGGGCCCATCCAGTCCCAGCTCGCTGCCGCTGCGCATCGCTGCCGTAAAAACCACGGGTTTGCGTGTAGTGAGCACCAGATCGCAGAGGAAAGCGGTTTCTTCCAGGGTGTCTGTCCCATGCGTGATGACCACGCCATCATAATCTATGATCTTGATGTCGATCAGTTTGGCCAAATCCAGCATCAATTGTGGTGTGATCTGAGGGCTGGGCAGGTTTAGATATTCATAAACTTCTACATTGGCCACGTTTTTCAGCTGGGGAAACTGGCGCAAAAACTCGGAGAACTCATCGGAGGGAACCACGCCCAGGCTGCCTGAGCTCTTCATGCCGATCGTACCGCCGGTGAGGATGATAAGGATGTTTTTCATTATGTGTTGGCTCCTTGATAGGTGATGGGGTCTTCAAAGCCCGCTTTGGCAAAAGCATTCAGCCTCAAGCGACAGCTGTCGCATTTGCCGCACGCTTTATCTGAGGCAAAGTAGCAGCTCCAGGAAAGCTCGAAAGGCGCACGCAGCTTCATCCCCAGACTGATGATTTCGCTTTTGCTCATATCTATCACGGGCGCACGCAATTGTATTGGATGTGAGACGCCACGCGCTACATCAATGGTCTTTTGCATGGCTTGGATAAAGCTTTTGCTACAATCAGGATAGCCGGAGCTGTCATCCTCCACCACGCCCAGGTAAATGCTTTCTGCGCCTACCACTTCCGCCCAGGAAACTGCCATGCAGATCAAGTTTGGATTGCGGAAGGGAACGTAAGTATCCGGAAAGCTTTTCGCAGCAGTCTCTTCCGTAGCCTCAAAATCTGCATCCGTGAGCCGCGAGCCTCCCAGATTCCTCAGCCAGCTGAGCTCGATCACTTTGCGATCCTTGGCCCGATAGTGAGTGGCGATTTGCTCAAAGCTGTGCAATTCCTTGGCTTGCGTGAGCTGCCCATAGGAGGCGTGCAAAAAGTAGAGCTCGCTATTCTCTTTGGCTGCAATGGCTGCAGTCACCAAAGAGTCCATCCCTCCACTCAAGAGTACTATGGCTTTGTTGTTGTTCATTTTATTGTATCTATGTCCTTGATTTATAGCTTCTTAAATCCATCAAAGCATGGCCTTGATTCTCTTAAGCTCAGTTTTCTCAAGGGCGAATTTGTGTCAAGCCTGATCTGAGATGGAGGAGCTTAAAAAAGCCCCGGAATAATCCCGGGGCTTTGCTACTATTTACGCATTCTAAGCGCTTTATTTACTTAATTTTCACGATTTTGCCATTGGCACTCAGGTCTCTGCCGTTCAAGCGATAGAGGTAGATGCCGCTATGGACTTGGTTGCCTCTGTTGTCTTTGCCATCCCAGATGATGGTGCTGACGCCGGAAGCGGGTACTTTAACCGTGTCGGTTTTAATCAATTGGCCCTTCAGGTTGAAGATTTCCAATGTCACTTCGTTATTGGCTTTGGCGTTGATGCTGAACTGGGTGTGATCCTTGAAGGGGCTGGGATGCACGCTCACGCTAACCGGGTTGCTGACCAGGTCGTCGTTTGACACACCTATTCTGACGGTCACAGCGTTTGAAGGCTCGGAAAGCAGCATTGGGTTTGTAAAGAGGGAGCGAACGGTATATTCATGAATTCCGTTGGGCACATAAGTGTCTGTAAAAGTAAGTGTGCCGGGATTTGTGATGGTGGAAATATTGAGGCCGCTTCTGAAGACACGATAGCCCACAAAGCCGCGATCAAAGTATTGAGGCGGTTCCCAGGTGAGGATGACTGTGTTTTCGCCTTCCACTGTGGCATCGAGGTTTCTGGGGGGCGGGACGTTTTCGATGGGGCCAAAGGGTTGGCTTCTCACCGTTTCACCGGGCATACCGTGAATGTCGTAAGGTGTTACTTCAAATACTATTTGCTTGCCGGTATCTTCAGCTCTCAATTGATAGGTGGTCGTATCGCTGAATTCGATTTGTACATGCACACCGTCTTCGATGCGATACCAAGCAACAGTAGTTTCTCCTTCCTCATCGCCGTCTGGATCTGTAAATTCATAGTATCCGGTCAGGGTCTGATATTCCACCGGCGGTCCTTGGATAGACACGGCTTCGGCGACGGGCGGGTTGTCCAAAAATCCTGTTCCCGTGATCGGTATAGTAATGTTTGGATGGTTGTGGAGATTACTGGTGATGGTCATGTTTCCACTGTAGGTTTGTGCTGCGGTAGGTGTGAAGACCACATCGATAGTCACCGATCCTCTGGCAGGAATAGTGAAGCTGTTGTTGCTGACGGTAAAGACGGGGTTGTCGATAGCTATGGTCCCGTTGACTACGTTGGACCTGAAGTTGATAATATTGATGGGGATGGTATGGCTGCCGCCAACATACATATTGGGGAAGTCCAGGTTTTCAACGCTGACAGGAAATGCGCCCACAAGCTCTGGCAATGAGTATTTCACGCCTTGCAAAATCTCTTTACTGCTCTGGTTTTGCAGGAAGAAGATCATTTCGCAATTGGCCATGTTCCAGGCGTTGTTAAATGCAAAGGTCAGGTTTACGGTAGTTTGTTCGCCGGTGTTAAGGTTGATTGCGGTTCCATTTTGATCTGGCACCATGAGACGGTTGACGTTATCCAAGATGGTCTGGCCTTGCCAGTTTTGTTGGATACCGGATTCCGTGAGCACGGCGTGCAGCTTCACGTTTGTGTTTGTGTCTGCTTCGACTTTGTTTACGGTCACGGCTACGGAGTAGTTGTTTCCACTTGCACTGCCTTCTGCAGAAAGGGTGTATTTGGCAGGCACGTTCATGCGGGCAGTTACCCTGGGAAGGTAACTATTGTACATTGAGCTGGTGTTGCTGCCACCAGAAATAGGGTTCAAGCCGTCGAATACAGCGGTAGGGAAACTGCTGATTCCATAATAATTGTTGCGGGCGTTGGAGTAGGCGTTGGCATAGCTGTCACCATTGTGGTTTTTGATGACTGCTACCGGATGCCCATTTATCAGTAGATCATGGCATCCCATTGATGCGCCCGGACAGTATGGGCACCATGTTCCTGTGCCAACTTCCACCACAACGAGGTTGCGCGGCAGGGCGTTCAAGGTGAACACGAGGCCGAGTAACAAGACCAAGTAAACTAATTTTCTCATTTTTGTTCTCCCATATAGGTTGTTTTTCTTGATAATAATTTAAAGTGTTTCATGCCTTCATGCAAACAGAATTATGCATCCTCTTTTGCACTGCTATTTTTGTACGCTGCCGGTCCAAAGACAGCGGCATTGAATGGCTACTCATCATTTCTTGCTTTTCTTTGCCCAGCTGTCTCTCAGCTCCACTACACGGTTGAAAACCGGTGCTTCTTTGGTGTGATGATCATCTGCAACAAAGTAGCCAAGACGCAGGAACTGGAAGCAATCTCCAGGCTTTGCATCCAGCAGAGAGGGTTCAGCCAATGCTTTGGTGTTGATGACGAGGGAATCGGGATTCAGGTAGTCGAGATGACTCTCTCCCTCTTCCAGTTCGCTAAAGTCAGGGATGGTGAAGAGGTGGTCGTAAAGCTTGACTTTGATAGGCTTTGCGTGCTTTGCGCTCACCCAGTGGATAGTGCCTCTCACCTTGCGGCCATCCTCGCTCCAACCGCCACGTGACTCAGGATCGTAAGTGGCATAAAGACGTGTGATATTGCCATCTTCGTCCTGATCCACCTTGGTCAGCGTGATGTAGTAAGCGTGTTTGAGGCGCACTTCTTTGCCCAAAGCCAGACGGAACCAGCCTTTGGCGGGATTGAGCGAAACGTCTTCGCGCTCCACAAACAGCTCCCGGCCAAAGCTCAGCTTACGTGTTGTGGCATTGGGGTCTTCGGGGTTGTTGTCCGCATCCACTTCTTCAAATTTATCTTCAGGGTAATTCTCGATGGTTAAAGGAATTGGGTCAAGCACAGCCATCACCCTGTTGGTGGTTTTATTGAGCTCTTCACGCACGCAGAATTGCAGCAGATCAAAGTCTACCAGAGAATCTGCCTTGGATACACCGATGCGATTGGCAAATTCACGGATAGCTGCAGGCGGGAAGCCTCTGCGACGCATCCCTGCCAAAGTGGGCATACGTGGATCATCCCAGGAAGGCACAACGCCGGTTTCCACCAGTTCCAGCAGGAGCCGCTTGCTCATCACGGTGTAGCTGAGGTTGAGGCGGGCAAATTCGATCTGCCTGGGGTAGGAGGGCACGGGAAGTTGCTCCAAAAACCAGTTGTAGAGCGGTCTGTGGTTTTCAAATTCCAGGGTGCAAAGCGAGTGTGTGATCATCTCCAAGGCATCTGAAATGCTGTGGGTATAATCGTACATGGGGTAGATGTTCCAAGTGTCGCCCGTGCGATGGTGAGTGCAGTTTTTGATTCTGTAAATCACGGGATCACGCATATTGATATTGGGCGAGCTCATGTCTATCTTGGCTCTCAGGGAGCGCGATCCTTCCGGATACAGGCCTGCTTTCATGCCTTCAAAAAGCTCCAAGTTCTCTTCAACGCTGCGGTTGCGATAAGGGCTCTCCTTGCCGCCTTCAGTGAGTGTGCCCCGATATTGGCGGATCTCATCCACCGAAAGGTCGCAGACGTAGGCCTTGCCGTCTTTAATCAGCATCAGAGCGTATTCATAGAGTTGCTCAAAGTAGTCTGAAGCATAAAACAGTTTGTCGTGCCAATCAAAGCCGAGCCAGCGCACATCCTCAATGATGGCTTGCACATAGCGGTCTTCTTCTTTGCTGGGATCGGTGTCATCAAAACGAAGGTGACACACACCGTCAAAATCGAGAGCCAAACCAAAGTTTAAACAGATGGATTTGGCATGGCCAATATGTAAAAAACCATTGGGTTCCGGCGGGAAACGTGTAACAATATTAGTATGCTTTCCTGTGGCGAGATCATCCTCGATGATCGCTCTGATAAAGTTTGGAACAGGTTGTCTGTCCGTATCTTGCGATGTTGTTTTTTTCTTTATAGACATTGGCTTACCTTCGTTTTTGGTTGTTATTCTCAATATTTATAAAAGGGGGATTCTCGTCAAGGTTAAAATGTTAAGGGCGGCAAAACAGTGCCCTTTTATCACCCTTAAATTACTTGCAGAAAACCGATGCTTGACTCAACATTTGACTTTCCGTAGTGGTTACCCCTCCCTCGGATATCCTTGGCTCCCGTTTGCGTAACCCTTGGGTTTTCTATGGGTTACTTGTGGATCCCAAAGGAGACCCACAGGAGCCCCTAAGGGAGGCCGCATCAAATCGACGTTTTAGAGGGCGGAATTGTTTTCGCAAAACCAGTGCGCAGGTCAAATATTTCAGATGCACCTGCCTTTCAGGCTCCCCAATCTCGGGGGAGAAGTCCTACCAAAATAGTAGGTATTAGATGTTGGTTTAATCCGGTAAAATACGCTGTCTTTTTTGAGGGGTCAGTTTTTCTCATTGACAAAATCAGAGTCTCTAAAAAGGGTGTTATTTGCCAGGCGCAATGCAATGGATGCCCGTGAACCATGTCAGGTCAGGAATGAAGCAGCATTAAGCGACGTATTCCATGTGTCATTGTCAGCCTGGCTTTTGATGAACTAATCGAGATGCATTTCTAAACATCTATCACCATAAGGACACATCACCAAAAAGGACATTTGAAAAATGAGAGCAATACTGACTATCCTCACGACGCTGCTTCTGCTGGGAAACTTGGCTGCATTTGAGGTGCATATTACCAGCAACGATATTGATGCCGATCTCAAAGAACTAATCTCTGCCAACATCAGCATCGACGGCGTGGATAGGGCCAACAACCTGATCAAAGCTTACGTACGCGGGCCCGAGGAGTATCAATATCTTTTGGAAAGCGGTTTTGATGCCGAGGCGCAGCCCAATCCCGCAAGAGAGCTGGCGCGTGCGCTCAATGACCCGCAGAGGGAGCGCTCACAGGATCGCTACAATTACTATAGCTTCAGCGAATATACAACCTTTATGGAGCAGACTGCCAGCACCTATCCGCAAATCTGCCAGCTGCACAATATCGGCCAAAGTGTCCAGGGCCGGCCGCTTTACTTTTTGAAGATTTCAGACAATCCTCAGCTTGAGGAAGCAGAGCCCAGATTCAGATACGTCTCCAGCATCCATGGTGACGAAGTGGTGGGCTATGACATGATGATCAGGCTGATCCAACTGCTTACCAGTGAATACAATACAAATCCCAGAATCACCCAGATTGTTGATAATACCGAGATCTGGATCTGCCCGATGATGAATCCGGATGGCTTTGTGCTAGGACAACGCTACAATGCCACAGGGGTTGATCTTAACCGCAATTTCCCCATGCCTTCCGGAGAACAGCATCCCGATGGCTTTGCCTGGGCGCCGGAAAATATTGCCTTCATGAACCATGCAAACCAGCACCACTTCCAGCTGAGCGCAAACTTCCATGGGGGAGAGCTGGTGATAAACTACCCTTGGGACTACACTTACACGCTTACGCCGGATAACGATCTCATCCGCGAAGCAGCCCTTACCTATGCGCGTCTGAACAGCTCCATCTACAACAACAGCAGCTTCAACCAGGGTGTGGTGAATGGGGCGCAATGGTATGTGATCACGGGTTCCTTGCAGGATTGGAGCTATGGCTACACGGACTGCATCGACCTCACCTGTGAGATAAGTGCGGTTAAGTGGCCACCTGCCAGTCAGATGGCAAACTTTTGGAACCTGAACAAGGAATCCATCCTGTCTTTGTTGGAATTTGTGCAAAGAGGCGTGCATGGCACGGTTGTTTCCACCGATGGCATCCCGCTCACTGATGCCGTCATCACGGTGAGCGGCAACGATAAACTGATGCACGTGGGCCCTGTCTGTGCGGATTATCATCGTCTTTTATTGCCTGGCAGCTATACGATTACGGCCAGTGCTCAAGGTTATTTGGAACAGAGCGTGGAGATCACTATAGGCGAGAGCGGTTCTGCTTTCCATGATTTTGTGTTGCAGCCGGCTCAAGAGACCTATCTGCTGGGGCAATTGCGCTATCCTGACGGGACGGCTGTAGCCAACGTGCAGGTGATTTTGGACGATGGTCCGGTAATCACGTCCGATGCAAATGGCTCATTCTTGATACCTTCGGTGCTGGAGGGGCGACACACCATTACCTTTATGCTGGATGGTGAAATCATCTATAGTAAGGTTTTTGAGCTCGATGCCTCTATACCCGAGCTGGTGTTTATCGTGGCGTCAGAATCGGTGGTCTTTTACGATCCCTTTGATGATATCTCAAATTGGACGCCCACCTTGCCTTGGGGAATCGCAACGCATCAGGGTGAAAGCGTTTTGGCAGACTCTCCGACGGGCAACTATGAAAACAATATCAATAAAGTCTGCCAGCTCACCAATCCAGTGGACTTGCAGCAAGTGATCAATCCCGTCTTGAGCTTTCGCACGCGCCACTTTCTGGAAAACAACTACGACTTCGTCCATCTGGAAGCCTCTACAGACCAAGTTGATTGGCAGCCGCTCATGTCTTTCACCGGTTCCCAGGGGCCCTGGCGCAATGTGGAACTGTCACTCAACGAATACAGCGGTCAGCAGGTATATTTCAGGTATAGGATCAGGACGGACAGGTCTGTGAGCCTGGATGGAATCTACATCGACGACTTTAAGATCAGCGGCACTGATTTGACGCAAAGATTCTTTGGTGATCCGGATGGGGATCTGATTGTGTGTCAAAACGATGCGCTGATTATCCTGGATTATTGCGTGGGTCTGGACCCCGCACCTGAAGCTCCCCTGCCTTGGGATCAGGAGATGATCTCATGCAGTGATGTGAGCCTGGAAAACGGTGTGGATGCCCTCGATGCCCAGATGGTGATGCGCTACGTTCGCGAGCCTCTCTTCAGGTTTCCGGCGCAAACATCGGAGTCATATAGCTTTCCGGAAGTGGGCATGACTCATGTTTATGAAGATGAGACGCTCAGCTTTGCTTTTGATCCTGCGAAGCACTTGATGGCTTTGCAGATGCAGTTTTTACCGCTGGATGAGGTCGGCATCCATGATCTGGCCGTAGAAGATGCAGACGACTGTATGTGGGTAATCAATCCGGCTGAGAACAGATTGGCCGTCATCAAAGATGTACAGGCAATTCCCGGCTTTGATTTGGGCTTGCAAAGTTCCGTTAATATAGTCACTTGCAACTATCTGATCAATGGTGAAGCGGGAAGCAGGGAGATAGATTTGAGCAATCCCAACGATGAATCTTTGTTGCCAAATTCGGGCTTCTGTTTGAGGCAAAATTATCCCAATCCTTTCAACCCCGTCACTACCATACACTTTAACATTGAGGATCCGGCGGCGGTCACTTCTCTGAAGGTCTACAATCTCAAAGGACAGCTCGTGCGCACCCTCATCGATGCACAGCTTACCGCCGGTGATCATCAACAGAGCTGGGATGGGCAGGATGATGCGGGGAATTCTGTTTCCTCCGGCGTGTATCTGTACAGGCTGCAAAATGGTAACTCCATAACTATGAAGAAAATGGTGCTAAGTAAATGAAGAAGATATTATATACATTGTTGTTAGTGAGCCTTGTCTTTTGGCTTTTTTCTTGCCGGGCTCAGGCCGATCCTGAGGCAGAGCAAGGGGCTGGGGCTCCCAAGTTTCGTCATGATGGCGTCTTGCGCGTGCTGGATGCCGCAGGCAACGTAAAAGCTACTTTTCAAATAGAAATCGCAACCACGGAGATGGAATTGCGGCAGGGTCTGAAGTTTCGGGATTCCATGGAAGATGACCAGGGTATGCTCTTTGTCTTTGACGGCTCCGAGCCGCGTGGATTCTGGATGGAAGACACCTATATGCCTCTGGATATGCTGTTTATAGATTATTCAAACACCATCTTTCAGATCGAAGAAAATACCGAGCCCTTTAGCACTGAACTTATCGACGCTGAAGGATTTAACCTCTATACACTCGAGGTAAAAGCCGGCACCTGTGCCAAACACAATATCACCGTAGGAGATAAAATAGAATGGGAAAAAATCTCATCGCAAGCCTCGCCCTGATCTTCACAGTCCTGCTCATCGGACTGACCGCCTGTAAGAAAGCTGAACCCTCAATCGACGCTCCCTCAGACCTTCTGCCCGAAAGCTATGAATATTCAAGCGATGTTCCCGGCGACTCCATATCCGAAGCTGAGGTCACGCCTGAACAGCCCCAACAGGATCTCAGCGATCTCAAACACTTCAAATACAGTTGGACAGATTCAGACGAAATCCCGCCCGTGATCGTGATTGTGGATGATTTTGGTTATGCAGGTGGGTCACTGCTGCAGGGTTTTGCAGATTTGCCTCCAGAGGTTGTCTTTGCCATTTTGCCAGACCTTCCTTATACCGCCAGATCCGCTCAGATTGCGGCTGAAACGGGGCATGACGTCATCATCCACGTGCCCATGGAAGCCAAGCTTGCCAAGACGAGCCCCGGCGAAAGATACCTGAAACCGGGGCAAGATGAACAAACCGTCAAAGATATGCTGGATGCCTTTATCACCCAAATCCCCAATGCCATCGCCGCAAACAACCATATGGGCAGCACCGCCACCAGCAATAGAGAACTCATGACCACCGTCCTGCATCATCTCAATGAGCGGGGCTTATACTTTATCGATAGCGTAACTACGGGGAAAACGGTTGGCTATCATCTGGCGCATACTTTGGGCTACAAATCCATACGCAGAAATATCTTCCTGGATGTTCCGGATAATACAGATGCCACTTTGGCGCAGAGGATCTCCGATCTCGGTAAATACAAAGGGAGGAAGGAGCCCGTCATCATCATTACGCACTGTCACAATCATAGTAAATTGAATGCTTTGAAGAAGTTTCTCAAGCAGATAGATGAGATGGGCGTGCAGCTGACGTCCCTTTCCAGATATTACGGAAGTGTGGCTCTGGCAGCCGGTCAATAGAAATTAGAGCAGCTTTGTGCCTTTGAGGCTGAAGGCATTCACATCCAGAGGCGAGAAATGCCCTGCCAGATACTTGGGAATGGCAGCCGCAGCCACCATCGCAGCGTTATCCATGCACAGGCTGAGGCTGGGATAGTAGATTCTCATCCCGTATTTGGTGGCCTTCTGCCCCAGTTGCTCTCTTAGAGCCGAATTTGCAGCCACACCGCCGGCCAGGAGTATATCCTTGATTCCATTCACTCTGGCCCAGGCGATGCTCTTGTTTATCAGCGGATCAATAATCGCCTGCTGGATGGATGCGGCGAGATCAGGGAGCCTTGCCTGTCTTTCTTCAGGGTCCATGGAGCGGATGTGGTTGTAGATGGCAGTCTTTGTGCCGCTATAGCTGAAATTGTAGTTGCCCTTCTTATTCAAACCTCTGGGGAAGTCGTATGCCTTGGGATTGCCTTGCTTGGCCAGTTTGTCGATGATCGGCCCGCCCGGATAACCCAGGCCAAGGATCTTGGCCGTCTTGTCAAAAGTCTCACCCGCAGCATCATCCAGGGTCTTGCCTACCACGCTGAACTGGAGCATATCCTCAAAGTGAACCAGCTCCGTATGCCCGCCCGAAACCACCAGCGCCAAAAAGGGAGCTTCAATGTCCTTGTGAGTGATGAAATTGGCAAAGATGTGAGCCAGCATATGGTTTACCGTGATCAGAGGCAAGCCCAGGGTCCAAGCATAGCTCTTGGCAAAAGACAGGCCCACGATCAGGGAGCCGATCAAGCCGGGATTGATGGAAACAGCCACGGCAGAGATATCGTCCTTGCTCAGCCCTGTCTTGATATATGCGGCTTCGGTGAGCCTGAGGATGTTTTTCAGGTGCAATCTTGATGCCAGCTCCGGCAAGACGCCACCGTAGTCCTGGTGTTCTTTCTGAGAGGAAATGAGGTTGCAAAGCACATTGTAATCCGTATCCACGATAGCTACGGAAGTGTCATCGCAGGAGGATTCAAAGGCGAGGATGTAAGCGGGTTTACTCAACGCAGGCTCACCTTTCGGGGAGTGATCTCATACTTGATAATGCCTTGCGGCAAAACGGCTTCCAGTTCCACCATCCTGTCTGCATCTGCTTCTTTGGCGGCTTTGATCTGGAAATCTGAGGGCTTGAGCTGCTTGATGATCTGGGGATCGCCTTCCACTTTGAGCGTGGCAGTCTGCGGGAAGATCGCCCTGGCACCCGAGTCAATCTTGATGGCCTCAAACACCTTGGCCTGGATTTGCTTGGGCAATCTGCTCACGTGCACCCTCAAGACAGAGGAGCTGATCCTGCTGCTATTCAAAGTGATAGGGATGTGAAATTCCTTCTTGTCAAGCATGGACATATTTATCGGTGCGGTGGCGATGGAATTGAGGTTGTTGAGCTCACGCCTGGGCCCATGGATCTTGATGCTGGAAGGGTTGATGATATAGTCCAGCTGGCTAAACTTCACCCTCGTTGCCTCATTTTCAAAGGCGGGCGCAACACGCACGTTTTTGTAAAGCATCACGTCTGTGGATACCGTCATCTCCCTGTCTACCGCCGGGCCAAAGATCTCAATATTGCTGTTGGTGGGCAGTTCTCTCAGGTTGTAGTCGTCCAGGGGGAGCTTCTCTTCGCCTGCACGCAGCTTGGAGGCATCAATCACCACTTTGGCGGATGAGAAGTAAAGCTTTACCAAGTCTATCCCATTGCCTCTCACATCGAAAGGAATGGTCTTGGGCAGTTTGGAAAGAGATACATCAGGCGAGAGATTCTCCAAAACAACCGGGATGTTGACCACCGTACGGTGCTGGCTCCTCAAGGTAATCTGCAGCCAGATGAGCAGCGCAAGACAAAGGGAAAAGATCTGCAGTCCCAGTTTCTTATTCAAGGCTTGTCCCCTCGGTTGTGCTGATTCCCAGCTGCTTCATTTTCTTGTATAAAGTCGTTCGCTCCAGGCCGATAGCCTCGGCTGTCCTGCTTACATGCCAGTCGTGTCTGCCCAAATGATGTATGATGTATTCCCGCTCAAAGTTGGCAGTGCTTTCTTTGATGTTTTCGACTGCAAAGAAGC
This sequence comes from Cloacimonetes bacterium UBA3900, assembly GCA_002391675.1. Classification (GTDB taxonomy): domain Bacteria; phylum Cloacimonadota; class Cloacimonadia; order Cloacimonadales; family Cloacimonadaceae; genus UBA3900. Next base: position 130,660 of record DGFM01000017.1, on the reverse strand, counting down.
GGCTTAGCTCTTCTTTCCCGTCACCCTTCTGAGCGCTGATTTTATTCCTGAGATGTCTTAGGATCACCTTGTTTGAGATCTCCCTTTCTTTGATGGTGATGGACTTGCAAAAGTTCTTGAGCTCTCTCACGTTGCCAGGCCAATCATAGGATTGCAAGATGTTCCTGAGCTCGGTGAGATTGATCTGATCGCTGATGTTGTAGCGTGAAGAGTAGTTTGTAAAAAAGTAAGAGGCGATGAGCAGGATATCGTCTTCCCTTTCTCGCAGGGGCGGCAGCTCCACCACCGATCCCTCGATGCGGTAATATAGATCGGGGCGCAGGTATGCAGGGTCTGCCAAGACATCCAAAGTGGCATTTGAGGCAAAGATGAGCCTGGTGTCCACCTTCTTCATTGGACCGCCTACCACCTGGATTTCCTTGTTTTCGATGGCCCTCAAGATCTTGGATTGAGCAGGCAGGGAAAGGCTGGTGATTTCATCCAGGAAGAGCAGGCCATCCGAACACTCCTCAAAGAAGCCGATGTTTTTGCGGTTCTTGCCGTCGTAGTTTGTTATGTTGCCGAAGAGCTCGCTTTCTATGCCTTCTTCGGTAAGGACGCCACAATTTACGGTGTGGAAAGGTTTGCCAAAGCGGGGAGAGTTGAGGTAGAAATAATTGGCTGCCACTTCCTTGCCTGTGCCTGTTTCACCGAGGAGCAATACATCCTCATCCGCTTCAGCCAACCTGACCAGCTGGTTTCTTACCTTGCGGATAGCGGTGCTTTCGCCGATGAAGGGGAAGCTGCGTGTGAACTGCTTTTTGAGGCTGATATATTCAATCTGCAGGCCAATGTGCTCTTCTTCCTGGCGCTTTAGTGTGATGGCGTTGTCTATGTGCAACAGTAGCTGGCTAATGCTGAAATTGGCGCCTTTTTCCACGATGTGATAAGCGCCCAGCTCACGGATTTCCAACACTTGGGCAGAAGTCACTTCGCCACTGATCACGATGATCTTGTAGTTGAGGTCAAAGTTTTCCCTCAGGTATTTGAGCACCTGAATTCCGTTTAAACGGCTGCCAATCAGGAAGACATCCAGCAGGATCACATCAGGAGCAAAGGTGCGCAATTCTTCAAAGAAGGCATCACTATTGGATGCGTGCAGCACTTCATAGTCATAGTTTTGCAGCACGTTGGCAATCTGTTTGGCCAGCATCAGGTCGTCTTCAAGTATGATGACTTTGCCTTTCATACTTTTCCTTTTCTTACTGCATTCTCTCTTCCAAATCTGCCAAAGCGTTGATGTAGTAGATATATGCCTGATCCGGAGAGTCGTAGGGCGAGAAGTATTTGTGCACGTCCCCATCCTGGAAGTACTTGGTGCACATATAGTAGAAGTGATCTGATGTGCTCAAGCGGCGTGCTATCTCTATCAGCTGCTCATCTTGAGTGGCTTTCACCTTGCTAAACAGCTCATAATAGGTGTTGATGGCGTTCTTCTGCATATCGTTTTCCACCCAGGCGGAGACGTCTCTTTGCTCATCCGCCCAAGAGACAGGATCGGGGAAGGTCAGCGACTCCTGTTGGTAGTTTGCCCACTCTCTCACCTGATTGGGGTTGGCAAAGCCCAGATGCGGTCTTTTCAATACTTCGGTGGGGAAATGTCTCATAAAGTCAAAGATACCAGTTTCTGCCCACTGATGTTCGCCAAAGGTCTCATAGTCCATAAACAGGTTGAGGAAGAGGTTGCGTTCCTTATCTTCAGAGAGGCTCAGCTGCTCAATCCAATGGATAAACTTATCCACCGTAAGCGGATAATCCGGCCAATCCCGATTGGAAAACCTGAAGGCAATATCATCTGACAGCTTGTAATACTTGAGCAGCATATTGAGGTTTTTCCTGTAGTTTTTATAGGCATAAAGAGGGCTGCGCCATTGCAGGATGCGGTCTACTCCTTCGGTGAGGATGGTATCGAATCCACCTGCTTCAAAGACCAGGTCGCCGATCGCATCTTGATAGATCAGCTCTGTGTTTCTAAAAGTGGTGGTGTGGACGCCAAACTCATCCATCATCAGCCTTCTGTGCATCATTACCTGATCCAAAAACTCATTGGCATCATACAGCGCGGCCAGGCTATGATAATATGTCTCGCCGATGATCTCCACACAGCCGGTGCTTACCAGCTGTTTGAAAGATTCCAAAGTCTCAGGGCTGTAGCGTTTAAATTGTTCTATGGCGGTTCCGGTGATGGAGAAGGCTACCTTAAATTTGCCTTCATGTTTATCTATCAGCTCCAGCAGGAGTTTATTGGTTGGCAAATAGCATTTTTGAGCGACCTTTTGCATCACTTCGCCGTTGAGTTTGTCATCGAAGAGGTCCACATTTTTGCCGATATTCAGTACGTTCACATGGCCCAAACGGTAGGGTTGATGCACTTGGAAGTAAAATAAGATGTTCAACATGGGGGAGCCTCCTTAGTCTTGGCTTTTAGAAAATTGAGCTAACACTTCGTTATACACTTTGTGGATTTTATCAGCCGCCTCAGTCCAGTGGATCTGATTCACTTCTTTCATACCCCGGTAGCCCATTGTGACGCGCTTATCGGGGTTTTCGATCAGGTCGTTAATCGTCTCAGCCATCAGGTCCACGTCCCAATAATCCACCTTGTAGGCATTGTGCACAACTTCCGAGACGCCGGATTGCTTGCTGATGATGGAAGTCACGCCAAAAGCCATCGCTTCCAGGGGCGAGATGCCAAAGGGCTCTGACACGGACGGCAACATATAGATATCAGAGGCTTGCAGGATGGTTTCCACCTGTTGACGGTTGAGGAAACCGGTGAACAGGAAGCGGTTTTTGAGTCCCAGCTTAGCCGAGCGCCTGAGCAGATGCTTCCCCATATCCCCAGTACCTGCCATGATAAAGGTGGCCTGTGGATGCTTTTCCAATACCATCTTTGCCACGTCCAGATAGTAGTCCGGTCCTTTTTGCAGGGTGAGACGCCCAAGGAACAGGATGGTAGGCCCATTGAATATCCTTTCTCTGGTGAAGACGCGGTTTTCTTCCAAAGTGAAGGCATTGTGCACGATACGCACCTTGGCGGTGTCTATCTTATAGCGTGAAACGATCATCTGCGCCGTATATTTGGACACGGCAATGACGCGGTCAGCGTAGGTCATGCCCGCATGTTCGATGTTGTGAACCTGCGGGTTTCCGGGTCCGCCGGCTCTGTCAAATTCGGTGGCGTGAATATGTACCACCAGTGGCTTGCCAGAAAGCTTGCGTGCCAGCATCCCGCTGGGATAGGTGAGCCAGTCGTGAGCGTGGATCAAGTCGTATTCCAGTTCCTTGGCAAAACGCTCCGCCCTCTGGGTAAATTCCTGCACCTTGAGGATGAAGTCGTTATCCCCATCCAGGTTTGTGGTAATCTGTTGCCAGAGGTTATATTCTTCCTTGTTGGTGTCATCATCCGAGAGGTATTCTTCTTGCACTCTGTTCACAAAAGATTGTATGTCGCCAATGGTGTGATAGCTCTCGGGATGAGTGGATACGCCGATGTATTTGAGTCTTTCGACGGGATCGGAGAAAGTGCGGCCGGAAAAGTCGTTTTGCAAGACGGGATCCATAAAGACCACCGGCAGCGTGTCCACGTCGCTTTCTTTTCTCAAGGGGAAATAAACGATCTCCTTGGTTGGCAACACCAAATCCACCTTTATCCCTTGAGCTAACATAGCTTTAACCATTCCATAACAGGCCATTCCCAAGCCCCCTGCGATGAGAGGAGGGAATTCCCAAGTAAACATCAAGATTTTCATTTTATTACCTCAACAATGTGGCTATAAAGGTTTCAATATTGTAAAGCGCTGCCACGCTTGCAGCCTGTGCTGGAGCGCCTTTGGGGAAGTGTGGGTCTTCGCCATCCCAGACCTCGGCCAGGGAGGCTATATGTCCCTTGCGGATGCTATTGCGGAAAGTCTGCACGTAACCACTCAACTTCTTTGCCAAAGCCTTATCATCCAGCTCTTCACGATATATCTTCAAGGCCAGGCCACAGAAAGCTCCTAGGAGCCAGGCTCTGGTGCTGCCGTTGTGGCTTGCCAGATCACGCTGTTCATGTTTACCGAAGTATTTCTTGTGGAAGTCCGGGTCCTCAGGGCTCAGGGTGCGTACTCCATATGGCGTCAAAAGCTCATCTTCAGCCCGTTGGAACACCTGTTTCATCTTCGATGCCTCTATCACGGGCCAGGGGAGTGACAGTGCCAAAAGCGCATTGGGCCTGATCTGTTTCACCTGTTCATCTCCCAGCAGCCTGTCTGCCAAATAATCCTCCATCCAAAACTTCTCAAAGGAAGTCTTCACCTTCAGCTTGAGGATGGTGAGATGCTCTTTGGGCAGGTAGACTATGCCGGTGGATTCATGATATGATTCACACATCGCTTCATAGCAGCACAGCGCATTAAACCAGAGGGCATTGATTTCCACGGGAGCGCCATCCCGCGGTGTCACGGCTCTGCCATCCTGCCTGATGTCCATCCAGGTGGCATGGGCAAATTCCGGCTTCAGCTCAATCAGCCCATCTTTACGAATCTCAAAGGGGTAGAATTCGTTTTTGATGATGCTATTCAAGATGTATTCACAGAGCTGAATGGCGTCTTTCCAATATGCCGGTTCTTGCTTGCGCTTGCCGAGTTTCCACACCAGAATGAGATACCACAGCGTGGCATCTACAGAATCGTAGTTTGCATCTCTACCGGATTCACTTTGAGCATTGGGGATCAAGCCTTCATTTATCTGGTGGCTGTATTTCTTGAGCACTCGCTCCACAAAGGGGTAAAATTCAGGATTGTGCAGAAGGGCGTTGAGCACGATCATCGTGTCTCTGCCCCAGGGGCCATACCATGGATAACCAGCCACAATATCATCCTGAGTCACAAAGTCTCGGAGCATGAAGTCCAGCAGCTTCAAGTAACCTTCCTGGTCGTAGAGCAGGCTGTCATCATAGTCCAAACCGGCTATCAGGCTGTAATCCTGATCCGGCTCTTTGGGCCAATCCAGCGGCAGCGGAAGGTCTTCATAACGCTTTACGATTCTATCCACCATCAAATAAGGATTCTTGATGGGCGCATCGGAAAAGAGGATGTAATTGCTTTCACCCACCTTCAGCGCAAACTGCAGCTTGAAGAGACTGATCTGATCACCCACTCCTTCGTAGCCTTTCGTCACTTCCCAGGGATAATAAACGTTGTAATAGACGTGCCGGCTGGGCTCGAAACTGCCTAAGCGACTGTGACAATACACCCGCGCATCGGTGGCAGGCCGGTAGGCATCAAAGCCGCAGCCATCGCTACCGTTGTGATGGAAAGTATCAAACTTCTCAAAATCCAGGCTGCCATGTGCATTGATGTCATGGTGCGGGTTCATGGTGAGCTTGGGAAACAGCTCCAGATGCAGCGTATGGTGCCCAAGGTTGGTATATTTCACCAAAACCGTGTTACTCTCTTCATCCATCATCAATTCCTTGCGGATAAGGATGTCATCCTGATGCGGCAGAGCTGAATACAGAAAAGTGGGGTAGGGGCGCAACCAGGGCTTTACCAGGTATAGAAATCCTTCCGGATAGATGCAGTTGCTGTAGTTGTTACTATCCAAATGGAAAGATTCTCCCATCCACTCCACCTTCTCTTCCATACCGGCAACCAAGTGGAGCCGGTTAAACTTGTCGTCACAACCAATCAGCAAGCCATGGTACTTGCGCTGGTTGATAAGGTTGCCTGTGCCAAGGGCATAGGCACCGTTGCGGTTGCTGAGAATCCATTCATGATGATGGGTCTCCATGAAGTAATTTTTCATTGAACCCCCTTTGTTCAAATCTATATTTTCTTCCTTGTTGAATTATTTCTACCCCCGCTATTTGGTCAAGCCTTTTTTTGGATTTTAAGCAAAAATTTGGTGTTGAGGGCTTGAATTTCTCTTCCTGAAAGAAGGATGCGTAGCCTAACACACTGATATCTTAGGCTCTTAGCTGTTGGACTGCGGTTTTGGAAATTGATCCACACACTCAGGACTGCTGAATGACCAATTTCAATTTCCACTACCACGAAAGCCTCCCTCTATAATATACCCTGACGACCTCGGTCTGATGAAGAAAATCCGGGAAGAGCAATCCTGTAACCTCATGGAAGCGCAGAGGATACGAAATGGGCTAAATATTGTCTCTTTCTTTGCCAGGGTTAAGTATCTGGCAAAACTCATTCTCTGGGAGTTCGATTTATCCTCACTTCGTTTTGACCATAAAAGTGCTCATTTACGGCCAAAATTTCCTTGCCAAAAAGTGGTATTTGCGAAATATTTGACTTTCGGGACAGGTTGACCACCTTGCGGGACTCCTTGGCTCTCGTTTGCGTAACCTATGGGTTTTCCATGGGTTACTT
>DGFM01000017.1:106481-124079 GCA_002391675.1 Cloacimonetes bacterium UBA3900 | reverse complement strand
CGACGTTTTAGAGGCCGGAATTGTTTTCGCAAAACTGGTGCGCAGGTCAAATATTTCAGAACCGCAGTCTGTTTAAGGTGTCAGAGCGAGGCAGAGATCACCTACTAAATCAGTAGGAGTTATCAGGAGCTTCGGCTGCCATTTTCAGGTTTCCGAAATCCGGAGGGAAATCTGTGCTGCCTCTCTTTTGATATCTTTACCTGCCCAAATTGAGTGGTAGCCTTCAGTTTGGCTAAATTCATAATGTATAAAACCAAAAAGCCGGACACCGCAAACGGCATCCGGCTCCTCTATCCATTGGAGACGTGATGAGTTAAATGAGGTTGAGCACAGAGTTTGCTCTGGCGATGAAATCCTTAAGTTCCTCTCCGGTGAAGGGTTTTTGCTCCAGGAGTGAGAGGCTGTGGATATAGGCGCAGAGGTTGTCCACCTCTTCATGTTTACCTTGTGAATCCAGCTCCAGGATGCGTTTGATCACGGGGTTGTTTCTGTTGATCACCAGGGTGTGAAACTTGAGCATATTTCCGGCAGATTGACGCGTGACGGCGTCCATATCGTGCCAGCGACGCATATATTCGCTAAAGACGATCATGGAAGGGATGTCCGGGCTTTTGAGCGACTTCACCTCCACCGTGAGCTCCTTATACACATGGTTCATGAGCTCATTGAAAGCCTCTTCGCCCAGCTCCTCGCGTGTTTCTTTTGAAAGCTCGTAGGGCAGGATTTTGGATTGCTTGCCCTCTTGGATGATGTGCGGTGTGAGCAGCAGGGATGCCTTGGGGTATTTCTTGAAATACTCTTTGAGGCTTTCTTCGCTGAAGGATGCCTCAATCTTTTGATCCAAAGCGCGGTAGAAGATCTCGACGAGGCGCTGGGAATCTTCGACATCCCCGGCTTCAGTCTTATCTTCCACAAGCTCGTTGATTTCACTGTCCACGCGCATGAATTCCACATTTTCCAGCTTGGATTCCAGCAGTTGATAGAGGTGTGTATCCAGCGGCGAGGATTGGAAGATCACTTCCAGGCCCTGCTCTTTCATCAGGTTGAGGTAGCTCACCTGCGTGTCTTCGGATGCGGCATACCAGATGCGGGTCTTGCCTTCAGACACCTGGTTGCGGGTTTTGTATTCATCCACGGTGACGTAGTCGCCCGAAGCGGTCTTGAAGATGATGATATCCTTCAGTGCTTCAAAGAAATCCGGCTCTTTGAGCAAGCCATACTTTACGAATGCCTGGATATCTTCCCAGTATTCTTCATACTTCTTGCGGTCGCTTTTGAAGGTGTCGATAAAGTGGTCTGCCACCTTCTTCACGATGTATTTACTGATCTTTTGCACCTGCTTATCGTTTTGCAAAAAGCTGCGTGAGACGTTGAGCGGGATGTCCGGAATGTCTATGCCGCCTTTGAGCAGTAGTAGGAAATCGGGGACGAGGTCTTCCAGGTTGTCGGCCACGAAGACGTTGTTGCAATAGAGTTTAACTTCGCCCTTGAAGTAGTCCGGATCGTTGCGGAATTGAGGGAAATAGAGGATGCCTCTGAGGTTGAAGGGAAAGTCCACATTGAGGTGAATCCAGAAGACGGGTTCCTTGTAGTCGTTGAAGATTTCCTGATAAAACTTGATGTATTCTTCGGAAGTGACGTCTTTGGGTTTGCGGTTCCAGAGGGCTTCCTGGATGTTTACCTGTTCATCTTTGAACATGATGGGCCACTCCATGAAGTTGCAATAGCGCTTCAGGATTTCCTTGATCTTGGCTTCCTTGGCGTATTCCTCGGATTCTTCATTGAAGTGGATGGTGATGGTGGTGCCCACTTCCTTCTGCTTGCCTGCCTTCATGAGGTATTCGGTGCTGCCGTCGCATTCCCAATAGGCTGCTGTGGCACCCTCTTCCCAGGAAAGCGAGTCGATAGTCACCTTCTCGGCCACCATAAAGGCGGAGTAGAAGCCTAAACCAAAGTGACCGATGATATTAGCCTGCACGTCTTTGAATTTGTTCACAAACTCTTCAGCTCCGGAAAAGGCGATCTGGTTGATATATTTGCGGATCTCGTCTGCAGTCATACCGATACCGGTGTCGATGATCTGCAGGGTCTTCTTCTTTTCATCCAGCTTGATGGTGATCTTCATCTTGTCAGCGTCAAAGCTTTCGTCTGCATATTTACGCTTGTTGATGGCGTCAACGGCGTTGGAGACGAGCTCGCGCAGGAAGATGTCATGCTGCGAGTAGAGCCACTTTTTGATGATGGGGAAGATATTTTCAGTGTGTATGCTTAATGCACCTTTTTCTGTCTTTTTATCTGCCATTATAATCTCCTGTAAATGTTATCTTATGTTTTAGTGATAATTTACACGGGAGGGTGAAATTGTCAAGCCCAAAATTAGCAGGCGGAAGGCGAGAGTGCTAAAAGGCCCACCGAAATGGTTCCAAAAAACAATAATGGAGCGGGCAACGGGGCTCGAACCCGCGACCCTCAGCTTGGGAAGCTGATGCTCTACCAACTGAGCTATGCCCGCTCGCAATATGGAACTAAGTTATAGAATTGGCCTGATTTGTCAATGCTAAAATGCATCACTCCCACTCGATGGTGGCGGGAGGCTTGGAGCTGATGTCGAAAACTACTCTGTTTACCCGGTTTACTTCCTTGATGATGAGGGAAGACACGTGTTCCAGGAATTCGTAAGGAAGGCGTGTGACGCTGGCGCTCATGGCATCCTCGCTATTCACGGCACGGAGGGCGCAGACGTTTTCGTAAGTACGCTTTCCGTCTCTTACTCCCGTGCTGCGCAGCGGTAAGAGCACAGCAAAGGCTTGCCAGGTGGTGTGATATAAGTCCCAGGCTCTGAGTTCGCGAATGAAGATTTCATCCACCAATTGCAGAATGTGAACTCTCTCGGGGTTCACTTCGCCCAGGATGCGCACTGCCAAGCCGGGGCCGGGGAAAGGATGCCTGTCCAGCAGCTGAGAGGGTAAACCGAGGCTCAGACCCACTTGGCGGACTTCGTCTTTAAACAGGCTGCGGATGGGCTCTACCAGAGAAAGCTGCATGGTTTCGGGCAAACCGCCTACGTTGTGATGGCTTTTCACAGTGGTGCTCTTGCCATCCGCACCAATGCTTTCAATCACATCAGAATAGATGGTGCCCTGGGCTAACCAGCGGGCATCAGGATACTTGGCGGCTTCTGCTTCAAATACGTCGATAAAGGTGCCGCCGATGATCTTGCGCTTTGCTTCCGGATCTTCGACTCCTTTGAGCTTGCTGTAAAAAAGCTCGGAAGCATCCACAAAACGGATGTTCAGCTCGGGCATACAGGCAAAATACCCTTTCACTCTCTTTGCCTCTTCATAACGCATACAACCGTTATCTACGAAGATGGGTATCAGCTTGTCTCCGATAGCTTTATACAGGAGAGCTGCTACCACGGAGGAGTCAACGCCACCGCTGAGGCCGAGGATGACGGTGTCAGACTTCACTTGTTTCCTGATGTCGTTTACAGCCTCTTGGATAAAGGCTTCCGGAGTCCAGGTAGGCTGGATTTTGCTGTTGCGGACAAATTCCCGGATTAGCTTCAGGTCGAGCTCCCGCAGGCAGAAGAGAGGACGCTCCGGGCTCGCCGGGATGAGCTCGCCTTCACAATAGCGGAGGGATATTTGAAGCTGCTCGCACACGGATTCGGCAGTCTTGCCGATAGCCAAAACGGGAACTGCCAAATCCCAGATACTCTCATCAGGCAAGAGCTTAGCCTGGCTGGCGTCTGATAGAATCAGGGCTTTGGGATTGCGTGATCCAATGTCGCCGGCTTGTGTATTGTATGGCAACACTTCGGTATAGAAGTGCATTAAGCGCAGGCTTTTGGCGACCTTTTGCGCTTCAGGCGAGCCGAAATCCAATACGATGACAGTGTCGTGTTTCATCGCTTATCTCAAGAAGGGGTTGTTGGACTTTTCCAGTCCGATGGTGGTTTGCGGGCCGTGCCCGGGGAAGACGATCACGTCATCCGGCAAGACGAAAAGCTTTTCCTGGATGGACCTGATGAGGCCGGAGTGGCTGCCGCCGGGGAAATCTGTGCGTCCGATGCTGAGCTCAAAGAGTGTGTCGCCGCTGATCAGATATTTGTCTATATAGAGGCAGATGCCGCCGGGTGTGTGGCCCGGGGTGTGGATCACCTTGAGCTCGTACTCTCCCAGCTTCAGAGTGTAGCCATCTTCCAAAAGCACGTCTGCTTCCTTGCTTGGCAGAGGGCTGCCCATGAACACGCTGAGGTTTTTGTGGTTGTCCGTCAGCATAGCCGCATCGTCTTTATGAATGGCCAAGGGTGCCTTCAGCTTTTCGGCAAAGAAAGCGTTGCCGGCGATGTGGTCGCCATGTCCGTGCGTGTTGAAGATCATCTTGATCTTGAGGCCCAGGTCTTTGATCCTTTCCAGCAGCACTTCTGAGGGTGCGGCGGGATCGACCACTATGCCTTCAAGCGACACGTCATCATAAAGCAGCCAAGTGTTGGTGCCATATTCTCTTAGCAGTATAAAAGGTTCAATGTGTAACATCTGTATTTCCTATTCAATTGATATTATATATTGCGCCAGGGAATCCTTGGAGCGCTTGTGTGCCATTATCTGAGATGATTCAATGCTGTCAATGCTATAAATTACAGCTCCCGGATCCGGGGCTTTGTTGCAGTAGGAGAGCAGGATGGAGGCGGCCAAGCTCAGCTCTTCTTGTGTGGCATCCGATGCAGTGAGTACGCCCAGAGGCCCGGGTACATCCCTTATCTGTAAGCGGGGCAAGTCTTTGGCAGCTTGGTCGAGGCCAAAGTTGTCGTTCTTGTGTCTGCCCACGATCAGCTTCAAGGTGGGTGAGAGGCGGAAGTGGCGTCCCCACTTGAGCAGCTCGATCTGTAAAGGGTTGTCTTGCCCGTGGTTGATCAGGTCACGCAGACGCAGCGTAAAGCTGATATCGGTGAGCAAGCAGCCTCCGCCTGGGGATGGGTATTCTATTACTCCCAGCTGCTGAGCCAGTTCCATTTGCCGGGTGCGTCCCCTGCCTTGCAAATCCAGCATCTCATCTTTATTTACCCAGCCTTCCAAGATGGGCTTGCTGTCGGGAAGCAGCTTTTGGCTCAAGGGGCGGACGATAAGGTCTTTCATTTCACTGCCCTTGGATACCTGCATCAGGGCTTGAAAGCGCTGTGACATAGGTCTTTGGCCCAGCACTTCACCCGAAATAATGAAGGAGGCGCCCAGCTCGTCCAGCATCTTTCCGGCCAGTTGGAACATCAGGGCTCGACAGTCGATGCAGGGGTTGTGGTTCTTTCCATAGCCATATTTGGGATTTTGGACTATCTTCAGGTGCTCATCGGTAATATCGCGCACGATCAGCTCTATACCGTTTGCCCGTGCACTTTTGAGCGCCTTGTCCGGCGTCAGATATGGTGTGGAGAAGAACACGCTGTAGACCGTGTAGCCAAGCTTTTGCATCCACTTCACCGCCAGGATGCTGTCCAAGCCACCCGAGAAGAGGGCGATTGCTGAGTGTTTCCGCTGTTTAATCATCGGTAAAATCCTGTATTTTTGATATAAGTCAAAAAAGCAGGTTCCAAGCGAACCTGCTTTTCTGCTTGATTTGTTAACTTTATTTGATGAGTGAGATCTTCTTGTGTTGCACCAGTTTGTCAGACTTGATTCTCAGGAAGTAAATGCCGTCGGAACACGTCTTACCGTGCTCATCTTTGGCATCCCAGTCAAGCTGATACATACCCGCTGCAGCGTTTCCTTCATAGAGGCGGCGTACCTTTTGACCACGTATGTTATAGACGTCAATCTCCAAGTCTCCAGCCTGTTTGAGCTCATATTGGATTGTAGTGGTTGCTTTGAAGGGGTTGGGATATGCTTTTATCGCAAAAGCGGGAGTGATAACGTTGTCGTCTGTGTCGCTGGTAGCCGGTATCAGGGTAATAGTCTTGCTTTCCAAATACACCTCATCTGGGGTGTAGAAGTAGGCGCCAACTTTCACATCATACCAGGCATCTTGTGACAGATCGGTGAGGGTGCATTCCCTTGCAGTGCCCGGCAAAGTGATGATGGTCCAGTCATCGTTGCCATTGTTGCGATTTGGGGTGTTTCTATAGGCTACCACAAAGCGGTCCGGATTGTTGACAGAATACCAGGTGAGCATCAGGGTACTTGGCGGATAGTATCCGGTACCATGCAAATAGGGGAAACAGGGCTGATTGCTGTTTGGGGGGATATGGAAGTCGCTGTTTACAAAGGATTCAATCGCCTGGGACTGGCTCTTGAGATCATCAATGCTTTCACCCACGAAGAGTATGGTGTAGAAGCTGAAGGATTCACCGGGTGCGAGGTTGAAGCGATGTGTGTGGTTTCCATCGGCGTCGGTAAGATTGTATTCCGGAGTATCGGGCTGAGCTCCGTAGATGCTTTGCAAAAACCTGGTGTCAGTAGCTATGGGCTGCTCATATTCTGTGATATCGTCAAGATCGGGCCTGAGGGAAAGGTATTTCAGATCATTGGGATTCCTGCCGGTGAGCAGATAATACTTTTCATTTGTCGTTCTGTTGTTTGTCAGATATATGTTTTGGGGATTGAAATCTCTCGGCCCGTCTCCTATTTCCCAAGCCCAGCAGGATGTCTTTTGATAATCCCTTTCAGGAACAATGACTTTGCTGGCAATGAGGTATGGAGTGAGGCCGTCATCACCGTCATAGTCCCGACTGTAGGCAAATTCATAACCGGTACCTTTGACATAGCCGCTCACATCGTCCGCTGCTATAGCCACCCCTCCAGGTTCTGGGCCAACATCTGCATCTACATAATGTCCGATAGCCAAGTCTTCGACGATGTCTTGGTCGTTGGTATTGTGGACTGTATACTTGGTGACCAACATCCGATGATAGTCCAGCAGAGTCCACATATAGCTTTCCTGATGCACAGCCAATCCCAGGGGCCAGTGTGTGTTTCTGTTTCTTCCTTGGCCCAGGTCTCTGTCTCCCACAGTGCCAAACGGGCAGTAGTCATAATAATAGGCACTGCCGGTGATGAATCCGGGAGTATTAAATGTGTTGGATTGGGGAATGGAAAAGCAGAACGTCTCGCTGTTGTAAGGATCAAATGGCAAAGGCGCGGGATCCCCCATAATGCTTCTCAACACGCTATCATGCTGGAAGAATGTGGCAATAAGTGTTTCCAGGTCCTGATTGCTCGCCATCAGGGGATTGTAGGCGGGGAGGAGCTCATAGAGGTCCAGGTCGCCATCAAAACCTATGGATGTAAGGGTGTCCTGCACGGCAACGAGGTCTGGAGTCCAGTCCTGATGCGCCTCATGTACTGTTTGCATGGCATCCGGTGTGGGCGGATAGGTGAGCCAATAGAGCTTGCGTCCGGCTGCATCTCTGCGATATTTCTTGCCGGAAATCCATATGGACGAGTTAAATACAAGGTTTGTGCCATCGTTGACCTTTATGTCCTTGCTGTGTCCATAGTTTGAAACGTCGGCCTTGAAGTAGCCGTTGTTCATGGACATCATTCTCAGGGCACGGTCTGGCTCAGCCTGCTCATGAGGCAAGGCATGAGCGGTAATAGCAATAAGACCGATAAGTACTACGAGTAAGCGTTTCATAATCTTTCCTCCTCTGGGCAAGACAACGCCCAATTGACAGGTGTTTTCAATCAAAAAGAAAGATGGAGCTAAATGGGGGAGTCGAACCCCCGACCTACTGATTACGAATCAGTTGCTCTGCCATCTGAGCTAATTTAGCTTCATTCTTTGGTAATAGTTAAACTAAGTGGTTTATTGGGATTATCTCTAAACTTGGTTATGTGTTCACGCCTATAATCATGGTCCTTGCAGGGGATTAAGGCTTCACCCAAGCTTAATCTAAAATAGGGTGTGGTTATCAGCTTCAAGCTGATATCTGTGCCTTGTGAAAGGTTTCTGGGATACCAAAACAGTTCGGGACTGAGGGATGTGCACTCTTGACCGAAAGCATTGGCCTCAAAAGCGGGCATATCCAGAAAATAGTCTATCCGAATCTCGACCTGATCTGGAAACTGGGAATAGTTATCCATCGGGATAACACAGTAGCGCACTGGCGAGTCGTCTGCCAAAATGCTCTCATCCTCAAGCGGTGGGCTGAAGGTGAGGTTGCGGTAAATTCTGAAACGTATTGGTTTGTTATCAATCTGCATGGCTTGAATGCGAGCAGCCTCGGGCAGGAAGAAGCCCACGAGTGCAGATTCGTCTACAGACGCCTTGTCAGCGATCGCATTAACTTGGAAATAAAGACGTTGAAGCTCTGCTGAAAAGCGAAGCTCCAGATTGAGCTCTTTGGCAGGAAACTGCTTTGCCAAAGGCGTGGACAGCTCACGTTGCTCTTGTGCCAGTAGCGGCAAGCACAGGATAAGTAAGCTTGTAATAAGTAACAGTGCCTTTCTCATCTTTAACTCCTTGTTTTATTTTGTCTGATCACTTGAGATTCATTATGTACAAAGGGCGGTTTTAGTCAAGCTTTTTATTCAAATTGCTTGCGAAAGGCAGCTTACGTCTTAAATGGCAAATGCTTACGTGGCTGAATTCCGTTAGAGGATATCTGCCAATATCTTGAGCATCAGCAGCACAAGAACCAGGATAAAGATGATCCTGATCAATTTATTGCCTCTTTTGAGCACCAGGGAAGAGCCCAACAAGTTGCCGGCGATTCCGCAGAAAGCAGCAGGGATGGCGACGGCATAAAGTACCTTGCCGGCAATGATGAAGCCTATCAGGGCGGCGAAGTTGGAAGCCAGGTTGACCAGCTTTGCATTGGCGTTGGCTGTCACGAAGTCATACTTGAGAACCAGAGTGTAGATGAGGATGAGAAAGGTGCCTGTGCCGGGGCCGAAGAAGCCATCATAAAAGCCGATCACCAAGCCGGCCAGGCTTCCCAATACCAGTCTCTTGCCCAGCTTTATCTCCCTGGCACGATTGACGGTACCCGTCTTGGGTGTGGCGAGGATGACGACTGCGACGATAGGGATCAAAACCAGCAACAGGATATTGAAAAAGCCGGCTGAAACCGTGAGTGCGGTTTGGGTTCCTATCCAGGATCCTACCAGACCAAAGGCAGCACCAATGAGAGCGACAGGCACATCCAGCAGCCCTGCCTTCAGAAAGCGTGCCGTGGTGAAGGTGGTGCCGCTGAAGGAGGCAAACTTATTTGTACCCAAAGCCACAGCGGGTGGGATGCCGATAATCCAGTATGCCGGTAAAGTGATGAGCCCGCCACCTCCGGCGATGGAGTCGATAATGCCTGCCAGGAACACCAGCGGCAAGACAATGAGATAATCGAGTGCGCCCAGTTGGATGTTCATCCGTTACAGCTCCGCTCTAAACTCCAGCTTGAGCTGATGTTTGATCTTATCTTTGGGATAGTCATCCAGGGAGTAATCCAGGCTGATGGTGCTGAATTCGTTGATCCTGTAGTTCATATTCAGCTTGAAACCCAGGATGAAGCCGCCTCTTTTCTCAGGCAGAAAGCTCAAGAAGCCTTCCTGATCACGGAAGTTATACTGCATCTTCAGCTCGCTGGAAAACCTGCCTTTCATTGCCCAGCCGCCCCGATAGCCGGGTTGCAGGCCTATGCCCCAGAGCCTGAACTCATCCGTATTGGTGGTGGAGGTGCCATTTTCATCAAAGGCAAAGGCGTCCAGCCTCACAATGCTGTGCTTGCCAAAGTTGCGCATCACAAAGCCATTGATATTGTTGTTTTTAAGCTTGCTGCCATAACGGCTGTCCTCTTCCTTCTTGTGTTGCAGCTGCAAGCTGAAGTTGTAGTTTCCCACTCTATTCAGGTCTATCTTCATGCCCTTGGTATCCCTGGAGTTAAAGGCTTTGTCCTGATAGCGGTTGTCAGTGTTTTGCATGGTTTCCCAGCTCAATTGCGAGCTCATCTTACCGGGCAGCAATTCTATCCAGATGTTTTGCTGATAATTTTGGTTGTGCTGGATGAGCTTATCATCATTTTGATCGGGATTCAGCATGATGGGCAGGCGTGGCAGCGCAGATTTGTCTCCCATTCTCTGCAATGTTCCCCAGATGGAAATATCGCTGTTGATGCGACTCAATAGTTTGTGAGACAGGATATTGGCCGGCTTGATATAAAGTGAAGCCTGAAGGTTGTTTTCACTGGACAGCGAACCCTGTGATGAAGTGACGTAGGCCCAATCCCAATCTCCATTTGGCGTGATCACCCCCGTGGAATCCACCGTGCCCAGTCCGTGGCCGATATATTGCAGCTCCCTGATTCTGGGGTAAAACTCGGTTTGATTGAGCTGGTAATTGGCAATCAGCACCAAAGCCCGATTGAGGAAGCTGTTGGAAGAGCGATGGTTTATCAGGTCATAGCGGCTGCGGGTTGAATCCGAGCTGGCAGAGTATTCCCTGTGGTTGTATTCCAGCTGCAAATTGTGGTTTAAAGTATTGATCTGCTGCTTGAAGACATAGGTTTGAGACTCAGTGTCAGCAGTCTGAGCTGCCTGTGTATGCTCACTTTTATCGAGGATGAAGGCGAGGTGTGTTTTTGCCTTTTGAGCATCGCCCAGTTCCAGAAAAGGGTTGAGCCTCAAGAAGTTGTCCCTGGTAGCATTATCAGACGATTTAAACCCCTGTTGATTTGCCGATCCGCCTATCTTGAGCCACTTTCTCGCCCAATTTGTCTCCGCCGCGTTGGACATGGATGTTCCGGAATTGAATGAGTCACTCTCGCTGCTGGAACTGGTGATGGTGCTGTTGATTCTGGAGGCAGGCAGATATTTGAGGGCTTTGTTTTGCCAGCCCATACGCCACACATATTGCCGGATTCCCCGCTCCGCCCGGACATAATTCATAGAAAGGCTGGGTCTGGCATATTGATCAAAGTCCACAGCGAGATTGAATCCCACGTTTTCCATAGCCAGGCTGTCAGCCAGGAGCAGGTTGCCCTGATCGTAATTTACTACCTGGCTGCTGAAGTCGCTCATGAGCACGGTTTTGGCCCAACGCTTCTCAGCTTCCAGAGACAAGGCGGGCTGTATCTTCTTGCCGGCGGATTGAAAGCGCAGCCAGCCATAGAGTATACCGCCCAGGTTGTCATCATTATCAAGACGCGAGAGAGTGTTTTGATCGTGACCGGAAAACACGCCTTCGACGCCCACATCAAATTGAGCTTGCTGATATTGGGCTCGCAGAGCCAGGTTGCCCGTTTTCTTGGGCGCCACCAGTTTCTTTTGCGGTATCCATTCACCCAAGCCAATGCCCACAAAGCGATATTTCCCGGGCGAAAACTGCTCATAATCACCGTTTCCCGGGCCCACATAACTGAAGATCACCATATAATCCGCCAGGCTGTCTCCCAGCGCATATTCATAGTAGGAAAAGCCCGTCTCATCCACCACCAATCTATAGAGTCCCTGCCCCGGCTCCACCAGACTTGCCCCATCGCTCCAGGCATCGCTGTCTCCTGCATTTTGCAGAGCTTGAAGATCTTCTGGCGTAAAATCAAAAACCAGGGGGTTGTCCTTGGAATCAAAGCTGGTAAAATAGCGATGGAGGAGGCTGAATCCCGGCAAAACCTCTGCCTGCAGATTGTACATAAAGGTGTGCCTGGGATAGTATTCTCCTGTATATTTAAACCAGACTGAGACCTTATCCGTGGAGTAGACCATGCGGTTGAACATGAGCGAGCCTTCTGCATAGTCGATATAGTAATCGCTGCCTCGCTCCTGCCTCACGCCGTTTATATACACAGTTTCGCTGCCGGCCACCACCAATAGACTGCCGGGCTCACCACCCGGATTCAGGTAATATGGACCCTGCTTCCCATCTATGATGTGTATCTCGCACCGGCCGCTTTCTCCACCGCCTGCCAGATAGGTGACCTGACCCCAGTTTTTCCTGCCCAGCTGCAGGTCTATACCCTCAAAGCGGGTATAATAGTCCATATAGCGTGTGCCCTCGTGCTTGATATCCAGATCTCCCATAGCCAAAGCCCAGCGGGGAGCCTTGAGCTTGATAAACACCTGATCCAGGCTGGAAAGTTCCTTGGAATCTCCTTCCGGGGTGAGCTTGGATTCGCTGTCTGAAAGTTGTGCCAATATGCTCACTCCCTCCATGATTTCCCCGCTCAGCTTCACATACAGGGATTGCAACACATCAAAGCCTTCGTCACCAAAGCTGACGGCAAAAGTCTTGCTGCCATTGATCAGCAGCTTGCCATCACCTTGGAATAAGTCACTCTTTTGAGTGGGCCTGATATTTTGAATGAGCGAGTCTGAGAGAGCCTGAATTTGATAGCTCTGCTTGGGTTTTGAGAGAGAGGGCGGGACGAGGATATAGCTTACCAGTACCACCGACGTTTGCGGCAAGCTGAGAAAGGAGATTATGCCTCTACGATAGTCAATCTGATAGTCTATGCCTTTACTTAGAACACCTTCAGTGCTTTGGATCAGCTCGGACTGGGCGATAATAGGTGCGGCGGCCAGCTTGTATTCATAGACGCCGGCAGTGAGTGCGATATTTTCTTCTTTGAGCAGCGGGCTGGCAGAGAGAAGAGATATGCCGCTAAAAAGCGTTAGAAGCAGCAGCAGATACTTGGATTGCAACACACTTCCATCACACCTTGTGGATCACCCAACACACCACGCCCCAGACCTGAAAATCCGTATCCTTGTGCACGCAGATCGGCTCATAGTCATCACTTTCAGGGATCAACCAATACTTCCCACGCTCAATCTTCAGCCTCTTCACCGTGAGTTCCCCATCATAGATAGCCACCACGATCTTGCCGGAAACTGGTTCCAGAGAGCGGTCTACCACCAGGATATCATCGGGGAAGATGCCCGCTTTCACCATGGAATGTCCGTCCACTCTCACAAAGAAGGTGGATGCAGGATGCGCGATGAGGTATTCATTGAGGTCCAGGCTGCCTTCAACGTAATCAGCGGCGGGTGAGGGGAATCCGGCGGGAATTTTGGGCCCAACCAGCGGGCGTCTCAGCTTGAGCTCGGTTTTGGGGCTGTAGATAGCTTTGATGCTGCCGTCTGTCTTGATCTTTTCCACTTTATGCAATTCCAAGCTAAAAAAAGATAAACCCCGAACTCAAGATCCGGGGTTTATGTATAGTGTGTTTACTTGATTTGTTTTAGTATTTGCTGGGCAGTGTTACCGTGGGTACGATCGTTCACGATTCTTTGCAGGTCTGCTTTGGCATCGCTATTTCTCTTGAGTCTGAAATAGCTGTCACCTCTCAGCAACAGTGCAGTGGAGTTGTTGGAATCTTCTCTGAGCACCATGGTGGCGTAGGTGATGGTTTTGTTGTAGTTTTTGGCGGAGTGGTAGTATCCGGCCACGGAAAGAGCGTTGTTGACGTTGGGTTCGATTGCCAGTGCTTTCTCCAAATACTCCACAGACTTCGCTCTGTTTTTGAGCTCATTGTAGTTGAGGGCGATCAGGTTGTAAACCGTTGCCAAGGTTGAGTCTTCCGGCTTGAGGGCTACCAGTCTTTCCAAAGCTGCGTTTGAATCAGCCCATTTGCCGTTGTTGCGATAGAAGTTTGCAACCATGATCAGCACGTCTTTATTTGGGTTCAGCTCGAGGGCCATCTCATAGTATCTTTTGGCCTCGTCAAAATTCTTTCTTTCATCGTATCTGTTGCCCAGGATCAGGTAGGCATTGTAGTTTTGAGAAGTCTCAGCGTAGTCTTTGAGCACTTGGATGGCTCTGGCTTCGTCTTTGATATAATCGTTGAGAATCTCGTACTTGATGTTGAGGATGTCTTCATTATCAGGGTCCATTGCCAGTTCCAGATCATAGGTCTCCAAGGCTTCTTCATAGAGTCCGGCAGCCTGTTGAGCATAGGCAATTCTGCGATACAGAGCTTTGATCAGCTCGGTTTTCTCACTTTCAGGAATGGTGAGAGGCTCGATTTCCTGCATGATTTCCAAAGCAGATTGCAGTTGCTCGATGGCATCGGTATGGATTTCCAGATTTGAGCTCTCGCTGGCGATGTCCATATAGATCTTGGCCATAAACAATTTAACTTGTTCGATCTTCACATCCACAGAGTCAGTCTCAGCGGCTGTGGGAGCGGCGAGCTCATATTGAGTGAGAGCATCTTTAAACTTGATGATAGCTTCGTCATAGGCCTCTTCATCATAGTCGTTTTGGGCGCCGGTAACGGCGGCGTTTGCAAGCTCCATGGGCGTGGGCGGGACTTCTACGGGTACCACCTCTTTCGTGCCTGAGCAAGCACCCAAAAGGATGACTAAGAGTGCTGCAGATAGAAGCATGATATAAAAGCGCGGTTTCATATAACCTCCAATGTTGTTTTCTATGATATTCATATCCTGTAAGTGAGGCCTTTTTGTCAATGAGAAAATCATATTCGCCCTAAAAATAATTATTTGTCATAATGCGTTGAATATTTTCTATAATAGCTATCTTCAGCAACTTCAGTACGTTACAGACTTAAGATGAATTTACGCTCTTGATCAACGTGAAAAAAGTGTCTGATTAAGCGCATTTTCTTGTTGACAGAAAGTCGTAAGTGTATTTTATAGACCCAACAATATCTCTTACTCGTGATTACGAAAACAAAGGAGGTAAAAATGAGCAGAGATGATTTGATCAAAAAGGTAGCAGGAGATGCTGGTATTTCTCAGAAAACAGCCGGTCTCGCTCTTGCATCAGTTCTCGAAGGCATCACCTTGGCACTTAAGAAAGGTGAAAGAGTCACCCTCGTTGGCTTCGGCTCATTCAGCGTAGCACAACGCAAAGCCCGCAAAGGCGTCAACCCTCGCACGGGCGAACCCATCAAAATCAGCGCCCGCAAAGTACCTGTATTCAAAGCGGGTAAAAACCTCAAAGAAGCCGTCATGGGAAAGAAAAAATAACCTACAACGGATTTACTTCTTAAAAGGCAGGATTTTCTTCCTGCCTTTTTAGTAAAAACCAATTTTAGAGCACCAAGCTAATATATAAAATAGAAAGGATAAGGACTATGTTAAAACTACCCGTAGCTAAGATTCATGAGTTTATGCTCGCCGTCTTGCAGGAAATAGGCGTTCCGGCTGAAGACGCAGAGGTCTGTGCGGAAGTACTGATTGCCAGCGATCTCAGCGGTATACAATCTCACGGTATCGGAAGGTTGAAGATGTATTATGACCGCATCCGTGCCGGCATCCAAAACCCCATCACCAAGATAGATGTGATCAGAGACAATATGGCCACCGCGGTTTGGGATGGAAACCATGGTATGGGGCAGGTCATCGGCAAGCGTGCCATGCAAACAGCCATCGACAAAGCTGCCAAATACGGCCTGGGTGCCGTATCGGTGCGCAATTCCACCCACTATGGCATCTGCGGATTTTATGCAGACATGGCCACGCGGCAAAATATGATCGGACTCACCTTCACCAATGCCAGACCCTCCGTATGCCCCACAAACGGCGTGCAGCCGCTTTTGGGCACCAACCCCATCTGCTTTGGCGCCCCCACTTCGCTGGGCTATCCTTTCATCTATGATGCCGCCACCTCCATCTCCCAAAGAGGAAAGATAGAGCAGCTCGGCCGTGAACAAAAGGAAACACCCGCAGGCTGGGCCATTGATCTGGAAGGAAAGCCGCACACTCAGACCAATCAGCTTTTGCAAGACCTGGTCAAGCAAACAGCCTCCCTGCTCCCCATAGGTGGCAGCGATGAAATGACCGGTTCACACAAGGGTTACGGCCTTTCCACCATGGTGGAGATTCTCTGCGCCGCTCTGTGTGGAGGCAGCTTCATGAATATGCTCCTGGGCAGGGATGCAGATGGAAAGCCAGCTCCTTACGCCTTGGGCCACTTCTTCATGGCCATCAATATAGAGTTTTTTACCGACATCGAAAGCTTCAAGAAGGTGAGCACCGCCATCTGTCAGGAACTACAAAACTCACGCAAAATTCCCGGCAAAGACAGGATTTACGTCGCTGGCGAAAAAGAGTATCTGATGCAGCAGAAGGTCAAAGCTGAAGGCGTTCCCATCATCCCAAATCTGCAAAAAGCGATACAGACCATGCAGGATGAGCTGGGACTCAATCTCATTGACTTTTCATAAGTTAGCGCTCTCCGCAAATAAAAAGGCTTGACAAAAAGAGCTGTAAATAGCCCTTATACTTGCATATGTGAAATCTACGCTTATAATGTGTTAAGATAACGTAACAATAGGAGAACAGAACAAAATGAAAAGAACACTGTCAATTATCTTCGCGATCCTGATCGTGGGCTCTATGTTTGCCCTGGATTTCGATTGGGATGGCGAATTCCGCTCCCGCTCAGCCATGTACAACAATGTCAATGGCGATCCCGGTGGCCATACCGACAACCGCTTCAGACTGGGATTGAACACCGAACTTCACCCCAACTTAAACCTGAGAGCCTTACTTGAGATTAGCCATATGTGGGGCGACTGGTATGCTCCGGCTGGTGGCAACATCAATGTTGATGCAAAGGAAGTGTACATCGACATGATGGTGGATGCCATCAAATCCAGAGCAAGAGTAGGACATCAGCCCTGGGCTGATCACCGTGGCTTGGTGATGGACGACACTTTCAGCGGCGTAAGCTTGATGCACGATTTTAGCGAGCAAATGAACTTTAAAGCCGCCTTTGGAAAGTATTTGGAAAATGATCCTGAGGATCGTCATGACGATATGCAAGGATTTCTCTTCAGCTTCAACCATGAAGCGGATTTTTCCCTTGGTGCGGATGCATACTTTACATGGATGCGCATTCCCATGGGTGCCAAGAACAGTATGTTCAAATACGTATCATTGGCTCCTTATCTAAATATGAGGCTGAATCCCATCGTTTTGGATGCAACTGTGATTTTCCAGCTCAACGATAACGGTTATGATTTCATGGAAAATAAGGTCGAAACTGAAACCGCATTCGGCGTCGCAGTCAATGTCTCAGGTGATATGGAACCCTTGGAATGGAATGCTGATCTTTTCTTCATCGGAGAAAATGACCTCTTCAGCTTGTCCAATTATTACCATAACAACCTCTACCTCTTGGGTATTGGAGAACACCACGACGGCCTGGGTCTCTATACCTTTGCCACCACTGCAGACAACTATTTGGCCTTGACCGGGCAAGCCAAATTTGCTCTCACCGAGAAAGTGAAGTTCTTCGGTGCAGCAGGCTTCGTCAATGGTGCAGGCTTTGAAATCAACGGCGGCATGGAATATCAGCTGATTCCCGATCTCATGGGTGTAGCCCTGTACGGTGCCCGTGCATTCATGGATGAAGATGCTACCGACAAAGACCCATACGCCATGGGCGCAACCCTGAAACTTGAATTTTAACCCCTAAACAATATAACACCTCTAAAAGGCCCTTCGCCTCCCGCGCGAGGGCCTTTTTCTTTGCCCGCCAATTTTGAGGTAAATCCCGTCTCAAATGCATATGAATTTAGTAGGTGTTGTATGCATTTTGTCTCAGCAAGAAACGCAGGCCTTTTTGAAATATTTTACTTACGCATCGGTTTTGCGAAAACAATTCCGCCCTCTAAAACGTCGGTTTCATGCGGCCTCCCTTAGG
>DGFM01000017.1:63376-106318 GCA_002391675.1 Cloacimonetes bacterium UBA3900 | reverse complement strand
AAGAGTTACGCAAACGAGAGCCTTGGAGATCGGAGAGGCGGTCAACCCATGCCAAAAGTCAACCTTTGATTGGAGCACCGGTTTTAGGCAAACAAAATCAGGGCCTTAAAACGTGAAAATGCATCGCTGAAAATAGCTGGGTGATGACCGCGTAAGAATATCGGCTTTATTTGAGCTTCTTTTACTGTTTATTTTCCCATTTTGAACGAACTCTAAAGTACTGATAATAGGGCGTTAAGCTATGAGCTTGTGGTTTTCTTGAACAAATGTTTTCGAGATTTTGGTTGACAGAATGTTAGGCTTGCCTAACTTTGGCACCAGATTATGAAAAACGAGGTGACGAGATGTCTAAAATCAGACTCAGCGAAAGTTTGGAAGACTATTTGGAAGTGATCTACAACATCGTCGTGGTGGAAAAAGCTGCCAAAGCCAAAGATATTGCCGCCAAAATGCAGGTTAGAGCCCCGTCCGTGACCGGTGCCCTGAGGCAGTTGGCACAGAAGGGGCTGGTTAACTATTCTCCCTACGGGCAGATTACTCTGACCGATAGAGGAGTGGAGGTCGCCAGAGAAGTGGCAAAGCGGCATAAAGTGCTGAAAGATTTTCTCATCAGGGTGCTTTCCATCGATGAGCCGGAGGCAGATGTCGTTGCCTGCCAGATGGAGCATGCCGTCACCTCGGAGGTTATGGACAGGTTTACCCAGTTTATCGAATTTGTGGACGGCTGTCCGCGCGCCGGCAGTTCCTGGATCAAAAACTTCAGATATTATCGAGACCGAAAACCAGAGACCAATCACTGCCAAAAATGCATCAGTAAAACTGTTGATAACCTTGAAGCGTGTTTAACCACAGGAGGTTGAGTATACGTATCTTTCGCTCGATTGCAATCCATTAATCATCAATAAAGAAATTAATATAAAGGAGTTAATCATGAGATTAATGATTACGATTTGTCTTACCATGTTTGCAGTTCTTCTGTCTGCCCAGATAGAACCTCCGCAGACGCATATTGCGATCATGCTGGATGCCAAGTTCTATCATGGAGATAGAGCAAACGATGGTAATTATGACTATTCTGACCGATTCCAGGTAAGAAAAGCGGAAATCAGCTTTGAAGGTGAATTGGAGCGGTTTGAATATGCAGCAGCCCTCGGGATGTGTACCTGCTCCGGAAATGCAGCGATGGTGGACATCCAAGAAGCCGAGATCATGTACAATCTGCATGACAGCATCAAATTCGGCGTCCGCAAAGGGCACGTTTTGAGAGGCTTTACCTCCGCAACCGAATGCCAGGGCCTTTTAGCATCCGAAAAACCTAACCATTCAATGACATTTGGCACGTGTCATCCCATGGGTGTTGCGGTTGAAACCTATCATGAGCTTCCCAGTAATATGGCTCTTGAAACGGAGGTTGGCCTCTTCAATGGTGGCAATTCAACTCTCGATGATGAGCTCGATCTCAATGTCGCTGCGCTCTTCCAGACGCCGCTGCCCGGGCTTTCGGCTCTCGCTGTCTATAACCTCACCAACCGGAAGTACTTTGATGCATCATTCAACCAGTATTCAGAAAACGGATACAGATGGGCAGCCGGATTGGAATACGTGGCCAATTCCCTGTGGGTAACCTCTGAGTTTCTCAGAGGGAAGGGATTTGAGCGGGATGATCAGGAAATGCAGGTCTGGTATGCTCAAGTTGGATACGACATCAGCACCGGACTCAAGTGTCTGCCAGGCATCCAGCCCTATGTGTATTATGAAAACTGGGACAAAGACGTCGGCAATGATGCCAAATATCAGTTTCTTGAAGCGGGCATGAATTTCAAGACTTCGGCAAATTCAATGCTCAGACTCGCCTACAAGTCAATGATCGAAAAGGCGCCGGGCGGCGTGGCTGAACCGGATCAAATCCTGGCCAGAATCCAAGTATCACTATAGGAGGGTAAAAATGAAGAAAACCTTAACCATAATCCTGCTATTCGTAATGGGAGTTGCCGTCTTTGCCGAGACCATCACTATTCTCCCTTCCGATGATATGTATACAGATGTGGAGCATCCGGGTGTAACCCCTGTTGTAACCGAGCTCTGGACTGCCAACTTTCCCCCCTCGGGACATTTTGAGCGGATCATGATGCGCTTTGATTTAAATGAATTGCGAACGGTGGAAATAAACTCCGCGGTTCTGCATCTGACGCGCTTTTATAGCTGTCCTTCCGGCGGAACAACAGCCTGCAAATTCTACCCCATCAGCCAAAACTGGACTGAGGGCAGCTGGCCTCACAATGTTCATGTCGAGTATCATGAGAGCAATGGCATGGACTATGTGTTCACCGGATCTGGCGGTAATACCATTGTCCACTTTGAGGTGGATATCACGGATTTGGTCACCCTTTGGACAAGCGGCGTGATCGAGAACAATGGCTTTTTGATCATGGCCAATAGAAATCAGAAGTTCTCCAAATTCTATTCCAAAGAGCACCCAAACGAGTTGTATCGACCCAAACTGACGCTCGATTATACCGTGACAAGCAATGATGACGTAGTCGACTTGCCGCTGCCACTGGCTGTCACGAATTATCCCAACCCATTCAATCCGGAAACCACGATTTCCATGTATCTGCCTGAAGTAGGCGATGTGCGGATGAGTATCTACAATACACGCGGGCAGATGGTGTATGACGTCAGAAAGAGCGGCGTATCCAGAGGACACCACAATCACGTGTGGGATGCCAAAGATAATGCCGGCAGCCCGCTTTCCAGCGGTATCTACTTCTGCAGGCTTGAGAGCAAGGCCGGGGTGGCTACCCGAAAGATGATCCTGACCAAGTGAAGAAAATATTGTTAGCCGTCACGTGCGGGCTCCTGGCTGTTCTCCTCCTCACTAACGCGGGAGCCCGCGAATTTGATAGCCTGCTTTCTTTGGCAGGAAACTACGTTGAAGACAGCCCGCTGGGAGTTGCCTGTGTGGATTCGATCAGATTTGTGGTCTACGAGCCCGAGCCGGAATCGTTCAGATACTTTGTGGTAAGTGATGACTTTGTGAAGCTTAAGGGCTACAAGGGCTATACAAGCCTCGGGGTATTATTGGACGATAAAGCTGAGATACTCGATGTCTGGATAGTTTCCTCCGATGACACCCGGCGCATTGTAAACAAAATCAAGCATAGCGGGATGTTAGAGCAATTTCGCTCAACTTCCAAAGGGAAACAAATAAAACACGTTACCGGTGCCACCGTCACCAGTCAGGTCATTTGCAAGACTATCGGGCAGATGCTGCCAATACTGGAGTCTAAAGCTGAAGCGATGCGTGAGGCAAGCGCCGGTATGAGAGATATTCATGAGTAGGGGATTTTACCTGAACAGGGAGTCGAAGTTCTTTTTAGAGTCCCATAGCCGTGTCATAACAGGTTGATCCTCTGAAGGAAAAGGTTGGGCCGGTGACCAGGCGGGAATCGGCTCAACCGGATTTTAGCTGCAGTGTATCAGTCGGGCCATCCTTTGCTTTGAGGTGGGGCAGAGCCAAGAAACATAAAATCATTGACAATCAAGGGCAAATAAAAATAATGGTCTTTTAAATGCCTAAATTTGTTGAGGAATCATCAATTTGCTTTAAATATCAATGTTTTAGATACACAATAAAGAGGAAATAATGAAAGAATATGACGTCAAGAAGATAAGAAATCTTCTCTTAATGGGATCGAGTGGAGCCGGTAAGACTACCCTGGCTGAACAGATCTTTTATCAGACCAAGACCACCAACCGGGTTGGCAAGGTTGAAGAGGGTAACACCGTTATGGATTTTGATGCTGAGGAAGTGGCAAGGAAGCTTTCACTCAGCCTGAGCATGGGTTTTGTAAACTATAAAGATCACAAGGTAAACATCCTGGATGCTCCCGGCAGCCCGGATTTTATTGCAGACGCAATCGTCGCCATTCCCGCTGTGGAAAACGTGGTTTTGGTGGCCAACGCGGTGCAAGGATTTGAAGTTGGTTTGGAGTTGGCAATTGAACAACTCGAGAATAAAAAGGTGGGCAAAGTTCTGCTGATCAACCGCATGGACAGCGAGCACTGCGACTTTCAGAAAGCCCTGGATTCCATCTACGAAAACACAGACCTCAGAGGCACTCCTGTGATGATCCCCATCGGCAAGGAAGGCTCTTTTGAGGGTGTGATAGACCTGATCAAGATGAAAGCCATCCGTCCTGATGGAGAATCAGACATCCCTGCGGATATGCAAAGTGCAGCCGAAGATGCTCGTTTTCACCTGATGGAAGCGATTGCAGAGAACGATGAGGAGCTGCTCAACTACTTTTTGGAGCATATGGAGCTCACCGAAGAGCAAATGATCCATGGCATCAAGACTGCCACCGCAAATGGTGACATCGTGCCGGCATTTGCCTGCTCTGCTGCCACCGGCGTGGGTGTGAAAGCCTTTTTGGATGGCGTGGTAGCCTATCTGCCCTCACCCGCTGAAGCTGCCAAAATCGAAGTGCTCTCCGATGGCGAGAAAACTGAGTACGTCTGCTCCCCCGATGGCGAGCTTTTGGGCTATATGTTCAAGCTTTACAGCGATCCCAACATGGGAGAATACGTCTATGTGCGCATTTTGTCCGGCAGCTTGAAGGCTGGAACCGAGTTTTATATCCCCGAAAAAGACGCCAAAGAAAAAGCCGGCAATATGTATTATATGCTGGGTAAGACGCGTCACGACACCAGCGAGATTAACTGTGGCGACATCGGCGCCCTGGTGAAGCTGAGAAATGCCAGAGCTTTGAACAGCATGGTTCCTGTAAACTCCAAGCTGCAACTCATCCTGCCCGAACTTCCGGATCCTACCTATTGGCAGATGATTCGTGCCGCCAACCAATCTGACGAAGATAAGATCGGCCAATCACTGCAGAGAGTGATCGCCGAAGACCCATCCATCCGTTATGAGATGAATCCTGAGACCGGCGAAAACGTGATTTCCGGTATGGGTGAACAGCAGATGGCTCTGGTGCTCAAGAAGCTCAAAAACCGCTACAAGGTTGATGCCATCATGAAAGAGCCCCGTATCCCTTACAAAGAAACGATCATGGGCAGCGCCGAAAGTCAGTATCGCCACAAAAAGCAATCCGGTGGACGCGGCCAGTATGGTGAAGTGTTCTTTAGAATCAAGCCTACCGAGCGTGGCGAAGGATTCCAGTTTATCAATTCCATCGTGGGTGGAGTTATTCCCTCAAACTTCATTCCTGCCATCGAGAAAGGCCTGGTTGAGACAATGGAAAAGGGCATCATCGCCGGTTATCCTGTCGAAGATATCAGCGTGGAAGTCTACTATGGCAGCTATCACGATGTGGATAGCTCCGAAATGGCTTTCAAGATCGCCAGCTCCATGGCTCTCAAGGACGGTTTCCAAAAATGCAAACCCATCCTGCTTGAGCCCATCCACGATCTCACCATCATCGTCCCCAGCGAATATATGGGCGATGTGATGGGTGACATCAGCACACGGCGCGGGCGCATCATGGGTATGGAACAACGCGGCAAAAAGCAGCACCTCAATGCGCAAATGCCCGTGGCAGAAATGTACTTGTACTTCCCCGCACTCAAATCCCTGACCCAGGGACGTGGCCGCTTTACTCAGAAGTTTTCCCACTACGAAATGGTGCCCGGTGAAATCACTCAAAGAGTGATCGCTGAATGGGAAGACACAGATCAATAATGATTAATTCAAATTAAGATAATACCTTGAAGGAAAGCCGCTTAGGGTGGCTTTCCTTTTTCTTTCTTGACAACATTCCCTATAGATTCTATATGTGTTCTCAAAGACAAGAAACATTAACAATAAGAACATAGAGAGGTTTTTTTATGTCCGGACACAATAAGTGGAGTTCCATTAAACACAAAAAAGCCGCAAGTGACGCCAAACGCGGCAAGATCTACACCAGATTGGTGAGAGAGATCATTCTGGCTGCCAGACAAGGTGGCGGAGATCCAGACATGAACCCGAGGCTGAGAACGGCAGTAAACAACGCCAAAAAAGAGAATATGCCCCGGGATAACATCGAGCGCGCCATCAAGCGTGGCTCTGGCGAAATTGAAGGCGAAGCCTATGAAGAAATGACCTATGAAGGTTATGGACACAACGGCGTTGGCATCATCGTGGACGTGATGACAGACAATATCAACCGCACCGTGTCTGAGCTCAGGCATATCTTCTCCAAATATGGCGGCAATTTAGCAGAAACCGGATCGGTATCCTGGAATTTTGACCAAAAAGGCTTCTTCAGCGTGCCTGCTGAGGGCTTGGATGAGGAAGAGTTCTTTATGCACGCCCTGGAAGCCGGAGCGGATGACATCGAGCTAAACGAAGATTGCTTTGATGTTTACACTCCACCCACGGAATTCCATACAGTTCTGGCCAAGTTTGAAGAAGAAGGCTTTAACGTGGAAAACGCCGAACTCACTATGGTTCCCAAAAATACGGTGAATGCTGATGACGTAGCACCCAAACTGTTGAAGCTGATAGAAATGTTGGAAGATTTGGACGACGTGCAAAAAGTATATGCCAACTTTGAGATTTCAGACGAGATCTTGGAGTCTTTGAGCGAATAGGGAAAGTGATCCTACTTGGCATAGACCCTGGCAGCAGGATCTGCGGTTATGGGCTGATTGAAGCTCAGAAACGCGTGATAACTGCTGTTGGCTGTGATGTGATCGATGTGCGAAACATCGTATCACTTCCCAAGCGATTGAGTGCTATTTTCGACTCCATGGAAAGCATCATTTCAGACTACAAGCCGGATGCTGCCGTGGTGGAAAGTATATTTTATCATAGGAATGCGAAAAGCGTTTTCACTCTGGGACAAGCGCGGGGCGTGATCTTTCTCAGCTTGGGAAGGCACGATATTCCCGTTTTTGAATACAGTCCCCGCGAGGTGAAAAAGGCTGTCGTGGGCAATGGAGCGGCCAGCAAACAGCAGGTTCGCTATATGATCGAGCAACAATTCAAGCTCAAAGGCAGTGAAAAGCCTGATGATGCTTACGACGCTCTGGCCATTGCCTTGTGTCATTTTTACAAACTCAGGTATATCAAATGATCAGCTATATACGTGGAAAGGTGATCCATAAATCACCCGTGAAAGCCATCCTGGAAAATGCTGCCGGTGTGGCTTTTGAGATCAACATCCCCATCAGCACCTTTGAAAAGATGCCGGAGCTGGGGGAGGAATGCGTTTTGCACACTATCTTGCACGTGGTGCAGGACGACGTGAGGCTCTTCGGCTTTAGTGATCCGGTGGAGAAAGAACTGTTTCTTACCCTCAATACAGTGTCCGGAATTGGGCCCAAGATTGCCCTCTCCATCATCTCTACCATGCCTATACCCACCTTTGTGAGAGCGATAGAAAATGGTGAAGAAGCCATCCTCACCCGCGTGCCCGGTATAGGCAAGAAAAGCGCTCAGCGCCTGATCGTGGAACTCAAAGGTAGCCTGAGCCGCGTGAGTGATCACTTTGGCCCTGAGGATCATGTGTTGCACGAGGATGTGTTTGCCGAAGTGGAAAATGCCTTGCTTACTCTTGGCTTCAATTCCAAAGAGATTCGCAGGCAGCTTTCGCTCTTGCCCGCAGAAGCCAGGGAGATGAACGCAGAAGCGCTGATCAAGGAAACCATCAAGCGGCTTTACCAGAGGAATCACTAAATGTTGCGCAAAGAAGCATACCAAACGATACTCAAGGTTTTTAAAGACAGAGAGTTTTCAGACACTCTTTTGCAACAGAGAGCCAAAAGGGTGGTCAGAGCCGGCGAAAACCTTGCTTTGTTTTATAACTTGGTGAAGGGCGTGGTCAAGATGAAGGGGCATCTGGATCACATCGCTACACATCACACTGATCCCAAGAAATATGTCGGCACTGATATAAAGATTAAGATTTTGCTATATATAGGGTTATACCAGCTCAAGTATCTGGATTCCGTGCCGGAA
This sequence comes from Cloacimonetes bacterium UBA3900, assembly GCA_002391675.1. Classification (GTDB taxonomy): domain Bacteria; phylum Cloacimonadota; class Cloacimonadia; order Cloacimonadales; family Cloacimonadaceae; genus UBA3900. The sequence goes on along the minus strand of DGFM01000017.1, from coordinate 98,355 downwards.
TATGCGGCGGTCGATGAAACCGTGGAGCTGGCTAAAGAGACCTTCAACCCCACGGTTGCGGATTTCGTGAATGCGGTGTTGAGATCGTATCAGAGAAATCCAGAGATTACCTATCCGGATGATCCCATCGAAAGAATGGCTCTGGAACACAGCTATCCGGTGGAGCTGGTGAGGAATTGGGTGGAGATTTGGGGTATGGATGATACGGAATACATGATGCTCTATTTCAACGAAAATCCCGCCACGCATATGCGCGTCAATACTACGGCCACCACTCCTCAAAAGCTGCAGAAATACTTTGCCAAACGTGATATAGAGATATTGCCGTCCGGCTATGGCGAAAATATGTTTTACACCCATGAAGCGGATAAGGTCTTGGAAGATGTGGCCTTTTCGGAAGGGTACTTCAGCATTCAGGATAGCTCCGCTGCCATGGTGGTAGACTATCTTGATCCTCAGAAAGATGAGAATATCCTCGACCTCTTCGCTGCTCCCGGTGGAAAATGCACCTACATCTCAGAACTGATGGAAAACACGGGGGAAGTCGTAGCAGTGGATAAGATCCCTGCCAAGATGAAGCTGCTCAAACAGGCGGCATCACGCCTGCAGCTCACCAATATCAAGCAGGTGGTTGCGGATGCCTTCAAATATGGTCCTGTGCTGCCCGTCTATGATAGAGTGCTGGTGGATGCACCCTGTTCCGGCTGGGGTGTGATCGGTCGCAAAGCAGATATACGCTGGCGTGCGCATGAAAATGTAGAGGAATTGGTTGCACTCCAAGAGAAGGCTTTGGATATGGCGGCTGAATTTGTAAAGAAAGATGGCTTCCTCATCTATTCCACCTGCACGATGAATCCACTGGAAAACGAAGCTCAGATCGCCAACTTCCTGGAGAAAAATGACAAGTTTAAGCTCATATCGGCCAAGGGAAAAGTGCCGGATGAGTGCATCAAAGACGGTATGTATCGCAGCATTCCCTTCAAGCACAATATAGACGGTGCCTTCGCTGCCAAACTTCAGAGGATAAAATAGATGGATAAAGAAAAGCTACGTAAGATCGGATATTGCGCCATGATAGGCTTGGGAATCATCCTGATCACAGCCTTCTTGGTGGGACAGGTAATCATGCCCATCATCTTTGCCAAGCCCAAAAGCGTTATGGTGCCCAATGTGCTGGGAAGCAACGTCGGCAAGGCGAAGGAAATATTGCAAGAAGCCGGGCTATATGCGGTTGTGAAGGACTCCCTGTGGTCTGATACAGCTAAAATAGAATCCGTGTTGGAACAACACCCCGTCGCTGGAGAGATGATCAAGCCTGAAGGGACGGTCTATCTGGTGATCTGTAAAGGTTCCCAAATCGTAGCCGTACCCACAGTGGTGGGATATAACTATGAAGAAGCTTTCGCCACGCTGCGTACCGCCGGACTCAGGGTGGCGGTGGCAGACTCCATGCACAGTGCAAGTTTCCCCAGGAATACGGTGATGCGGACTTCGCCCCCAAGCGGCTCAAGAGTGAGGAAAAACGCCATGGTGAGCCTGTATATGAGTATGGGGCCGGAAGAGGTCAGAGCAGAAGAAGAATTTGACATCACCGAAGAGAGTGAGTATCCGCCCGGAACTTATTGATGAGCTGTAAAAGCTTGAAAATCCAGCTGAAGATAGCGCCCCGTCTGCAAGTGCTGGCTGGCTTCATTATCGAGTCAATAGAGGGTTTGGCTGTTCACAGCCAAGGCGAAGATAAACAGCATCTGCAGCTAATGCTGGACAGCTCTTGTCTGGATGGTCTGAAAAGCTTTATCCAAAGCTGGAACAGCTACTTTGTGCACGACGCGGATGCACAGCTGGAACTGCCAGCAGACACAGAGATTTCTTAGAATCTATAAGAGACGTTGAGGAGCGGGTCTTTGCCCTTGAGGCTCATGTATACCTGTGAGCGTCTTTTGGGACTCGTGATGCGCAAGGCATCAAAGCCGCTGACTAAGTGGTTTACGATCAATACACCCACAGCCGCCTTGGAGTAGTCTCTCATTTTGGAAGCTTTGATCCTGATCTTGCTGTAAGCCGCTCTTTGGGCGGTAGAATCCCAGATCCAGTAGAGCTCTTCCGGATAGGCGTGTTCGTTCAGATATTCCTGTTGTTTGTCTGGATTATTGGGATATAAAGCCATCGCTTGCTTGAGGATTTTGGTATTGTAGCCATCCGCTTCAAAGCCGCCGCTGTTGTATCTGCTAAGGTCTCTGAAGTAGATCTCAGAGTAGGCGCCGGGCTGGATGTGTGCATACTTGATGGCAAATTCATAAGCCTCGCGCTGCGCCAGCTTTTCTTCATTGTTGGCATACATCATGCCCCCGATGATCGCTGCTTCACTGGCAAGCATGATATAACCGTGCTTTTTGCCCTGGCTTACTTGAGTTAAACCCGGAACAGCCAGGGAACCCAGGAACATCAGGCCCCGGGGCTGGGCAAACAGTCCAAAGGACAGGGTGAGGAGCAGCAGGATTATTGCGTTGCGTTTCATAAGGTCTTAAAACTCCAATGTATATTGCAACATCATGATATTGTCTTGATTTACTCCGATGTGCATGGCTGAAGGCTTTGATTTGGGCTTCCTGCTCAAAAACAGAGCATCCACGGTGCTGATGGCGCGGTTCAGCAGAAGAGCACCCAGGGCCAAGGTCTGATATTGAGCACTTTTCTGCCGCTCGCGCCTCAAGGTTTTAAATTCCTTTTGGTGATCCGGACTCTGCCAATGCCAGGCTTCATCTTCCGTGTAGAGGTTGCGGGCCAGATACTCATCATAACCTTGTGGATCATAGGTGTAGATCAGGTAGTAGTTGCGTGCCCTCATCTCTTGATAGTCGTTAAAATCATCGCTGGAAAGATACGATTGCATATGCTGATACTGCCAGTCGGGCGTATCCGGGCCAGTTCCGGCATAGATATTGGCATAGCGTTTGTAGCGGTCGGTATAGTCGGATACGTCTTGTTTGTAAGAACTCCAGGCCAAGACGGAGATCAAATCCGCTCCCAACATCACTGCGCCACGCGTGTGCTTCCCCAAAACCAGCTCGGCGCTTCCAGGAACCAGGGCAGACATTGCCGGATAGGCGATCCTGGGCAAAGCGGCGATAGGGAAGACCAGCGCCGCAAGGCAGAGGGTGATAAGAAGCGGTTTCATTTAAAAGGTCCAAACCAAGCCCAGTGAAGGCTGCACTCTGCCGTCTCTTAACGCTGTGTAATACTTGAGTTGGACGGGAGGTGCTTCGGTGAGGTAGGTTTTGTTTACTTGTTTGGTGAGCACAAAGGCGTGAATGGATGAGGCGATGTGGTTGAAGGCCAGTCCCATGGTGGCGATCCTGGCATTCTTGTAAGAAGCGTTGGCGTCTTTGCGCATCTGGATATAGTGCTGTCTGTTGGGAGATGCGATGGGTGTGCCGGGAGCAATGTGATGAGTGGAACCGTGGCCATTGAGGAAGTCCTCGATACGCACGTTTGCCGTCCAGATGCTGGAATGTTCATACTGAGTGTCTGCCCAGATCCACGCATCTACAAAGTCTTCATTATCAAAGGCAAAGCTGCCGTCACGGGGATCAACGGCAAAGTTGTAATACCAATCTGCCCAACCAAAGATGTACTTGTTGTATTTGCCTATATCTTCATAAAAGTGCTGGGTATTGGCACTTTCCAGGCGGAAAAAGTCCTGGTCATAGATGTCGTTGGGATAAAAGTCTCGCAGCACGGCTTCTGTTTGTGCCTGAAAATTCCTGTTATAGCGAGGGCCAACGTAGTTCAGGCTGTAGTCTGTGTCGTCGACGGTATAATGGAAAGTGGTATTGATCATCTCTCCATTGGCATAATTCTCAAAGTCATCCGTGCGCTTATCGCCCTGTATATTGTAGAAGACAGCGCCGCCAATAAGGCCCACTTCGATGATGGGGAAGATCCAGGTGGCAAGCGAGGATTTCTTTGCATAGAACTGTCCGGCGCCGGGCAGAATGGCAGAATAGAGCATAGCCAGGCGGGCATCCTTCTTCTTGAAGTTGATCTTGATCAATGCATCATCGTCTGCCTGCTGTTCTACTTCTTCCTTTTCTGGGCCTGTACCAAAGATCCAGTCATCATCGCCCTTCTTGGCCAGAACAGGAACCATCAGTCCCAGGCAGAGGAGTACAATTAATATCTTTTTCATCGTTTATAACCTCACTTAATCACGGCAAATTTGGTGCGAGCACGCTCGTCCTTATTTACCAAAGTTAAATAGTAAACTCCGTTGCCGAGCTTGTGGTCAAGGCTGAAGTCTCTCACCTTCGCGGGGGAGGCTTCGTAGCTTTGTTCTATCACCAGCTTGCCGGAGCTATCAAAGACCTTTATAGTGGTGGGATAGTTTCCCAGTTTATCTGCCCTGATTCTGAGCGTGTTGCTCTCCACAGGATTTGGGTATACATAAATGCTAAGTTTGTTTCCTGAGGCTGGAATAGCGGCTGTATCGCCTGTAAACTGACCATCGGAGCCGTTTCTCTCACCCGCCCAAAGGATGGGGTTCTCAGAGGCAGTGCTATAGTGATAGGTCAACTCATCACCGCTCTGATAATACCAATAAAGCCTCTGTTGCTGTGGTAAATAGCAGAGGACGGGAGACTTCCTCTCTCCAGACAGCCCCAGAGAGAACTCAGGATGATAGGTGGCATCCAACCCATAAGCCATATATCCCATATCTGAAACAGGGAGTTGCACGATGGGCAGTGAGCTGAATCCCAGAGCGTAAACGTGCTCCGAGGGCGCAAACTGAGTATCTGCATGGGTGTAAGGAAAGCCTTGCAGCAAGGTGCCATCCGCAGTGGTGGCGTACACTTTGTTTGCATTGCCCCAGAAGAGGACGGGGGAAAGGTTGTCGGTAGCCATGAGACCCAACTGGGTGGGCATGCTGGCTTCCAGGTTTTTAAAGATTCTGCTTGCTGTTCCCTGAGAGACGCTCCAGACATCACCGGAGTTGGAGACCAGGAAGATAATGCTTTCTTCTGTCTCTGCATCGGTGAAGGCTACCGGCTCGTAATCTCCAAAGCTGCCGGGCAGAGGATGCGTATTCAGCACACCCAGATTGTGGGATGCGATGGTGACCGCAGCTGGCTGCAACAAGACCAAATTATCACCCGCAATAGCCATAGCTTTCACGTCCGGAATGGGAGCCAATTCCAAAATGAGGTCGTCTTGAATCTTCATCACATTCTGCTCTGTGGCCAAGAACAAGGCGTCATCATGGGCGACGGGCTTGACCGTGCAGGTACCACCCAAGTCTATGTCAATATAACTCAGGGCGTCATTCCAAAACTCCACTATCCGCAGGCGATCTTCCAGACACAGGACGAGTTCGTCGTGGGGGTTATGGTTTTGCCTGCTTATTACGGGTTCGAAAAGAGGCTGAGAGCACTGCCAGGGGAAGTCGCCCATCAGGTTGAGCCAAGGGTCTGATGCAGTGCTGAAAAGCTGGATGGAGTCGTTGTTAATTACCGGTACCATATCCGGGCTGAAGCTGGTGTCCATCAGGGGGCCTATCACGGCATCCGGATTGATGTCCACGGTGTAGCTGTCGTCAAAGAAGCCCGCTTCCAGCTCAAAGGTCATCAGTGCACCGGGGTGGCTGATTTCCTTGATCCAATAGAAAGAGGGGACACCACGCGTGTCTGTAAGTGCAGGTTGGGTATGGGGGCCAAACTCAGGCGTCCATGGCTCTGAAGACCAGGATATGAAGTTACCGCTGCCATCCAAGCGAGGTTTGCTCTTGTGGAAATACTCATAAGGAGTACCCGTCCACCACCACGACCACTCATTGCCAATATCTTCCAAGCTATCTGCTTCGATGACCTTTACGCCACGGTTGTTGCGGCTGGTATTGACCGTATTGTTGTCAAAATTGCTCACCCAACTGCCATCATCATAGACTACTCCCTGATTGTAGATAACGTCCTCGTTGATATGCCAGGCGAGGATGCCGCCACCTTCGGAATCGCCATCGGCTCTGATGAAGGAGGGCAGAAGGTAGTCGTATTCATAGGAAGGGGAATTATCGGGATCACCTATGGGGCTGGGATAGAGGATCACGCGGGCATCCAGGGTACTGTAGACCGCAGTAGCTCCATCACCGTCAGGATCCACGCTGCGGTTTTCAAACAGGATGTATTCATGCTCAGAGAGGTTCAGTTTGTAGATGGTGGGGTCCAGATTATTGCCAAGCTGTTTCGCACTGGAAGCCGCCAAGCGATACTTTTTATCCAGGTTTTCGATGCTGATGTCTTGCATCAGTCCTGCTGCACGGAATTGATCCTCAAAGAGCAGGGCACGGGAAAAAGCACCGGGCAAGGCAGGCAATATCCCTTCCACATGCACGTAGGAACCATCATCCAGCACATCCACCAACACCCCCGCTCCACCGCTATCCATGATATCAAACACACCCACCATAGGTTGGAAGTTTCTGGTGTTGTAGAGGTCTACCAAGCCCAAGGAATGGCCAAATTCATGCACCATAACAGAGTTGATGGCACCATAGCCACTGTGGAAAGTGTCGCCATCCTGCGTTTTGGTAGAGTAGTCCTGACTGATGGTGGCAGGGACGTTGCAGGCGTGGCTGATATAGTGGCTGCCGTTGTTGACGGGCACTGCTTTTGACTCATTGACGTGGATGAAGAAGGAAGGGATGTCGCTGGGAGTATCGCCGGCCACATCGTGTTGCCAGTCTGATCCCGCATGGATGATCATGTAGTGATCGTAGGACGCAAAGTCTATCTCTGGGCAATGGGCATCTGCGAGGCTGAAGCTCTGGTAAAAGTACTCCTCCATGAGCGAGACAAACTGGTCTCCGCCGACATTGGGAGGATTATAATAGCCCATGGTATTGGGCAGGGTGATAAAGCTGCCATCCTTGGGATAGACGTCGTACTCAAGATCATACAGCCCGGCCGAAACAGCCAGGTAATAGTAGCGCACCGCTTCCAGGTTGGCTTCAAAAAACTCCCTGTCGTGCGGCGGTGCACCTATGGAATAGATATAGCTGGGATCGGCCTCCGTCTGGAATTGACCGTTACCGGTGGTGAGAGGATCGTCTTCCACTTCCTCCTGAAACTGCACTAGGATCACGAGTAAGCGATTGTAACTCGATGACTTCGTCTCCGGCCTCATCATTGGCTTGGTTTTCAGTTTTCTGGTATATGGATGCAGCTTTGGCTTGGTAAAAGCGTCTGCCCTCTGCAAGATCAGCTTCTGGTTTGCATAGGCAGAAAGCGGCACCAAGCCAATGCAAAGAATGAGCACAATGATGCCGCATAGAGTGCTCTCCGGAGCGTGGAGTATGCTCCGGAGGCTGAAATGTTTTTTCATAGGACTTTGGTGCCTAAGTGATATTAGAATTCAAATCCCACAGAGAATATCTTGTTATAGTCTGTAAGCTCACCTGCTACGATCATACCAAAATCTGCTGTGAGGCGATAGCGGTCGTCAAACTTATATTCGACGCCCACGCCAAAGCTGGGGCCCACCACTTCTCCGGCCTGGTCTGCAAAGAAGCCACCACGCAGGGAGAGAAGTTGCAGGTAGGTGTATTCAGCGCCCACGGAAAGGATGGTTTCATCCATATGTTGCCAACCGGAGACAAAGCGCTGGAAGAGATGGTTTTCATCCGCCAGGATTTTGCTCATTTCTGCGCTTACAGTGAGCTTGCTGATGGGGTCGTCAAGTGCACGGAAAGCCGCTCCAAGTCTGAAGGTCATGGGCAGAGGGTCGGATTGGGATTGGTCCACGTAAGTAACGTTGGGGCCAATGTTTTGGAGTGTTGCACCAAAATCCAGGCCATCTACAAGAACGTCTCTGAACTTTGCTCCGAGGTCAAAGGCGAAGGCCAATGCACTGCCGTCATCTTCTGTGTTTCCTGTGCCAGGTCCAAGATAGCTGTAGGCCAGCTTGAAGTTTGCGCCCACGCCGATCTTATCCTGCTTGGCTTCATAGCCATAGCCGACAGTTGCGGCAAAGTCGAAGCTATGGAAGTCTCCTAGATCGTTGCCATCTTCGTCGGTCTGCGTCTGTGTGCCCGAATCCAGCAAAGTAAGGTGCACGTTGATATTGCCAATATCTTCAAAATATTGATTCCATCCTAAGTATTCATAAAAGATATCGCTAAAGCCGAGGTTTGCACCTTGCAACCAGGGCATATGAGTTCCTGCCAATTGTGTTTTGCGATTAAAAGCGGTAGCTCCAGGGTTCCACCAAGGGGCATACGCATCATCAGCAACAGCTGTGTAAGCTCTCCCCATCGAATTTGCACGGGCTCCAGGCTCAAAAGTGAGGAAGAGCAGAGCGCCTTGGGATATTCCTGCCACTGTAACAGGAATAGCCAGCATCATGGCCAAGACCATGATCACGATTGCATTACGTTTAAACATTAGATCTCCTAATTTCATATTGTTCAGCCCGGCATACTAAACAAACCGGATTAAGGTTATTATAATATAAGCAACGTAAGAGGAAAGAAAACACCTCTTTACGGTTGCGTAAGTCACGTTTGGTCGTATAGCTGCCTGAATGCACAAGTATGGGATGTCTCTCCTTCTGTATTATTGGTGCCGAAGGCCGGAATCGAACCGGCATGAGCCGAAGCTCGGCGGATTTTGAGTCCGCTGCGTCTACCAATTTCACCACTTCGGCACACATAGTGTCCCAGATTATGGAAAGTGGCTTAATTGTCAAGCAAAAACTCACTTTTTATGCCATTATCAAGGGAGATTTATACACCGAAACCAAAACCATCATCACTGCCATAGCGTACAAATGCCGCCATATAAGACGATAGCGCTCATCTATTCTGCAGCCAGTTGCTGAATAGGATGATGAGCAAACCCACTATTGTAGCCGGATGGATTGCTTCGCCCAAAACAAGATAGATAAAGAGCAGAGACACAAAGGGCGTAATGAAGATCAGATTGGAAACGATGGCCGTGTTCTTGGCGGTCTTCAGGGCATTGTTCCAGATCAGGAAGGTGAGTCCCATCTCAAAAATGCCCACATAGAGTGCGCCTGCGATGCCACGGGCAATTCCGTCCGGATTCACAAACCAGCTTTGACGGCCCAAAGGTATCGCAAACATACTGTAAATCAGGATGCAGAGTGTACCTATCAGGAAGTTGTACATCAGTTTCTGAGAGGGCTCTCGTTTGTCCTTGAGATTCAACACCCAATACAGCGCCCAGATGACAGAGGTACTGATGGCGATGATGACGCCCACGGGATCGTCAATCTTCATATCTGCCAATCTTCCTTTGCTGGCAATCAGGATCACGCCAAAGAAGCTGAAGGCAAGAGCCAGGAAATCCAGTTTGCGAAACCTTTCCTTAAAGAAGATCATGCTGAATATGGGCAGCATGATAGCCCAAGTGTAGTTCAGCACTTGGGCTTGCTGTGCGGGCAAGCGATCGTAGGCATAAAAGAGCATCAAGTAATAGACGAAAGGGTTGATGAATCCCGGAATCAGGGACATCTTCAGGTTTTGCGCAGTGTCTGCAAATGCCAGTTTGCCTTCGGTGATCAGTCGATATGCAGCCAGGAAGATGAAGGCAAAGCAGGATGAGAAAAAGAGCAAGCCCAGCGGTGTGAGGTAGCGCAGCGTGATCTTGAATGCAGTAGCCACCGTGCTCCAGAATAGTATAGCCAGAGCGGCATAGAGGTAGGAGGGGTGCTTGCTTGTTTTCATTTCAGGCCAAAAAAAAGCCTGCTCTATAAGGAGGGTATAGAACAGGCTATTTGTATCACTTTATATCTACATATCTTTGTAGATGTTTGAGTATTTGGTTTCCAGGGTTTTGTTCTTGGTGGCTTTGGCACCATTGATGATCATCAACACGGCATCTTTGCAAGTGGGGTCCAGCTCATACCACTTTTCTGCCATGGTGATCATTTCCTCAGGGCGGTTCATTTCTGCCAAGAGGAAGGTGATCTCGCGCAGCTCTTCTTCTCCTTCGTGTAAGGCCAGGAGCTTTTTCATGTATTCAAGTGCAAGCTCGTTGTTGCTGAGCTTTTGGGCTGCGGATTTGGCATCATAGAGTGCATCGGTGTTTTGGGGTTCAATACTGAGCACCCTCTGCCAGCTTGCCAAGGCTTCTTCATACATTTCAAGCTTGTATTGGCAGACGCCTATCAAGTGTAAGGTGTTCACATCTGTGGGGTCTTTTTCCTTTGCTCTTTCATAGTATTCAAGGGCTTGGGAAAAGTCTTCTTTTTCGTTGTAAAAGTAGGCTCCCAAGTTTTTCAGCACGTCGATGTCTTCAGGATTCCTTTCATAGATCTGCATCAGGGTCTGTTCGGCAAGCTCAGTTTTGGATGCATCTTCTCTGTAAACTTCATACAACATTCTCAAAGGCTCGTCACGCTCAGAGTCCATCTCGATTAGTTGTTGATAGATGCTGACGGCTTCTTTGGTGTTCCCATCTACTCTTTCCTTTTCTGCAATCTGGAAGATACGGGTCCAAGCGCTGGTGCGGAGGTCTGTGAGTTCCTTGATCTCTCTGCGGTCTGCCTCGGTGATGGGATCAAAGCTGTTGAAAGACTCGATTGATCTGCTCACATAGTCAAAAGATTGCGTATAGTTTTCCAGAGCCAAGCCAGGAAGCTGTTCTGCACGAGCGTAACAGATGCGTCCCATGCGGCTCAGCGCTTCTGCATGGTCAGGACGATCTTCTAACACGATCATGTAGTTCTTCTCGGCATCTTCAATAATCTTCTGGTTATAATACATATTGGCTGTACGCAGGGCTACGTTAGCCTTTGGGGTCAGTTTCTGTCTGGGGCCTGCACAAGCTGTGATCAGCAAGACAAAGGCCAAGACGACAATGGATAGGTTTCTCATGCTTTATCTCCATTTTGTTTATTTACAGTTTGAGAGCTCCATTTTATCAAAGAGCCGTTTAAGTCAAGCATTTTATGAATGGATGGTATAAATCTTTTGCATACAGGATGTTAAGAAAGCGGGTTCTTGGCTGTTGTGCCATATCCCACTTACTCAAATGGCGGTTTTGTCATCTTTCCGGATTGGGAACGAAGCCTTCTTACATATCATATTATAGACAGAACCTGAAAGCGACAGCGCCGGAGGGCCAACCTTGCCGACAGCCAAGCACCTGCAATCCCCACATAGAGACCTTTAGCCCAAGGATCATTAAAACTTATTGACGAAAAAACCGCCCTGAATTATTAGTGACCCAAATACACACCTTTAATCTCGGCCAGTGAGCCGGAAAGGAGCTAAAATGTCTGTCACACCTCAATTCTTAAGGCGTAACGTCTACGACCTGGACGATTACAGCAAAGCCGAAATCCTCTATATATTGGAGGCGGCAAAGGGCATGAAGGAGATCAACCTTCGTGAATACAAGAAAATCCCCACCCTTCGTGGCAAAACAATCTGTACTCTATTTGTGGAAAACAGCACCCGTACACGCATGAGCTTTGAGCTGGCAGCCAGCCGCTTGAGCGCAGATGTAGTGAGTTTTCAAGCCACGGTGAGTTCGCTGCAAAAGGGTGAGAGCCTGCAGGACACAGTTTACACTCTGGATGCCATGGGCATAGACCTCTATTGCATCCGCCATTCATCACCCGGAGCCGCTCAATTGGTGCACAAATACTCCGGCAAACCTGTGATCAATGGCGGCGATGGTCGCCATGCTCATCCCACGCAAGCACTTCTGGACATCTTTTCCATCTGGGAAAAGCTGGGCTCCCTGGAAGGGCTCAAGATCACCATCGTGGGTGACATTTTAAACAGCCGCGTCGTGCGTTCAAACCTGATCGGCATGAAGAAGTTGGGCGCTGAAGTAACGGTTTGCGGCCCCCGCACCCTTATGCCCTCCGGGCTGGAGGAGGTCTACGGCTGCAAGGTTGAGTACAATCTCCCCAGAGCGCTGAAAGATGCCGATGTGGTGATGGGCCTGAGGATGCAGATGGAGCGCATGACGGAAGGCCTTTTCCCCAGTTTGGAGGAATACAGCAAACACTATGTGCTCTCCAAAGACACCATAAAATATGCCAAAAAGGACGCACTGATCATGCACCCAGGACCCATGAACCGCGGTGTGGAAATCCTGCCGGAAATCGCTGATGGCAAACAAAGCATCATCGTGGAGCAGGTGGCCAATGGCGTGGCAGTCCGCATGGCTCTGATGTTTTTGATACTCGGCGGAAAGGCATAAGGAGGTAAAGTTATGAAAACACTTATCAAAAACGGAACCGTATACATAGCAGGCAAGTTTCGCAAACAGGATATCTTCCTGGACGGAACTCAGATCCGCAACATAGCATCCAAGCTGGATGTGAAGGCTGATGAAATTATCGATGCCACGGGAATGCACGTATTCCCCGGCTTTGTAGATATCCATGCCCATCTCAGAGACCCCGGTCACACCTATAAAGAAGACATAGTTTCAGGAACCAAAGCAGCCGCACATGGAGGCATAACCAGCGTTTGCGCCATGCCCAATACCGACCCCGTGGTGGATAATATCGCCTCGGTGGACTATGTGCAAAGACGTGCCAAAGACCTCGGCTCCTGCAAGGTCTACGTGATTGGTGCCATGACCAAGAAGAGCGAAGGCTTGGAGATCAGCGAGATGGCCACCATGAAGTCCGACGGCATCGTGGCTGTATCGGACGACGGACAATGCGTGCAGGATGCCAAAATTATGCTCAATTGCATCCGCTACGCGCAAAACTTTGATCTTCCCATCATCGTTCATGCGGAAGACTATTCTCTCAGCGGCAAAGGCCAGATCCACAGCGGTAAAGTGTCCACAAAACTCGGTCTCCCCGGACTCAATGCTTTGGCAGAAGAAGTCATTATCATGCGCGATATCATGCTCGCCGAAAGCACCGGCGCAAGGCTGCATATCGCACATATCAGCACCGCCAAGTCCATTGATCTGGTGCGTGAAGCCAAAAAGCGCGGTGTACGCGTCACCTGTGAAGTAACGCCACATCATCTGCTTTTGACGGATGAGGCATGCCTGGGCTTCGATACCAACACCAAGATGAAGCCACCGCTACGTCCGGAGCATGACAGGCAAGCCTGCGTGGATGCACTCATCGATGGCACCATAGATTGCATCGCCACGGATCACGCTCCCCATGCAGATTTTGAGAAGATCAAGGAGTTTGACCATGCACCTTTTGGCGTTATCGGCTTTGAGACTGCCTTCGTGGCTCTCTACCATCATTTGGTCAAGCCCGGTATCGTGAGTTTGGAGCGCATCATCGAAGCTTATTCCCAAGCTCCGGCACGCATCCTGGATCTGCCCAACAACGAAATCAAAAAAGGCAATGCTGCCGATCTCACCATCGTGGACCTCAACGGCGAAAGCACCATAGACGAAGACTTTATCCTTTCCAAAAGCAAAAACACGCCTTGGTTGGGTCACACCCTCTCAGGACGCATCAAATATACCTTTGTGGATGGCAGGATCACATTTGCGGACCGATAATATGATCACCAGAGAACTGCTAAAAGTGGTGGATGTGAGCATCCCCGCACCCCAATATGTGAAGCTCAAGCTGGATGCAGGCAAGCCCATGGAAAATCTCCTCCCGGGTATGTTTTACGAATTGAGGGCACCTTCACAGGCGGGCAGGCTCTTCAAGCCCATCAGCATCCTGGATGTGGAAGACGGCTGCCTGAGCTTTTTGATCAAGGTGGTGGGAGCAGGAACCCAAGCTTTTACTCAAGTGAAAGCAGGAGACGGGGTAGAGGCCCTCGGCCCTCTGGGTAATGGCTTCCCCGGCATCGAAGGCCGCAGAGTGCTTTTGGTGAGCGGTGGAGCAGGCTATCCGCCCCTGGCTTGGCTCAAACGTGAATCGCATCAGGCCGAGTTTTGCCTCCACCTGCACGGTTGTGCCAGCGCCGATGAGGTTTTCCCCTGCGACCTGATCTACACCGCAGATGGCTCCAGGGGTTCCAAGGGTTTGGTTACAGACTCGGTTGAATCTCTGATTATAGAACATAAGATTGATCTCGTCCTCAGCTGCGGTCCCATCCCCATGTTGGCCAAAATGGCCGATATCTGCAAGCAGGTGGAACACTACGTTTCCATGGAAGCTTATATGGCGTGCGGAATCGGGGTGTGTCACGGTTGCGCCATTCCCGTAGATCAGAGCTATAAACTGGTTTGTAAGGATGGCCCCGTCTTTGAGGCAAACAGAATCAGGTGGAGTGAATTATGAGGTATATAGAGAGCGCCTTGGGCAGGCTGAAACTTGCCTCCTGCGTGACGGTGGCTTCCGGAACCTTCGGTTTGGAATACTTCCGGCTCAGAGACGCAGCAGGGGAGCCGCTTTTACCTCAGGAAAGCTTGGGCGCATATGTGAGCAAAACCATCACTTACGAGCCCAAAGCAGGCAATCCATCACCCAGGCTCTGTGAAACGGAGTGCGGACTTTTGAACTCCATCGGACTGCAAAATCCGGGCCTGAAAGGCTTTTTGCAAAACGATCTGCCCGTCCTGAAAGAAACGTTGCACATCCCCTTGATCGTCAGCTTTTCCGGCTCTTCCACAGATGAGTTTTGCGAGATGATCACGGCGATGGAGCCATACCAAGAGATTGCCGGCTTTGAGGTGAATGTCTCCTGTCCCAACGTGGAAAAAGAGGGCATAGCCTTCGGCGCAGATCCGGAAGTGATACACAAGCTCGTTTCCCGCTTGGCTGCGATCACGGATAAGGAACTGATCGTAAAACTGAGCCCCAATGTGACAGACATCGCTCAGATGGCCTTGGCTGCACAGGAAGCGGGCGCCAGCTCTTTGGCTCTGATCAACACGCTCTGGGGCATGGCAATTGATTGGAAAACGGGCAAAGCCATGCTTTCCAAGAAGGTGGGCGGCTATAGCGGCAGAGGTGTGAAGCCCGTAGCACTGGCTTTGGTCTACAAAGCGGCTCAGGTGGCCAAAATCCCCATCCTGGCCATGGGCGGTATACACACCTGGCAGGACGCACTGGAATTTATCTACGCGGGCGCCTCCGCAGTTGCGGTGGGAACAGCAAATTTCATCGATCCCGGCGCACCCGTAAAGATAGCTAAAGGATTGCATGACTATTGCAAGGCTAACGATATACATATCAGAGATTTAATAGCTAAAGTAAAGTAAGATAAATGGAGATAAAATGAAAATTGTACAATTGGTTGGAGCACGTCCTCAATTTGTGAAGCTGGCGCCTGTATCAAGAGAGCTTCGCAAAAGTCATCAAGAGATCATCGTGCACAGCGGTCAGCACTACGACTATCAGATGAACGAGGTCTTCTTCAAGCAGATGCAAATCCCGGAGCCGGATTATGATCTCAACGTCGGTTCGGGCTCTCACGGCGTGCAAACTGCCAGGATATTGGAAGCCCTGGAAGCCATATTAATAAAGGAAAAGCCGGATTGGCTGCTGATCTATGGAGATACTAACACCACCCTCGCAGGTGCGCTTGCCGCCTCCAAGCTGGGCATCAAAACCGCTCATATCGAAGCGGGTTTGCGCAGCTTCAACCGCAGTATGCCGGAGGAAATCAACCGCATCGTGGCAGACCACCTCTCCGATTTGCTCTTGGTGCCCACCCAAACAGGTATGGACAACCTCAAGCATGAAGGCCTGCTGGACAAGGCAAAGCTGGTGGGCGACGTGATGACAGACAGCCTGGCCATGGGCGTGGAAGCCGCAAGAAAACAAGGCGTAAAGATGATCACGGATATGCCCTTCAGCATCCTCACACTGCACCGCCCTTACAATGTGGACGATCCCCTCAAGCTGCAGGATATACTCCAAAAGCTGAATACACTCGGGCAAAAGATCCTCTTCCCGGTGCATCCCCGCACACAAAGACTGATCTCACCGGAAGTGAAAGAACGGTGCTCAAACATCGTGTTCAAAGACCCACTGGGCTATCTGGATTTCCTGACACATATGGCAAATTCGCAGCTGATTCTCACCGATTCCGGCGGCATCCAAAAAGAGGCTTACATCCTGGGGAAACCTTGTGTGACCCTCAGAACAGAGACGGAGTGGGTGGAGACGGTTGAGAGTGGCTGGAACTTGCTCCTCGATCCCGAAGCTGCCGCTTTCCCGGAAGCGATCAGAAGCTTTAAAGCACCGCAGGAACACCCGGATTTGTTCGGAGTGGATGTGAGCAAGAAGATCGTGGAGGCTCTGGAAGTTTAACCCCTCATTTTCCCCCAACAGGTGAGGGGCGAAAAGTGCCCGTTTTTGCGGCTTAATTTGTTTGCAAAAACCAGATATTTCTGAAACATTTGACTTTTCGTAACGGTTGGCCGCCCTCGGATCTCCCTGGCGCTCGTTTGCGTAACTCTTGGGTTTTCTTTGGGTTACTTGTGGATCCCAAAGGAGACCCACAGGAGCCCCTAAGGGAGGTCGCATGAAATCGACGTTTTAGAGGGCGGATTTGTTTTTGCAAAATCGGAGCTGAGGTCAAATATTTCAAAACAGGCAGCCGTTTCAGCCTCAGGTCTCGGAAAATGAATTCCTACCAAAATAGTAGGTGATTGGCATGTGTGCATTCACCAAATCATAAATCTTGGGATTCAAAATAAGGGGTGGACTTTGGATGCCAAATCATAAATGATACTCATTTATTCTGCTTAGCGCTATCGGCATCTAAAAGGTAAAAAAGGCATTGACTTATAAAGCCTGTAACGAAAGTTTGTTGCACAAAGTACATTATTTGCGTTATGGAGTTATTAACTTGATGTCCAATATAAAGTTACATACAATTAGCTTGACCTGTTTCCTGCTTTTGGTGGCGGTAACAGGTTTGATGTCACACACGGTCTTGCCAACGGATTTGCAGCAGCGGCAAAACCGTTATACCCAGACGGCTCCGCCTCCCGGGCCTGTGCGTCCGGTGGCAGAATTTGAGCCCTGTAGCGCGGTTTTGATTCGCTACCCTCTGGGGATTCCGGTGAATCTGGTGTCTATGCTTGCCAACGAAGTAGAGGTGATCTGTCTGGTGGACAACGCTTACCAACAGGGCAGAGCAACCGATACCTTTTCCGCTGCGGGAGTAAATATGGACAAGGTAAGCTTCTTTGTGGCGCCCACGGATTCCTATTGGACGAGAGATTACAGCCCTTGGTTTATCGTGGATGGCAACGATAATTTTGCAACTGTCGACTTTGTTTACAATCGCCCTCGTCCCGCTGACAATCAGATTCCTCAGCTCTTTGCCCAGAATTATTCCTACCCTTACTATGCCATGAGTCTACAGCAAACGGGCGGGAATTATATGACGGATGGGATTGCAATCGCAGCGCAGACAACCCTGGTCTACAATGAAAATCCCGGAGTGGGGCAGACGGGTGTGCACAACATCATGCTGCAATATATGGGTGCCCATACCTTTTATGGTATTCCGGATCCCAATAATACCTACATAGATCATATAGACTGTTGGGGCAAGTTTCTGGCTCCGGATAAGGTATTGGTGCGCAGTGTGCCGGCCAGTCATCCTCAATACAATGCCATTGAGCAGGCCGCTGCCTATTTTGCCACGCGCAACTGCTCCTGGGGCTATCCGTGGAAGGTTTATCGCGTGAATACGCCTCAAAATCAGCCCTACAGCAACTCTTTGATCCTGAACAAAAAGGTGTTTGTGCCCATCACCAATAGCAGCTCAGATGCTGCGGCATTGCAGGTTTATCGCGATGCGCTGCCCGGATATGAAGTAATAGGTGTACCAGGTGCTTACAACACACCCTGGGAATCCACCGATGCGCTTCATTGCCGCACTCATGAGATCAATGACAGGCAGATGCTCTATGTGAGCCACTTCCCCCTATGGGGTGAGCAGGATGCTGGGCAAAGCTTCGACATCGATGTAAAGATTAAAGCCTATAGCGGGCAGGCTTTGTACAGCGATTCTTTGAGGGTTGTCTACAAAGTTAACAGTGGCATTTGGCAGAGCGAACTGCTGAACTCCTTGGGAGGTGATCAATTTTCCTGTTCTTTAAGCGGCTTTGCCAGCGGCGATACCATACGCTACTTCATCCACGCGGCTGATCAGTCCGGACGCAGTATAGATCACCCTTTCACCGGTGCGCATGATCCTCACCTCTTTGTGATTTATATGGATACCCAGGCACCATTGATCGAACATCAGATTCCTGTGGATGTGATCTGCTCGGATTCTGCTCCCGTTGCCTTCGTGGCGCTGATAACAGACGACGGGGAAGTGGGCGATGTCTACTTCAGATACTATACTGAAACCCAGGATGTGAGAACTGCACCCATGAGCCATATGGGATATGGGCTTTATTGTTATAATTACAGCCCGGACTTTGGCAAGGATGACCACTTCTTAAGCTATCAGATCCAAGCGCAGGATAGGGAAGACCCACCCAATGTAAGCGTGTATCCCTCTGAAAATGAATGGATAAGCATACCTCTGAAGACGGTGGGCGTGGATGATCCCGTTATCCCGGGCAGCGATCTGGCAAATCTGAGAATTTATCCCAATCCCATATATCCCGGGGACAGGACCCTGAGGATAGAAAGTAAAAACTTGGGACAAGATACATATTTTTGGACTATTTTCAACATTCGTGGTCAGAAGTTGGCCTCAGGGAAAAGTAAGGCTGAACTCAAGGGTGGGCAGCTTTCCACTATAGACCTTAACCTGCTGGAAAACAATATAGTTAAGTCAGGTATCTATCTGCTAAAAATCAGTGGTAAATTCGGTGAAAAGAGCCGCAAATTCATCATCACAAACTAAGTTTGTAGAAATAAATCAACAGCGTTGTGAAAAAAAAGCTAACATTGCTCTTGACAAAATAAGCCCCCTCTTTTTGTATGGAAATAGCCTACAGACCCTACATAGAATGCCCTCCGATCAGTGGGGATACCGCCCGGTAATCCCCACTGCCTTTTTTCTGACCCTTAATTGGAAATATATAAACTTGCAAGAGGCGTTCCAATTTCTCAAACATTTTTATAGCCTTCTCTTATTATCATACCTGAAAATACATCAATTTGAGCCTTCCTACTGGCAAAACAACGTCCCCCTAAACCATGCGCAACTCAATGATATTGCATATGATAACCTGTCATGCCGGCCTGCTTCTCGTCCGATTTTGAATCTGGAAACAATGTGCGCCTGGGGATTCTTCTTTATATTAATGAACCAATATCATAAACGGCAGCTTGCAAGCAAACTGCTGAATTAAAAAACAATGGAGAGTACAACAATTGGAAGAGATCAGAATAGTAAATGTGAGTAAAGATTTCGATGGTTTTATGGCCGTTGACGGCGTGAATTTGACCATCAAACCCGGGGAGCTTTTTTCCTTTCTGGGGCCCAGCGGTTGTGGTAAAACCACATTGTTGAGGATGATAGCCGGATTTGAGACGCCGCTTAATGGCAAAATATTCATCGGTGATCAGGACATCGTGGAATTGCCTCCCTACAAACGACCGGTGAATACCATCTTTCAAAACTATTCACTGTTTCCACACATGACGGTGTGGGACAATGTGGCTTTTGGCTTGAAGGTACGCAAAACACCGCTGCCGGAGATCAAGGAAAGGGTGAGTGAAATGCTGAACTTGGTGAAGATGGATGACCAGCATTCCAAGTATCCAGACCAGATCAGCGGCGGTCAAAAACAACGCGTAGCCATCGCCAGAGCACTGATCAACAACCCCAAAGTGCTGCTTTTGGATGAACCCCTGGCTGCGCTCGATCTCAAGCTGCGTCAACATATGCTCATCGAGCTGATGAATATCCACGATGCTGTGGGCATCACCTTCATCTATGTGACGCACGACCAAAGCGAAGCCATGAGTATTTCAGACAGAGTGGCGGTGATGAACAGAGGCAAGATTGTGCAGGAAGGCCCGCCTGATGACATCTATGAGCGTCCTTCCAGCATCTTCAGCGCCTACTTCATCGGCGAAACCAACCTGATTACGGGAGAGGTGATCGGCATTGAGGATGAATATGTGCAGCTCAAGTGTCCCATGGGGAATGGAGAGTTTTTTGAGATAGATTCCACCTTCCATTTCAGGCCAGAAATTGGGAGCCAAATCACGGTATCTCTGAGGCCGGAAAAGATAGCTATCTCCCGTCACAAACCCAAGGTTGCAGACGATATGAACGTGGTGAAAGGCGTCATCGAAGACATCCTCTACCTGGGCAGCCATACCCAATATATCGTCACCGTAGGCAAGAACAATTTCAGGGTGTTTGACCAACACAAACGCGTGTATTTTGATGACACAGCCTTGGACTGGGAAGAAGAAGTGTGGCTGTTTTGGCATGATACGGATTCCTGGCTGATCGACGAACTGCCTCCCGAAGACCGTATGCCTGCTGAAGGGAAGTCACATCTTTCAAAAATCAAGAAACAAAGCTCAGTTTCGGGTGAACAGATATGAAAAACAGCGTCAAAAGCAACAAGCTGGACTACCTCCTGGCCGCACCAACGCTGATCTGGCTTACCATCTTCTTTTTGGTGCCCTATCTAATCGTGCTCATCTATGGCTTTCTCACTCCGGATATCTTCGATGTAAAGTTTGAATTCAATCTCGATGCCTACAGGCAGCTCCTTGACGGCACCTACTTCCGGCCCTTTTTGCTATCTGTAAGGTTGGCTATCACCACCACGCTGCTGTGCATCCTCATCGCCTATCCGGTGGCTTACCTGATCGCCAGAGCTTCAGACAAGGTGAAGAATACGCTCCTGATCCTCATTATCATCCCCTTCTGGACCAACCTCATCATCCGCATCTTCAGCTGGCGTATCTTTCTGTCCTACAACGGGGTAATGAATAATATACTGATGCGCATCGGACTCATTTCGCAACCTTTGGAAATCATGCGTACAGACCTGGCTGTGATCATGGTGATGGTTTACGTCTACCTTCCCTATATGATCTTGCCCCTCTATAGTGTGTTGGAAAAGCTGGATTTCACGCTCTTGCAAGCCGCTATGGACCTGGGGGCTACCGAGGTTAAAGCCTTTTTCAAGATCACGCTGCCGCTCAGCCTGGAAGGGATATTTGCCGGAGTCTTGCTGGTGTTTATCCCTTCGTTGGGAACCTACCTGATCCCGCAATTGGTGGGAGACCAGAGGTCTTTGTATGTGGGGCAGGTGATCACCTATAAGATCAAGAATATTCCCAGAAACTGGCCCATGGCTTCTGCGCTCAGCTTTGGTTTGCTTGTTTTGGTGGCCTTTTTCCTGCTCCTGGGCTATATTCTGCTGCGCAAAAGTAAGGTAAGAGGAGTGGTATAATGAAGAGATTCTCACGTGCCAAGTTTTTCAAAGGGATGAATCTGACTGTCTTCACTTTCGCCATGCTGTTTTTGTATATCCCTATCCTGATCTTGGTGATCTACAGCTTCAATGATGCACGCATCGTTACCTCCTGGAAAGGCTTTACGCTCAAGTATTATGGCCAGCTTTTTCGTAATGTTGCCATCCGGCAAGCCTTTTTGAACACGATGTTGATCGCTGTATTGAGCACTGTTATTTCCACGCTTTTGGGTTTACTCACTGCTTTGGGTTTGGAAAACAAGAAACTCAAAGGCAGAAAAGGATTCATGGGCCTGCTCTATGCGCCCTTGGTGATGCCGGACATCCTCATGGGTGTGTCCCTGGCTTTGCTCTTCAACTTCCTCAGAGTAAATACCGGGATGTGGACGGTGCTCATCGCTCATGTCACCTTCTGCGTATCATATACGGTGATCGTGATCCAGTCCCGCCTGGAAGGCTTTGACAACTCGCTCATCGAGGCGGCGATGGACTTGGGAGCAAAGCCGAGCACCACCTTTTTCAAGGTGAAACTGCCGCTGATTATGCCCGGCGTGATCGCTGCTGCGTTACTTTCGTTTACACTTTCGATTGATGACTTCATCATCACCTTCTTTACCTCAGGCAGAGGTTTTGACACCCTCCCCATCTATGTGGAAGGAACCATCCGGCGTGGTACCATCACCACCATCAACGCACTGTCTACCCTGGTGATAGGCTTAACTCTGCTGTTGGTGGTATTCACCAAGCGCATCCGTAAATCGCTGATTTCTTCCTTTTAATGGGTATGCTGAAATTGGCAAAAAGCTCCAACGGTTCCACAATACTTTTCGTCTTGGAACGGAACTTGCAAGTGTATAAAAGTAATCGGGCCGGGATGGCTGGAAAGTCGCTCGGCTGATTGAGTAACAACTTGAGGAATAGATGACTATATTGATCCTGGCTACGGTGATCCTGATCCTTAATTGGATTTGGGAATATCGCCGTCACCTGCGTAAAGTAAAAAGCATCCCTATAAGAATACATGTAAATGGCACCAGAGGTAAATCCAGCGTGACAAGGCTCATCGCTGCAGGCCTCAGAGCGGGTGGCATTCGCACCATCGCAAAAACCACGGGCACCATGCCCCGGGTGATCATGCCTGATGGTCGTGAGGCTGCTGTGATCCGGCTTATGGGTGCTAATATCATCGAACAGAAGTATATATTCCGTGAGGCGGAAAAGCATGACGTTCAGGCTATCGTGATCGAATGTATGGCCGTTAACCCCGTTTTTCAGTGGATCACAGAGCGCAAGTTTGTCCAATCTACCATCTCTGTGATTACCAACTGCCGCCCGGATCATCTGGACCAAATGGGCAGCACGGTTCAAAGTGTGACCATGTGCCTTTCCAACACCATTCCTGCCAACGGCATCTGCTATACTGCGGAGAATAAGACCTTTACCATCTTGGAGAATGTGGCCAAGAAACGCAACGCACGTATTCATCAAATCCGCCCCAAAGATGTGAGCCAGGACGAGCTTGGTGGCTTCAGCTATATCGAGCACGCGGAAAACGTACAGCTGGCTTTGGCTGTGTGTGCAGAGGTTGGTGTTCCCAGGGATGCCGCTCTGCATGGGATGCAGACTGCCAGCCCGGATCCTGGTGCGCTCAGGAAATACTTCATCCCGGATCGTGGCAAATCCATTCATTTTTACAATGTCTTTGCCGCCAATGATCCCAGTTCCACCGCATATATCGTCAAGATGGTGACCGGTCACTTGACGGGCGTGGAAAAGATTATCATCCTGAACAGCCGTTCAGACCGTCTCTTCAGGAGCCAGCAACTGGTCGACGCTATCCTGGAGCTGGATTACAGCTATCTGTTACTCACGGGTGAGATACCCGAAAAAGTGGAGAGCTATGCACTTGATGCAGGTGTTCCACGCAATAAACTCATCACTCTGGGTGAGCCCTCTCCTGATCATGTCTACGACAAGGTTTGGGAGCTTAGCAACAAAGAATCCCACGTGTTGGGGATCGGAAACATAGCCGGAAGGATACAATATGGAGCCCAGATTGTGGCTCAATTTAAAGATAAGATAAAGCCAGGCAAAAATGCCCAGCAACAAGGAGCCGTAAGTGGTTGATGCAGTAGTACAAGCCGCGGTTGGATTAGGCGTGATCGTGAGCCTCGTGTTTAGCGAGCTCTTGGGCGCCTCAGCCGGTGGAATTGTGGTGCCAGGATACTTGGCGCTTTATTTGGATAGGCCGATGCAGATAGTTGGTACCCTTGTGGTGAGCTTGCTCACCTGGGGCATTATCCGCATCATCGGACAATTTACACTTTTATTCGGGAAACGACGCATGGTGCTCAGCATCCTCGTCGGGTTCATCCTGGGATGGGCTTCCCGTCTTGTGGTGTTTGAAAACATCACCGTCTATACCTTGCAGATGCAATCTATTGGATACATCATCCCCGGTCTGATAGCCAACTGGTTTGAACGTCAGGGATTTTGGAAGACCATCACCACCATGGGCGTGGCAGCGATATTGGTGCGGCTCGCCTTGATCGTGGTGTTTGGGGGTGAGATATGAGTATGTACCGTCCCTCACTCAAGTCCGGCAGATCGCTTTTCATATTACTCATCCTTGCGATCATTCTGTTTTTGATAGCACATAACAGTCACGTCCGCATCAAGGCAACAAACTACGATGAAAAGGTGGAAGCAGCTACGCTGATGAAGACTTTTATGGATACCCTCAAGGTGGAGCTGGAAGAAAGGAAATACGACTTTGATCCTATAGACGATCCTTTCCACACGGGGCTCATTGGCCTGAGATTGTCCTCGATCACTACAGACAGAGGCTTGCTTTCAGATAAACAGGCGGCTCTAAACCCCAACCTCGCCGCTATATTCATCGAAGAGTTTAAAAACGAAAGACTTCAAGCTGGAGACCATATAGCGGTGGCCGTCACGGGTTCGACTCCATCCGTAAACCTGGCCCTTTACGCAGCCATCAAGGTGCTGGACCTCAAGCCCAGCATTATTACAGCTGTTTCCAGTGCATCATACGGTGCCAATAGAGAAGACTTTACCTGGCTGGATATCGAAGCCATCCTCAAAGAAAAGGGGCTCATCGACTTTGGCAGTTCCTACGCCTCTTTCGGAGGTAAGGAAGACCTCGCAATCGGGCTTTCCGACAATGGAATCGCAAATATCAGAGATGCAATGGCCAGAAATAATGTGCCGCTGCTGATGGGCTCAAACTTGGAAGAAAACGTCGCTCTGCGCGATGCCGCCTACAAAGAGCTGCTTCCCAAGGGCAAACGCTACAAGATGTTTGTAAACATTGGTGCAGCTTTGGCAAACGTAGGCTCCGAGCCCAATGCCCGCTTGATTCCTGAAGGATTGAACAAGAGACTGGCGGAGAAGAGCTTTGAGAGGGAAGGCGTGATGATGCTGATGGCGCGCCAGAATGTGCCCGTGCTCCATGTGCGACGCATCCAGCGCTGGGCAAAGAAATATGACGTTGCCTCTCATAGGGATGAAATACCCACCCCCGGGGAAGGCCCAGCTTTCTCCAGAAGCCGTCACAACATTGTCGTCGCCTCAATATGCTTAGCAATACTCGTAGCCGCCATCATCGTGGTGATCGTTTTTGACAGACACGATCGTAGGTTTATGGCCAATATCGTAGACCCTGATGAAGAACTCTGACCCCCATAACATCTTTATAATGTACGGAGAATAATAAATGAACCTTAGAAAGATAACTGTTATTGCAATCATGCTGATCCTGCTCACATCGGTTGCAGCAAAGACCAAGGTAATGAGCTTTGACAACCCCGGCTCCAAAAGACTGCTTAAAGATGAGAAGGCCGGCAACTACTACTATTTTCGCCCTCTGCCGGAACGAAGCATGAAGCTGAACGTGGCCGGCATAGATAAGATAGAATTGCGCAGCTTCAGCCTGGAAAGAAAGAGAAAAGCTGAAGTGATCAGCATCATAGATAAGAAACAGACCAAGCACACCCTCAATCCCGCAGGTGTGGTCTATGGATACCATACATTTGAAGCTGTGGAGATTCCCATTCCCAAAGACACCAAAGAGATGGAAATTCTCTGCTATGATAGAGACCTCTATTTCAGAGCTTTCTATGAAGAACCACCCAAACCTAAGACTCCCACCAGGAAAAGAGCACCCAACTTGGTGGTGGACGCCCATAGCGGCATCCTTTCCATGACCCGCAACGGCAACAGTAGCGACTACTACAGCTTCACACCGGATCAGCCCCTGCGCTTTACCCTCAACAACTCCCGCAACGCCGTCATCTACGTGCGCGCCAGGCTGCTGGATAGAGAGCTTCCCGTCTTTGACGTCTATGTAAATGGAAAGCTGCATGACACCCATGAGTTTAGCATCAAGCGCACATCCACCTATTCCGTGATCGGCATACGGCATCTGTCTTTGGGCAAGAAGGTTACTCTGCCCGAAAATAGCGGCAGATGCGTGATCGAGCTGAGAGCCAAAACCGATCACCTGTTCCTGGGAAGGCCAGTCTTGCTTAAGCGCAAGTGAGGCATATAGATGCAAGCTCTCAAACGAACAACTGAACCCAAAGATAAGATAGAGGCAGACATGAAGAAAGAGGATAGAGAAAAGGCCAAAGCCACAAAGGGCAGACCCGTTTACCGAAACGGGAAGGTGCGTTTTCTGCGCAATGTTTTGCCCATCATCATGCTCATGCTGTTTGGCTTGATGAGCCTGCCACTCTTTGCCCAGATGGACGTCTCCGTAAGCATTGGTGCCAATTATTCAGACAACGTGTTCAGGCTCTCCGATTATGATCTGCAGCGCTTTGAGGATAGGCATCCAAACCTGGAATATGCCAGAACAACAGACGACCTGAGCATCAAGACCAAGGTAGATATGGCCTATGCCTTCAGGTATAAATGGTACAAGATAGAGCCCTCGATCACCGCTTCCTTCAGCCAGAATGTCTCCAACACCGAAAAGTGGAGAAAGGACGTCCTGGCGCGGCTGGCTGTGGTGCGTTACTACTGGGATGCGAAGCTGCTCTATGGCTACTATCCCAATATCTATGTGCGAGACTATGTGGATACTGACGGCAGCGGCAAGCTCGAGCAATTCAGCTATGAGCGCAACCTCTATCGTGCCGATCTCAATGTGAGGCCCTTGAAGAAGACCACCTTGAAGGCAAACTTCCGCTATGAAGAGCTCTTCTACAATAGCTACTGGACCGAGTATGATGGAGACGCCAAGACCATGGGGCTGGGCCTCAGGCAAAACTTCCCCGTCTTTGTGCTGGATGCCATGTATGAATACCGCATCTTTGACAACTGGGATAAATACCCCGAGGACTCCTCTTACGAGAGCAACATATACAGTGGTACCTTGAGGCTGAAAGATTCACCTTTGAACAGCAGCAAAAAGGATTCACCCCAGTGGAGCCCTTCGCTGTCCCTGAGTTTTGAAGAGCGTTTCTATGGTGGCACAGACCCCAAAAACGCCCATCGTGTCGACAAGATTTACACCACCAGGGCTGGCCTCAGGTTTAAAATTAGCAAACAATTAAACTTTACTCTTGACTATTCTCACTATCTCAGGAATATAGACTCACCCAACGCATCAGTTCGCAGGCTCAAGCCCTACAGCGAGAACCAGATTGAAGCGATGATCAAATACAACCTATAGAGGATGGTGAGAAATGGACTTTAAACAAGAAAGCTCTACCAAGAAGATCAAGGAGTTTCTCGACCTCGTGGAAAACGATAAGATCGAGATTCGCCGCTACAGAAGCCCTGTATTAGTTTGGGCTGTTGAAGAAGGAACCGTCTACTATTCCATATGGGAGCAATCCATGTTGGATCAATTTGGCTTGCATAATGTGGACGGCTGGGACTACAAAGAAGACGCTCTCTTCTGTCCGGACTGGATCTCCGATTTTGAAGATGAAGATTTTGATGACGATGACGACGATGATGACTTCAGCGTTATCAGCAATCTTCGTTTTCCCCCTCCTGAAAAGAAAAGATAGAAGCGCAAGATGAGAGTTGCCTTCATCGGTGGAGGAGCTTGGGGGCTGGCACTGGCCCGTCTCTTGGCTATAAACTCCCACGAAGTCTTGGTGTGGGAACACAATCCCAAGTGGCTCAAGAGCCTGATCGAGACTCGCTCAAATCCCGTCCTGCTTCCTGATGTAACAATGCCCGCCGGCGTGAGCTTTACCGGCTCCATGGCAGATTTTGCCGGCTTCAGCCCTGATGTGATAGTGCTGGCCACTCCCACCCAATTCCTACGTTCCACCCTCCAGAACATAGATGCTGATGCTGCCTCCACTATCTGGGAGAGCCCCAAGCTTAAAGCCATCGTAAACGTAGCCAAAGGCATGGAAGAAGGCAGCCTCAAACGCATTGATCAAATCCTGATGGACGAACTTCCTGAAGCTGCTCATGCCAAGATCTGCGCTCTTTCCGGGCCCAGTCATGCAGAAGAGGTGAGCCGCCAGATTCCCACCACCGTGGTAGTCGCAGGCAGCGATCCGGGCGTCTTGATGCTTCTGCAGGAGATGTTTAGCAATGACTGGTTCAGAGTCTATAGAACTGACGACCTCATCGGCGTGGAGATTGGTGGCAGCGTAAAGAATATCATCAGCATTGCCGCAGGGATCGTTGCCGGACTGGAGTTTGGAGACAACACCATGGGTGCCTTGCTCACCCGCGGCATCGTGGAAATCATCCGTTTGGGCACAGCCATGGGAGCGCAAGCGGAAACCTTCATGGGTCTTTCCGGCATTGGCGACCTGATCACCACCGCCATCAGCCCGCACAGCCGCAACCGCTTTGTCGGCTACCACATTGGCAAAGGCAAGAAGCTCTCCGAGGTCTTAGCCACTATGGACAAGGTTGCCGAGGGTGTAGCCACCACGCGCTCTATCCATGAGGTTGCGGCTGTCTACAACGTGGAAATGCCCATCACCAACGAAGTTTACAAGGTATTATTTGAAGACAAATCCCCCGAGAAAGCCATCAGAGACCTGATGACCCGGGAACTGAAACAGGAGTAATCCCCCAAACCTTATATATAAGGAGAGAGCCATGCTCAAAGATTTAGTATTAAAGAACCGCAGTTATCGCAAGTTTGATGCCGCTTTTGAAATAAAGGACACCCTTCTTTTTGATCTGATAGATTTGGCCAGAATCTGCCCCAGTGCAGGCAATCTGCAGTCTTTACGTTTCATGCCCGTGTGGGAAAAGCCCCATCTGGACATCGTGTTTGAAAACCTCAGTTGGGCCGCTTATCTGAGCTATTGGGATGGCCCGGAGCCCCAGCAGAGGCCCTCGGCTTACATCCTGATCATCGGCCCTACGCAGACCAATAAGTTTCATCTCACAGATGCCGGCATAGCAGCTCAAACCATCCTTTTGGGCGCCACCGAGAAGGGATTGGGCGGCTGCATCTTGGGCTCTGTAAAGAGGCAAGAGATCAAAGAGCGTTTAAGCATCCCGGAAGAGCTGGAAATAAGTCTCGTGCTTGCCTTGGGAAAACCCACAGAGAAGGTTGTCATCGAAGATGTGACCGATCCTGATGACATCGAGTATTGGCGTGATCCGGATGAGGTTCACCACGTCCCCAAGCGCTCACTCAACGATCTTATTATCCTGCCCATGGAGGCAAAATGAAAAGAATCGCACTCATCCTGACTTTGGCTCTCATAGCCATCCTGCTCTGCTCTTGCGCTCCCGGCAAGAGCGGTCACAATGAAAACTATCGTGCCGGTTTCTTCAGAGGCATCTGGCACGGCTGGATCGCTCCTATTACCCTGATCTGGCAGATCTTCAATCCCAACGTGAGGATATATGAGCCTTTCAATACAGGCTGGTGGTATGATCTGGGATATTATCTGGCTATCGTGGGCGGTTTTGGAGCTCTGGGATTTTTCCGAAAGCGGGGGAAAGACTAAGCTCAAGACAGTTATATCCGCATGAAAGCAAGGTCGGTTACTGCAGAGCGCAGCAGCGCTATCCCTATCTTTGAGCTTATTTTAGCCTCTGCAATCTGGGGCTTTGCCTTCGTGGCTCAGAGAAAGGGCAACGAAAGCCTGCATCCGCTCTTCTTCAATGCCCTGCGCTTCGGCATCGGCAGCCTGTTTCTTCTCACCCTCATCCAGATTAAAGCACCCAAGGCAAGGCCCAAGCTCAAGGCCGACCTACTGTTGCTGGGCTGCATCCTCTTCATCGCTTCAGCACTCCAGCAGATTGGGCTTTTGTGGACAAGTGCCGGCAGCGGTGGTTTCATCACTGGCCTCTATGTGGTTTTCATTCCCATTATCGGCATCTTCAAAAAGCAGAAGCTTAGCAAGCTGATTATCGCCTCCATCTTCCTGGCAGTCCCCGGTTTATGGCTGATAAACTCCGGCGCTTCGGTGGACGCAACATTTGGCAACCTCTTGGTGCTCATCTCAGCCATCTTTTGGGCTATGCACGTACAGTATATAGACACCATCGTCCAGCGCTATCCCAGCCTTTGGGTTGCCTTCAGCCAATACGCCATCTGTGCTGTGATCAACTTCATCGTCTGGTTGGCAGGTATGTTGCTGAAGTTCATAGAGCCAGTCACAGTCCACAGCCTTGCGGCCAACGTATCTCAGGCAGCCATCCCTGTGCTATATTCAGGGATCTGCTCAGTGGGAATTGCTTACACGCTTCAGCTGCACGCTCAAAAGAAGGTTGCTCCAACACCGGCTGGCATCATCCTTTGCATGGAAGCGGTTTTTGCTCTCTTGGGCGGCTGGCTTTTGCTGAATGAACAGATCACCTGGTATTCGATTGGCGGCGCCGCTTTATTATTTACAGCCATGATTGTCTCCACTGTCCCAAGCACAAAACCGGAGCTGGCAGAGAGCTCGCAGCTATAGGCCACTCTATCATGATAAGGCTCACCACAGCAGCGAATATCCATCAGATTTGCGAGAGGCATCATTTTTTCATTGACAGAAAAGGCCCTTCTATTTTTTATGGCAAAACATATACGACAAACGAACAACTTTAAGGATAGATAATGTTATACACAATTGCCCTGATCATTCATACTCTGATCTGCATCGCATTGGTGCTGGTCATTTTGGCACAGACTTCCAAGGGAGGTCTTGATGCCAACCTCGGCGGTGCCGCCGTGAACGTTTTTGGCGGTAGCGGCGCTTCTGAGTTCTTACGCAAATGGACTCAGATCCTGGGTTTGCTCTTTTTAATATCCTGTATTTTGCTGGCTTTCCTGGTGAGGGATGTCGGTAAATCTGAATTTAAAGACATCCAAAAGCGCCAAAGCAAAGTGGGCCAGACTGAAGCCCCGGCCCAGCCTGCTCCTGTGAAACAGGCTCCCGCCCCGGCAGCTGCTCCTCAGAGCGAATGATAATGACTTTTGCAGAAGTGGTGGAACTGGCAGACACGTAAGACTAAGGATCTTATGCCCACTGCGGGTGTGCGGGTTCAAGTCCCGCCTTCTGCACCACAAATCAAGCGCAATCCTCAAAAGGGTTGCGCTTTTTACATTCAAGCTTAAAATATCTATAGAAGATGAGAGGTTACAATGACAGCGAGAAAAGAAAATCAAGCAGCCGGCAACCTGTACTTGGTGCCTGTTCCCATAGGCAACCTGGGGGACATCACCCTCCGTGCCCTGGAAGTGCTGAGCAGCGTGGAGCTTATCGCCGCAGAAGATACCCGCACCACCTCTTTTCTGCTCAATCATCATGGGATAGCATATCAAGAGCTGATCAGTTACCATAAATTCAACGAACGCGCCCGCATTAACTTACTGATAGACCATCTGCGCAGCGGCAAGGACTTGGCTGTGGTTTCCGATGCCGGCACGCCCGCCCTGTCTGATCCCGCCTCCATCCTGGTGGATGCTGCCATAGAAGAGGACATCCCTGTGATTGCGCTACCCGGCGCTTCAGCTTTGCTGCCGGCCCTCACCGCCAGTGGCTTGAATGATGGTCCCTTCCTCTTTCTCGGTTTCCTGCCCACCAAAGCCAAGCATCGCAGCCAGTTTCTCAATCAGATCAAAGCCAGCCCTCACCCAATCGTCCTCTATGAGGCTCCTCACAGGATAGAGAAGCTGATGTGTGAGCTGCAGCAGCTCTTGGGCGATAGAAAAGTCTGCCTGGCCCGAGAGATCACCAAGCTGCATGAAGAGTATATCCGCGGCACTTTGACGGAGCTCAGCGAACCCGGCAGGATCAAAGCCAAGGGTGAATTTGTAGTCGTGATAGACAAGGCACCGGAAGCAAATCAACCCAACACCCAGCAGATAGAACAACTTGTCACCTTGCTCAAGCAGGAAGGAATCAGCATTTCCTCTGCCACCAAGATACTGATGCAGGCTACAGGAATCAAACGCAACCAGGCATACCGGCTGCTATTGGACAAAGAAGAAGAGGCCTCAGAATGAAAGCCCCATATCTGCTCTTCGACTTTGATGGCACCATCGCGGACTCAATCACGCCACTCTTTCATATGCTCAATAAGATGGCTCCAGAGATAGGCGTAAGACCCGTCAGTTGGGAAGAGTTTGACCGTCTCCGCGACCTGACTCCCAGGCAGATACTCAAAGAACTGAAGATACCTCTCTTCAAGATGCCCAGGTTGGTCAGGATGGTGTTGGAAGAATATCGTCACATTATTTCGCATCTGCAGCCCTGTGAGGGCATCCTGGAACTGCTCTCGGAGCTCAAACAGCGCCAGATAAGCCATGCTTTGCTCAGCTCCAATGACGACCAAAACCTGAGTGCTTTTCTGGCAAAATACCGGATAGACAGCTTCGCCTGGGTGGAAGGAACTGAAGGCGTCCTGAATAAGAGCAGCTACTTAAGAAAGCAGATACGCAAGCACAAGCTGGCGCAATATGATCTCTATTACATCGGTGACGAGATCAGGGACATCGAAGCCGCCCGCAGCAACAAGATTAAATCCATCGCCGTATCTTGGGGTTTGCACAGCCATCAACACCTGCAAAAGCAGCAGCCAGACTACCTGGTAGACAAACCCTCAGAGATCCTGAACATCATGAAGCAACCCCATAAATAAGGATAAACATTAAGAGGTTTAACAATGAAGAAAAAACTAACCGCAGTAGTCATCCTGGTGATGCTAATATCCCTCGCATTTGGCAATGACAGCTATTACAAGTTGAAGCCAAGTTACATGACTGTAAACGGCGTATCCAACACCGGCCTGGTTGTCGGCAATGAGGAGTATGCCGGCCCGTTTATGTTTTGGAATCCTGAAACAGACGAAGTCACCAATATCGGCGGCCTGGCTGCCGGTGATGGCGTGGGCGGCATGGCACGCTTTTCCGCAGATGGCAATTATCTCTCCGGAAGTGCCATGACAGAATTGCCCGTGGATACGGCTTGGCAAAAAGAAGAGCTGAGCCAATACAACTACATCTTTACCTCAATCACCTTTCCCTGGGATGGAGACATAGGTTTTGCCGCAGGGCAATCTTCCACTTATCAGGGAAATGGCATTGTGCTAACGACCTATAACGGCGGCGAAAACTGGTTCCCAGTCTGGGAAGATACGCAAAACCGCGGTATAGAGAGCATGTGTTTTCTCGATGAATACACCGGCTACGTCTGCGGCTGGAACGGCTATTTTGCTCAAACTACAGATGGTGGTTCCACTTGGAATACCATCGATCCCACCGGTGGACAATCTGTCTATTATTGGAGTTCTGTGCATTTCAAGGATGAAAACAACGGCGTGATTGGCGGTATTTTAGATGACGGCATTGCAGTCTATTACACTTCCAATGGAGGGCATAGCTGGAGCTTGGCCACCGGACTCAGCGGTGCCCCTGCAGCCATCGGCTATGCCGGCGGAGACACTTACTACCTTACCACTGGCACAGGTAAGATCCAAAAATCCACCAACAACGGCCAAAGCTGGACGGAGGTATACAGCCTGCCCATGGGCGTCTTCCTGGGCATGGATTTCTTGAATCCCGATACAGGCTATGTGGTGGGCGAAGGCAGTATCTACCACACCACCGACGGCGGAGCTACCTGGCAAGCGCAAAGCGTAGGCCCAGACCCCATCTGGCAGGATGTCTACTACCTGGACGAACAAAACATCGTGCTCTGTGGCACACCAGATATGATCTATGAATCCACCGATGGCGGAACCACCTGGCAGTGGGCAAATGAAGCCACTTTTAACGGTGACCCCGGGCTCTATTCCATAGCCAGATCCGGAACCAAGCTGCTCATCAGTGGCTCCGGCGGCACATTCTACCACCGCTCAACCGTAGACTCTGAAATAGTATCCGAAATGGCGCGCTACAACGTGCAAACCGGCGAATGGACTACCTTGGGTAATCTCGGATATTGTCTGGATGGAAACTACAGCTCCGGCTGGTCTATCTCAGCAGATGGCGGCACGGTGGGTGGAAATGCCTGGAAAGGCGGCTGGTATGCTCACGCCGTGGCTTGGAATGCAGACGAAGGCTTCATGGATTTGGGCACCTTGTACCCTGATGATAATGCCAGCACCAGAGCTGAAGCGATCAGCGGTGACGGCTCCATCATCGTGGGCTATCAAGACTTCAACGGCCCCTGGAAAGCCGCAGTGTGGAGAAAGAACCCCGCAGGTGGCTACTATCCCAACGTTCACCTCCTCTTTGATCCCCTGGGCGACCCCAACGATGAAGAAAACCAGCTCGCCATGGCTACCGCGATCTCCTCAAATGGAGTGTGGATTGGCGGTCAGGGAGACTACGTGACCAACGGTCAACCCTGGATCTGGAGCGAAGACACAGGTGTCGTGCTCTTGGGCACCATCGACGATCTGGAAGGCACCGTCACAGGCATCAACCACGATGGCAGCGTTGTGGTTGGTTTCTTTGGAGGCCTACCCTGGATTCCCAGAGTTCCCTTCATCTGGACGCAGGCCAACGGCATCCAAAACCTGAATGAATATGCCACCCAAACCCTGGGAGTAGATATGGCCGGTACGACTATCGAGACGCCCATGGACCTTTCCGAGAATGGCTTATTTGTGGTAGGAATGGCGTTTGATCCCAACTTTGGCGAATGGGGAGGAGAGCAACGAGCCTTCAGGCTTCAACTGGGCGAAACCTCCACTCCTCAAGACACCATTGTCCCCGCCGCCTCGAGCTTGAGTAGCGTCTATCCAAACCCCTTTAGCTCAGAAGCCAAGATCGAATACAAGCTCAATGAAGCGTCCCAGGTGAAGCTGTCCATCTACAACCAACGTGGCCAACTGGTGAAGCAGCTTGTTTCCGAAGGCAAAAATGCCGGTACCCACACCGTGAGCTGGGACGGCAGAGATGCCAAGGGGCGTAAGGTATCCAGCGGTATCTACTTCGCCCGTCTGACTTCAGATCAACAAATCAGCCAAAAGAAACTGATCTACATGGCGCAATAATCAACCACTATTTAAAGGTAAAGGCGGTGGAAATCTCCATCGCCTTTCTTGATATCGTCATCAAAATTAAGGCCTGTTTCGGGCCACTTTTTCTCATTCAATTTCTCCCTCTTTTGCTCAATTTCCACCGGGTGAGAGAGCGGGCCGTTTTGAAATATTTGACTTACGGCCCCGTTTTGCGAAAACAATTCCGCC
>DGFM01000017.1:22427-63187 GCA_002391675.1 Cloacimonetes bacterium UBA3900 | reverse complement strand
CCCATGGAAAACCCAAGGGTTACGCATTCGAGCGCCGAGGAGACCCGAGAGTAGGGCAAGCTGGGGCAAAAGTCAAAGGTTGAGTCAAGCATCGGTTTTGTGCAAATAAATAAACGGCTACTAAATTGGTAGGTATTCAGCCGATATAACAAGCCTCAAAATGCCTGAAACATTCCGCTTAGGAAACAGGGTGTGTACAGGCCACATATTTCAGCTTGGACAGGCCTTTTTTGCAATTCTATTGACAGATATCCGCCTCATCATAAATTGACCATGATCAAACAATGTTAAAAGGACAAGTTATGGATATTATAGACTACAAAAAGCAAGCGGGGGAGATGATCTCCCAGATTTCCGAGATTCGGAGGTTACTTTGATCTTGGCGCTTTGGAGACAGAGCAATCCAGATTGGAGCTGATCACCAATAGTCCCGGTTTTTGGGATGATCAGAATAAAGCCCGTAAAATCAGCAAACAGCTCAGCTTCATCAGCTCTGAAATAGAGCACATTCACACCCTTGATGGTCTTAAAGATGATCTTTCGGCCTGTCTTGAGCTATTGGAAGAGGATTTCAGCCAAGACCTGCTCAACGATGCGATAGCCGAACTGCCCAGGCAGGAAGCATTTATCGAGAAAGCAGAGATTGAGTGTCTTTTAAATGAGAAGTATGACAATCAGGATGCAGTTTTCACCATTCACGCCGGAGCCGGTGGCACTGAGGCTCAGGACTGGGCAGAGATGCTGTTTCGTATGTATACGCGCTGGGCTGAAAAGCGTGGATTTGCCTACACCGTGATAGATTCGCTTCCGGGCGAAGAAGCGGGTTTGAAGAGCGTCAGCATGGAGATAGAAGGCAATTTTGTCTATGGTATGCTCAAGGCAGAGATTGGCGTGCATCGTCTGGTGCGGATTTCGCCCTTCAATGCGCAAGGCAAGCGGCAGACGTCTTTTGCCTCGGTTTTTGTTTACCCTGTATTTGATGACGATATTGAGGTGGAGATTGATCCCAAGGATTTGAAGATAGATACCTACAGGTCCAGCGGCGCCGGAGGTCAACACGTCAATACCACTGATTCTGCGGTGAGGATCACACATCTGCCCACCAATATCGTGGTGAGTTGTCAAAATGAGCGTTCGCAGATCCAAAACCGCGAGAAAGCCATGGCTATTCTCAAGAGCCGTATCTATCAGCATTTGGAAGAAATGCGAGAGAAGGAAAAGCAAAAGCTGGAAAACGCCAAAACGGATATAGGCTGGGGAAACCAGATAAGATCTTATGTGTTCCAGCCCTATCAGATGGTAAAAGACCTGCGCACAGACCACGAGACGGGGCAGGTGGACAGAGTGATGGATGGAGACCTGGATTCCTTCATCTATGCCTGGCTCAAGCTGAGAGCCAAAGAGCGCAACAGGAGCTAAGATGAGCTACAAAAGACTGATCCCAAAATTGGATATGGACAGGCTGCCCATACACACAGGCATCATCATGGACGGCAATGGACGCTGGGCCAAGAAGCGCTTTCTGCCCAGGCTGCAAGGCCATAATGCGGGCGCCAAAGCTATCCGGCAAGTTACGGAACTGGGGGTGGAAATTGGGCTGAAATACCTCACTTTCTTTGCCTTTTCCACGGAGAACTGGTCTCGCCCGGAAGACGAGGTGAAGGGCTTGCTCAAGCTTCTCAAAGAGCGTTTGTACGAGCAAATTCCAGAGCTGAATGAACAGAATATCGAAGTGGGGTTCATTGGCAGCAAGAGCGGCCTGGATCCTGATTACCTGGCTGACATCACAAGCTTGGCAGAGATGACCACCGGCAATACCGGCATGAGAGTAAACATCGCTTTCAACTATGGCGGTCACCTCGAGATTGTGGAAGCGATCAAGAAACTGGCAAAAGACAAACCCGACGCTATAGACAGCCTCACACCTGAAAGTTTTGCAAACTACCTCTACACGGCAGGACAGCCCGAGCCGGACCTTATCATCCGTACCAGCGGAGAGCAGCGGATTTCAAACTTCCTGATCTGGCAAAGCGCCTATTCCGAGATCTATTTTACAAAAACGCTCTGGCCGGATTTTGGCAAGGCGGAGATGGTGAAAGCCATCCTGGATTATCAAAAGCGAACCAGGAGATGGGGAGGACTTTGAGATTGAGTGAGCTGCAAAAACGCATCCTTGTCTCTGTGATCTTCGGGCCGCTTTTGCTCTTGGCCCTGTGGTTGCAGGGATATTATACCGTGATTCTCTTCGCGCTGATCAGTGTGGCTGGTTCCTATGAATACTTCAGGATGATGGGCGCGGGGAAATGGGATTACCTCTGGATTCTCTATGGCTTGGCGCTTTTTATCTCGCTGATCACGATTCGGGGCTACGACTTGGAGATTATTTGGTTAACATTTCTTGTTTTAACGCTCGGAGCACTGGTTGGCTGGAACGGGGGAAGCAGCATCCCCAAAGCATTTAAGGTAGCTTTTGGCTTGTTTTATACCACGGTACTTCCTGCGATGATTGTGAGAATAGGACTTGACCATAATGGCCGTCCTTTATTATTGGTTTTAGTCTTGATGATCTGGTTGGTGGATAGCACTGCCTATTTCGTTGGGATGCGCTTTGGCAAACGCAGAAACCTGTTTTCTGTGAGTCCGAACAAGTCCTTGGAAGGTTTTTTGGCTGGAATGCTTGCACCGGCTATCGTCGTGATTATATTGTATATGTGCAAAGTGGATTGGCTCTCTACGAGAGAGATGGTCCTCATCGCTGTTGCAGCGGGAATCTTTGGCCAGTTGGGCGACCTTCTGGAAAGTATGCTCAAGCGCTACTACGGAGTGAAGGACAGCTCCAAGCTCATTCCCGGCCACGGCGGCGTTTTGGATCGTACCGACAGTATACTCTTGGCGGGATCCTTTCTCTATTTTGCTTTGCAGATTCTGTCCTGATGGTGGAAACTGCAGCATAGAACAAAAATTAAAGTGTAATTCTTGGAGGAATTATGAAGAAGATATTGTTAGTGCTCGCCGTGCTGCTAACCTTAGGCATGGTGCATGGTCAAACCCTGGTGTATTATTGGAACTTCAATACCGGTACGCCGGGCCAAGATCAGACCTGGGCTCAGCCCATTGCGTCAACGATTGGCGATGGAGAGCTCACCTATTCTTTTACCGAAGCTTTTTCCTTTACCGGCACCACCATCAACGGAATTGACGGTGAAGTGAATGGTGGAAGTTTTGCCCCCAGAGGCGGAAACGAATCCGAAAACAATGGCGAATACTTCACCCTTTCTTTCTCTACCGTTGGTTATGACAACATCATCCTCAGCTATCCCACCCGCCGCACATCAACCGGTTTCCTCACTCAGACCTTTGAGTATAGCGTCAATGGTCAGGATTGGATCACCAAAGAAACCGTCAGTCTCGATGGATGGGAAAACAACTGGGTGGCTGGGCAGATGATTGAGGTGAACTTCAGCGGCATTGCCGGTGTGGCTGATAACCCCAACTTCGCCATCAGAGTAGTGCTGGACGGAGCTTCTACAGCTGCAGGAAACAACCGCATAGACAATATCCGCATCACTGCTGCTTCCCAAGGCGCGGCAGCCATGCCCGTATTCGATCCCCCAGCCGGTGTGTACAGCTCTGCTATAGATGTTTCAATTGCCACTGCTACAGATGGTGCTGAAATCCGCTACACTACAGACGGCAGCGTCCCCAGCACCAGTTCCGCACTTTACAGCGGCCCCATCAATCTGAGCGCAAATACCACCCTCAAAGCCAGAGCTTTTGCAGATGGATATGAGCCCAGCGAAGTGGCTACTGCAGCTTATTACTTCCCCATCGTGGTGCAGGACATCGCCGAGCTGAGACAACAAACTGAAGGCACGGGCGCCGTTTACATGATTGCCGGCGAAGTGGTGCTTACCTTCAAACAGAGCTTTAGAAACCAAAAGTGGGTGCAAGATGCAAGCGGCGGACTCGTGATTGATGACACCGAAGGCAATATCACCACCCTTTATCAGATCGGTGATGGCATTACCGGCTTGGCCGGAACCATCAGCCGCTATGCAAACCTCTTGCAGTTTGCCCCTATGTCCGATCCCGGTGCTCCCAGCTCCACGGGCAATGATGTGGTGCCTATTGACCTGAATATCGCAGCTGTCAACGCCAATCCCGAGCGCTATCAGAGCCGCCTGGTGAGATTGGGCAATGTTCACTTTGTGGGTGCAAGTGGAAACTTTGAAACCGGTACAAACTACACTTTGGCAGACGCCAGCGGTGAGATCGTTATGCGCACCCTCTTCTTTGGTGCAGATTATATCGATACCGAGATTCCAGCCGGTGACTTCTCACTGGTGGGCTTGGTGGGACAGTTCAACCAAACTGCCCAGTTTACCCCCCGTTCATTGGCAGATTGGGGCAATGTGCCAAACGATGACAACGTGATCAACCCGGTGCAGACTCAAATCTTGGGCAACTACCCCAACCCCTTCAACCCCAGCACCACCATTGAATTTAACCTGGCCAAGGCTGATAATGCCGAAATTGTGATCTATAACATCAAAGGACAGGCCATCCGTCACCTCAGGATAAACGATGCCAAAGCAGGTATCAATCGCGTGACCTGGGATGGATGTGATGACAATGGAAACCTGCAGGCCAGCGGTGCTTATCTGTTCCGCCTGCGCTCCGGCAGATTCACCAGCACCAGGAAAATGATCATGATGAAGTGATCAAAGATATAAACAAATAATCAATTAGGGGGAGACCGGTGAAAAGCCGGACTCTCCCTTTTGCATAATTTCATGAAACAAGAGAGTAATTTCAAAAGCCATCTATATTGCTTTATAACTATTCTGGCCTGGAGCACGCTGGAGGTATCCGGCAAACTGCTTTCCCCCGATGTGACACCCTATGCCATCACGGCGTGGAGGTTTTTGATAGGTGGCTTGCTGCTGCTGCCCTTTGCGCTCAAACCTTCAGCCGAGCATGAGAAACCGGGCTTGAAGGGCATCCTGCATCTGGGTTTTCTGGGCTTTTTCAATGTCTGCCTCAGTATGCTCATCTTGCAGCTTTCCGTCTATTATGGCAAGGCTTCGGTTTCGGCCATCATTCTCAGTATCAACCCTTTGTTTGTGGCCATCTTTGCCGGATTGATCCTCAAAGAAAAGCTGGATAAAACCGATATCATAGCTTTGATCGTGGGGATTTTGGGTATCTTGGTCTTGGTGCTGGGTGAAGTGGAGATGGATGACAGCAAATATCGAAATCTGCCTCTGGGTGTGCTTTTGGCCATCGTTGCCGCGCTTACCTTTGGGCTCTATACCGTGCTTACCAAAAGCGCG
Organism: Cloacimonetes bacterium UBA3900; assembly: GCA_002391675.1. GTDB lineage: Bacteria > Cloacimonadota > Cloacimonadia > Cloacimonadales > Cloacimonadaceae > UBA3900. Next base: position 57,854 of record DGFM01000017.1, on the reverse strand, counting down.
GTGCAGAAATATGGAAATATCAGAGCCAATGCCGTCTCTTTCCTGCTGGGTTCGGCTTCCTTGTTTGCTTACAATTTCATCAGCGGTAAAGACAGCCTGATCAGCTTTTCGCTTTCAAACTTTGCGGTGACAGTATATATGGGTTTGTTTATCACGGGCATCGCTTATCTGCTCTACTTTGAGGGGATGAAAAACATTGGAGCTTCCAAGGCTTCCATGTATTTTTTCCTCAAGCCAATGTTTGCAACTTTTCTGGCCTGGCTGTTGCTGGGCGAAAGCTTGCAAGGCATTCAAGTGGTGGCAGTTATGCTCATTGTTTTAGCGATGCTGATCCCACGATTCAGCACATTTAGGTTAAAATCGAAGAAAAGTCTTGACTAAAAGGCTTATGCGCAATTTGTTGTACTACAATCCAAAATAATCTGTGGAAAATACTTAAGGAGAAATAATGGTCAAACTGAGACTGAGAAGGATGGGCGCCAATGACCAACCTTTTTATCGTATCGTTGCTGTTGACGCACGCGTCAAACGTGATGGTAAATATATAGAAAGTGTTGGCTGGTACGACCCCAAGCCGGATCCCAGCAAAATCAATATTGATACCGAACGGGCTATCTATTGGCTGAGCGTTGGTGCTCAACCCACCGATACCGTGCGTTCGCTCTTGCGTAAAGCTGGTGTTTTGCAGATCTGGCACGAACGTAAAGTTCAAGAAAGAAAAAACATAGAAACCGAAACCCAATAAACGAGGTGAGAAATGAAAGAATTGATTGAATTCATGGTGAAAGCATTGGTGGATGACCCCAGTGCTGTTGACATCTCAGAAGTTGCTGGCGATAGATTCACCATATATCAACTTCGCGTTGCAAAGGAAGATATTGGTAAAGTCATCGGCAAACGCGGTCGTACCGCAGGCGCTATCCGAACAATTATTAATGCCGTAAGCACCAAACAAGGAAAGCGAGCGGAGTTAGAAATTATCGAATAGATGGAATCGTCCGATCTCATCGGAATTGGCAGATTAGGGGGGTCTGATCCAGACGGTTTTCACCGTGTGTTGGTCAAGCCCCGCTTTCGTGCCTTTTTTGAAGACGTCACAAGCGTCTTTTTGATCTTTAACAGCCATAGAGTGTTTTACGTAACTATATGTGAGAGAAAAGTAAAAGACCAAAAAATCTTGGTTCGTTTTGCTGAAGATGGCATCGAGGCCGAGCGTCGCTTGCACAAAGAGACGATCGTAGCCATAGACCCGGTAGATATGGAAGAGGATGAAACCTTGGATTACCTCCTGGGCTACAAGGTAATCTTTGCAGAGCAGGATTTGGGCGAGGTGAGAGACTACTTTCACAACAATGCCCAGTATGTGCTGGAGATTGAGATGCCTGATGGAAGCGAGCTTTTGGTGCCTTTTGTGGATCACTATGTGCAAGCTGTGCTGGAAGATCCCGGCGTCATCGCTCTTGAGAATGTGCAGGACCTGATAGACCTGGCATTGACTCCCACAAAATAGGAGTGTCCTCAAGTGCAGATAGACGTATTGAGCCTGTTTCCGGAGATGTTCTCCGGCTTTCTGGCGTCCAGCATCGTGGCCCGTGCCATAGAAAAGGAAGCGATAGATGTGATACTGACAGACTTCCGCAGCTACAGCACAAACAAACACCGCAAGGTGGATGACTATGCCTATGGAGGCTTTGCCGGTCTGGTTTTGCAAGCGCAGCCCATCTGGGACGCCCTCAAAGCTTTGACTGCACAAGGCCCGGCACCGGTGATCTACTTCACGCCGCAAGGACGCAAGCTAACCCAGTCTATCCTGGAACACTATGCCGCCCTACCCAGAGTGATCCTGCTTTGTGGACATTACAAAGAGCTGGATCAACGCATCAGGGATATGGCGGTTTCAGATGAAGTCTCGCTGGGAGACTACGTTCTCTCCGGAGGCGAGCTGGCCAGCATGGTGTTTATCGATGGAGTGGCAAGATTGCAGGCCGGCGTGCTTACCGATGCCCAATCTGCAAGCAGTGACTCCTTTTCAGACGGCAAGGACAGCCTTGGCTTTCCCTGCTATACACGTCCCGAAGAATGGATGGGAGTCAAGGTACCACAGGTTTTGACCAGTGGAGACCACGCTCAGATCGAGGCTTGGGCGCAGGCTCAAGCGCAGAGTCTGACCCGCACCCGCAAAACGAACGAAGCTGCATCCAAGCTGAAAGGCCCCATGAGATTGAGTAAATCCTAATATCATGGCTTCACTACATATAGCGCTGATCCATTATCCGGTTTTGAACAAGGCAGCAGAGCAGATCTGCTCCTCGCTCACCAATCTGGATATTCACGATATCGCCAGACTTTCCCTGTTTTATGGCGTGACAAACTATTGGATCGTGCATCCGCAGCCGGAACAACAAAAGCTTTTATCTACCATCTTGGATTTTTGGAACAATTCTAGGGATTTACCCTACAATCCATCACGCTCGGAGGCACTTGGCCTTATCAAGCATACAAGAAATTTTGACAGTCTTATTGATGACATTACAACGCAGGAAGCGACACGTCCTACAATAATTTCAACGACGGCGCGCACCATGCCCAAGCAAATCAGCTTCAACAAACTGAAGACTCTGCATCAATCCCCCCGTCCCTTACTACTTGTCTTCGGAACGGCATATGGGCTTGATGATGAGATACATTCAAGGGCAGACCACATCCTGGCCCCATTAACCGGGGCAGGAGACTATAATCATTTATCCGTGCGCAGCGCCGTTGCCGTCATTTTGGATCGTATCACTTCCGGCTAATATATATGGGAGGAACCATGGATATTCTGCAACAAGTTGGCAGAGACCAATTCAGGACCGACTTTCCCGAGTATCGCGTCGGCGATACCGTTAAAGTCCACTATAAAATCAAAGAAGGTGGCAAAGAACGCATCCAAGTGTTTCAGGGCATAGTGATCCAGAAACGCGGGGCTGGTGTATCCAAGACCTTCACAGTGCGAAAAGTATCCAGCGGTATCGGCGTGGAGAGGATTTTCCCTCAGCATTCACCCAATATCGACAAGCTTGAAATCGTTCGCTTTGGCAGAGTTCGCAGAGCTAAGCTCTTTTATCTGCGCCACGCCAAAGGGAAAGCTTCAAGGATCAAGGAACGTCGCAGATTTACCGCATAGTTGCTTAAATATCAAAACAAGCCCGTCTCATGCACTGCACGAGGCGGGCTCTTTTTACCAAATCATGGATGATCAATACACGGCTTTTACCCTCAAGGAGCATATAAACCATGCCAAGTAAAACTCAAAGCATATACTACCGTAAAGACTCATTGGCTCTGCGCATCCGCATAGCAGGGGAAGATGTGGTGGAAATAGAATTTGTCCAGCCGCAAGACCCTCAGATAGATCTGGGCACAAAGCATCCCTATCTCAACCAGATAGATGACTACATCAGCGGTAAAAGCAAATGTTTGGAATTGCCATATATGCTGGAGACAACACCTTTTAGGGCAAAGGTCTATGAAGTGACCAGAAATATCCCTTATGGTGAGACGCTGTCCTATGGAGAAGTCGCAGCCAAAGCAGGTTCACCCAAGGCGGCAAGAGCCGTGGGAGCCGCAATGGCAGCCAATCCTCTGCCCCTGATCATCCCCTGTCACAGAGTGGTGGGTGCAGATGGCAAGCTCACTGGTTTTGGGGGCGGATTGAACATCAAAGAGATGCTCTTGAAACTGGAAGGTAACAGATGATTTATGGCATTGGTACAGATATAGTGAAGGTGGCACGCCTGCAGAAGAGCATGGAGCAAAACGCCCGCGTGGCTGAAAAGCTCTTCACTGAGGCGGAAATCCAATACTGTGAATCCAGGGCGGCAAAATACCAATCCTATGCGGCGCGCTTTGCCGCCAAAGAAGCGGTGATGAAAGCTCTGGGAACGGGCTGGGATGAGCGCGTGCACTGGCAAAATATCGAGATTATCAAGCCTGAAGATTCGGCTCCTTATGTGGTACTTCACAATGATACCAAGGCTTTTGCCCATGAGCAGGCTATAGGGAAAATCCATCTCAGCATCAGCCATGAGAAAGACTATGCCACGGCGTTTGTGGTGATTGAGAAAACGAATTCTTGACATATTTAGGAAGGTAGAACCAGTGTCCCATAAAAGGCGGTTTTTATGCAATGTATAGTATTATTTGGTATCCAGGGAAGTGGCAAAGGCACTCAAGCCAAGCGTTTAAGCGAGGCTCTGGGCTATAGTCACATCAATATGGGAGACCTCTTGAGAGACCATGTGGCCAGGAATACAAAACTCGGCAGCAAGGTGGAAGACATCATATCAGTTGGTGCTCTGGTGGATGATCATGTGATCTTTGATCTCCTGGAAAGCATTCTGCAAGATCATGTAGACGGAATCATCTTTGATGGCTTCCCGCGCACCATCGTTCAGGCAGACTACCTGGTGCACTATTTTGAGGTTCAAGAGGTTTACTTTTTGGACCTGTCAGAAGAAGAAGCGATTAAGCGCATCAGCTCCAGGAGAGTATGCCCTGAGTGCGCTGCAAACTATAATATCTTTTCCAAGAAACCCAAAGTGGACGGTGTCTGTGATGTCTGCGGAACCCAGCTGGAGATGCGCGCAGATGATACACCGGAAGCGATACATAGAAGATTTGAACAGTACTTTGAGCAGACGCATCAGCTCATCGACTACTTTGAAGATTTGGGCCTCCTCTACAAGGTGAATGCTGCGCGCAGCGAGCAGGAAATCTTTGAGGACATCAGGGATCATCTCAGCAAGAAAGGTTATTAAATGAACACCTCCAAAGCTCGCAGTCTGCTTGCCAAAGTGGAAATACTGGCCTACGTATTGGCCGTCTGGAGCTTTTTGGTTTTGTTTTTCGAGCCCGTTATTTCCTATTATGCTGATTACACCCAAGTGGAGTATTTTACAGCCTGGGCAAACTTAGCGGTCTTGATGCTCACTATCTTCAACCGTGTGGTCAATCCGGGAGAAAAGAAGCAAAAGGGGCTCATCCTTTTTGATGTATTCATCCTGGTAATGGGCTTTCTGTTGATCTTTTACAATGCCAAATTTGTGGTGTTTTTCCTGCTGATCAGGCAGACTTGGTATATCATACAGTTCCTGCTCTTCAGGGCTTTTGACGGACGTCTTTACAAGCTGTTAACCGGAAACCCACCTGTCACTGTGATGTTGAGCTTTATCTTGGTGATCTTCTTGGGTACCATACTCTTGATGATGCCTGCTTCATCCGCACAGGGTAAAGTGACAGCACCCGTGGATGCCCTCTTTATCGCTACTTCTGCCACTTGTGTAACAGGGCTGGTGGTGGTGGATGTGGGGAGTTACTTCAGCCTCTTTGGGCAGATCGTTATTCTGCTCCTGATACAGGTCGGTGGGCTGGGATTGATGACCATCTCTACCGCTTTTGCCATAGTCTTGGGGCAGAGGCTGACCATAAAGCTGGAAAGTGCCATCTATAAAGTGGTAGGCGGCAGTCAGAGCCTGAATGTTCTGAACTTGCTCAAGAACACCATGTTTGTCACCTTGATTATTGAGAGCCTGGGTGCCGCATTTTTGTATATACGCTTTAGCATGGACTACCCACCCATGAAGGCTTTTTACTACAGCATCTTTCATGCTGTGAGCGCATTTTGTAATGCGGGCATATCACCTCTGCCAGGCAACTTAAGCGCCTATGTGGGGGATTATATCGTCAATATCGGCATCACGGGGCTCATCATCCTGGGTGGCTTAGGTTTTAACGTGATCATAGATCTTCAACACTATATTTTCCGCAAGAGCAAAGTGCGCAAGCTGGCGCTGCACAGTAAGATCGTGTTACTGGTTACCGCTTTGCTTCTGGTTTTTGGGGCGCTCACCTTTTTCTTCACGGAATACAATGGCGCCATGAAGGGATTCAGCGTTAGCAATAGGATTTTGGCATCATGGTTTCAGAGCGTTACCACCAGGACCGCCGGCTTCAATACGATAGACAACGGTGCCCTGTGCAGAGCTTCGCTGCTGATTACCATGTTTCTGATGTTCATCGGAGCTTCACCCGGCTCCACCGGGGGTGGTATCAAGACCACCACTTTTGCCGTGCTTGTCCTCTCGATAAAAGGAATGTTTAAAGGAACTCGGGATTTGAGCATCTTCAACCGCAGGATTCCCAACAGCAACTCGCGAGAAGCAACGTCCCTGGTAGTTCTTTCTGCCACGATTATCTTTATCGTGTTGTTTTTCCTTTTGCTGCTGGAACCCTTTTCCTTTGAGGATCTCATGTTTGAAGCAGTTTCTGCCTTTGGTACCGTGGGGCTTTCCACCGGGATCACTCCCTTGCTGAGTACCCTGGGTAAACTGTTGATATCATTACTCATGTATGTAGGTCGCATCGGCCCGCTTACATTGATTTACGCTTTTGCGGTCAGGCAGGGCACAGTGAACCTGAGCTATGCCGAAGAGAAGATCGCAATCGGATAAATAAGGAGAATATATGGCCAGATACGCTGTAATCGGATTGGGCAGGTTTGGGATGACCGTTGCCACCATCCTGGCAGAATATGGCATGGAAGTGCTTGCTATCGATAGAAAGCAAGACTTGATAGATGAAGTGAGCTCCAAGGTAGCCAACGCCGTGTGTATGGACAGCACAGACGAAACTGCTCTGCGCACACTCAACTTGAACGAGATGGATGCCGTGATCATCGGCATAGGAAGCGATATCCAGGAGTGCATCCTCACCGCAGCCATTCTCAAAAAGATTGGCGTGAGCATGATCTACTCCAAGGTGGAGGACCGCTTGCATGGGCGCATCATGGAGCTGATTGGAGTGCAGCACGTACTGCTTCCGGAAGAGATTGTCGGCAACCAGCTGGCAAAGAAGCTGATCTCCACAAACATCCTGGAATACATCAACCTCTCCAGTGGTCACACCATCATCGAGCTCATCGCACCTGCAGAATTTGTGGGCAAGACCCTGCAGGAGCTATCCTTGCCACTCAATAGGGGCATCAATGTGATTGCCATCAAATACAAGTATCTCTCCGTCACGGAAGAGGGGGAGAATGTCGTTGAAAACCGTCTAAATGATATGCCCGGCGCCAACGATGTCATCAATGAGGGAGACGTCTTGATCTTGCTGGGCGCCAAAGGCAACGTGGATAAACTCATCTACGATACCGGCGGCAGGAAGGAGTAAGCATGAAGAAGTCATTCAAAAGACGTTTCCAAATCTCTATGCTGCTGATGCTGGCGCTGGTGGTACTGCAAACGGTGTTGGTCTTCATCACCCTCAACAATGCCAGTAAACTCGGCAACTTGGTAAACGACCTGCAGACCATCCTCATCATCTTCTTGTTTGTGATCTTTGTGGTCTTCATCATTATGCTCTACTATCTGCCCTACAAGCTGCGCAAGTCGCTCAAAGAGGTGGAAGACTTGATTGAGCAGATCTCGCAGGGAGATTATAAGATAGATATAGACTTCAGCACCTACGACCAGGATGCCGACAGCCTGCGGCTGATTCTTGCCTTGGACAAGATGATCAAAATCATCATGCGCTTCGATCAAGTGAAGGCAGACAAGATCTTTGAGCACCATCAAAGAATCAACCAGCTCATCAACATCCTGCCTCAGGGCGTGCTGATCGTCGGTACATCAGGCGAGGTGGCCTATTGTAACGACAGGCTGCGCGTGATGTATCCCATCCTCAACGAATCTGACAACATCAATGAATTCATCCTCAACGATATCTTTGATTCCAGGCTATTCAACACCATCAGTTTGGCACTCAGACACGGGAAGAACCTCTACAATGAAAAGGTGAAGGGAGACGCCAACGACCCCCAAGCCATAATCAATGGCTCAATCATCCGCGACCGTAAAGGCTTTGCCACGGGTGCGGTTTTTGTAATAGATATTATTCACGATGCGGCAGCAGATCAAGATAGTATTTGAAGAAGACAAGCCTCGTCGGCTGGATAAATACCTGAGCGGGCTGAGGATACAGGAGCTCTACAGCCGCTCCTTTGTAGAAAAACTGATAGAGCAAGACCGCATCCTGGTAAACCAGATCCCGGTGAAAAAGAGCTATCTCCTGGAAGCGGGGGATGAGGTTTTTATCAATCTGCCGGAGCCTGAACCTCATGAGCTTGAGCCCCAGGATATCCCTCTGGATATAGTGTATGAGGATAACGACCTGGCCGTGATAAACAAACCTGCCGGCATGATCGTGCATCCGGGTTTTGGCAATCCCAAAGACACGCTGGTGAACGCCATGCTCTTTCACTTCAAGGACAATCTTTCCAGCGGCAGAGCGGCAGACAGGCCCGGCATTGTGCATCGCTTGGACAGCGGTACCAGCGGCTTGATGATCATCGCCAAGAACGATATGGCACAAAGTAAGCTCAACGATATGTTTGCTCACAGAGAGGTGAAGAAGACCTACCTTGCCGTCTGCTGTGGCGTTCCTGATGAAGCCGAGGGAACCATCATCACCAATATCGGGCGCTCCATCAGCAACCCCAGAAAGATGTGCGTTTCAAATCAAGGCAGGCAAGCCATCACGCACTACAAGGTGCTGCATTATTTTGATTTCTTTGCCCTGTTGGCAGTGGATTTGGAGACTGGCAGGATGCATCAGATCCGCGTGCATTTCGATCATCTGGGGCATCCTCTTTTGGGGGATTTACTCTATAATACACGCGCCAGAGTGCACTCAATTGTACCTCCAAATATGAAGCGGAAAGTCTCCGAGCTCTTGATTAACCACTTGCGACGTCAGGCCTTACACGCCTGGAGGCTGGAGTTTGTGCATCCCATCAGCGGCAAGGAGTTGGATATCCACACCCCGCCTCCTGAAGATATGCTCTACACACTTTCTTGGCTGGATTCAAACTTTGCTATTGACAAACCAAGCCTAAATTTAGAAGCTATTCTCAAAGAAGAATTACAATGAATAACATGAACAACAACCATACTCAAGACCCTTTTGTAACAGTGGATGAAGCGGTTCAGATCATCGCTTCAGGCCAGATGTTGATCGTTGTTGATGATGAAAACCGCGAGAATGAGGGAGACCTCGTGATGGCGGCAGACCTCATCACCAGCGAAGCTGTGAACTTTATGATAACCAAATGCCGGGGCCTCCTCTGCGTGCCCATGCGTGAAGAAGCGCTCAAGCGCCTGGATATTCCGCTCATGACGCGTCACAGTACGGATAGGCACGGCACCAAATTTACTATCACGGTGGATGCAGCAGTCGGCACCACTACCGGTATTTCCGCTCCAGAGAGAGCGATCACGATCCGGGCTTTGGCAGATCCCAACGCCAAGGCGGAAGACTTCGTGCGTCCCGGTCATATCTTCCCTCTGTGTGCAGAGCGGGGTGGAGTGCTGAAAAGAGCAGGCCATACGGAAGCTTCGGTAGACCTTGCCGAAATGGCTGGCAGAGCGCCAGTGGCGGCAATCTGTGAGATCATCCGCGACGATGGTGAGATGGCCAGAATGGACGACCTCATCCTTTTCGCGCAGGAACATGGTTTCAAGATTTTAACGATTGCTGAGCTCATCCGCTACCGCCGTCATAAAGAGTGCTTGGTGGAGCAGGTTGCCAAAGCCAAGCTACCCACCCCTTACGGCGAGTTTGACATCTACACCTTTGTTTCCACCATATCGGATGAATACCATCTGGCTCTGGTTTTGGGAGAGATTGACCCCCAAGAGCCTGTTCTCACCCGCGTGCACTCCGAATGCCTCACCGGAGACGCTCTGCATTCGCTGCGTTGTGATTGCGGTCAACAGCTCACCCGCGCTTTTGAGATGATCGAAGCGGAGGGCAGAGGCGTGATCCTCTATATGAGGCAAGAGGGGAGAGGCATAGGCTTACTCAATAAAATCCGTGCTTACCATCTGCAAGATAATGGCATGGATACCGTGCAGGCCAATATCAAATTGGGCTTTCCTCCGGATTTGCGTGATTATGGTATTGGAGCTCAGATACTGAAACGCCTGGGCGTCAAGAAGATGCGCTTGCTCACCAATAACCCCAAAAAGATCGTGGGCTTGAAGGGTTATGGAATTGAGATTGTCGAGCGCGTTCCCATCGAGATCAAGGCCCGGGCAGAAAACCACGATTACCTAAAAACCAAGAAAGACAAAATGGGGCACATCTTACATGACTTATAAGAACAAACTTTTTACCATCCTGTTACTTGTGCTTGCGGTTGGCTTGTTTGCGAAGCTCGACATTCCCGAACCGATAGGCTTTGTGAACGACTTTGCCAATGTGTTGAGCGAGGAAACGGTCATCCGGATCAACGACTGGTGTATAGAGCTCAAAGAAAAGACGGATGTGGAGCTGGCTATTGGTACCTTTGCATCCATAGGCACCATGGACGAGAAAGATTTCGCCGTGAAAGCCTTTGAGCAGTGGAAGGTGGGCAACAAGAAGGATGAAGGCATACTCATCATCATGGGGCTCAAGGAACGCCGGATCAGGATAGAAGTTGGTTATGGCTGCGAGCCTTACATCACAGACAGCTATGCCAGCCGCGTGTTTAGAGAAATGGCAGGGATGCTCACCAAGGGCAGCGAGGATTGGGATGGAGCTTTTACTCAGGGCAGCCTCATGCTCATCAGTGCAGTTGCCAAAGAGAAAGGCGTCACCATCACCGGTGTATCGGATTTCAGCCAAGGCAAGTCAACCAAAAAGAGTGATGACGATGGAGGTGGCGCCGTCTTGGTGGTCCTCTTCATCATCTTCATCTTTCTTGTCATCCTCACCCGTGGCAAGATACTCTTGTGGCTATGGGCCGCGGCGAATACGGGCGGTGGCCCCGGTAGAGGCGGTTTTGGAGGCGGAGGTTCTTCAGGCGGTTCAAGCAGCTCTGGAGGCTTCGGCGGTTTCGGAGGCTTCGGTGGATTTGGAGGCGGGCGTTCAGGTGGAGGCGGAGCAGGAGGAGGTTTTTAAATGATTGCTCTAAAATCTATTAGTTTCATCATCTGGAATATGCTGTTGGGTACCCTGCTGCTATATTCCGTAGATTGGTTTTTGTTCAACAAGAAAAGAAGACATTTTCTGGGGATGCATATTCCCTTGACCCCGGGATTCGTGGTGAGAAAGCGTGAATGGCTCTTCAATAAAGCGAGAGACCTGCTTCACGATTATCTGGAACAGGCAGAAAACAAACAGGATAAGAGCGGCTATCTGAGCAAATGGGAGCAGAAAGTGCGCGATGTTGTCTATGAAAAGGCGGAGTTTGTCAATGGCTGGCCTCTACTGCCCCAAAAACTCAAAGATAAGATCCGCAACTTGCTTGCCGATTCGGTGAAAGAAATCGCTTCCAAAATACTCAGACGCACAGTTCCTCACCTGATTGAGCAATGGAGAGTGGAACACCGGATTGATGAATTTGACGCCAAGTTTGATGTCGCTTTCTTGAAGAAATATTGGCGTAAGTATGTCTTCAAATACCTTTTATGGTTCTTTGGGGCCATCAATTTCCTCTTCGGCATCATGAACATGATCTGGTTCTTGATCATGGTCTGATCAAACCTATACATAACCTTATCTTGCTGGGTGGCTCGTAGATTGCTGCCCAGCTTTTTACAGGCTCAAGTTCAATTTGAGTGTGTGGGTGAAAATTTCTATAAGAGGAGCAGGGCAGAATTTTCTCCAGATTTCAGGGGCGTATAAATAGCAAACAAATACCCAAAGAATTCCTACTATTTTAGTAGGCGAACCCTGGCTCACTCCGGCATCTGAAACAGCAGGGGGTTTTGAAATATTTGACTCGAGAGCCGGTTTTGCGAAAGCAATTCCGCCTTCTAAAACGTCGATTTCATGCGGCCTCCCTTAGGGGCTCCTGTGGGTCTCCTTTCGGATCCACAAGTAACCCAAAGAAAACCCAAGGGTTACGCATTCGAGCGCCGAGGAGATCCGAGGGTGGGGCAAGCCAGGGCAAAAGTCAAATGTTGATGCAAGTGTTGGTTTTTTGAAAACAATTTTAGGCCCTTAAGGAGAGGGTTTTTCCATCCTCAACCGGTAGCTGCGATCTTGTCCCGTCACACCTACCCATCCTAATAGAACATGAGCCTTTCTTTATATTTCCGCTTTCTTTAAGAAGCCAAATCCCAGGATGGTGAAAAAGATATTGGGCAGCCAGGCTGCCAAGACGGGGTGCAGAACGCCGCTGTAGCCCAGGCTTTGGCTCACTCTCACCACGATGAGATAGGTAAAACACACCACCAGGCCCAGCAGGAAGATCAAGCCACGCCCCTTGGAGCGTATGTTGCTGGTGGCCACGGGGATGAAGAAAAAGATAACGATCAGGTTGGTGAGCGGGAAGGCGATCTTCATGTGTAGGTCAACCACCTCCCGATTTGTCTCTTCGCCCATCTTCTCCAATCTGGCGATATACTCTTTCAGCTCCATAAAGTTGAGACTCAGGGTCTTCTTTGTGATGCGGATAAAGTCTTGAGGCTCAACATCCAGGAATGGCTTATCCGTTCTGGGATAATGCTGCCAGTTCACCTGTTTTCCATCCTTGAATTCCCTCACCACGCAATCCTGCAGGATCCAGTTATCCTCGTCCCAGGAGGCAGCTGTTGCGGTGAGATGGTGCACCACTTCGTCGCTATCCTCGTCAAGCTTGACCTGATCTATCACCCTGAGTGTATTTTGGTAGCCATCAAAGAAGCCAAAATAGTAAAAGTCGTTTTCCTCACCCTGATAGTGCACTGCTGCTTTGAGCATCTGATCATCAGGCTGCTCGCCCTTAATTTGCACGTTGTACACATATGAACGCGTAGATTCTGCCCAGGGAAGCAGATATTCACCCATGATTGCCACGCCTATGCTGATGAGCAAACCGATGACAAAGAGAGGAAGCATCGCTCTCTTGATGCTCACGCCTGCCGCCCGGATTGCCACACTCTCGTTGTGCTTGGAAAGTGAGTTCATCATGAAAAGGCCGGTAAGCAGCACAGTGACGGGTGAGGTGAGCACCAGCAGATAAGGCAGGCGCAAAAGGTAGTAGATAATGGCCTGTTGTGTATTTGCGCCGGCGCGCATCAGCCTGGGCAGGTTGTCTATCACATCGATAACGATAAACACTGCGGCAAAGCTGAGGAAGATAATCAGATAGGTGCGCAGGAATTCTCGGATAATATAGCGGTCAAGTTTGCGGATCATGTTGCTTCCCTCTATCAATGCAGCAGCTCATCGGGCGCTTTGCCTTTCCTGCGTCTGAAGTTCTTGATTTTCCAGGCCAGCAGGTTCAGGTTGATCAGTTGTTTTTCCTTGATGGAAGCCCAGATGAGGGCCAGTGCCAGCAGTAGAAACACTATGTTGGATAGCCACATGGATAAAAATGGGTTCATATAGCCCTTGTCTGCCAGGTTTTCGCCTGCGTTGAGGGCTATATAATAGATGAGGAAGATGATGGACGAGACCGAAAACGCCATGCCTATACCGCTGGAACGGGTCATCAAGCCCAAGGGAATCCCGATCAAGACAAAGATGATGATGGCAAAAGAGAGTGAGAACTTTTTGTGATACTCCACCTGCAGAGCGTTGTAGTCGTGTTTGATCTCGGAAAGTCTGTCTTGCGCCATCTTGCTCATCATGCCTATTCTTCTGTATTCCAAGTCCTTTTTGGGGTCACCGCTGGGGCCGCCAATGCGCTCAAAACGTTCAGTGAGGGATACATATTCTTTCTCGACAGTATCCAGCTCCTGCTTCTTCTCTTTCAGCTCATCCACCAGCTGGTTGTAGGTCATCTCCCTATCCGATCTATAGCTGCTTTCGCCCATATCCATCTCGTAACCAAGGTCTCTGATATTCACCAGGTAGGTATCAAAGCGGCGCAGAGAGTATTTGCTGGGGTCTCTTTCGCTGCGTTCGTGCATCTCTCCATTGAAGAGGGTGAGCTGTAGGGTGTTGCCGCCGTCCATCTGCTTTACGCTACCGGTTTCGGCGCGGATAAGCCTGGGGAAAGTGCTCATGCTGCGGTCATAGATCAACAGGTCTCTCAGCTCGTCGTTTTCGTTTTCCTTCACATACACCGTGTAATCCGTCACATGAGTAAATTCACCCGGTTTGATGATGGTCATGGGTTTATAATAGGCGATCTTTACCATCAGGTTTTTGAGCTTGTGGTTTGTCTGCGGCAAAAACCAGTGATTGAAATAAACCATCAGGCCGGTAAGCAATATAGCGACTGCCACCAAGGGCCTGACCATGGAATAAACGTTGATACCGCTGGATTTCATGGCTATGGTTTCCCTGTCCACCGTCATGCGTCCAAAAGCCAGAATCGTAGCCACTAAAACAGCCATGGGGATGGAAAGAGCCAGCATATAGGGGAGTGAGAGGCCAAAGAGCTCGACTACAATCGAGGCGGGCAATTTCTTTTCTATGATCAAATCCAGCAAGTCTATCACCCTGTCTATCAAAAGCACCATCGTCACTACCAGTAGTGAGATGAAGAAGGGCGAGACGTGCTCCTTGAGTATGTAGCGTTCGAGGATTTTCACTTAGTCCATTCCCATCAAGCGCAGGGCTTCTTGTTCGTTGATGATCTTTACGTGTTCCAGCTTTTGTGCTTTGACGAGCTTGGAACCGGGCCTTTCGCCCACAATCAGGTAGTTGAGCTGCTTGCCCACGCTGCTAAGTATGTTGCCGCCGCGTTCTTTGATCATGCTTTCCATTTCTTTGCGGCTATAATTGTCCAAGGTGCCGGTGATGAGGAAGTTGAGTCCTGCCAGAGGCTGAGGCTTGTCTGAGACTTGGATTTGCATGGTGAGCCCATATCCCTCCAATTCCTTGATCAACTTGAGGTTTGGCTCTTGCGAGAAAAAGGTGAGGATGGAATCGCTCACACGCGGCCCCACATCCGGTATATTCATCAAAGATTCAGCATCTGCCCGGCAGAGGGCTTCCATGGAGCCAAAGTGGTTTGCCAGCGTGGAAGCTGTCACTTTGCCCACGTGGCGGATTCCCAGCGCAAAGATCACTCTATCCAGGTTGCGCGTCTTGGAGGCTTCGATGGCATTCTTAAGGTTTTCAGCACTCTTGGGGCCGTAACCTTCTATTGTGGCAACCTTGGCATAGTCCAAACGGTAAATGTCCGCTATTTCAGAGATCAGCCCCACGTCCAAAAGAGTCTTTACCATCGCTTCGCCCAAGCCCACGATATCCATGGCATCCTTGGAGGCAAAATGCTCTATCTTCCTGTGTACCTGAGCCGGGCACATGGCATTGGGGCAGTAGTGAATGGCGCCATCTTCATCTTTGTGCAAGGTGTTGCCACATACCGGACATGAGGTGGGGAAGCTGACTTCGAGTGCATCTGCAGCTCTTTTAGCGGCATCAACAGCTATGATCTTGGGGATGATTTCGCCGGATTTCACGATGCGCACGGTATCCGAAAGATGCAGGTCGAGGCGCTTGATCTCATCCTCATTGTGCAGAGTGGCCCGGGTTACGGTGCTTCCGGAGATATAAACGGGCTCCAAGATGGCTACGGGTGTTACAGCGCCGGTACGCCCCACCTGAAATTGCACCTCGTTGAGCACGGTTTCCTTTTCTTCCGGTTTAAACTTGTAAGCGATGGCCCACTTTGGACTCTTGGAGGTGTAGCCAAAGCGCTTCTGCAGCGCAAAATCATCAATCTTGGCCACCGTTCCATCTATCTCGAAAGGAAGGGTATAGCGCTGCTCTTCCCACCGGCGGCAAAAAGCTTCAATCTCGGCGAAAGTGATCGCCTTAACATGATGTTCCGTCACGCTAAAGCCCTGCTCTCTAAGCCAGTATAGCAGTTCAGTTTGGCTGTCTACCGGCACGGGATCGGCAAAGCCCACCGCATAGAGCACTGCCTTGAGGTGGCGCTTCTTCACCTCTTCCAAGTCCTTGAGCTTGATGGAGCCTGCCGCAGCATTGCGTGGATTGGCGAAGGTCTTTTCTTCATTCTCAGCTCTCTCGTCATTGAGTTTGATAAAGTCATCTATAGAGATATACACTTCGCCGCGGATCTCGATTTGTCCCATAAATGGTATCTTTTGGGGCACACCCTGCACGGCAGAGATGTTGGCGCTGATCACTTCGCCTGCCACGCCATCGCCTCTGGATAGTGCGTATTGCAAATCCCCATTTTCATAGTAGAGGTTGATGCCAAATCCATCTATCTTCAGCTCTACGCTCCACAGTGGTTTGGCGCCCAGCTCGCCCGTGATCTTGGTATAGAAGCTCTGCAGTTCCTGGATGGAGTAGGCATTATCCAGGCTATACATGCGTTGTTTGTGGTCTATTGTCTTGCTGTCGGCGGAGAGGTCAACTCCCACGGTTTGCTCATCTTCCAGTCCCAGCTCCTGTTGCAGGCTCTGCAGCTCACGCAGCAGCATATCGTATTCGTAGTCTGAAATCTCCGGGATAGCCAGCTGGTGGTAAAGCTTGTCGTGACGCGCTATCTGCGCCTTCAGCTCTTTGATTCTCGCTTCAATATCAGTCTTTTTCATCTTTGATAAAAGTCTGGACGCCTATCGGCAAACACGCCGTTCATGCTGGATACAGATTTATCCAAAGCCAAGCTGGGGTCAATCTCGCGGGTTTCCACGCCCACCCCGGTGGTTTCCATACGTGCCAGAATCTCACCCTTGGTACCTAAAATCTGGGCAGCGCCGGTGAAGGTCTGCTGTTGATCTTTATTGATCTCAGTTCCAATGCGGTTTGAGGTGATGGTGAAAACCCTATTTTCCAAACTGCGTGTGATCATCGCTTGCTGGCACCAGGGCAACACCAGGTTGGAGGGATGACAGATGATCTGAGCACCGCGCATAGCCAGGGTTCGGGCGGATTCTGGGAACTGCCAATCAAAGCAGATCATCATGCCTATCTTTACGTCTCCTTTGGCAGGATGGACAGCGAAGCCCGTGTCTCCGGGCTCAAAGAAGAGCTTTTCCCTGTAATATAGATGCGTCTTGCGATACACGTGATAGCTGCCATCAGGATTCAAGAGTGCGCTGGAATTGTAGACCAAGTCCCCGGCTCTTTCGGCAAAGCCGTAAACGATGCTAAAATCGTTGTCTATAGCAATCTGCCGCAAGGTGTTGAAGCACTTGCCATCGGGCACACTTTCGGCGATCTGCATCACCTCATCCATCTCCACAAACACATATCCTGATAGCGCCAGTTCGGGCAGCACCACCAAATCTGTTTGCAGGCCGGCTAACATCTTTTGAACAGTCTCAAGATTCTCATCCTGTTTGAGAAACTTCGGCTCATACTGTAATACTGAGACTCTGTATCGCATGGGATCACTCCTAAAATTGTATTGGAGGGCAGTTTTGCAGAATGCGGGTATTACGTCAATAGCTTTGTTTATCAGGACTGCAGATACTTCATGGGAGCGAAGCTTTTCCTGTGGACAGGACAGGGGCCATACTTATCGATAGCTTCCAGATGTGCCTTGGTTCCATAGGCTTTATGAGTGGCAAAACCGTAGTGCGGATACTCTTTATCCAGCTCCAGCATGAGCTGATCCCTATACACTTTGGCCAGGATGGATGCCGCAGCGATTGAGGCGTGCAAATCATCCCCGTGTACCACGCTCCTGAGCTGTAAGTCTTTGGCTTCAGATGCAGTAAGCGGAGGCAGCCTGTTTCCATCTACCAAGCATAGTCCCTGCGTGATGCCCAAAGCCAAAATGGCGCGCCTCATCCCCTCCATGGTAGCGTTCAGGATGTTGTGCTGATCTATATATTCCACCGGCATCACCTGAATGCTGTAAGTGGCGCATGAGTCAATAATCAGTCGGTAGAGCTCTTCTCGCACGGTAGGGGAGAGCTGTTTGCTATCCTTGAGCTTATCAAATATCAGCTCGTAATCCAGCACAACAGCCGCACAGACCAGCGGCCCAGCCAGACAGCCTCTGCCTGCTTCATCCACACCAATGAGGGTGGAATGTTCGCTCAGCAGCCTCAGGTCAGCTGTGTATAAGGGATTCATGAGTGGCTCTTCTGCAGCATATAAAAGAGGCGTGGATAGCGGGAATCCAGGTCTTGCTGCTTTCTATTGATCATGTTGCCGCGCACCTCTGTGGAGAAAATACCTTTGAGCTCGAGCGGACAGTCTTTGAGTATGGACATGATCTCGCGGTGATAATACACCCTCTGGCAATGCTCTTCCTGACTGAGGACATACGCTGTACCCCTGCGGCGGTAGAGGCTCAAATAGGACCTCTGCCTGAGGCGAACCTCATCAAAGTAAGCGTGTTGAACGATGCTGCCTTCTGCAAATTGATGGTTGTTGATTTCATCATAAAAGTTGTTTCTGCTGTTATAGATAGTTGAGATGTCGAATACGAACAGCCCACCCGGTTGCAGCGCCAGCCACGCGTTGTGTATGGTTTTCTGCACCTCTTCTTTCTTGAGCAGGTAATTGATGCTGTCAAAGAGGCAAAGGATGAGCTCATAGTGGTTTTCTTTTCTGGGCTCATCAGTCATGGAATCCAGATACAGATTGGGCTTAAAGCTCTTTTTATTGGCCTCGTACAGCATGAAGGGAGAGTTGTCAAAGCCATCCACTTCCATACCCTTAAAGACCAGCTGCTCAGAGATATTGGCAGTGCCGCAAGCCATCTCCAGCACGATCTTGGGCGTGGAACTCATAAAGCGCTTGGCCCAGGTGAGGATCATGTCTATCCACTGGCCATAATCCACGTGCGCCATATAGCGGTCATAAAACTCGGCAAAGAAGCCATAAGAGCAGGAACTGTTTTGATAGCAGCGGCTCAGCGCAAGCCTGTCTATTTCCTCATAATACTCAAGGCACAAACACCAGGCTGACAATTGGTTGTATGCGCGGAAGTGGGCCTGAGTAGTGGCGTTCAGCCTGAGGTCGAGGATCAGATTGTCCGCGTCGAAAGCAAGCAGCCACAGATCATCCGGCTCGTTGATCAAAAGAGCCTCCGGGATATGAGCCCGGGAAGTGACCAGCAGTGTATCCTTGGGCATATCAGCCAGCCAGTCTTTCAGCTCCGGATAGTGTCTTTTGATCTGCGGGAAATCATCTGCTTCTGAAGCCAGGCAACAAGGCTCCAAATCTCCAAATAAAGCCGGGTTCAGCTCGGGCAGTTCACCTTTGATCTTGAGACATCTGAAAGCAGAGCAGAAGTAGAATTGATGCAGCGCCTCAAGCTGTTCTTCAATTTGATCAGCAACCACCCTCAGCTGATCTGAAGCCTCGTATTCTTTTATCTCCCAGCCCGCAGGTATGTGGCTGTCAAACCCCGAGGGCAAGCTCAGGCTCAGCTCGAGGTTTTGGGGCGGTGCAAAAAAGCGCAGCAGCTCCAATAGCAGCTTTGCGTCATTCTCTTCAAAGGCAGCTATATTCACTGTTCTTATTTATCGCTACTGCCGGGTTTGGTGATGGGGACGCCTGATTTGCACAGGGGGCAATCTTCAGGATCGAAGGTGGGGATATCCAGCTGGAGCAAGCTCACAAAAGGCACACCAAAATCCACGATGCCACCACTGCGATCCACCAAAGCCCCCACCATACCTACCTCTATACCTCTATCTTTCAGGCATTGGATCACTTCTTTCACACTGCCGCCGGTGGTCACGATATCCTCGATCACCACTGCTTTCTTGATACCGGAGAGGTCAAAGCCACTGCGGATCGTCATCTGGCCATCTTTCCTCTGGCTGAAGACAAAGCTCTTATCCAAAAGAGAGGCCACTTCAAAAGCCAAAGCTATGCCTCCATATGCGGGGCCAACCACACAGTCAATATCGAGGTCTGTGATCAGGTCGGCAAGTCTTGAGCATAAGGTCTTTGCCAGTAAGGGGTTTTGCAAGAGACGTATCTTTTCAATATAGAGATTGCTGTGGCGTCCCGAGGTGAGTTTGAAGTGTCCCTCCAGAATTGCACCCTCGTTTTTGAGCAAAGTTTCGGTATCAGAGCTGTTTGCGGAGTCAAAAAGGATGGCTTTGGCAGCCTCTTCCTGGCTCTCCGGTACCTGAAGTTCAAGGCACAGTCTGCTGCTGGCAATTCCCGGCGCCAAAGAAACCACTCTCTCGTTCAAGAGATTCACGTCAAAGCCGTTGTCTATCAAGAGACTGCGGGCCAAATCCGCTTCAAAGATGTTTTCAAATTTAGCGATCGTAATATAGTTTTCCATTTATCTACCTCACTATATTGGCCAAATCAGCCGCCAAGCGGGCATTATTCTCCAGCAAGGCGATGTTGGCCTTAACGGATTCACCTTTTGTGATCTGGGCTAAAAGGTCAAGTAGAAAAGGAGTGAGCTCCTTGCCCTTGATTCCATCGTGCTTTGCCTCCGAGATTGCCTGGTTTATGTAAGGCTCGATCTGGCTGCTGGCGATGCCATATTCATGAGGGATGGGATTGGCTACCAACATCCCGGAGCCATTATCCCTGAGCAGCTTGTGCGCCCTCCAGCTTTGTGCCAAAAGGTCGAGGTCATCACATCTGGAAATGGGATATTCACTATCCGGAGTGTAAAAGAGGGGGAAGGTATCTGTCTGCCAGCCTACAACCGGAACGCCAAAGCTTTCCAACATCTCCAAAGTGGCTTCTATATCCAGGATGGCCTTGCAGCCTGCCGATACCACGATCACGGGGATGCGGCTCAGGGCAATGAGATCCATGGATACGTCCCAACTATCCTGCCAAAATCTGTGCACTCCACCAATGCCGCCGGTGGCAAAAACCTCGATTCCCGCTTGATGAGCCAGGCCCATCGTAGCCGAAACCGTGGTCCCGCCGGAATCTTTCCTGGCAAAAGCAAGCGGCAAATCTCGCAGGGAGAGCTTATTGAAGGGGATATCGGTATTCTGGAGCTCTTCTTTCAGCTCATCATCAATGCCGATATGCGCTATGCCCTGATAAACGATGATGGGGGCCGCTGTGCAATCTTCATCTTCAACTACCTGCTGCAGGCGCTCCAAAACCTCCCAGTTGAGAGGCTTGGGCAAGCCGTGTGTGATCACAGTGGATTCCAGGGCCACCACCGCACGCTTCTCGCTCAGGGCAGATTCCACCGCTGGGCTAAACCTGAGCGGCAAACCTTCACTAATATACATCCAATCTCCTGCTACACATAGTTATACTGATAGCGTAATGCATATAAGGGATGCTTTTGACTGAAGCGATCAACCTTCTACCCGAAGGATTGATCTATATAAGGTGAAATCACCTAATTGTAATGGAGGAATCTGATGCTGTATCTTCCAAAGTGATTTCAGATGGCATTTCTGTAAGGGGTTCTACAACCACTACGTCTACAGGAATTACGCCAGCCCGGAGCATATCGATTTCTTTGGCTGCAGCGTAAGAGAGGTCTACATCTCTGCCACGAGTGAAAGGCCCGCGATCGTTCACACGAACGGTTACGGATTTCCCGTTTTTGGGATTTGTTACGATTAAAATAGTGTCAAAAGGAAGTGATCTGTGTGCGCAAGTGAGTGCGTTTTTATCAAAACGTTCTCCACTCGCGGTTTTTCTACCGTGAAATCTGCCTCCATAATAAGAGGCCACCATGCGTTCAGGGGGTTCCGAATTGTGTTGCGAGTCCATCAGCAAAGCAGAATTCTGCTGGCTGATCTCATCGCTGCCAAGACCTACCACACTTTCAGCTATTACTGGTGCTACAAATAGCACGTGAATGCCTAAAATTGTGGCGATCAGTTTCTTAATTTGATTACTCATAATGTTATTTCCAATTGTTTTGCTTAAAACAAGAGACCTATTTTCCGGACGAGGCCATTTTGTCAAGACATATTTCTCAAAAAGGAACGTATCTGATAGCTGCATAAACAGATAGCTGCTGTCTTTGCGCAGGGGAAATGACGGTTTTGGACTGTTTTAACGAAATTTAACCGTTGCTATCTTATTGTATTCGAGTAAGTTAGAGATTATTAGGAAAATCTTATTGGAGCGGAAATAGCGCCAATAAAAATACGTCTTTTTTGTGGAGAATTATCCACTGCTCTGCCTCGTGCACGCCGTTTACCGCAACACCACCAAGTTTGACCTGCCCCAGGCAAAATATAGATTATTTACTTTGCCCCGAGCTTACGCTGCTTACTCGGGCATATCCTTACTTTCTTTCCAATTTAACAGAGCCCAGGTTCTATTGGATCGGGGAGCCGACGCAGCCGGTAAAATTCGCGGAAAAATCCTCTCCTTAAGGCCCAAAAATTGTTTTCAAAATACCGACACTTGCGTCAACCTTTGACTTTAGGCCGGGGTTGTCTGCCCTTCGAATCTCCTTGGCTCTCAAATGCGTAACTTATGGGTTTGCTATGGGTTACTTATGGATCCCAAAGGAGACCCACAGGAGCCCCTAAGGGAGGCCGCATCAAATCGACGTTTTAGAGGGCAGTTTTGTTTGCAGATTTCCAGGTCGCAGGTCAAATATTTCATATCGTCCGGCTGTTTCAGGAGTCGGAGCGAGCTACAAAACACCTACCATAATAGTAGGTGTTGCTTTGGTTTTATTCAGCCATTTCCAATCCCTGAAATATATCGTCAAACCAGCCTGCTTCATTTTTGACACTTTAAGGTGTTGCGCTGCCGGGTATTCAGATTAAGATTGGCAAATGCCAAGCGTGCAAAAACTTTATAACTTCCCACATATGCCCAAGATAGCGCAATTGGTAAAAGAAAAGGTTTGACATAAAAGGGCATCTATAATATTTATGATCTTATGAAAAAACAAAAGAAAGTAGAAGGAGCACAACCATGCCAAGAATGACGGTTGACCCCAATTATTGCAAAGGTTGTGGGCTCTGCATTTCTGTTTGCCCGAAGAAGATTATTCGCTTCTCGGAAAACATCAATGCCAAGGGTTACCACTACGCCGAATGTTTCAATCAAGATGCTTGTATCGCCTGTAAAATGTGTTACAACATCTGCCCAGACGTAGCCATTACCGTGGAAAAGTGAGGAAAGAAAATGAGTAAAGTATTAATGAAAGGTAATGAAGCCGTGGCCAAAGCTGCGATTAACGCAGGTTGCAGATTGTATTTCGCTTATCCCATCACCCCTCAGAGCGAATTGATCGAATATATGGCCAAGATGATGCCCACCGTTGGTGGGACTTTTTTGCAAGCAGAAAGTGAAGTTTCTGCTATTAATATGGTCTACGGAGCTGCCGGTGCCGGCAAGCGGGTGATGACTACTTCATCCTCTCCCGGAATTTCCCTCAAAGCCGAAGGGATGTCCTATATTGCCGGAGCAGAGCTGCCCTGCGTGATCATCAACGTGCAGCGTGGCGGCCCCGGTTTGGGAGACATCCAGCCCGCACAGGGAGACTATTTCCAAGCTACCAAGGGTGGCGGCCATGGAGATTATCACCTCATCGTGCTTGCTCCATCCAGCGTGCAAGAATTTGCCGATATGGCTTCCGAAGCCTTTGATCTGGCAGATAAATATCGCAACCCTGTGATGATTTTGGCAGATGGAATGCTGGGCCAGATGATGGAGCCGGTGGAATTTAAGCCAGCCGTGACTGAAGAGGAAATGGAAGCCATGGGCCACCAGCACGAATCCTGGTGCATCCATCCTAACCAAGATGGAGACCTCAAACACCATCATGAGATAAACTCGCTTGAGATAGACCCCGTGGTGCTGGAGAAGCACGTCAACCAGCTCTATGAGAAATATGCCAGGATCGAAGCCAACGAGACACGCCACGAACTTCATAACATCAATGATGACAATGAGATGGTAGTGGTCGCTTTTGGCACTGCATCCCGTATTGTTCGTTCCGCAGTGGATGAACTGAATACAGAAGGCAGGAATATCGGTCTTTTCCGCCCCATCACAGTTTGGCCTTATCCTTACGAGGAGCTTGCCAAGTGCATTGGCCCCAAGGTCAAACAGGTATATGTGTTTGAGCTGAACACCGGCCAGATGGTGGAGGATGTTAAGCTCGCCGTCAACGGAAAAGTCCCGGTCCATTTCTGGGGCAGAGTGGGAGGCATGGTCTTCACACCTGAACAGATCAAAGAAAAGCTGCAAGCTTGTTTTTAAAGGGAGGAAATAGTGGAAGTAATCGCAACTAGACCCGAATCGTTAAGAGAAGTACCATTCACCTATTGTCCAGGATGTACACATGGTATCGCTCATCGCCTCATTGCAGAATCCATCGATGAGCATGGATTGATAAATAAAATGGCCGGTGTAGCCCCCGTTGGCTGCAGCGTGTTTGCCTATAAATTCTTCAATTTTGATATGGCGGAAGCCGCTCACGGACGCGCTCCTGCTGTGGCTACCGGTATCAAAAGAGCCCGCCCCGATATGCACATCTTCACCTATCAGGGTGATGGTGACCTCGCTGCTATCGGAACAGCTGAGATCGTGCACGCTGCAAACCGTGGTGAGCACATCAGCGTTTTCTTCGTCAATAACGCCATTTACGGCATGACGGGTGGACAGATGGCACCTACCACTCTGCCCGACATGAAAACGACTACCAGTCCCTACGGACGCAAGGTCGATGATATCGGCTATCCCATCCGTGTATGTGAGCTGCTGGATACTCTCGTAGCACCTTACTACATCGAAAGAGTGTCACTGCTCAGCGGTCCCGATATCATCAAAGCCAAAAGAGCCGTGAGCAAGGCCATTCAATACAATAAGGAAGGCCGCGGCTTTACCTTTATAGAATTTGTGAGCACCTGCCCCACAAACTGGGGTATGGATCCCGTAAAAGCAATGGAATGGGCCAGAGAGAATATGCTGCCCTTCTATAAACCAGGTGTATTCAGAGATAAAGGAGCTCAAGAATGAAGAAAGAAATAATTTGTGCCGGTTTTGGCGGTCAAGGTGTATTGACCATTGGCAGATTCATTGCCCAAGCGGGAATGAGAGAAGGAAAACACGTCTCCTGGCTTCCCTCCTACGGACCAGAAATGAGAGGTGGAACCGCTAACGTTTCCGCAGTGGTGTCTGACCAACCTATCGCTTCACCCATCGTGAGCACGCCAGATATCCTGGTCGCCCTCAACCAGCCCTCAATCGACAAATTCGGCCCTCAAATCCGCCCCGGTGGAGTGCTTGTCTATGATACAGGTATGTGCCCCAAAGGATGTGATCGCACGGATATCCAAATCATCTCTGCACCACTCACAGAGCTGGCCCAAGAGATCGGATCCATGAGAGTGCTGAATATGATCGCCATCGGAATGGTGATAGGCAGAACCAACGTGATTAAATATGAATCCATGGAGGAAGACCTCACCAGTTACCTCAAGGATAGAGACCCAGACCTCTTGGAGAAAAACTTGATAGCCATCAAGAAAGGGATGGAACTGGGTAAAGCATAAAGCTATACAATAATGATAAAGGGACTCGTTTTGATGCGAGTCCCTTTTCTGTTGGTCTGTAAATCCTAAAGGTCAATCTATGGGTTTTGTCAGAGCTTTATCCTTGGCAGCACCTTGCAGTTTGTTCAGGATGTAATCGCTGATACTCACAGGCACAGAACCGGAATATTCGTAGGGTTTGCGAATCTCCAAACCAAAGGCGTCAATAATCACCGTGCCCTTTACAGCGTAAGGAATTTCACCTTTGACGATTCCTTTGATGGCAGACCATAGCGCTTTGAAATTTGATACCTTGAAGTTCATGGAGCCATCTTTGGAGTGGATGGTGTCGTCAAAACGCATCTGGCTGGCCAGGTTGCCTCTGCCCACCAGGGTGTTGTTGAGCCATAATTCAGCGGGGAAGCCTTTGAGATTGAATCCCAAGCCAAAGGGGTTCAAGAGCACAAAGTCTACAGACATAGTAGCCTGACTCAAGCCCAGTTCCTTGATATAGCTGCGCTTGAGCTTGAAGATATTCTGTCCATCTGCCTGAAAACGCGGGATGAGGGATTCCAGATACTCTTTGAGGTCAAGCTGGTAGGGCGCCTCAAAGTCAAAATTCTTGCCAAAACCAAGTACCTTGCCGTGTCCTCTGCCAGAGATGTAGAAATAGACGGTTTGGTCGGACATACTGATCATTTTGGCGGTGGGGCGGGTCTGCAAGGTGACGTTAAAATCGAGGGCATTGCTGCGACGCTTGGGGATAACAACCCTTTTCTGTAGCGTGGCGCTGCCTATCTTTGCCCTGTCTTTATTGAGCAGGTCTACATCCAGCTTATCGATCTTGAGCTGGTAGCAATTGGGATTGTGGATGCTGATGGAGATGTTCACGTCAATCTCGTCCACGCCAAACTTTGTGATCTTTACATCGTGGACTTTCTCCAGGGTGGGCTGCTTGAAAAGCTTACACGCACTGAGCGATATCGCGATGATGATTATGATGATAATACTTAGTCGTTTCATAGTGATCTCACATTTTACTTAGATGATGTTGAAGGTTTTGAGCCAGATGTGGGTGGCAACCACCTGATAAAGCATCTGGGCGTCTTTATCGTTGCCATTGAGGTAAGATTGCCATCTGGACATGATTTTGCTCAGATTCCAGTAGCCGGAGCGTCTGAAGCTGCTGCTGGTGAAGATGTCGTATACTCTGTCCTTAAGTTCGTTTCGCATCCATCTCTGCGTGAAAGGAGTGCCAAAGATGGCTTTATCCTTGCGTTCCAAGATGGGCTTGGGGACCATATCCTGGATGGCAGCGCGGTGAATGCGCTTGCCTTGAGGAGGATCGAGCTTGTAGCTGGATGGCAGGCTGAAAGCGAGCTCCACCAGGCGATAATCGAGAAAAGGACTGCGACTTTGCATACCTGCCATGGCGCTCATCCTGTCTTCAAAGTGGAGCAGGGTTTGCAGGGTGGTATTGTAGACCATGTTGTAGGAAAAGCTGCTCAGACGGCTGGTTTCGGGCATATCCAGGGCGTCCATATCTGCATCCTTGGAGCTCTCAAGAAAGTCTGAACTGAAGGGCTCGAAGTGGAGGTGCTTCATCTCTTGCCTGTAGAGCTGACTTTCCGGAAAGAGCAGAGATAAGCCGCTTTTGGCGACGATGGATATGAGCTCAACCGGTCTTTTGGCTTTGGAGATGCTCTTGAGTGAGGCGATAAACTGAGGGAACTGTCTACCATGAGCCAGATCTGCCAAATAGCGATATTGGGCGTGTCTATAACCGGCGGTGAGTTCGTCGCTGCCCTGCCCACCGATCAATACCTTGAATCCCTGCTTGCGGGCTGCTTTAAAGACGGATAACTGAGCCGAGCAACCGCTGCCAAGGGGAAGGTCGCTATACCAGGTGGCATCCAGCAAGCTCTGCCAGGCTTCTTCAGCGGTGGGGGAAAGCAGTGTGCCTTGGGCATTGAAGCTGTTATTTGCAAGTTCTATATATTCTCGTTCGTCCAGTTGGGCGTCTTCAAACCAGGTGGAGAAGGTGCTGATGGGCTGAGATTTGAGCTTTGAAAGAATAGCTAAGATGGCGGTGGAATCCAGTCCGCCACTCAGAGCACAGGTTATCTCTTCCGGTTCGGTAGCACAGAGGCGTACGCTTTCTCTAAAGAGCTCAAGATAATACTCTGCAGCATCCGCAAAGCTAAGCTGCGAGGTCTCAAACATCTCTGTATTCAGGCGGTAGTAGTATTCCTTTTGGATTTTGCCGCGCTGGATGCTTAAGTTTTGGCCCGGCTCCAGGATTTTGATCTGCCTGAATGGCGTCTGATCCTGATAGAGATGCATGCCGCTTACTTTATTCATGCGCCAAAGCATCTGAGCATTGACCTCTTTGGTCTCCAAAACAGGCAAGAGCTGCTTGATCTCGCTGGCAAAATAGAACACCTGGTCTTGGATGAGGTAGCACAAGGGCTTGCTGCCAAAGCGATCGCGAGAGCAGAAGAGCCGCTGCGTATTGCTATCCCAGATAACTAAGGCCCAGATACCTATCAACCTGTTTACAAATTCATCACCCCACATCTGATAAGCATTGAGGATGAGCTGTGGATCGGTGACATCAGCATCCAGCGATAAAGCTGCTCTCAGCTCTTGCGCATTGTAGATGGCGCCATCAAAGAGGAGATACAACCCCTGTCTTTGCAGGATATTGGGGTTAAAATGCTCTGTGCCCAAATCCAGATGCCGGTAGCTCAGGCCTGCGTATATGGGTTCTCCCTTGATAGTATCGGAGGCGCTTGCTTCTGCGGTAGCCTCTTGCCAGGTGAAGAAGACTGTGGCATCAGGACCACGGTGAGCACCAAGATCGGACATCTCCCTCAGACGCATGGCTGGCAGTCGCTTTTCATTATTTAGACAGATGAAACCCGATATGGCACTCATGGTTGTTATATTGTTCTACTTTTCGTCCCTAAGGTCCAGCTTGCGGGATTTGAAGCCGTAGCCCATCACGTCATAGACGTCTGTCACGATCATGAAGGCGTCTCTATCAATATCTTTGACAATGTCTGATAGCACGGGTACTTGACCGCGGCTCATCACACAAAAGAGGATGTCAACTTCCTTCTTGGCATATCCGCCCATTCCCTTGAAATAGGTGATGCCTCTATTCAGCTTGTGGTATATCTCTTCCTTGATCTCATCCGAGTGTTGGCTGATGATAAACACTCCTTTCACGTAAGGCATACCCTCAGATGCAAGGTCTGTAACCCTGGATGCCAAAAAGAGGTTCATGTTGCCCCAGATGAGGATTTTGGGGTCTTTAAAGAAGATGGCAACCATGATGATGATGCCTGTCTCAACGATGTAGTATGCATTACCGATGGAAAGGCCGGATTTTTGTTTGATCAGGGCTACGGGGATGTCTGTGCCACCTGTGGAGCCTCTGAAGCGGAAGATGATGCCCAGACCTATGCCCAGGAGCACGGAGCCGGCAACCGCTGAGAGCAACATATCTTCCGGGCCAAACATGGCATAAATTGTGCGCCCATTCACCACAAAGGTGTGTTTGGCAAGATCGGTAAAGATAATGCCCATTCTATTTAGCATGGGGATGCTCATTAGGTCTGTCATGGTAGCTGAGACAAGCATTCCATATATGGACTTAGCACCGAATTGCCTGCCCACTAACAGGATGGCTACAACAAACAAGGGGATATTGATCATAATCATCAATACACCATTTGGCAAGCCGGTAAATTGGGCCAAAATCTGGCTTATACCCCCCACACCGCCCGGAGCGATGTTGTGAGGCAGCAAAAACCATGAATATCCCATGGCAAAGAAAATCGAGCCAAACAGGATACCCAGGAGGTGTGTAGCTTCCCGCCTAATCTTTTGTGTTTTGGTATTTTTCTTCAAGTTAGTCTCCTTATTGCTTGACGTTAAACCTTGGTTCAATAAACTGTCTTTCCATACTAAAATCAAAGTAGGAATACCAGAACAATGATAATAGACCTAAGGCTTAACGGAATACGTCATAGTAAAATAGAGCTGGAGGATCAGAGGTCAATCGCAGAGCTTATCGCCGGCACGGACATCAATCCCCACTCTGTTTTGTCCTATAAAATAAATCACACCCAATATGTCAATGATGAATATCAGTTGCAGCACAGCACTCTTGTTAACTGCATCACTTTTCATCATCCACAAGGCTATCGTATTTATCAAGATAGCGCAATATTCATCTTAGGCAAGGCTATTTATAGCCTCTTCGGAGATGAGTGTGGCTTGGTGGTGGAACACAGCGTGGGTGATGGCGTCTATGGTGAAATTAAGGGTGCAGCTGATTTCACTGCAGCGGATTGCGAAAGAATCAAAGAAGAGATGGCTAAGATCGTGGCTGCTGGCTTGCCCATCGTGAAGGAACAGATGAAGCTGTCTGAAGCTTTGGAGATCTTCAAGAGCATGGGTCGCAAGGATTTGGTGGCCAATTTCAGCCGTGACTATCGAGAGTACGTGACCCTCTACCGCTGTGGGAAATACTACGATTTTTATATCCGTCCCCTGGCCGACCGCAGCACGATGATCCAAAAGTTTGATCTCGTCTACCATGCACCCGGCTTCTTCCTGCGCTTCCCCGCAGAAAAGACCTATGAGCTTACCTATCCCTTCGAGATACCTACCAAGATCTTCAGCCAGCATCAAGAGCATGACAAATGGCTGGACATACTTAAAGTACATCATCTTGCAGACCTTAATGCCCTGGTAGACGAGTATGAAATCTCTCAGTTTATCCTGGTGGAGGAGGCGCTGCATGAGCAGAAGATAGCATCCATCGCCATGGATATTGCCCAGAAGCCGGAGGTGAAGCTGATCCTTATCGCCGGGCCTTCTTCCAGCGGCAAGACTACCTTTGCCAAGCGGCTTTCAGTGCAATTGCAAGCCTGTAAAAAGCGTCCCATAGTGATGGGTTTGGATGACTACTTCCTGCCTCGTGAGCAGACAGCCCGCAAACCCAATGGAGAATATGACTTTGAATCCATCAAGGCGCTGGACTTGCCTTTTTTGAATAAGCAGCTCACCGAGATCTTGGAAGGGAAAGAAGTGGAGCTGCCCATGTATGATTTCCATCGAGGCGTACGCAGGCGCAGCCACAACTTTGTGAAATTGGGCAAGGATGATCTGCTGGTGATGGAAGGGATACACGGCTTGAACGACCTGCTCACTTCATCAATTGCTGCACAGCACAAAGTGAAGATTTATGTCAGCGCCCTGAATCAGCTGAATATCGACGATCACAACCGCATCCCAACCACAGACTGCCGACTTCTACGCAGGATTGTCAGAGATAACCAATATAGAGGCTATTCTGCCACAGCAACGATTCAGCGTTGGCAGGATGTGCGCGATGGCGAGATCCAAAACATCTTTCCCTTCCAGGAAAACGCAGACTACATGTTTAATAGCAGCCTCACCTACGAGCTGGGTATATTGAAGAAGCATGCCTGGAAAATCCTGCATCAGGTATCCAGAAACAGCTCAGCCTATATGGAGGCAAATCGACTGCTAACCCTTCTCTCCCACGTGAGAGATATTCCGGATGCCTTGGTACCCTACAATTCAATCATCAGGGAGTTTACCAACGGCTCCATCTTCAGGTATTGATACTATGAGCGTGATTAAGATTCTAAACGAAGATGTGGTCAATAAGATTGCCGCAGGAGAGGTGATTGAACGCCCGGCATCGGTGGTGAGAGAGCTGGTGGAAAACTCTCTGGATGCGGGAGCGCGCAGCATCACTGTGGTAGTTGAGAAGGGCGGCCGAGACTACATCCAGGTTTCCGACGACGGCTGTGGCATGAGCTATGATGATGCGCTGCTTGCTTTTGAGCGCCACGCCACCAGCAAGATCAGAAAGGTGCAAGATATCATTCACATCAGCTCCCTGGGCTTTAGAGGTGAAGCTCTGCCCAGCATCGGAGCGGTGAGCGAACTCACGCTGATTACCAGACGTGAGCAGGATGAAACCGCCACCAGGATAGATGTGAGCAATGGACGGCTCAGAAACGTCAGCATCACTTCCTCCAATCCGGGCACCAATATCACGGTGCGTGGGCTTTTTAAAAGCCTGCCGGCCAGACGGAAGTTTTTGCGTTCTGTGCAGACGGAGCTGCGTCACATCCTCAAGTATTTCCACTACCAGTCCATACTTTGGCCCCAGATCAACTTCCGGCTTATCTCAGAAGGCAAAACCATCCTGAACTACATCGCTACCGAAGATAGACGCGAGAGGATGGCAGAGGTCTTTGGCAGCAATTTCTTTGACGACGACATCATAGAGGTTCATGCCGCTGATGGTGGCTACAGCGTAACTGGCTACATCTATGGCCTCAAAGAGCGTGGCGATCAGTTTAACGACATCCAATACACTTTCATCAACGGGCGCTATATCAGCGATAAAAGCATACGCCATGCCATCAGGACGGCTTACGAACCTTTTATCCTCAAGACGCGTGTCTGGGCCAGAGGCAGTACACCACCTTACATACTTTTCATTACCGTTCCACCGGAACAGATAGACGTGAATGTGCATCCTGCCAAGCTGGAAGTAAGATTTAGAGAGCAGCAAAGGCTCTATGGTTTGGTCAAAAGCTGCATCAACGACGCTCTGATGGACTATGAAAACGCCATCTTTGCCACGGCCCGGCGCAAGTTTGATCAAGCATCCGCTGTGCATGAAGCCACAAACCTGGAGCAAGCAATCTACAGGGACAGGGTAGAGGTGCCCCAGTATTCCAGATACAAAAAAGAGTTTGGCAATCTCTGGCAAGATGATCTGTTTCAAGAACCGGAACAGGCCCGCAGGCAAGCCTTAAAAACTGATGGGCAGGCAGATGGCGCGCCGGAAGAGACTGGGGAAAGTGCCCAGGAAGATGTGAAGATGCTGCTGCGAAACGAAGAAGACTATATCAATCCCTGGCAGCTTCACAACAGCTATGTGTTTGTGCAAGTGGAAGATGGCTTGGTGATTATAGATCAGCATGCAGCACATGAGCGCATCCTTTATGAAAAGATATTGCAGAGAACCCAGGGTGCACCGCCGGTGAGGCAGAAGCTGATCGTGCCCTTGGTGGTGGATATCCCGCCTTATATTGCCGACCATATCAAAGAGCTTGTGGAAGAAAACCTGGAACTGCTGGAAAAGACGGGCTTTGTGCTCAAGAAGTTCTCCGGCTCCTCTCTCGTGATTGAGGAGATTCCGGCTGAACTCACGGATTGGCAGGGAGGGAAACTCTTTGTCGACATCCTCAAGCAGCTGGAAACAGAGATGGTTGAGAATAAAGACTTTCGGGACAGCCTGGCCAAGTCCATAGCCTGTAAGGCTGCCATCAAAGCAGGGCAGCCACTCACCCGCAGAGAAATGCTGAGCTTGATCAATAATCTCTTTGCCTGCCGCTCGCCCTTCTTCTGTCCGCATGGCAGACCCTTGATCATCAAAATGAGCTTGGCAGATTTTGAAAGGAAGTTTAAACGTATCACTTGAGCTTTGTGTAGCTAACCGCCTATATATCCATTCATTATGATAGTCGTTATCGAAGGTCCAACCGCATCCGGAAAGTCATCCCTGGCCATGGCTTTGGCCCAGAGCTTGGGAAGCTGTATCATTTCTGCAGATTCCCGCCAAGTATATAAGGGCATGGATATAGGAACTGCCAAGCCTTCACGGGAAGACCAAGCCAGGGTAAAGCATCATCTGATCGACATCATAGAGCCAAACCAGCGCTTCAGCGCCGGAGATTTTGCCAAAAGAGCTTCCGCTATCATCGCTGAAGAACGAGAGGCTATTCCCATCGTTTGTGGAGGTACCGGCTTGTTTATCAAATCGCTATTGGAGGGCATTTGCGAGCTGCCTACCATTGACAAATCCATCAAAGCAGGCTTGAGAGAATATCTGAATGAAGTAAAAGGCAACCCGGAAAGCTACAGGCAGAGGCTGGACTTGCTTTATGCTGAGCTGAGCAAGGCTGATCCCGTCTTTGCCACCAAGGTGAGTCGCAACGATCCACAGCGTATCATCAGAGGTTTGGAGGTATTCCGAGGCACTGGCATCCCCTTGAGCACGCATTGGCAAAATCAGAACCAGGAGCGATCTTACAACAGCTTCCGTATTTTGATTAATCCGCCGCGGGCATCCCTGTATGAGAGAATAAATACCCGTTTTGAGCAGATGGTTGCCGCTGGTTTGTTAGATGAAATATCCGGCTTGCTCAAGCGTGGATACACCTTTGACGATCCTGGGCTTAACAGCCTGGGTTACAAGGAATTCAGGCCTTTCTTCGAAGGCAAAAACAGCCTGGAAGAATGCGTTAAACTTGCCGCTCAGCGCAGCAGAAATTATGCCAAAAGACAGGTGACTTGGTATAGAAATTGTGAATTTGATTTGACAATGGATGTAGTTCCGCTTAATATATCGGTAATTGAGGCAAAAATACAGGAGTTTGTTTCGGCAGCTCATTAGAGCCGACATAAAAGAATCATGTTGATAATAGCAAAAGTAGCAGATATTGAAATACTCGAGGCTGACATCATCCGCGAGGAGAGAGAGCTGTGCCCAATTTCCGATGTACCCAAGCCGCAGAGAAGCAGCATCCTTTCCAGATTGATAGATAGCTGTTTGCTCTACTTTGAGGCTATCGACCAGGGCATCAAAGCCGATCAGCAGGAATATGACGAGGAGCTGATGTATACCTTGGAAAGTATGGTTGATGGCGGTGGCTGGGCGCCTCCCTCAGAAGAAGAAACCAGGGCCATGGAAGCCAGAGTTTCCCGTCGCGTGGTGGTGCGGAAGTACATCCACCAAATGCAGAAAGATGCGCATCGCTTGTCAGATGAACAGCTTAGGGCTTTTTATGAAGATCAAAAAGACCTTTTTACCAGTCCCGAAGAGGTGAGGGTGTCGCATATCCTCATCCGCAAACACAGAGAGCGAGCCGAAGAAATGGCGCATGAGGTGAGAGCAAAGATTCGTGATAAAGATGATTTTGACTGCGCCACAGCCAGCTGTTCGGATTGCCCCAGCAATCTAAGCTGTGGAGACCTGGGCTTTTTCCCCAGGGGAAAGATGCATCCCGCCATCGAGGAAATGGCCTTTTCTCTCGAAGTGGGCGAGATCAGCGACGTCTTTACCAGTCCCTTCGGCTATCACATCCTCATGGTTACAGATAAGAAAGCTCCCGCTCAACTTCCTTTTGAAGAGATAAAGGATTTCCTCAGGATCAGGCTGATGTCTCTGGAAAGAGAATACTACTTGGCCAAACACGTCCGAGACCTGAGAGAGAAATATAAAAACCTGATCCAGATATTGGCAGAAGAGTATAAGTAAGGCTTTTCTGCACGTCCTGCACAGCAGCTGATCCCACTTTCCACTTGACATTGAGGGCTCTTCAAATAAATTGTCATAAAACTGCTTCGGCAGTATATATAAGATAATTAGTTCTTTATCAGTATATAGGGGGTGACTTGGTTTCGACAGGGAACCAGGGGGCAAGTGATGCATGTCGGAGACGCCATTCCTCTCCGTTAACAAGTGGCAACTGCAAAATTAACTGCAAACTACAACTACTCTCTGGCAGCATAGTCTGACCAGCGTTTGCCTGTTTCGGTCCACCGGGAATAGAGCAAGCGTCATAACAGTGTGGATGCTGCAAAATCAAGCGCTCATAGATTTTGCCCAAGATTATGAGCTTTGGCTCGGCAGGTCTGATCGTCTTTTACTGCCGTAGCTGAGACCTAAAGACGACTAAGCATGTAGATTCATTTGTGACCGGTTTTTTGGACGCGGGTTCGATCCCCGCCACCTCCACCATTTTATCACTTAGGCAGAGCTTCGGAATTCTGTCTTTTTTATTGTCCGGAATAAAGTCGCGGGCCAGTTTTTCCACCAGAATTCATGAGTGTAAAAATCGCAGATCAAGACCCGGGCAATTCCTACTGATTTGATAGGCATTCCTCGCCCCACTCCGGCAGCTGAAACAGCAGGGGCATTTGCAAAAATTGACCCGAGAGCCGGTTTTGCGAAAACAATTCC
>DGFM01000017.1:747-22269 GCA_002391675.1 Cloacimonetes bacterium UBA3900 | reverse complement strand
ACGCAAACGAGAGCCAAGGAAATCCGAAGGCGGGACAAGCCAGACCAAAAGTCAATATTTGAGGCAAGTGTCTGGTTTTTGAAAACAATTTCTGACCCTTAAGGAGAGGTTTTATTTACGAAAAACGCCGGCTGTTCCGTCTATATTTTGCCGGGAAACTACCGAAGAGGGAGAGGGAGCTGTGCTGACGCCGATTTTAGGGATACACATGATCCTTACAGAAAGCGAGACTATGAATAAGAGATTGTTTGTCCACGAATTACATGACTATACACTAATGGGGCAGGCAGCCAAATAATGTTTGAAAATCCTTCGGACGTTGGCAAACTGAAGCGTACAAATTTGGGCTCACAGCCGATAGCTGAGCTGAATGCCGTTCCCCGGAAAATGGCTTAACCAGCGCATTTGCAGATTGATGTTGACAATCCTGGAGCCTGTAGATTCTGGTATTTAAACGAGGAATAAATGAAAGATAAGATCATCATCAAAGGTGCCAACGAGCACAACTTAAAAAACATAGATTTGGAGATCCCGCGAGATCA
Source organism: Cloacimonetes bacterium UBA3900 (assembly GCA_002391675.1). Taxonomy (GTDB): domain Bacteria; phylum Cloacimonadota; class Cloacimonadia; order Cloacimonadales; family Cloacimonadaceae; genus UBA3900. The sequence continues at coordinate 21,727 of DGFM01000017.1, read as the reverse complement.
GCTGGTGGTTTTCTCCGGCGTGAGCGGCTCGGGAAAATCGTCTCTGGCTTTTGACACCCTCTATGCAGAGGGTCAACGCCGCTATATAGAATCCCTTTCTGCCTATGCGCGGCAGTTTTTGGGCCAGCTGGAAAAGCCCAAGGTGGATTATATCGAAGGTTTGTCGCCCGCTATTTCCATAGAACAAAAGGCCGCCAGCAACAATCCCCGCTCCACGGTGGGAACGGTTACCGAGATTTACGACTACCTGAGAGTGCTCTATGCGCGCATTGGGGAGCAGCATTGTCATATCTGTGGAGATAAAGTCAGCTCTCAAACCGTGGACCAGATGGTGGAGCATCTGATGCAGCTGCCCGAAGGAACCAAGATGCAGGTGCTGGCTCCCATCGTTCAAGAACGCAAGGGCGAACATAAGGTTGAGCTGGAATCCCTTCGCCAACAAGGATTTGTGCGTGTGATGGTAAATAAGGTGGTACGCAATCTGGATGAAGAGATCAAGCTGGACAAGAAAAGCAAGCACAATATTGACGTAATCGTCGATAGGATAGTGATTAAAGAGGGCGTGGAGTCACGTTTGAGCGAATCCTTGGAGCTGGCGCTCAAGACAAGCGAAGGCTTGGCCAAGATTCAATATCCGGATAGCGGGGAAGTGGAAATATTGTCTTCCCTGAACGCCTGCCCCAGATGCAACATAGGCTTTGAAGAGCTTACGCCGCAACACTTTTCCTTCAACAGCCCCATCGGTGCCTGTCCTGCCTGCAATGGCTTGGGCTATAAGCTGGAGTTTGATCCTGAGCTCATCATCCCCGACCCTCAGCGCAGTATCATGGATGGAGCGGTTGCGCCCTGGGGACACTTGGCAGATAAGAAGGATAGCTGGACCTTCAATACGGTTCAGAATTTGGCCAAGGCTTACGGCTTTTCATTGAACGATGTATGGGAGGATTTACCGGAACTCACACAGCAAATCCTGCTCTACGGCTCTAAGGGGAGGCGCATAAAGATGGCATGGCAGACTAAACACGGACGTGGAGAGTATATGGCGCGTTTTGAGGGGCTGATCCCGCAGCTGGAAAGACGTATGCACGAGACCAATTCCGAAGCAATGCGCCGCTATTATATGCAATACATCAGCGATAAACACTGTGAAGAATGCGGAGGTAACAAGCTGAAGGCCCCATCATTGGCCGTGAGGGTGGGACAGCTGAATATCGGTGAAGTGACTGCCATGGATGTAAGCCGGGCCTTGAGGTTCTTTTCAGAGCTCAAACTGCGTGGGAATCAAGCAGAGATTGCCAGCGAAGTACTCAAAGAGATAGTTGCACGCTTGGGCTTTTTGCAGAGTGTGGGGCTGCATTATCTCACCTTGGATCGGCGATCACCGACTCTCTCCGGAGGCGAAAGTCAGCGAATACGCCTGGCCAGTCAGATCGGATCGCGGCTGGTGGGCGTGATGTACATTTTGGATGAACCCAGCATTGGCTTGCATCAGAGAGATAACGGCAAATTGGTTGAGATGCTGTTTAAGCTCAAAGATTTGGGCAATACCGTTATTGTGGTGGAACATGATGAAGATACCATCCGCAGCGCCGATGTCGTGGTGGATTTTGGCCCGCGGGCAGGCGTCTTAGGTGGCGAGATCGTAAAAGTGGGCAGCGTCAAAGAAATAGAGTCCTGCAAGGAATCGGTAACGGGTGCCTATTTGAGCGGCAGGCAAAAGATAGCCATCCCCAGCCGAAGAGTAAAGCCTGATGCACGTGTGCTCAGCATCCGTGGAGCATCTCAAAACAACCTCAAGAACCTGGATGTGGATATCCCCGTGGGGCTATTCGTCTGCGTGACAGGAGTCTCTGGCAGCGGGAAAAGCTCGCTTGTCAACCAAACCTTGTCGCCCTATCTGCACAATCTCTTCCATCGCAGCAACCATAAAGTGGGTAAATTTAAAGAGATACTTGGAACTGAGCACTTTGATAAAGTGATCACCATCGATCAACAGCCCATCGGCCGCACGCCGAGATCCAATCCCAGTACCTATGTGAAGGTCTTTGATCCCATCCGCACGCTGTTTGCTGAACTGCCCCTCTCCAAGATGAAGGGCTATAAGCCGGGACGTTTTTCCTTCAATGTGAAGGGTGGACGCTGCGAGGCCTGTCAGGGAGCCGGCGTGAATCAGATTGAGATGCACTTTATGGCAGATATTCATGTAACTTGTGAAGTATGTGGCGGTAAACGCTTCAATAAAGAGACCTTAGCTGTCAAGTATAAAGGCAAAAACATCGCAGATGTATTGGATATGGATGTGCAAGAGGCATATGATTTCTTTGAAAACATACCTTCCATCAGCCAGAAGCTGGAACTGCTGAAAAGAGTAGGCTTGGACTACATCAAGCTGGGGCAGCCTTCCACCACGCTTTCCGGTGGTGAGGCCCAGCGCATCAAACTCTCCAAAGAACTGAGCAAAACCAGTACCGGAAATACCCTCTACTTCCTCGATGAACCCACTACCGGACTGCATTTTGACGATATCAACAAGCTGATCAACGTTCTGCAGGAATTGGTGGCCTTGGGTAACACCGTGGTGGTGATCGAGCACAATCTGGACGTGATCAAATGCGCAGATTGGGTGATAGACCTCGGCCCTGAAGGTGGGGAAGAGGGCGGGAAACTGGTGGCTTGCGGCACTCCTGAGCTCCTGGCCGTCACTCCCGGTTCTTACACGGGAGAATACCTGCGTATGCATTTCAAGCGTCAGGGTCACCCTCTCCCCGAGGCGCCAAAAGAAAAGTCCAAGTGCGTGATGCCGGGCAAAACTAAAGCCAAGGCAGCTGCCACCAAGAAGAAAGCTGCGACAAAACGGGCAAGCAAAAGCCCAAAATCTGCTAAATGAGATATGGCGATGAAACAGATCCGCTTCAGTTATCAAGGCTTAACCGCTTCCAAACACGAAGTGGGGATTGCGGGTGACTTCACCTCCTGGGACATCTTGGAGCTCAAAGATATGGGTGGTATTTATGTGATTACGCTGCCCGTGGAAAGCGGTACACATCGCTATAAATTCATTGTGGATGGAGTCTGGATGCCCGATCCGGCCAATCCGCACACGGAGCAGGACCCTTTTGGCGGTTTGAACTCCGTGTTGATCGTGGAAAGCGAGACGGCACCCCGCTATGAATGGCAGGAAATCTATGCCAATCCCTCTTTGCTGGAAGCCAATATCGAATATTATCTGGAGCTTATCCGTAAGGATGACAAGCTGTATGAACTGAGGATAAAGTGGTATCAGGGCATCAATTGCCAGGTTGAGGCACTTATAGATGAGCAATGTCACCCTTGCCGCAAGGTGGGCTGTACGGATAATCATGAGGTCTATTCCTGCTGCTTTGAAAGTGACCATGAGCGGATCAGCCTGGCCTTGAGATTCAGCAAGCAGGGGCAGAAGCTCTTTCTGGGCAGCTCGGGCTTTGTCGGATCAGTGGACGAAGTGCTTATACACTCCATCGTTACAGAAGCTGTGCCCATATTCAGGATTCCAGCCTGGGTGGCAGAGGGCGTTATCTATCAAATCTTCCCGGATCGCTTTTACAACGGTGATCCTTCGCTCAATCCCACCTTTGACAGATGGTATTATGAAAACTGTCGTACTGCCCCCAAAGAGGGGGAAAAGCTGCATAAAAACCAAGAGTACTTTCACTTTGAGGAGGATTGGTATAATGTGGCCAACCTCAGGCAAAACCCATACTTGGAGGAAGGACAGCCGGATTGGTGGAGTTTCTATGGGGGAGATTTGGCGGGCATCATCAAGAAGCTTGATTATCTCCAGGATTTGGGCGTCACCATCCTCTACTTCAACCCTCTCTGGGAAGCAAAGTCCAACCATAAATATGATGCTGCTGATTTCATGAGTATTGATCCCGCTTTTGGGGATGAGGCAACCATGCAACAGCTGGTAAAAGAGGCGCATCAAAGGGGTATGAAGATCATCCTGGATGTGGCTTTCAATCACACGGGTGAGACGTTTTGGGCTTTCAGGGATTGCGTGGAAAGAGGTGCAGAATCCCAGTGGTGGAACTGGTATGACTGGAAGAAGTGGCCCCTCCCGGACCCCTTGCCTCCGGATTTTGATCCTGAAGAATACTATCAGTGCTGGTGGGGCATCAAGGATATGCCCGATCTCAACTACGATCTTAGCCGCGAGCACCCCGCAGAAAACTATGTAAAAGACATTCAGAAGGCTAAGGTAAATCAAAGCTTGGTGGATCACCTCCTGCAGACAGCTACCTGGTGGCTTCAACATATTGGCATTGATGGCTTTCGGCTGGATGTTCCCGATGAAGTGCCCTATTGGTTTTGGCAGCTATTTCGCAGCCACGTGAGATCAATCAAAAAAGATAGCTGGCTGGTGGGCGAGATCTGGCATGACGCCCGTGGCTGGGTGAATGATCGCTACTTTGATTCCGTGATGAACTATGCCTATTTCAAGGACCTGGTTTTGGGACATTTCATCCTGCAAGACATCAGCAGTCAGGATTTTAAAGCCAAGGTCTCAGAAGGTTTGGCCAGATATCCTCACCATGCAAGTGCTGCCATGATGAATCTCTTGGGCTCACATGACACCTGGCGCATTGCTACCCTGGCTTCAGGCAAGATAGCTCGCCTCAAAGCGGTGCTGGTTTTTCAAATGTGCTTCCTGGGCACACCTCACATCTATTATGGAGATGAAATCCTGATGCAAGGTGAAGCTGATCCGGATAATAGAAGGCCCTTCAATTGGAAATGGGAGGCTGACGCCCCGGCAAGCGAGCATAGAACCCTCGTGAAAGAGCTGATCAGCCTCAGGAAGCGGCATCCTGTACTGCAAACGGGCGCCTTCGCCTGGCTGGATACAGAAGCTGAGCTGCTGGCCTTCCAAAGATATGATGCAGGCAGCACCATCGAAGTCTGCATCAACATCACAGACACTCCCTTTGCCATACCTGATCGGCAGCAGAAGCGGCTCTTCAGCTTGGGCAAATGCACAAAGCAGGATGATGCCTGGGTGCTGCATCCGGATGCGGCCTTGGTGCTAAAAGTGAAGGGTTGAGCTATTTTGTTTGCAGGAAAAGGACTTTAGCGATGTATCAAATTATGAAGACCCTTGGCACTAAGCTCATATTTGAGACCACGTTGCAAAGCGGTTTTTGCATATATGCTATGGCCTTGTTACAATATAGATTGACAGAAAATAGCATTTGGCAGAATGAACAAAAAGGAAGTAAATAAAGGTAAGACCATGAGCAATATACTACTATGCGTAAGCGGCGGCATTGCAGCCTATAAAGCTATAGACTTGGCGAGCCGCCTCAGCCAGGGTGGGCACACTGTGAAGACCATCCTCAGTGCAAACGCTCAGCGTTTTGTGAGCCAGCTCAGCTTTGCTGCGATCACGGCTCAGAGCACGCACAGCGATATGTTTGCCGATCCCGATCCAATCGCACACATCCATCTGGCGGATTGGGCGGATCTGGTGGTGATCGCTCCCGCAACGGCAAACATCATGGCCAAAGCGGCTTATGGCATCGCTGACGACCTGATTTCTACCACTCTCCTGGCGCATACAAAACCCAAACTTTGGGTGCCGGCCATGAACGTAAATATGTATAACAATCCCGCTACGCAAACCAACCTGAAAACCTTAAGAGATAGGGGAGACTTCGTTTTGGAGCCTGTCAGCGGTCATTTGGCCTGCGGTTATTCCGGCAAAGGGAAGTATCCGCCCAATGAAGAAGTGGTTGCCGCAGTCAATTGCTATCTGCATTATGGACGAGACCTTGAAGGAATCAGAGTCTTGGTAACTGCAGGAGCCACGGAGGAACCCATAGATGCCATGCGAAAGATCACCAACAACTCCAGCGGTAAGATGGGTTTATCCCTTTGCAGAGCCTTGGCCCTGCGGGGTGCGAAGGTGAGCCTGGTGCATGGGAGTATGAAATATCCCGTTCCTTACTATTTATATGAGGTGGTCTCTGCGCCCACAGTCCAAGAGATGCATAGCGAGGTTACCCAACGTCAAAAGGATCAGGATTGGATTATCAAATGTGCTGCGGTTTCAGATTACCGTCCTGCCCAAGCTATTGAAGGCAAGCTCAAAAAGAGCTCCGAGGTCTTGAATCTGGAGCTGGAGCCCACTCAGGACATCCTGGCGTATTTATCTGAGCATAAGCCCAAGGGGCAGAAGCTGATCGGCTTTGCGGCTCAGAGCGATGAGCTGATCCCCAACGCCAAAAAGAAGCTGCAGAAGAAGAACCTGGATATGATCTGTGCCAACTACCTTTCCACCTCGGGGAAGGCCGATACCGCCATCACCGTCATCAAGGCCAAAGATCAGGAAAACCCCGTCCAACTCGATGGGCCCAAAGAGCTGGTAGCCCATAAAATCATCGACCAGATCAAAGAATTATGAAACAAGACTTTCTCATCATCACAGGCGCAAACGGGCAGATGGGCTCCTATCTGGCCCAATATCCGGGCCTGAAAGAATATCCCAAGCTGCTCCTATATTACAATAGAAGTGATAGATTGCAGGACATCCATGATAACGATCACCTGCTGAAGATCTCTTGTGACCTGATGGACGCCAAAGCCATATCCCGTACGCTGCAAACTGCCAAGCAACACTTTGGTGGCAATGCAACCCGCCTCATTCACGCCGCCGCAGTTCGTTCTTCGGATTCCAAAAGCGTGGCAGAGTGCGACGTGGAATTCTTTTCTCACACCATAGATGTCAATCTCATTGGCAGTCTGAATATCATCAAAGCAGTTTTGCCGGAGATGAAGGCCAAATCCTTTGGCAGGATCGCCCTGTTTACTTCGGTGGTCACGCAGACAGGCTTGGCATATGGTGCTGCCTACGCTGCCGCCAAAACTGCGATGGTAAACCTGGCCAAGAGCATAGCCGTGGAAAATGCAGCGGACAATATCCTGATCAATTGCCTTTCTCCCGGACCCATTGAATGCGACTTGGAATCCGACTATCAGGGCGAATACTTGAAGTTTAGACAAAACTATTTTGCAGCCTACAAGCAAAAGACACCCACGCACAAGCTGATCAGCAAAGCGGAGCTTGCTTTACTTTGTGAGGTCCTGATGTCTGATGAAATAGACAATCTTACGGGCCAAGAGATAATTATAAATGGAGGTTCATTGTGAGACACCTGATGTTAGTCTTAATCGCGTTAATCTGCTTTTTGCCGCTAAATGCAAATGTGGCTTTTAGGGATGGCGAAAAGCTTGTATTTACCGTTAAATATGGAATCGTGAGTGCAGCGGAAGCCACCTTGGAGGCAAAGTCATCCAGCATGAACGGTCGCAGCGCCTGGAATCTGAGCACAGATGCCAGAACTTATCCCTTTTTTGATGCCTTCTTCAAGGTGAGAGACAGGGTGGATTCCTGGTGGGATAAAGAAACCCTCTTGCCCATCAAATATACCAAAAACCTGCAGGAAGGGAAGTATAGACAGCGTCGCATCCACACTTTCGACCATAGTAATAATACCACCAACTACCAGAAATACAGCTTCAGACAAGGCATTTACAAATCTGAAGATATGAAGATGCTGGCCAATAGCCAGGACGTGCTGAGTGCCTTCTATCATGTGCGCAATCAAAATCTGAAGCCAAAACAAAGGCTGAGGGTAAATATCACCTCCGATGGCCGCACCATGAATACAGAGATTATCGTGCATAGGCGCGAGAAGGTAAAGACCATTTTCGGTGATATAAACTGCCTCGTGATCGAGCCCAAACTCATCAGTGGAGCGGTATTTAAACAAACAGGCAGGATCATCATCTGGATCACGGACGATGCCTACAAGATCCCCGTGAAGATGGAAAGTGCCGTGAGTTTTGGCTCTTTTGTGGCTGAGCTCAAGGAAGCCTACAACGTCCCTTATAAAGTCAAATAAGCGTGTGACTAAGCAGCCCGATCTATTAGACCTGTCAACCTATGACTATGAGCTCCCGCCGGAGCTCATTGCTCAGTATCCCTTGTACCAGAGGGATGCCTCCAGGATGATGCACGTAGAGAGGCAAAGCGGCTCTATCAGGCATTTGAGCTTCAATATGCTGCCTCAGCTGCTCAAAGCGGGAGACCTGCTTGTGCTCAACAATAGCAAAGTGATCCCCGCCCGGCTTTTTGGACAAAAAGAAAACGGGACCAAGATCGAGGTCTTGCTTATAAATGAGGTGGAAAGCAATACTTGGACGTGTATGGTGCATCCCGGGAAGAGGCTGAAACAGGAGCAATGGCTGGACTTTTCCGAGGGCTTGAAGGGCTATGTCTCTTTGCCTGATGAGCATGGCCTGAGAAGAATCAGTTTCCAGAGCCGGCAGAACTTCTGGGATGAGCTTAACAAGGTGGGGCACGTGCCTCTGCCTCCCTATATCAAGCGTGCAGACCAGAGTCAGGATCATCAAAACTATCAAACGGTCTATGCCGAGAGTAAAGGCTCTGTAGCCGCTCCCACTGCAGGTTTGCATTTTACAGACTCTCTGCTCATGGAGCTGGAAAGGCAGGGAGTAAACATAGTCAAGGTAACCTTGCATGTAGGGATGGGCACATTTTTGCCGGTGAAGACCGAGCGTATAGATGACCATAAAATGCACGCCGAATATTGTACCATCAGCACTGATGTTGCTCAAAAGGTTAACTTGGCCAAGCAGAAGGGAAACCGCGTCATAGCCGTAGGCAGCACATCAGCCCGCACTCTGGAGAGCTTTTGGAGAGATGGCCAGCTGCAATCCGGCTCCAAGTGGACGGATATCTTCATCTATCCGGGCGTGAAGATGCAGGTGGTAGACGCTCTGATCACCAACTTCCATCTGCCAAAATCATCCTTGTTGATGATGATCAGCGCCTTCTGCGGTATGGGGCTTATCCGGAAAGCATACAGGGAAGCAATCAAGGAGCGTTATCGCTTCTTCAGCTATGGCGACGCCATGTTTATAGAATAATGAAAGCGCATTTTCTCTTTGATGAGGTGCAAAGCACCATGGTGGAATATGAAAGGATACGCAATATCTCCCGACCCGACACGGATGTATATGTGCGCTCCTTGGCGCAAACCACCGGCATTGGGCGCAGCGGCCATCGTTGGGCTTCTCCCCGGGGCGGCTTATGGTTTACCTTTGCCTTGCACCACGAAGAGACGGTGGATTCATTTGCCCTGTTTGCAGGACACTGCTTGCACAAGCTTCTAAGCCGCCTCTTCATGATCGCCGACCTCAGCATCAAATGGACAAACGACCTCTATTATCAAGACAAGAAGCTGGCTGGACTTTTGTGTAAATACCATATGGCAGACAACACCTACGTGATCGGTTTGGGGTTGAATACAAACAACAAAATCAAGGCCAGCAGAGCCGTGCCAAACCCTATCTCGCTAAAAGAAATCTTGGGCTTTGAGCTTTCCAACCGGAAGCTGATGCAGCTCTTTATCCATGAGGTTTACAGTAACCAACATCTGCTGAACAACCCCTTTGAGTATCTGGACTATTGCAATGATCATCTCTATGGTAAGGGCAGAATGGGCATTGTGGAGCAGGGCAGCAAGAGCATCACAGGCAAAATCGTACGTTTGGATAAAAGAGGCAACTTGCTCATGGATGTGGGGAGGATGAAGAGCATCAATTATGGAAGCTTGAAGGTGCTTGGGGACTGAGCAGCCTCAAAGCCTCTGTTCATGCTGATAAATGGCATAAACGCCGCTTAATCTGCCATCTTTTTGCCACTTTTCTGCCGCCTGTTTGGTTTTTTTGGTTGACGAAAAAGTAAAAGTAAAAATCCTTGCTTAGTATAATAAGAATTTATAGAGGATACCATGAGATTATCAATTGAAAAGAAGGATATACAGCCTTACATTCAGCATTTATCGACGGTTGTGGGTAGCAAAAACACCTCGCCTATCATGCTGAACTATCTCATCGATGTAGATGCAGAATCAAACAATGTTACTATCAAGGCCTCTGATCTCGAGCTCCACGTGATTGTTACTTTCAAGGCCACTGTGATTGAGAGTGGAACCGTAGCTGTGAGTGCCAGGCACTTCAATGAGATCATTGCTGCCATGCCCGAAGGGCTGATCGAGTTTTGGAAAAACGAAGAGCTGCTGATGATCCAGGGCAACAAGATTGACTTTAAGATCCTGTCTGCAGACCCATCTCTTTACCCTATACTCACTGAGCCTGAGGCTCATCAAATCAACACCATCAATGCCGAGCTGTTCATGAGAATGGTGCGCAAGACCTCCTTTGCCGTGTCTCTTGACGTGCAGAGAGCTATTCTCACCGGTGTTTGCTGGAAGATCTACAGAGATCGCCACCTCATGGCCGCCACTGATGGCCGCAAGGTTTCCGAGATTACCATCAAGGCCATTGAGTCTTCGGATTTGGAAATGAAAAGCGCCACAGTTGAGCCGGGTGCAGACAGTGAAGACTACGTGGAGAAGGTGATCCCTGTCAAGACGCTCAACTTCCTGCAGCTGATCTACAATTCCAATATCAAAGACCTCGGCATCAGCTTCAGCGATAGCCAGATAGTCTTCTTCTATGGCAACTTCGTGATCATCTCCAACGTCTTTGATGCCAAATATCCGGATTACAGCAAAGCCTTCATGGTGGAGCTGCCCAATCGCCTGGAAGTGAAGGTCAAGGACTTGCTTGAGACCCTGCGCAGAGTGTCCCTGGTGGCTCCTGATGATGTCTTTAGAGTCAAATTTGAGATAGATAACACCCAGTTTGAAGTTAGCTCCTACGATAGAGAAACCGGTGATGCCAAGGAATTTGTGCAAAACTATGTCTACACTGGCGAGCCCACCAGCATCTCCTTCAACTTCAAATATATGGTTTCCATCCTGGAAGCTTTGGATACCGAGAAAGTCGTGATCAGGCTTGGCACAGCCAGAGAGCCGATGATCGTGACCAATGAGAGTGATCCCCCCAATCAGCAGATCATACACCTGCTGATGCCGCTTAGGTCTTAAGTGATTGATCATATCCAGCTTAAGGCTTCTCAATTATAGAAACCATCAAAGCAACAGCTTTGAGTTTGAACCTTTGGGTAACCTGATTATCGGGCCCAACGGCAGTGGCAAGACCAATCTTTTGGAAGCCATTGCCTATTGCGGCATCGGGAAGTCGCTAAGGCTTCACAAGGACGATCAGATCACCCATTACGATGCCGATGGATGGAGAATTGAGGCCGGCTTCTGTCTGGATAGCGGTAGCAAGATGGAACTCGAGATCAACTATTCTGCCGGCGGTAAGCTGCTCAAGCTGGATGGAACTCCGCTCAAGATGCTCAGTATGCTGTTTGAATACATCAAGATCATCTATTTGGCGCCGGAAGACCTCAGCCTGATCGACGGCTCACCCCGCAAGAGACGCCAGTTTTTCGATCTGGCCATATCCCAGTTATTCCCTGCTTATATAGGTGTCCTGCGTGGGTTTCTGCACGTTGTTGCACAGCGGAATGCCTTGTTGAAGACAGATTATGACCCCCGGCAAAAGCACATCTGGGACGCCGGCTTGATTAAGGCAAATAAAGAGGTGCTGGGCTACCGTCTGCGTTACTTAGAACTTCTGAACCAGCAATTTGAGCAGATGCCGAGCATCATCCATTCCGTTGAACAAAAGCCTTGCTTCTCTTATCAGGCGCAACTAAAGGACTTTCAGGATCAGACCGAAGAGGAGCTGCTCTCACAGCTGCAAAAGCTGGAACCACGCGAGCAGCTTTGGCAACGCAGCCTGGTGGGCGCACATTTGGATGATTATGAGATAAGTTTGGATGGCAAATCCATGAGAGATTATGCCTCCCAGGGGCAAAAGAGAATGGCAGCCATTGCCTTGAAGCTGGCACATTCATCCCTGCTGCAAAACCACACCTCCATCAAGCCCATCTTGCTGTTTGACGATATCTTTGCCGAGCTGGATGCGGAGCATAGCCTGATGGTGAAGAGCTTGGTGAGCGACAGCCTGCAGGTATTTGTAGCCAGTCCCAAACCGGATGTGGCAGAGATTTGGCCTGAGCTTGAGCAACTTGAAGGCTTCGGGAGGGGCGCATGAAGCTCTCCAAAAGCACCTGGGGTTGGATGTTTTACGACTTTGCCAATTCAGCATTCACCACCATCATCGTCTCGGTAGTCTATAGCGCCTATTTTATCGGAACTGTGGTGCAAGGTGACCCCGGGTATGGAGAGATGCTCTGGGGCAGGGCCATCGGGATATCCATGACTCTGGTGGCAATCAGCGCTCCCTTCTTGGGTGCTGCAGCAGATTATTCCCGGGGCAAGAAGCGCATGCTCTTCCTCAATTGCTGGCTCACCGTGGTCTTTACTGCCTTGCTTTGGTTTGTTGGCCCGGGAGATGTGACCAAGGGCATGATCTTCTTCATCATTGCCAATTTTGGCTTCAACAGCGCCAACGTCTTTTACGACGCCTTCTTACCGGAAGTGAGCACACCTGAAACCATTGGCAAGGTCTCGGGTTACGGTTGGGCTTTTGGCTATGTGGGTGGCCTGCTCTCGCTACTGGTCTCCCTGGTGTTGCTCAAGATCAATGTAAGGCTCATCTTTCCCATGATTGCCTTACACCACTTTGTCTTTTCTCTCTTCACCTTCTTCTGGCTCAAGGAGCCCAAGCGTCCCGTCCAACGCAGCAACTACTTCAAGATCGGCTTCAACCGCGTCTGGTGGTCTATGAAAAACCTGCGCAAACTGCCCAATCTTTTACGCTTCATCATCAGCTATTTTGTCTATAATGATGGCATCACCACGGTGATTGTCTTTGCTTCCATCTACGGCATCACACGCTTTGGCATGACTACGCAGGATATGATCATCTATTTCATCCTGGCGCAGTTTACCTCCATCGCCGGCTCTGCTATATTTGGCAAGCTCACCGATGCCACCAACACCAAGACCTCGCTTTCTCTCAGTATCCTCATCTGGATCACGGTAGTGGTCTGGGCCTTTTTCTGCAAGAGTGCTACGGAATACTACTTTGTAGGCCTGCTTGCAGGTCTGGCCATCGGCAGCTCGCAGGCAAACAGCCGTACTATGCTTTCCCAGCTCACGCCTTTGAATAAACAGGCGGAGTTCTTTGGTTTTTACACCCTCACCGGCAGAATCTCATCCATCTTTGGCCCCATCCTCTATGGCTGGATCGCACACAAAACCGGCGACATCAGATATTCCATCCTCTCACTGCTTCTTTTCTTCGTCGTGGGATGGATTTTGCTGCAGACAGTTTCCCTTGAAGAAGGGATCAGGCAAGCTCAAGATTTAGATGCAATATTACTAAATAAAAAGGAGTAACCATGAAATACCGTATACTTACCATCGCACTTTTGAGTCTCGTGCTCTTTGCGTGTTCTCAAAAGCCCGTCTTATATGTCTTCAATTGGAGCGACTATATCGACCCCGAACTGATCAGCGAGTTTGAAAAAGAATTTGGCTGTCAGATCAAGTATAGCACCTACGACTCCAATGAAAATATGATCACCAAGATCAGGGGAAGCCGTCAGAGCTTTGACCTCGTATTTCCCACCGGCGATCACGTTAGCATCCTGATCGAAAAAGGCTTGGCCGAGAAGTTGGACAAAACCAAGCTCACAAACTATGCCAATCTGGACACTCAGCTCCTGGAAAAAGCCGCAGAGTTTGATCCTGGCAACGAATACAGCATTCCCTACTTCTGGGGCGCCACCGGCTTGATGTACAACAAGAAGCATATGCCTCAAGAGATTATAGACAAAAAGAGCTGGACCATCCTGGGCGATCCTTTCTTCAAGGACAAGCGCAAGGTTACCATGCTGGACGACGCTCGTGAAGTGGTGGGGGCAGCTCTGGCAACAGCCGGCTATGATGTCAATAACGCCTCCGACGAAGCCTTGGCCGCTGCCAAAGTATACTTGGAAGAGTGGGACGTAAACATCACCCAGTTTGACAGCGATTCCTACAAAAATGAGGTCGCAGACGGAACCACCTGGCTGGCGCAAGCTTACAATGGCGACGCTCTGCAGCAGATGGAACAAAATCCCGACCTCGGCTTTATCTTCCCGCAGGAAGGCACCACCCTCTGGATGGATAACATCGTGATCCTCAACTCTTCACAAAGCAAAGACCTGGCCTATGAATTCGTAAACTTCCTGCTCAGACCGGAAGTTGCCAAACGCAACGCCGAATACGTGCAGTATCCCACACCCGTCAAAGCAGCCTTTGACCTGATGGACAAAAGTGTGACCGAAAATGAAGACATCTATATACCCCAGGAATACTTGGACAAATGCCATATGCTCCGCTACCTGGGCAATGATGCGGTCAAGATCAACGACCTCTTCGAACACATCAAACTAAACTAATAACAAAACAGGATAAACCAATGTTGGATAGCTTTAGCAATCTCACCCGCAGCCACCGTTGCACTGAACTTGGGCTCGCCGATGAAGGCAAGCAAGTCACCGTGATGGGTTGGGTTCACAGACGCAGAGACCTGGGCGGCTTGATCTTTATCGATCTCAGAGACGTCTCCGGCATCTTGCAGATCGTGATCCATCCCGAAAACGCCACAGCCTTTGCCAAAGCGGAAAAGCTGCGCAATGAATATGTAGTGGCCTTCAAGGGCGACGTCTGCCCGCGTGGAGAGGGCAACGTGAACCCAAGCATGAAAACCGGGCAAATTGAATTGAAAGCGCAGGAGGTATTCCTGCTCTCCGATTCCCAGGCTTTGCCCATACAGCTCAATGAACAATCGCTGCCGGATGAAGACCTGCGGCTCACCTACCGCTATCTGGACCTCCGGCGACCCAGGCTCCAGGAAATACTGATCATCCGTCACAAGGTGATGCAGGCTATCCGCAACTATTTAAATCAACATCAGTTTTACGAAATAGAGACCCCTATTCTGATGAAAAGCACTCCCGAGGGCGCCAGAGACTATCTGGTGCCCAGCCGAGTGCATCCCGGCAAGTTTTACGCTCTGCCCCAATCTCCTCAGATATTCAAGCAACTGCTGATGATTGCCGGCATGGACCGCTATTACCAGATCGCAAAATGCTTTAGAGATGAAGACCTGAGGGCAGACAGGCAACCGGAATTTACGCAGCTCGACCTGGAGATGAGCTTCGTTACCCAAGAAGAGATATTTGAGCTCATGGAAGGCTTGATGGCGGCTATCTTCAAGGAAGTATTGGATGTCGAGCTCGAAACTCCCTTCGTCCGGCTCAGCTATCAGGAAGCCATGGAGCGCTTTGGCTGTGACAAGCCGGACCTCCGCTTCGGTATGGAGCTCAAAGACCTCTCAGACGTTTTCGGCGAGAGCGAATTTGGCGTCTTCTCTTCAGCTTTGGCAGCCGGTGGCGTGATCAAAGCTATTTCCATCCCCGAGGCAGCAAGTTTCAGCCGCAAGCAAATAGACTCCCTGGTAGACCTGGCCAAGCATCAGGGTGGTAAAGGTTTGGCCTATGCAAAGTATCAGGGCGGCAACCTGGAAGCGGGTATCTCCAAGTTTATCCAGAGCTCGGAAGCAAAAGCCCTGCTCAAACGGCTGGATGCCCAGGATGGCGACCTCATCGTCTTTGCAGCTGACAGCTACGATATGAGCTGCAAGGTCTTGGCCGCCGTGCGCAATCACTGTGCCGAGCTGCAAAACCTCATTCCCAAAGACACCTACGCCATGGCCTGGATCACAGACTTTCCGCTTTTCCAATATGACGAAGAGCTGCAGAAGTGGGAACCTGCCCACCATATGTTCAGCCTGCCCAAGCTGGAGCATATTGAATGGCTTGATGACCCTGATAAAATAGGCGACATCCAGGGCCAGCTTTACGACATGGTTTGCAACGGAATGGAACTCTCCTCCGGCAGCATCAGATGTCACCGTTATGACATCCAAAAGAAGATCTTCAAGGTCCTGGGCTTCAGCGATGAAGAGCTGAAGGAACGCTTTGGCTTCTTCCTCGAAGCGCTGCGCTATGGAACGCCACCGCACGGAGGCATCGCGCCGGGCTTGGACAGGCTGGTGATGATCCTCAGCAATGCGGAATCTATCCGCGACGTGATCGCTTTCCCAAAAACTCTCAAGGCTGCAGATTTGATGAGTGGAGCTCCGGCTGAGGTGCCCGAAGCACAATGGAAGGAACTGCACCTAAAACCCATAGAATAGCCGTTCTTACGGGTGGGCGCGGACGTGGCTCAAACCTCAGAGCCATACACCGGCACTTTGAAAGCCTGGGCTTTCCCGCCACCGTAGCTTTGGTGATCGGCGACAGGGAGCAGACACCCGTGCGTGAGCTTTGCCAAGAGCTGAAACTGCCCTTCGTCTATGTCCCTTCCAAAGATATGCAATCCTATGAGGCTGAAGTGATAAGGCTGGTCAAAGAGCAACGGATAGAACTCATCGCCCTGGCCGGATTTCTCAAGCTGCTCTCGGCTGATTTTCTCTTGCGTATTCAAGTGCCCGTGCTTAATATCCACCCCTCTTTACTGCCCAAATACGGTGGAGCCAAGATGTATGGCATGAGGGTGCATGAAGCCGTATTTGCCTCCGGCGACAAGGAAAGTGGCGCCACCGTGCATGAAGTGAGCCCCGTCTATGATGCCGGCCGCATTGTACTGCAAAGAAAAGTGGACATCAGTGACTGCAAGAGTTGCGAAGAAATAGCCGGGAAAGTGCTGAAGATCGAACACCAAATCTACGCCGAAGCCATCCTGCAATATCTGAAAGCAAAACAATGAAAAAGCGCATCGCCATCGCCACCCTGGGTTGCAAAACCAATACCTTCGAATCCGCCTGCATTGCGGCTGCTTTTGGCGATGACTATTGCTATGTGCCCTTCGATCAGGAAGCAGACGTCTATATCGTGAATACTTGCACTGTGACAGGCAGGACGGATTTTAAAAGCCGCAACCTCATCCGCAAAGTCATCCAAAGAAAGGAAGCCAACCCCGATGTCAAAGTGGCGGTCACCGGCTGTTTTGCCCAGCTTAACCCTGAAGAAGTCAGAGCCTTGGGCGAGGTGGATCTCATCGTTGACAACCAGCATAAGTACCAGATTCCAGAGTATCTATCCGGACTCGAGCATCAATTTGCACCCGCATCCCAAGCCCAAAGCTTCCCCCCGCCGAAATATGCGGTTGAGCAAATGCCCGAAAACAGCCGTGCCTTCCAGAAGATCCAGGATGGATGCGGCCTCTTTTGTGCCTATTGCGCCATCTCGCACGCCCGCGGCCCTTCCCGAAGCGCCAAAATGCAGGATGTGATCGAGCAAGCAAAATGCTTTGTGGCAAACGGCTATCAAGAGATAGTTTTGGTGGGTGTAAACCTTGCACTCTATCGCGATGGGGAAGAGGGGCTGGCCGAATTGGTGGCCAGGCTGAAACAGATTGAAGGACTCAATATCTTAAGGCTCTCATCCCTGGAACCTTTTTATGTGACGGATAAACTGATAGATGAGCTGGCAGACAGCAGCGTCGTGGCGCCGCACTTTCATTTTCCGCTGCAATCAGGCTCTGATGCTATCCTGAAGGCCATGGGACGCCCTTATCTATCCGCTAACTTTTCCTCACTTATCCACAAAGTGGTGGCTCAAATCCCGAACGCCGCCATAGGCTTGGACGTGATCGTTGGTTTCCCGGGCGAGACTGAAGAAGACTTCCAGGCTACCCGGTCGCTCATAGATTCCCTGCCTCTGGCTTACCTGCACGTTTTCCCCTTTTCCAAGCGGCCTCACACCAAGGCTTATGATCTTCCCGATCAAATACCCAAGAGCATCAAGAAAGCACGTGTTACCAATCTCTTACAACTTTCGCAAGCCAAAACCAAGGCCTACACCCAAAAGCTGTTAGACAATCAGGTCACCCTGCGCGGCGTGGTGGAAGTTTCCGGCGCAGAGGGTAGCGAAATCCTATCCGATCACTATATCAGAGCTATGACTGCAGAGCAGTTTCCTTTGGGAACCCTGCTTGATTTGACACCAACTAACATCCGGAATGACAAGATATTGTGTGATGTTAATTAAAGGAGCACTTTATGCATAGAGCAAAGCATTTTCTCGCCCTAATTTTCCTCGTCCTGCCCCTGCTTCTGCCCGCTTGGGCAAACTATGAAAGCATCAGCAATCCCTACTTTAAGATTTTCTACCGCAAGGGCTGGGAAACAGCCGCCCTGAACCTGCTCCAAACCATGGAATACCACCGGCCCTACGTGGAAAAGCTCACCGGCAATAAATTGGGGCAGATCCCATTTGTGATCGAGGATATGGGCAATATCGTAAATGGCTACACCAACCCCGTGGGCAACAAGATCGCCGTCTTTGCCTATCCACCCAGCGCAGGCGAGCTATCCGTTGGCGAGGACTGGTGGCAGCTGGTTGGCGTACATGAATATATACATATGGCGCAGATCACTAAAGCCAGCGGTGAACCGGCCATCCTGCGCAGCATCTTTGGCAATATGCTCTATCCCAACCTTTATCAGCCCAATTGGATGAGTGAAGCCATCACCGTCTACGGCGAATCCGGCATGAATAAATACAGCGGCAGGATGAACGGTGGCTACTATCCTGCCATCATCACTTCTTTGGCCAAGGAAGGAAAGCTGCCCTCCATCACTAAGGCGGGATACAACAGCAGCGACTACACCCTGGCCAATCACTACGTCTTCGGCGGCAGTTTCTACAAGTATTTGGCGGATACCTATGGCGCAGACAAATTCCCCATTTTATACGATTACACCGGCTCCACTCTCTTTTCCTATCTCAACCCCATCTACTCAAACCTCTCTCTGAATGCGGCTTACAAAGAGGCATTCGGCAAAAGCCTGATCGAACTCTGGAATGACTGGCAGGCGCATGAGATCAGCAAGCCCGTATCCCTGCCCACACAACCCATCACCACCGATGGCTGGGAAAAATCAAATCTCACCTGGCACGATAATTCCCTCTATTTTACTGCCTACAGAAGTGATAAGACCGGCCCCTTCAGCAGCTTTGGCTCTTTTACGTTGAAGCGGATGCACAACCCCGGCTATGGCGCACGTCTGGAGACTGTCGTCAGCCAGGACACCGATTTCCCTGCCGGTTTCAAGCTGCAGGGCCACAACCTCTATTATTCCCGCCAGGAAATGAGGAAAGGCTTTGGCAATAATGAATATAACGGCCTGGGTGTGCTCACTGAGATCTGGCAAAAGCACCTCTATAGCGGCCAGAGCCAAAAGCTGATCACCGCCCCCATCCGCAGCTTTTGCATATCATCCGATGGCAATACCCTCTATCTCAGCGAGGATAACGAATTTCACGATAAAAGCCTGATTTACCGCTATGATATCAACACCAAACAGAAGACCCTCCTATTTAGAATGGAGCTGTTGGTTAACAGCCTGCACTTCCTCGAAGGCAGGCTCATCCTGAGCGCCAAAGGCTTTTTGAAAAACACGGATATCTACGAGCTCAGCCTCGGCGACTATACCTTAAAACTATTGGTTAGCACACCTTATGCTGAAGATGTGGTGCAGGTTTCCGGCTCCCATATCATCTATGAATCCGTCTATGATACACACAAGGGCTGCTATTCCTACGATCTGAACACCGGCCGTGTGAGCAAGATAGGCGATTTTGACTATATCGGCTGCTATTGTGCCGCTCCCGATGGTTCAAACTATTTCCTGGCGCTCAATGGCGATGGGGTAGACGTCTACTCAGACCCCTTGAGCAGCGTGGCATTCAGCCTGCCCCGCGAGGAAAGCAAAGCTGCATATCAAAAGCTGGAAGCGGGAAAAGACCTTCTTATCCTGGATAAGTATCCCGTCTTTCGAGGCGGCTATGCAGCGAATATCGGCCATATGCTCTGGCCCAGGATGCTCAGATTTCCCATCATCGAGCCCGATGAAAAAGGCGAATTCCAATATCTCGGCGTGGTTCTCGCCGGCAACGATATATTAGGCGATTTTCCGCTCTGGATAGCCACCCTGCTCTACGACCTGCAGGAAGGTAAGTTTGGCTTTGAAGCACAGTTGCAAAATGATTTTTTCCGCCCTATCAGTCAGACCATCGGCTATTCCAGCCTGGGCAAAGGCAGCGTTTCGGCGGATCAAAGCATACAGCTGCTCACACGCATGAACCGCGGCATCAAGAATATCTGGACGGGCCTTGGTCTCACCACCTCCGATGGCTTCGAGCGCAAACTCTGGTATCCTTACCTTGGCACCTCTTTTGGTTGGGGCAGTGGCAAAGCCTCCGTGGTCAATGCCCTCATGTATGAATCCACGAAGTATTGGCCCTCAGATAGAGACCGCCTTGGCTGGCAGGCAAATCTGGCCATCAAACAAAAGCTCACTTCCAGGATGGAAATAAACTCAAAAGTAGCGATGGCTTTTGATCCAGATGCCAGAGATGATAAAGTCTTTGGCAATATCCGCGGCTACTCCAAAAACTGGGAACACAACAAAGGCACAACCTTCCAAAACACCCTTAATGCACCCATTATCCGCGTCAGAGAAGGCATCTGGAATCCCAATATCTTCCTGGATGACATCTGCCTGGGCTTATTCTTCGACGGTGCTATCACCGGAGACAAACAGCCCACCTTAGACCGCTGGGCCACAGGCATTGAGCTGCTTGGCGAATTCTCCCTGGGCTATATGGGTAGCCTCGACCTGGGACTGCGCGTAGCCTATAATATGGAAGGG
Organism: Cloacimonetes bacterium UBA3900; assembly: GCA_002391675.1. Classification (GTDB taxonomy): domain Bacteria; phylum Cloacimonadota; class Cloacimonadia; order Cloacimonadales; family Cloacimonadaceae; genus UBA3900. The sequence goes on along the minus strand of DGFM01000017.1, from coordinate 1,012 downwards.
AAGGTCACTCCCTCGCTGGTCATTTCCAACGAATCCATAGACTTTATCCTCGGCAACATAAAGATGAAACACAGGTGGTGATTTTCACCAAAACTGCTTTCAAAAGCATCGGAACACCTACTAAATTAGTAGCCCTTTATTTCTTTGCCAAAAACCGACACTCAGCTCAACATTTGACTTTTGACCGGCATTACCCCTCCCTCGGAAATCCTTGGCTCTCGCTTGCGTAACCCATGGGTTTTCCGTGGGTTACTTGTCGATCCCA
>DGFM01000017.1:0-592 GCA_002391675.1 Cloacimonetes bacterium UBA3900 | reverse complement strand
ATGAAATCGACGTTTTAGGGGGCGGATTTGTTTTCGCAAAACTGGCTCGCAAGTAAAATATTTCAGAAGGCCCCGGTTTATCAGGGTGGGGATGCAGAAGAAAAGGTGAGAAATTGAGAGCAAAAAAGTGTGTAAAAGTGCCCTTCAGGAATGGAAGTGTATTGCCGCCAACCAAGATAAACTAACCAGCAACCAAATTGGTGGTGACCCTGCCTATCCTGCGCATCATATCAAGCTTGCAGATGAAGACCTTGACGATAAAGCCCGCAAATATGCGTAACTAACATATTTTCTATAGCATGAGTATAGTGACTTACAACTGCTGCCCTGGTACTCTCCGCTACAGCGAAGTTTGCCACGCAAGACCATTTAACAATTTTAAACTTGACAGATTCCTCACTTTGCCGGATTCGTGAATCGAGTAACACATTTTGCAAGGAGAGGTAAATGATAAAATCAAATGAACCTGATAACAAAGGCATAAGCCAAGAGCAACTTGAGGCCATCAGCGCACAAATCAGCACATTGGCGGCGGAGCAATTTGTCAATCTGAATCTATCCGCCGACCTGGTGCTGTCTCTTATACACATCT
>DGFM01000037.1:16311-18253 GCA_002391675.1 Cloacimonetes bacterium UBA3900 | reverse complement strand
GTCTACAACTACGCCCGCTATCTGGGTGCAGACCTGGCTGCCGTGAGGAAGGAGCTGGACGTCCTGATCCCGGAGGTGAGCCACAAACTGCAGCTGCCGCAGGAAGAGAAGAAGGATAAGAAGATACTGCTTTCCACAAATCTCCTGTGGGGCTTGGGGATAGCGGTGTTTGTGATCATCCTGGGCCTGATCGTCTATCATGCCTATATCAACGGCTGGCTCACACCTCCGCCCATACTGAAGTCGGGCAGCGACAGCCTCAAAACCGAGACCGTGGTGCCCGAAGAGGAAATCCCGCTACCGGATAGCAGCAGGCTCAAGATGCTGGAGCTCACCAAGGAATTGAACAAGGAAACCAAGCCCGGGGACAAGGACAAGAGCGACAGAAGCTCAAAGCCCAGAAAGACGGATAATACAGACTATATCAAGAACTTTATGCAAGATAGCCCCGTGAATCGGGAATAGACGCTGCGGGCCTCGGCCTGCGATAAAACAAGGAGACGAGAATGACACAGAAGGTACAATCCTGCGTGTTTTGCAATATAGAGCCAGAGAAATACATCGTGGAAGATGAGCATTTCTATGCCATACCGGATCATAAACCGCGCTGCAAGGGACACACGCTGATCATCAGCAAGCGTCACAGGGAAAACTACTTTGAGCTGGACGCTGAAGATGCGGCCCGGATGCAGGAGATCGTGCTGAAAGTGAAGAAGCACCTGGATGAGAAATACCGGCCCAAAGGCTATAGACTGCTGATGAATTGCGGCGGTGCAGCCGGACAGATAGTGTTTCACTTCCACCTGCACGTTTTGCCCTATTATTGAAGGCGGAGTGATCCCCCCGGGGGGGCTGTCTCAGTGCAGCCGCTTCGCCGCTTAAGACAGGCTTTGCAGGCTTAGTAAGCCAGCATCAACAAGGCTTCGATATCCGCTCTTTCCAGCTTGCTGAAGCCGCCCAGAGTGCCGGATGAGGTGATGATTTCCAGAAGCGTGGGCAGGTCTTCAGATTGGAGGCCCAGTTCCCTCAGAGAGGTGGGTGCGCCCCAGGCGCTGATCTTCTCCCTGAACTTGTGTAGGGCGAGGCTGACGTTATCTTCGCCCCAAACGTCTTTGGCCCAGCCGGAGAAGCGTCCGGGCATCTTCTGGTTCATATATTCAATCCAGGCGGGGAAGATGACGCCCAAGCCTTCACCGTGGGCGATCTGAGGTTTGAGTGCGGAAAAGGCGTGCTCGATGGTGTGGCAAGCCCAGTCGCCTCCCTGATGTCCAACGCCGCTGATGCCGTTGAGCGCCAAAGTGGCACACCAGGCGAGATTGGCGCGGGCCACCATATCGGCAGCATCCTCCTGCAGCCTGTCAGTCATGTCCATGATGGTCTTGAGCAGGGCGGTGTTGATGGCGTTGGTGGCGATGGCGTCTTCCTCGGCAAAGTAATACTCCAGGATGTGCGCCGTGGCGTCCAGGGCGCCGCTAACGGTTTGCCGGAAGGGTAAACTGGCCTGCACGGTGGGGTCTATGATGGTGAAAACGGGGTACAGCAGCGGCGAGCCAAAGCCGAGTTTGGACATGGTTTCGCTGTTGGTGATCACGGCATTGCCGTTCATCTCGCTGCCCGTGGCTGAAAGCGTGAGCACGGTGTAGATGGGAAGCGCCTTGGTGATGCCTTCCTCGCCGGTGACAGCCTTCCAGATATCGTCCAGGTAAAAGCCGGCGGCTATCGCTTTGCCGCTGTCGATCACGCTGCCGCCACCTACGGCCAAGACGGAATCTACCTGTTCCTTGCGGGCCAGGGCGATGATCTCTCTCACCTTTTCCAGGGTGGGATTGGGCTGCACGCCCCAAGCTTCTACCCAGGCGATGCCGGCGTCCTTGAGGCTGGAAACCACCTGGTCGTAAGTGCCGTTTTTGCGGATGGAGCCTCCGCCCGCAACCATGAGCAC
>DGFM01000037.1:635-16093 GCA_002391675.1 Cloacimonetes bacterium UBA3900 | reverse complement strand
ACTTAGATTGTTTGCAAAAAAGGCCTTCAAACGACACGGGCCTTATGTAAGAAAATATAAGCTGCCAGAGCAGGGAGACAAGAGGAAATTGCCGCTGCGGCGCCGGTAGCGAATGCAAAGAGTGTGAGGGAAAGCGGCAGCAAAGGCGTATATAGGGTAGGACGGCCTTTATGGCAGATATAAAAAAACGTGGAGTTCGCCGGAGAGGCGACTCCACGCTTCGGAGGGCATTCTATGTAGGGTCTGTATGATCTTCACCTTATAAAACAGGGTTCTGATGTCAAGACTAATTTTTAGTTTTCTTGATTTAGCTTGTGGAAATAAATCCACTTTTCGTGAATCTGATTCGCTATCTGCTTGATTCTATAGACGCTTATGAATTGTTAAATTAGGCGGATAAAATGAACCGGATTCCTTAAAATCACCCTGTTTTGTCTCCGAGGCTGTGGAAAAAGTGCTTCAGCTTTCCGTCCCTTTTCAAAAGTGTGCACGAAAATCAGCTATCCTGCTGTTGGATAAGGCGTTAACCTGTCTTATACACTTTGGTATTGACAAAATAGCGCCCTCTCCTCAGGCTTGCCTCGTGTATTACATCGTTCACTTTCCTCTCAATTTGGCTAAGGAATTTAGCTATCGCAGCCGGCAGCGTTTGGAGCCCGGTTGCCGCGTTCTGGTGAGCTTAAATGGCAAGGATACCATCGGCATCACCGGCGAGGAGGTGTCCAATCCGCCCCAGGGCATCCGCTACCGTGACATCCTGGAAGTGCTTGACAGCGAGCCTGTTATCACTCCGGAATTGATGGAATTGGCGGCTTGGATGTCCGGCTATTACCTCTGCAGTATGGGGATTTGTCTGTTCAGTATGCTGCCGGGGAGCTTGATCCCGGATCCCCGTGCGCTGATCAGGAAGCGTGAGGGCGCCGAGGTAAGCGATCCCGAGCTGGCAGAGCTGCTCCAGGACGGCCTCTGGCATCAGCTTTCGCAGTTGAAGGAGGATTTGCCAAACCGCCCTTTCTACAAGCTGATAGAGCTGGCGGAGGAGGCGGATGAGATAGACGTGGAGCGCAGCGTGGGCGCCAAGGACAAGCCCAGATATGCAAACTTCGTGAGCCTGCTTGCGGATGCAGATGCCGGACTCAAGCTTACCGAGCGGCAGAGCGAGGCGCTGGAGGTGCTCAAGGCATCGGGCGGCAGGATGCCGATGTCGGAGCTGGCGCAGCACTTCTCATATTCCGTGATCAAGGCCCTGGCAGCCAAGGAGATAGCCAAGATAGAGCCCTGCCGGATAGACGCTGTGCCTCATTATGAGCCTGCTGCTTATGCACCGCGTGACATCACGCTGAATGAAGAGCAGCAGAGCGCTTTGGATGCTATCCTCAAGACGAAGGGCAGCTTCAACGTCAACCTGCTTTACGGCGTGACGGGCAGCGGCAAGACGGAAGTGTATCTCAAGGTGATGCAAGAGTATCTGCAGAAAGGCAAGAATATCCTCTTCCTGATCCCGGAGATAGCGCTCACGCCCCAGATGGTGGAGCGTTTTGAGGCGGAATTCGGCCCCATTTTGGCCATCAATCACAGCAAACTGGGTTCCAAGGAGCGCCTGCGTCAGTGGAAGCTGATCTTCGGTGGCGAAAAGCGCATCGTGGTGGGAGCGCGCAGTGCCGTCTTTGCTCCCCTGCCCAATCTGGGACTGGTGATCGTGGATGAAGAGCACGAGCAGAGCTACAAGCAGGAGAGTCAGCCCCGCTATCACGGGCGCGATATGGCGATTGTGAGGGCGCAGATCTCGGGTGCGCAGGTGATCATCGGTTCTGCCACGCCGGCGCTGGAATCCTGGCGCAATGCGCAGACTAATAAGTACGCTTTCCAAACGCTGAAAAACCGTCCCTTTGAGATCAGTATGCCGGAGGTGCAGTTGGTAGATTTGCGCACCGAGGGGCATGAGGAGCTCTTTTCGCAGACCTTGCTGGTGGCGATCGAGGAGACGCTGAGGCGCAAGGAGCAGGTGATCCTCTTTCAAAACAGACGCGGCTATTCCTCCTTCATCCAATGCCTTAAGTGCGGCCGGATCGTCAAATGCCCCCACTGCGAGATCAGTATGTACTACCACCGTGATATGGCGCAGCTGATGTGTCACTATTGCGGTTACACCATGCCCAATCCGCGTTCCTGTCCCTCCTGCGGTTCCTTCAGCTTCAGCTATGGAGCGCCCGGCACGCAGAAGCTGGAACAGATGATCAGGATACTCTTTCCCGAAGCGCGGCTGCTGCGGCTGGATTCGGACAGCACGCGGCGCAAAGATGCGCACAAGCAGATGTATCAGGGCATGAAAAGCAGGGAGATAGACATCCTTTTGGGCACGCAGATGATCTCTAAAGGCCTGGACTTCCCACACGTTACCTTGGTGGGAGTGGTGCTGGCCGATATCAGCCTCAATATCCCGGATTTCCGCTCCGCAGAACGCACCTTCCAGCAGCTCACGCAGGTTTCGGGACGCTCCGGCAGGGCAGAACTCCCCGGCAAAGTGATCATCCAAAGCTACAATCCCGATCACTATGCCATCTCCAAGGCTGCGCAGCAGGATTATCCCGCCTTTGCCGCCTTTGAAATGCAGTACCGGCAAGAGATGAACTACCCGCCTTTCTGCCGCCTGGCGAGGATACTTTTTACACACAAGGACGAAGCCACGCTCAGGGGAGCGATGCAGAGCCTGAGCGGTGTTTGCCGGCAATATCTATCAGGGATGGAGGGCTTGACGACACTCGGCCCCACGGTGGCGCCGCTACCCAAAATAGCAGGACAGCACCGCTATCACCTCATCTTCAAGGCGCAGAGTCACACTATCCTGCTAAACGCCATCGACACCATCAAGAAGCGCTTCAAACCAAAGTCTTCACTGCGCTGGCAGGTGGATGTGGATCCCGTTTCACTGATGTGACAGGTTTTGGAGTGGGCACGCTCGGACGCGCAGCCAAAGTCTCCAACCAACAAGCGCACTGTGAGCCACTTTGACCCAAGGCGTGATTTTTCACTTGCCAAAAGAAGCACTCCACAAATAATGGCCTAAAATGCTAAGGAGTAACACAATGTTTTCAGACAAAGACGACAAACTGACCCCCTGCCCCGATTGCGGAGAAGACTGCGATTGCGGACAAGATTTTGCCGATGACAATATCATCTCCCTGGATATGGAAGATGGTAGCCAGCAGGACTTCTATATGCTGGGAGTAATCGAGCATGAAGGCAAGCAATACATTGCTTTGGCGGAAGTTGGCTCAAACGAATATGACATCCTGCAGATGGAAGTGCAAGATGAGACCGTTGAGCTCAACGTGATCGAAGACGACGATCTCTTCGACGAAGTTGCCAACCTGTTTGAAGAACAGCTGTTTATGGGAGATACTGACGACGAGTAAGCCATTTTAGCAGTGTATTTCACAATTTCAAACTCATATTATCGGGTTTGCTGGGAAAGTAAGCCCGTTTTTCTTGGCTGTGATAAACAATGCAATTTGGGGCAAAGCAGCATTGGAAGCGGTTTTGCCCACATGAATACAAGGAATAAAAGATGAAAGTAGACCTAATTATACACAATTGCGCCCAAGTGGCCACCATGGCCAGCGGCGGCAAGCCCAAAACGGGCAAAGACATGAACGATGCGGGCATCATCAAAGACGCCGCCATCGCCGTTAAAGACGGTAAGATCGTGGCTATAGACAAGACGTCTGAAATTATGGCCAACCATGAAGGCGGATTGCTTGTAGATGCTGAAGGCGGCATCGTTACGCCCGGTTTTGTGGATCCCCACACCCACCCCGTATTTGTCCACACGCGTGAGGCCGAATTTGCCATGCGCTTAGCGGGAGCCACTTATGTGGAAATCTCCAAAGCGGGCGGCGGCATCAGCTCCACCATAGAAAGCACCAAGAATGCCGATGAGGAGCTGCTCTTCAACCTGGCCAAAAAGCGCATCAAGAAGATGATCGCCCTGGGCACCACCACCCTGGAGGCCAAGAGCGGCTATGGCCTCGATACCGCTTCCGAGCTCAAGCAGCTGCGCGTGATCCGGGCTCTGGACGAGGATTTGCCCATCGACATCGTGCCCACCTTCATGGGTGCGCACGAGTATCCCGTGGAGTATAAAAACGACCACGAAGCCTATATCGAGATTCTCACCCAAGACATGATCCCCAAGGTTGCCAAGCAAGGCATTGCCCGCTATTGCGATATCTTCACCGAGGCGCACGTCTTCAGCATAGACGAGAGCCGCCGCGTGCTGCAATGCGCACGTGAGCACGGTATGGAGCTGAAGATGCACGCCGATGAGATCGAGCCCATAGGCGGTGCGGAACTGGCTGCCGAACTGAAATGTACCTCTGCAGACCACCTGGGTGCCGCCAGTGAAGCGGGTCTCTTGGCCATGCGGGATGCGGGCGTAACTGCCGTCCTCTTGCCGGCCACCCTTTTCTCACTGCGCAGCAAGAGCTATGCCAAGGGCAGGTTTATGATAGATTCCGGGCTCATCGTAGCCATTGCCACGGATTACAATCCCGGCAGCTGCAATTGCGATTCCATGCCCATGGTAATGACCCTGGCCTGCCTCCAGATGGGCTTCACTCCCGTCGAAGCGCTCGCTGCTGCCACCATCAACGCCGCTCACAGCATCGGCATGGCAGAGAGCAAAGGTTCGCTGGAAGCCGGCAAAGACGCCGATCTCCTCATCTGGGATATGCCCAGCCTGGACTTTATCCCCTATCACTTCGGCTCTTCGCACATCTGCAAAGTGTTTGCCAAAGGCCGCCTGGTGCATCAGGCATAAACCCCTATGAGCAACAGCCCCAGCTCTTTATACACCATCCTCAGCACCCTGCACCGCAGCAGCGTGCACATCGTCTACCTGGTGAAAAGCAGGCAGACCAAAGAGCTGTTGGTCATCAAAACCATAGACCCCAGATGGCAGGCCGATCCTCTGCTCAAGCAGCGTTTGAGGGATGAAGCAGAGGTCAATTTCAAGCTCAAGCACCCGCGCATCCGCAAAGCGGTGAATATGTTTGAGGAAGACGCAAACCTTTATGTGGTCTATGAATACATAGAAGGTAAGCTGCTGAGCGAGTATTTGGATTGGGGCAAGCTCAGTTTTTCCGCCCAGCAGGTGATCAAGTGGCTGGATATGATCGTGGACGCCCTGGCGCACGCACATTCCCAGGGCATCTACCACGGGTTGCTCAACCCCGATAACATCATAGTGGACGAAGAAGGCGAACCCTGCCTCTACGGCTTCGGAAAGGCGCACCAGAGCTGGATGGATGAGGACCCCCACCAAAACGGTATGCATCCCATCCTCTTTTTGGCTCCCGAAGTCTACCGCGGTGGCAAGCCGGATGCCAGATCCGACGTCTATTCCCTGGCCACACTGGGCTATCTGATGCTCTGCGGCAGGCTGCCCTGGACCATCAACAAAGACCTGGGCGTGAAAAAACAAAAAGAAAGCAGCTTTGAAAAGCCGGTGATCAATCCCGAATTCCTGGGGATAAACGTGCCTGAATGGCTCTTCGGCATCATCAACAGATGCTTGAGCCTAAACCCGAAAGACCGCTACTCCTGCATGGAAGAGCTGAGGCAAGCCATTCTGCTGCAGGAAGTAAGGCCGCCTTTTGAGCGCCCGCAAAGGGAAATCCCGCCTCAGGAAGCTCCCGCCGTGGAAGCGCCGCCGCTGGTGGAGGAACCGCTCAAAATCGAGGTGGTTCCCGAGGTCGAGACCCCGCCTGTGGTGGAAATTTCAAAGGTGGAAGAGCCTGTCAAGATCGAGGAACCCGCAGCCGAGGAACCTCCCGTGGCGGAAATTCCAAAGGTGGAAGAGCCGGCGAAGATTGCTCCTCCGCCCCGGGTGGAGGTTCCTGAGCCCCAAAAGCCGGAAGCAGACATCCCCAAGCCGGATATTCCCAAGCTGGAAAACGTCCCACCGCCCAAGCCCAGCGCCATCACACCGCCTCCCAAGAAGGTGGTCTACACCGTGCCAAAATCAGAAGGCATAGACCCCCAAATCAAGCGCTGGGGCACCATCATGGCTGTGGCCACCCTCCTCATCGTGGTTTTTGCCGTGCTCAAATACACCGTATTCAAAGAGAAACCCGCTTTCGACGCCAAGGTAAGCAGCCAACAGGAAGACGACGATGATCTCACCCTGGATCCCGTGCCCAACCGCGCCATCAAGATGGTCTATGTGAAAGGCGATTCCACCTACATCGGCAGTATGGCTCCCGAAGCGGCATCCGACGAATTTCCGCCCCTAAAACTCAAGGTGCCCAGCTTCTGGATGTCGTCTTACGAGATCACAAACGAAGAGTGGGCCATGGTCTATCCTCAACACTTTTATAGCCTTAGCGAAAAACACCAGCCCGTCACCAACGTCAGCTTTTTGGAAGTTTTGGAGTATTGCAACGAAAAGAGCTATCTGGATAAACTGGAGCCCTGCTACGACTTCTTCAATGGCTATACCTGCGACTTCAATGCCAGCGGCTACCGCCTGCCCACCGAAGCGGAATGGGAATACGCCGCCAAAGAAGGCCAAAAGGAGCCACCCTACACCTACAGCGGCTCCGACGACCCCAGCCAGATAGGATGGTATCTGCAAAATAGCGACTCCGAACTGCACCCCGTGGGCAGGAAAAAGCCCAACGCCCTGGGACTCTACGACATGAGCGGCAACGCCTATGAATGGGTGTGGAACTGGTATGCGCCCTACACCAGCGCGGCAAATCCGCTCTATGGGCCCTCCACAGGCAGTGACAGAGTGATCCGCGGCGGTTCCTTCAGCCACGAACCCAACGAGATGCGGGTGACGAAGCGCAGCCACGTAAAGCAGTTTACCAAGAGCCCATATCTGGGCTTCAGGGTGGTGAAGAAAGGGAAATGATGTAAGGGCGCTCGCCGTGGCGGCTACGCCGCAGTTGTCAGTTGCCAGCTGTTAGTTATTGGTGCTGCGCAAGTGATTGGAATACGGTTAGTTGTGGTGGGGATGGGGCGAGCGCAGCTCGCCTGGTAGCCGGAGCTCGCTGTAGCGCCGCAATCAAGCGCAGCTTGATACTTAAAGTGGCGAAGCCGCTTGTAAACACACTCCTGAAGCTCGCGAAGCGACTCAAAACAGCGGCGGTTCGGCGACCGCTCGTACAAGCTTGCGAAGCGGCTCATAACATCGGCGCTTTAGCAAGCGCCCGTACCAGCGCCCGTACCAGCGCCCGTACTAAAAAACCCGCACATCCGGGGATGGATATGCGGGCTTTTCTTATGTAAGGAGAGAGTGTGTTATAATCCCACCAAGATCATGGTTCTGCAACAGCGGTAACCTTAAAGAAGCGTTTAGCTGCCGTCAGAGGCAGGGTATAGCTATTGGTATTGACCGTTGCTATGGGATCGGGGCCAAAGTTGTAGGGGTCTTCTGAGGCATAGACCTTATAGCTGCTGGCTTCGGGAATTTGTTCCCAGGTCAATACGGCATTTGCACCGGAGATGGTCACTTCCACCACGGGTCCGGGGAGTCCTTCCGGTACGATGGGTGGGCCATAGAAATCATCGAAGGACAGAGACACCCAGCCTTCGGAAACTGTATAAACGCCTATATAAATGTTCTGACCGATGTAATCCGACAGATCATAGGTATGACGCATATAGTTTCCTGGACTACCGGTCTGCACATTTGTAGCCAGGGTGTGAGTAAAGGAGGCGACGTCAGGGCTTGTGGTAGAAAGCACGACGTTGAATCTGGAGTCCCCACCTCCACTGTGAAAGACACCGCTGAATGCGTAGAAACCAAAGATATGGTTTTCAACACTTGGGGCGAGTCTGGGGGTGATCAGCCAAGCATCACGAATTTCATCCCAAGGATCAAGAATGACATTAGCGTAAGCCTCACCTGTGCGTGGAGAATCGGTCAACCTGTCCCAGCGCCACGAGTTTATGTCTTCATGAGCGACTCTCCAACCGGGAGGTGGGAATTCTTCATCTTCAAAGCTCTCAATGAATGCAAATTCACCCACTGCAGTTCCATTCAGGGCCACATCATAGTTGGCTCCGCCGTAAACCATGCGCAAGATGGCGCTGTGTTCGCCTATTGCAGTAGGATTGTAGCGTACCGGGATGATGCCGCTTTGATCTGCAGCGAGTGCAAATGGCAGGTTGACAGGATCAAACTCAAACATCGTCGCATCAGGTCCTATGATGCTGACGTTTGCCACAGTCAGGTTCAGAATGCCTCTACCGTCATTAGCCACGGTCACATCCTGATATGCCGTGATGTTATTTTCACGAATAGGGCCAAAGTCCAAGGTGGTGGGAGTGTAAGTGAAGACAGGTGTGGTGGGTATCTCTTCGAGGAGGAAATCATCTATGCCCAAACCATAGGCAAGGGCTTGAGAGTGGTATTGATAGAAGGCAAGATAGATGGTCTGTCCGGAATATGCATCCAAGTTGAGCTTGTGCTCTGTCCAATTTTCATTGGTGCAGAAGATGTCGGCCAATTCGACAGTGAAGGAAGCGATATCCGGTGTAGTGGTAGAGACCAGGATTTTGTAGGAGCTGGGCATGTCGGAATATGCTACTCTATCCCACCATTTTGCTCTCACATCTACGCCGCCAAGGTTGATGGGTGGTGTGATCAGCCAGTCATTGGTGTTTCCCGCTCCGTAGGCAGCATAAGGAGCCGAGTGAGTGGGTGCAATGAAGGAGTTTGATTGGCACCAAGTATAACTGTCGTTATTGGCATTGATCACCGTCCAGTACAGGGGTGCCGCCGGAGACCCGCTCCAGGTTTCGTCAAAGTTTTGCAGGTGGGGGAAGTTGCTGATTCTGTTATCATAACATTCACCGCTCACAGTTAGCGCCGTGGCGCCTTGTGAGTGGGTGATATTGAAGGTAGCCGCATGGTTACCGGCAGCCGTGGGGGTATATTGGATGGTGAAAGGAAAAGCTTGTCCCGTAGCTAAAGTTACAGGGAAAGTGGGAGCATCCGTGATGGCGAAAAAGCCAGGAAGCATGGTGTTGATACCTGTGACGGTTAGAACTCCACTTCCAGCATTGGAAAAGGTGAAAGTTTTGCTGCTGGTGGTATTGACCTCAAGGAGCCCATAATCCCATTCTGTGGGGTAGAGCATGGGATCAGGGTATTCAGGAAATGCTGAGATTACCATAGCCAAGTTTGGCAGAGAAGTATTTGTGGTTCCGTTGCCTGAGGGCTCGCTATTATTCTGAGTCCAAAATTGATGTGAACTTGCAATAGTAGTAGTGTAACGGAAATAAGGACTGTCCAAGATTCCGGACCCTTCACCACCATAGTTGGATTCCACGCCTATGAGCAGGTTGCCACCGGTATAAATAAAGGGTGCATCCAGCTTGATATTGTGCCATCCGGCGCTGCTGAAGGTGTGGCTTCCCTCATCCACCAAAGTTGCACCGGAGATGAAATCAGCCCAGGTCATGGGAGTAAGTTGTATGTCGGTGGTGGGCTTGATGTAGATCTTGTAAGGGATAGGGGCAGCGCTGCTGTATCCGACTCTCCAGCCCAAGCTGTTGATCACTCCCGACTGTCCGATTTGGGCGGCGGTGTAAAGTCCCAGGGAGCGTCCGTAGCCGTAAGCAGCATGAAATGGATATTGCTGGTCACGAATTCCGTCGCCGATGATAACCGGATCGACAAATTCAAAGGTCCAAACCTCGGATGGGGCAGAGTCACCGATATTATTGCGGGCTACCACATACCAACTGTGTGTGCCCAGGCTCAGGTCGGCGGGAAGGATATAATAGGTTGTCGTTTGGTTGTAACTCACCAGGTTCCCATCAAGATAGACATCAAAACCGGTGACATCTGTACTTCCATGGGGTACAATCCATCTCAAATAATTACCTTCAAATGCGTAGCCACCATTTTGGGGTGTAATGAGCTGAGGTGCCTTGGGTACTGCGTCGTTGGGGAAGACAAGCCGTATGTCGTTACGATTAGTCAACGTGTATGCCACAGGAGGATTGTTGGGATCAGGATTTGTACTAATGCCACTGAACAGTATACTGGTATATGATCCGCTGTTGGCTCCTCCCCAGCGTATAGTTGAAGTACCATAGGTGTTCTCATCAACGGCGATGATCAGATTGTCGACGTTGTTGTAAACAAAGGGGGTTTCCAGCGTGATCTCCATCCAGCCACCACCGGCGGGTACCAGGGTAGAGACGTCTCCGGCAAAGACCTGAGTCAGATTTGCAACGGGCTCCCAATCTGCACCGCTGCTAAACTCCGTTTTGGTCGTGTGTCCCATGTAGACAACCCAATCTTTACCGGCGGAGATATTGCCGGAAACGTAATAGAAACAGATTTTGGTAAAGGTTCCGGCAAAGTTGATCTCGGCTTGGGTGTAGATTTGCTGACTGTAATTATAGTTGCTATTTCCATTAATTGGAAGTTGGCTGATGGCTTGAGTTGCATTGCCTATCTGTATAGTGCCCGCAAAGCCTAAGCTGACAACGCTCAGCATCAGAGCAGGCAAGATAAGTAATAGATATCTTTTCATTGTATCTATCTCCATTAGTTTTAGTTTTTAGGTTTTGAAAGGTTGCATGACTCACACCAAGATCATGGTTCCGCCACAGCGGTAACCTTAAAGAAGCGTTTAGCTGCCGTCAGAGGCAGGGTATAGCTATTGGTATTGACCGTTGCTATGGGATCAGGGCCAAAGTCATAGGGGTCTTCTGAGGCATAGACCTTATAGCTGCTGGCTTCGGGAATTTGTTCCCAGGTCAATACGGCATTTGCACCGGAGATGGTCACTTCCACCACGGGTGGAGGGGGAGGCGGTGTAACAAACCCAATCTGGATCTTGTTAATTCTGTCTGCTCTTCCGGACGCCGCAGGGGGGCTGCAGGGGTCGGGATTGATGGTGTAGCTATAGTACTGGATGCCCCTATTGACTCCATAGCCGTTGTATAAAGACCCCCAGTTCACAACTGATTTACCACAGAGAGTAGACTCATGAATCGCAATGAGCAGATTCCCGCTATTGTTGTAGAAGAAGGGAGTTTGCAGAGGTATCTCCATCCAGCTATCGGGCTCAGGCAGCAGCAGCGATACATCACCATCAAATACCAGTGTCAGGTTTGCCATATCTTCCCAGTCTGCGTTGTTGCCAAATACCGTTTTTGAGGTGTGTCCCATATAGATTGTCCATTTTTTGCCATTGGCAATATCACCGGACACGTAATAGAGGCGGATCTTGGTGATCAGGGCAGAATGGTCAATCTGTGCCTGGGTGTAGATCTGCTGGCTGTAATTGTAGTCGTAGCTTCCATTAAATGGCAAATAGGAGGTTGTGGCGGTTTCCTCACCCACTTGCACGGTGGCTGCCTGCACCGAATCCAGGGTGCGGAAAGACCACACTTCGCTGGGAGCTGAGCTGTATCTTTCGTTTTTGGCCACCACTTTCCAATAGTAGATTGTATTGGGTTGCAGGGTGGGCAGATAGAAGGTAGAGCTCAGATTGCCGGCGATCAAAGGCGGATTGGCGGTTGTGCCCAGATACAGGTCGTAGTTTGTGGATCCGGAAACATCCGCGACAGGTGCCCAATAGAGCCTGTCTCCCTCCACGTAGTAACCACCGTTTGCAGGGCTCCACAAGCTGGGTGCAGGGGGAACCAGGTTGTTTGAGAAAACAAGCTGGATGCGGTTAATGTTGGTTGTTCTGCTGGTCGCCGTAGGAGGGTTGTTGGGGTCGGGATTGGTGGTGTAGCTATAGTACTGAATGCCTCTATCCACTCCATAGCCGTTGGAGAAACATCCCCAGTTCGTAGCTGATTTACCGAGGGCGTACTCATGAATCGCAACCAGCAGATTCTCGCTGTTGTTGTAGAAGAAGGGAGTGTCCAGAGGTATCTCCATCCAGTTGTTTTGCTCAGGCAGCAGCGAGGATATATCACCTACAAATACCTGTGTCAGATTTGCCACATCTTCCCAGTCTGTGTTGCCGTCAAACACCTTTTTGCTGGTGTGTCCCAGCCAGATAGTCCAGTTTTTGCCATAGCCAATGTCACCGGAGGCATAATAGAAACGGAGCTTGGTGATCTGGCCGGAATTTCTGATCTGTGCATGGGTGTAGATCTGCTGACTGTAATTGTAGTCATAGCTTCCGTAATACGGTAAATAGGAGGTAGCAGCAGTTCCATCACCTATCTGTGCTGTGACTGCGTGGCTTGAATCCAGAGAGCGGAAAGACCACACTTCGCTGGCGGGTGAGCTGCCGGTGCCGTTTTTGGCTACCACTTTCCAATAGTAAGTGGTGTTTGGCAGCAGGGTGGGCAGATAGGAGGTTTGGGTGATATTGCTGGCATACAAAGGCGGATTGGCGGTTGTGCCCAGATACAGGTCGTAGTTTGTGGGTGCTGAAACGCTCGCGGTGGGCCTCCAATAGAGCCTGTCTCCCGCAACCAAATTACCGTTGTTGACGGGACTCCACAAGCTGGGAGCAGGCGGAGCCTGGGTGCTGGAGAACACAAGCTGGATGCGGTTAATGTTGGTTGTTCTGCTGGACGCCGTAGGAGGGTTGTTGGGGTCGGGATTGGTGGTGTAGCTATAGTACTGAATGCCTCTATCCACTCCATGGCCGTTGGAGAAAGATCCCCAGTTCATCGCCGACGTACCGAGTGCGTACTCATGAATCGCAACCAGCAGATTATCGCTGTTGTTGTAGAAAAAGGGAGTGTCCAGAGGTATTTCCATCCAGTTACCGGGTTCGGGCAGCAGCGAGGATACATCACCGGCAAATACCTGAGTCAGGTTTGCCATATCTTCCCAGTCTGTGTCGTCGTCAAACACATTTTTCCCGGTGTGTCCCAGCCAGATAGTCCAATTTTTGCCATAGCCAATATCACCGGCAGACGCATAGTAGAAGCGGAGCTTGGTGATTTGGCCAAAACGCATAATCTGCGCATGGGTGTAGATCTGCTGACTGTAATTGTAGTCATAGCTTCCGTTATACGGTAAATAGGAGGTAGTAGTAGTTCCGCCACCTATCTGTACGGTTTCCTCTGGGACCGGGGCAAGATAGCGGAATGACCTCACTTCGCTGGCAGGTGAGCTGCCGGTGCCGTTTTTGGCAACCACTTTCCAATAGTAGGTTGTGTTTGGTTGCAGGGTAGGCTGATAAGAGGTTGTGGTGAGATTGCCGGCAAACAAGGGCGGATTGGCGGTTGTGCCCAGATACAGATCGTAGTTGGTGGGTGCTGAAACACTCACAGTGGGCTTCCAATAGAGCCTGTCTCCGGCAGCTAAAACACCATTGTTGAAAGGGTTCCACAGGGTGGGCGCAGATGGGGTCTGCGTGCTGGAAAACACAAGCTGGATGCGGTTAATGTTGGTTGTTCTGCTGGACGCCGTAGGAGGGTTGTTGGGGTCAGGATTGATAGTGTAGCTATAGTACTGAATGCCTCTATCCACTCCATAGCCGTTGGAGAAAGACCCCCAGTTCATCGGCGACTTACCGAGGGCGTACTCATGAATCGCTACGAGCAGGTTCTCATTTGTGTTGTTGTAGAAATAGGGAATATCCAGAGGTATCTCCATCCAGTTACCGGGCGCGGGCAGCAGCGAGGATACATCACCGGCAAACACCTGCGTCAGGTTTTCCATATCTTCCCAGTCTGTATTGCTGGTAAAGATATTCTTGGTGGTGTGTCCCAGGTAGATAGTCAAATTCTTATTGTAGCCAATATCACCGGCAGACACATAATAGAAGCGAAGCTTGGTGATTTGCCCAAAACGCTTGATCTGCGCATGGGT
Source organism: Cloacimonetes bacterium UBA3900 (assembly GCA_002391675.1). Taxonomy (GTDB): domain Bacteria; phylum Cloacimonadota; class Cloacimonadia; order Cloacimonadales; family Cloacimonadaceae; genus UBA3900. Next base: position 2,280 of record DGFM01000037.1, on the reverse strand, counting down.
GTAGATCTGCTGACTGTAATTGTAGTCATAGCCTCCATTAAACGGCATATAGTAGGTAGTAGTGGTTCCTTCACCCACCTGCCCGCTTTCCTCTGGGACCGGGCCAAGATAGCGGAATGACCTCAATTCGCTGGGGGGCGAGTTGCCGATTTCGTTTTTGGCTACCACCCTCCAATAGTAAGTTCTGTTGGGTTGCAGGGTGGGCTGATAAGTGGGTGTGGTCAGATTGCTGACGAACAAAGGCGGATTGGCAGTTGTGCCCAGATACAGGTCGTAGGCTCTGGTTTCGGCTACGCTCGCAGTGGGCTTCCAGAGGAGACTTTCTCCGGCAACCAAGTTGCAATTGTCGATAGGACTCCACAAGCTGGGCGCAGGGGGAGCCTGGGTGCTGGAGAACACGAGCTGGATACGGCAATTAGTGGTTGTTCTTCCGGACGCCTCAGGAGGGCTGTTGGGGTCGGGATTTTCGGTGTAGCTATAGTACTGAATTCCCCTATTGACTCCATGGCCGTTGGAGAAAGATCCCCAGTTCATAACTGCTCTGTCCGGGGTATACTCATGCACCGCTACGAGCAGGTTCTCATTTGTGCTGTTGTAGAAAAAGGGAGTATCCAGGGTGATCTCCATCCAGTTGTTGGGCGCGGGCAGCAGGGAGGATACATCACCGGCAAATACCTGAGTCAGGTTTGCTAAAGGTTCCCAGTCTGTGTTGCTGGCAAAAACATTTTTGGTGGTGTGTCCCATGTAGATGGTCCAGTCTTTGTTGTTGGCAATACTGCCAGACGAATAAAAGAAACGGATTTTGGAGATCGGTCCAAAGTGGCCAATCTGCGCATGGGTGTAGATCTGCTGACTGTAATTGTAGTCATAACCTCCATTAAACGGCATATAGGAGGTAGTCCCTGTTCCCTCACCCACTTGCACGACGGTTGCATGGCTCAGGCTGAAGATGCTCAGCATCAGAGCCGGCAGCAGGACGAATAATAAACGTTTTTTCATGATGTCTATCTCCTTAAAGTGATAGTACTTATTTGGTTGAAGGTTTGGTGGCCTCCGCCCATGCTAAGATTTCAAGGGGATGCTTCTATGGGCAAAGTCCTGTTTGGTTTCGACGTTTGAGGGGTAAATTCCTTGCGTGCAGGAAATCCGGCTCCGGCTGATGAACACACCGATACTCTTATAATGTGCGACGATTATCTGGGAAGCGAGTGTATTCATCCTGGCAAAGCCTTGATCCTCTCGCGAGGGGTGAGGATAATGAGGTTGTGGATCTGTAATGCAGCAGCAGTGCAAACAGGAGAGTAAAGCTTCGCCAAAGAGGTGGGAAACCCTACTCTTAAACATCGCCGGCAGGCCTATTGTCCTAAAATACATGGTGTCTACCTGTGCTGCAAGAATACCTTGTTACGGTGAAAACGGTGCTACTGTGCATCCGCAAGGGCTGAGCATGATCAAAAACAGCTCCGGGTGATATGTTAATAGACATAAGATATTTGTCAAGACAAATGTTTGAGCAATAGGAATATAAAGGAAAGCTGTGCTTGGGTATGGCGCTTGTACGGGCGCAGCAGCCCTTTTTGAAAAATTTGACTTCCGCCCTTGGTTTCTGCAAACAAATCCGCCCTCTAAAACGTCGATTTCATGC
>DGFM01000037.1:0-477 GCA_002391675.1 Cloacimonetes bacterium UBA3900 | reverse complement strand
CACAAGTAACCCAAAGAAAACCCGAGAGTTACGCAAGTGAGAGGCAAGGAAATCCCAAGGTGGGGAAAGCCGGGGCAAAAGTCAAAGGTTGAGGCGAGTGTTGGTTTTCCGCAAGTAATTTTTCCACGGATGAACACGAATGGGGCGACTTCGTCGCAGTTGTCAGTTGCCAGTTGTTAGTTGTGAGCGGCTGCGCAAGTGATTGGGATACGGATAGTTGCGGTGGGGATGCGCATGGTTTTGGGGCTGTTTTCCCACGAATTACACGAACGGGGCGACTTCGTCGCAGTTGTCAGTTGCCAGTTGTTAGTTGTTAGTGCTGCGCAAGTGATTGGGATACGGATAGTTGCGGTGGGGATGCGCATGGTTTTGGGGCTGTTTTCCCACGAATTACACGAATTAACACGAATTATAGGGCCAGCTACCGCTGGCTTGTTTTTCCACTGATGGACACGGATAATGCTTCACAGCTAAACC
>DGFM01000016.1:14055-15961 GCA_002391675.1 Cloacimonetes bacterium UBA3900 | reverse complement strand
TCGCCTACGTCTCCATCATCCCAGAAGGTGGTGACAGCGACGCCTGTGCTATCTGTAGGCACGTTGGCGAGCACTCTGCCGATATCGGTCTTGAAGCTCACTATTTGGCTTGGGACACCAAAGCCTTCACCGTCTTTCACCTGCACGCGAATTTCGGAAGTGGTGATATTGCGGTCGGCATAAATGGTATCCGGTGTAGCCTCAATAGAGGTGATAAAACGCTGCGCTGAGAGGTCATGATCCACAGCCACAGGGATGTTGCGCCTATCGCAAGACGTGGCCAGAATCACGAGCATCAGCACCATGATTGACAGCATTAAGGGTCTGGATTTAAATCTCATTATTCTCCCCCTTCTTCGATTTCCTCGCCTTCTACTTCTTCCTCTTCATATTCGATCAGCTGACGTGTAAGTCTTTCATCCACCTTGGCTTCGGGAGCTGTCTCAAAGACCGAAACCAAACGGGGAGTGATCTCCATGATGAGGTCTGTGTTTTCCACCACTTCATATTGGTGTTGGAAAAGCTTTCCAACGAAGGGAAGGTCGCCAAGGAAAGGAACTTTATTGGTTTTCTTGGTGATGCTGCTGTTGAGCAGACCGCCAATTACGATCTTTTGTTCGTTGGGAACTGTCACGGTGGAGGTTACTTTGCGCACTTTGGTGCGGGGCACATATCCACCCACGAGGTCTGTCACAGAGCTCACTTCAGGAGCGATGGAAGCGGTGATCATTCCTTCTGAATTGACAGTAGGAGTGACGGTGAGGATGATACCCACCTCTTCGCGCTCGACCTGAACCTGCTTGTCGTTGTCTGTTACCACGAAGGGCACCACTTCACCCATATGGATAGTGGCTTCGGAGCCGTTCATGGTTGTGACGCGTGTGTCTGTGAGCAATTGGGCTGCGTTGTTTTCCAAAAGCCAGTCTACAGTGATGTCAAACGCAGTGAGTTGACGGCTGAAGTGGCCAATGTCTTTGAGCCCATTGATGCGCTGGAAGTGTTGTTCACTGGGCAGTTGTGCAAAGTTTGTGGGGTCTCCGTGAGGCAGGTATCCATCAACATCTGAGTAGTTGAAGGGTAGTCCTGTACCTCTGGCATTTACGGGGTCTTCAGCCAGGATGGTGGTGAGATGGTTGAGGCGGCTCCAATCTATGCCCATCTTTCTGGCATGATTGAGATGCACTTCGATGAGGCGCACTCTGATCTCGATCTGCTTTTGATCCACGTCGATGCTGGTGACCAATTCTTCGATATTCTTGAAGGTTTCGGGGTTTGCATAGACCATCACTGCGTTTTGGCCTTCCAGGGGCACCACCTTGCCGGCGGTATCTTCCAGGGATTTGGCCACTTTCTCAGCGTCAAGATTCTTGAGATAGATGATCTTGCTGCGTTCTCCTGATTCTTCTGAAATGTTTTGCTTGGTACCCACGACGAAGGTGTTTTCACCCTCAACTCTGTAGGCAAGCCCGGCAACTCTGGCCACCAAGGACACTGCCGTTTCGATGGGCACGTCTTTGATGTTCAGGGTCACTCTACGTTCTTCCCTGTCGCCTGTGCTGGTATCAGCAGCAAGAACGATGTTGCAGCCACTTTGGCGTGACAAGGCATTCAATACCGAGGATAGAGTCGCATCATCAGCATTGTAGCTAACTTTAGTAGTAAGTTTGCTGGATTGCGCCATCAGTCCAACAGCCAGCCATGCCATGGCCAACAAGAGGATGATCCGCAAAAATGATTTTGAGTTTGGGCTAAGTGTCATTTAGGTTCTCCCATTATTTACATTTATATTTATTTACCAATTTCCTGTGGTGCCAGTACTGGCTTCCATTTTATCAAAGTCTGGCATGGGTGGTCTCGGTGCCAGGTAGGTAGTCACTGTATTGCCACCAAAATAATACTTGATCCA
>DGFM01000016.1:13428-13824 GCA_002391675.1 Cloacimonetes bacterium UBA3900 | reverse complement strand
CGGGTCGCGGGTAATACTAAACACAAACTCCTTACGGTCTTGAATGGAGTTTTCGATGGCTTTGATCTTTATGAGCAGGGAATCTGAAACGGATTCCTTGGAGTGAATGGATTGCTCTGGGACGCTCTTCATCTTATAGTAGTTTGTATAAAGACGAACTCCCAACACCAGGAAGATGATCACGATCAAAGTGATGGCCAAGTCTTTTAGATATCTCAGTTGCATTTAAGCCTCCTTCTTCACTTTGAATATGGAAAGTTCGATCAATATTTTATATTTAGACACCGCATAGTCTTCCGTCTTCTTATCGCCTTCAGCAGAAGGTGTGACGTCTATGTAGTGAATTTTGATGATATTGTCGAGTGCTTCCAGGTCTGAAAGGAATTGTCCCATCTG
>DGFM01000016.1:11981-13173 GCA_002391675.1 Cloacimonetes bacterium UBA3900 | reverse complement strand
GACAGCTTCTCATCCATGATGCGGGCGCTATTCAGCCTTTCCTGGGCAGTCTTGATCTGGTTGTCATAATCTTTCACCTTCTTCAGGCCGTTGTTGAGGTTGTTGGCACTGGCGGTAAAGATCAGTACGGTGACCAGGATCATCAGCAAGATGAATACGAGGTACTTTTCTCTCATTGTATTTCACCTCCGGGAACTCTTGTGGGCTCTTTGCTGTAGCACTCGATCACAAATTCCAAGATTGCGGTGTCCTTAACTACCTGCTTGTTGATGGCACCAGATTTGATATAGGGGAAATCGTTGCTGATCTCCGGGTTGGATTTCAACCGCAGGATAAACTCGTTGATCAGGTCTATCTCCCGAATGTTGTTGTCCACGGGTGTGATTCCATTGAGGGTAAGCACACCGTTGGCAAAGGTAAACTTGCGCACTGCTAACTTGTGGTCTATTTCCTGAGAAAGAGCCACCAGCTTGTTTGCCCAGAAGATGCGGTCGTTGAAGGTTCTTGCCAGGCGATCCAAGTCTTGGCTGGAAAGATATTCTCCGCTGATTCTATACTGATCAATCTGAGCTTGCGTCTCTTTCAGGAACTTCTGCCTGTTGGCTACCTTTTTGTTCAGCTGGCTGCTGATATAAAAGTGGGCGGCCAAAAGGATCACAATTCCAATACCAAATACAATGACCGCCTGGATAAACTGTTTGTTTTCACGCTCAGCTTGCAGCTTCAGGTCGCCGTATTTGTTGAGATTGATTTTGAAATAAAATTGATTCATAACATATTCCTATTCCGCCCGCATGGCCAGGCCAACTGCCAGAGCCAATTGAGGGTCTTTTTTATCGATAAACTTTTCGGGCATCTCTACATTGATGAAAGGCAAGAATATCTCGGTGGGAAGGTTCACTTTCTCCTCGATAAACTCGGGCAAACCTTTCAACTTGGCAGTTCCGCCCATCAAGTAGACTTTGCGAAAATCACTGTTACCGGCTTCTTTGACGTAGAAACGCAGTGAACGGCGTATCTCGTCTACGATTGCCTCTTCAGTGGGCTTCTCGGTGATATCCAGCATGCTCAGGGTGCGAACTTCAGAGGCGCTGGGGTCGTCCAAAAGGCCGAATTCCAGCTTGTGGTTTTCTGCTTCTTCCCATTCCATCGAGCGTTTGCGCATGATGTCTTTTGTGAAGTTGTAGCCACC
>DGFM01000016.1:11208-11745 GCA_002391675.1 Cloacimonetes bacterium UBA3900 | reverse complement strand
GTTAGGTGCCAAGCCGGCGGTTTGCAGGATGTTGGTGTGTTCATTGATCAGCTCTTTGGAGGTAGCACCCAAGAGGATGTTCATGTTGTTTGTTTTCTCTTCGACGCTAAGCACCTGATAATCCAGCACCATGTCTGATCCAGAAATGGCGATGTGTTTCTTGGCTTCAAAGAAGAGGGCTGATTCCAGCTCTTCGTCTGGAAGAAAGATGGTTTTGATCTGTTTGATGCTGGTGTTATCCCCTCCCACAGAAGTGACCAAGTGTTGCACTCTTTTGGGATTGATACGCAGGGTCTTGAGGATGTCCACCAACACGGGACCGTAACGTTCAGGANNTCTTTTGTGAAGTTGTAGCCACCGTAGGGAATATCACGGGCAAAGAACCTTGCTTCGGGACCCCAAATCACCATGTTGGTGCGATGAGCTCCCAAGTTCAATAATACATAAACACCTTCTTCAACGTAGGCGTTGAGTATGAAGCTGTTGGCTACTGCCAGAGAATCAATATCCACCAGGTTAGGTGCCAAGCCGGCGGTT
>DGFM01000016.1:8171-11048 GCA_002391675.1 Cloacimonetes bacterium UBA3900 | reverse complement strand
ACGACCTTGACGCTGTGGCTGCCCAGGTCAATTCCAACCGATTCCTTGAACTTGAGCGTTTTTTGTTTCTTCATAGTTCCTCTTTTATATATGGAGCTTATTTTATAGCATGTGGCATGTAAGTCGGGTTTCTGACCTCCCATTTCACGCCGGTGAAGGTCTTTGCTTCTTCACGCGTTACCTCGGGGAAGTCCAGTGGTGAGGTGTAGTAAAAGCGGTCATCGTAGTGATAGTTTTTCTGGTATCCGGTACCTGTTCCGGAAGCGCCGGGATAGTCCCTCGTTGTAAGCGTAATTCCCAAAACGGGGTCTACATGTGAAACCGCACCCGGAGCGCTGCTTCCCCCGCACTGGTCAATTGTCTGATCCCAGATTCCCGTGGGGTTCGGATATTCCTGGTCGTAATAGTTGCGGTGCACAAAGCCACGTCGGCGTTGCGAGATAGACCCATAAACGTTGATATATCCACGCTCCAAATAGGGCGCTCTTTCGGGCCAAAGCGGGTTGTACCAAGGATAGTCTATCTGAGTGGTGTTGTTGGACCAGCCGGTGTTTGTCCGTTGCGGGAAGGGTCTGCGATGCAGGTCTATCTTGGTGTACAGGATGCCGTTTATCAATACATCCGGCACCGATGGGTGCGGGTGCTGGTATTCAAAGGTGAACACACCATCCCTTCTGGTATCGCCATGACCATTGCCCAGAGCGGCCATTGCCGCATAAATCCATACTCCTCCCTTGGGCTGAGTATTGCCGGGACCAACGGCATCATGGTGACGCAAGGTATCGGCGGGGTCCCAATAACCATATTTGACCACTATGGATTTCCAGGCTACCAGGCCCACCACGTCCCGTTTATTGGTTAACGGTGGATCGCCCCGGGGAGTGTTTCTTAGGAGAATATCTCCCAAAATGAAGATGGTATCCTCACAACCATAGGTTTGGTAGCCATCAAAAGTTCCCTTAATCCAGAGCCTGTTGGGAACCATATGCGATCTGTTTGCGAGGTTGTTCGCGCCAAGTGGAGTCCAGATAGTATCCGGCACAGAGTAATAGTTTACCCCGATGGAGTCTTCTTCGTTTCCCGGGGGATATTTATGGGGCGGATAATAGGTGAATTGTTCCGCTGGACCACGTATGATCTCACCCAAATAGGCGTCTGCAGAGCTGCCGTTAACATTAAGATAAACGATGAATTTAGGGTCGCGATTAGGCCCGATTTGATTACCGTTTCTTCTCAGGGTGGTGGCTTCCTCAGGAAAGTTGGTATAGGCATAGTTTTCGGTGAGGCCGCCCAGGAAGATATCATCTTCGGGGAAGTCATGTCCTCCACCGGGCCACACTCTGATTTCCCCGGCAGTAGTCACCCAACCGTGGAAGGTGGGCCAGTTGTTGTTGCTGCCGCCACCTGCCTGGCGTATCCAGATATCTTCGTTGCTGTGAACCCTGCCGTAGAAAACGTCCGGGCCGTAGTGACGAATTGGGAATCCGTTTGGGTCTTTATCAAAATCTGTAAAGTACATAAACTTGGCGAAGGTCTCAAATTCCAAGGTAAAAACGCCATACTTTTGCACGACTGACCTGGGGCTGCCGGCAGCTGCATACCTGGTGCCACGGTGCGTATACACGCGGCTATGGACGTTGGTGATCTGCCTGGTGTCTCCCTGCGTGATATTTTCATCCACAAGCTCTGTGCCGCCGGGAGTAAGTAAAGACTTGATCCTGAAGGTCTTGCTCGCCTGAGTTCCGGTAACTTCCACATTGCGTTCACTGGTGACAATGGGTACGGCAATGGAGCGCAGTTGATCCATAAGAGCTTGGCCTCTATAGGCTTCACTCCTCAGCAGCAATAAAGATTGAGCGCTTTCATAGTCATAATGAAAACTCATAATATCCCTGTATGCCAATCCGGCCATGGTAAAGCCGGACATCACGGATATCACCATCAAGAGCATGGCTATACTCACGTTGCCGCTTGGGTTTTTCAAAATTGCTTTCATTTTAAATCTCCTCAACAACGTTAAGTGTTGTCATTTCTTCACCATTTGGGTGCGAAAGTTTACATGTTTGTATCGTTTGGGTCCGATCTCGACCTTGGCCCTGAGCGTCACTTCAAGTGCTTTGACGCTGCTGCCTGCGTTTATCTGCTTGAACAAGATTTCGTCCAGGCTGATATAATCCTGCTTCCCTATTTTGGGAAACAATACCAGTGAAACGGAAGACCCTTCGCCCTTGTATAGTCTTCGGCAACGCACAGCACCGTTGGAATAGTAAAAGTCTGCATAGTCAGTAGGCAAAAGCCCCTGCTCATAGGTTGCTGTAGGTATTACTCTGATGGCATTTGATTGCCTTGCTCCGTAGGGAGCATTCAAAAACTGGATGGTGACGGCGTTGTTTACGCCGTAGTATTCTTTTGGGTTTCTAAACTGGTAGTCACCGAGGCCGGTCTGCGTGAGAGCGGCACCATCGTCGCCCATGGGAATCCCAAATTTGATATAGTTTATCAGCTCGATGGCATCGTTTTGCAGCTCGGCATATTTCTTCAGTTCATCAAACTTTCTAAAGAAGACAGCCACGCCGCTGCCCGATATCATGACCATGATCACGGTGATACCCATCACCACGATCAGTTCTATCAGGCTGACGCCTCGTTGGTTGGATAATATGTTCCGGGTCTTTCTCATCAGAAGAAATCCTCACGCATACTCAGGGTTCTGACTTGATCGGTAGTGGGGTCTTTCCAGGTCATTGTCGCCGTCAGTGCGGTGAATGGGATCGACCTTTCGTTTGTTACATCAGTTCCGACCGAAGCGGTTACCGACATCCTTCCTGTGATAGGGTGGCCTTTTTCGCGCTGCTGGATCACGTATTCCACATTTTT
>DGFM01000016.1:2634-7924 GCA_002391675.1 Cloacimonetes bacterium UBA3900 | reverse complement strand
CGGCGTAGATGATACCTATATACAGGCTGGTGGTGAGAATGACCAATACCACCACCAAAACCAGGGCTTCAATCAAAGTGAAGCCCCTGGCTTGGCGAAGTATGGTCATGGGGTTTACTTTCTCATGTTTTGAGTTTGGTTTTTCGCCCATGATCGGAAGCTTCATATTTAAAATCCTGCACCAGTAGCAAAGAGCTTGGGATTATCGGCCAGTTCTTCAGCTACTGCGCGATCAATTAGATTGTTCATTACAAGGTTGTATAGAGATTGATCACGCGTCTGCATTCCCTCTTTGGTGCTGGACTGGATCACGGAAGGAATCTGATAGGTCTTTTCCTCACGGATCAGGTTTCGCACCGCAGCGTTGGCGATCATGATCTCTACTGCAGGCACACGTCCCTTGCCGTCTTTGGTTTGGATAAGCGTCTGAGATATCACCGCTTCCAAAGATTCAGAAAGCATGGAACGAACTTGTTGTTGCTGCTCTTTGGGAAACATATCAATTACACGGTCGATTGACTTGGTACAGCTTCCGGTATGCAAAGTGGCAAAAACAAGGTGCCCGGTCTCTGCAGCCGTCAGTGCCAAAGATACCGTCTCAAGGTCACGCATTTCACCAACAAGGATCACGTCAGGGTCTTCACGCAGGGCACTTCTCAGCGCGGCGGTAAAGCTCCAGGTGTCGTGGCCCAGCTCCCTTTGATTGATCAATGAGTTTTTGCTGCGGTGAACAAACTCGATGGGGTCTTCCACCGTGATCACGTGGCAAAAACGTGTGTCATTGATGGTATCAATCATAGTTGCCAGCGTGGTGGATTTACCACTGCCGGTGGGGCCGGTCACCAGGATTAATCCCTTTTCCTTTTGAGTTAAACGTTTCAGTACCTCGGGCAAGTGCAGCTCTTCATAGGGCTTGATCTCATTGGGGATCACACGGAAGGCCGCAGATATGCCGTTAATTTGATGAAAAGCGTTCACACGGAAGCGGACATCGTTTGAGAGCTTGGTAGAAAAGTCTATCTCCAGGTTCTTCTTAAACAACACCTGCTGACTTTCGTTCATCACTCCATAAACGAGGCTCTCTACATCTTCCAGGGTTTGGACGGGTAGATTCAGCTTCTTCATCTGACCATTGACTCTCACCATGGGGTGAGCACCAGCGGCCACGTGAAGGTCTGAGGCGCCTGCTTCGGCTGTGAACCGTAGTAGTTCGTGGATAGTCAACTTAAATCCTCCAGATCAGTCGGTTTCGGTCCCTCCGGATTCCGGGTCTGTCCAAGTATCAATACCATAACCATGGAATTTGGCTTCTTTTACATCATACCAAACTTGCTTGCCTTCGCCGCCGGGGAAATCAGCAGTGGAAGTAGCAATATATTTGGTAGGGGGGTTGCCTGTTACTTCAAATTGCCAGTTGCGGATGGTGGCTTCGCCCAAGCGAGCTTCTTTGAGAGCCTGCTCTTTGGTGAAACCTTCAGTGCTTCCCGTTGTCTGCAACTGAACGTCATACACTTTACGTAGGGTGCTAATAGCTGTTTGGGCTTCAGTGGAACGTGATTTTTCCACATACCTTAGATAACGAGGTACGGCCAGGGCCGCCAAGATGGCTACGATAATCACAACCACCAAGATTTCGATAAGGGTGAAACCCTTCTGGTTTTTGAGTTTACTCAGCATTTTCGCTTTTCCTCCTGGGAAATGTTTTTTGTGTTTTAATACTTGTTGCACGTTACGAGCCAATTGTCAAAATAAAAACTCGCGACGTTGCAGGTACAATAAAATACTTGACGGTTTCCTGTCCATCTTTTTTTTTGAGTATCGTGATTATTATTAGACTCAAGCAAGGAGTAAACTCAACTATGAAGCCATATTTCAGACTATTGAACTTTCTGATGCTAATCTGCCTGAGCATCAGCTTACTTGTCGCAGAAGAGGCAGTCTTGACCGTTCGTGATCAAAATCAGATGGACGATGACGTCGTATTGGTAGAATACGATGGCGGCGCCATCACCCGCAAGGATTTAGACAACCGTATTTCCAAAATACCCCCAAACCAGCAAGGCCGCTTCCGCACCATTGACGGCCAGATCCAGGTTTTGGACGTGATGGCATTGGAAGAAGTTTTGATGAAGAAAGCTACAGAAATGGGCATTGAAAATGATGAAGAAGTGAGCCTGCGCATTGATGCGGGACGTCGCCAGTTTCTCATCCAGGAGTATTACAAGAGATGTGTGAGCGACAATGTGGTGCTCACCGAGGCCGACAAAGTAGCCTATTTTGAAGAGAATCCGGAGCTCTTTGTGATGCTGCCCGTGATCAATATCAACTACATCAACCCCGGCAACGAAGAGCTGGCCAATGAAGCTCTGGCCGAGCTTGAAGAAGGTATCAGCTGGGAGGCCGTTTCCAATTCCTTTAGTATGAACAACTATATTAAAGGGCTCAAGGGCGTGATCAAAAACATCCGCCTCAATGGCAACATCCCAGGCATTGGCACGGACAGGGATTTTGAACGGATCATCGAAGCAAATCTGGACAACCTCAACCAGATCATCGGCCCGGTGAAGACCAATACGGGCTGGCACATCTTCATGATCACAGATTACAAGGAAAGACGCGATAAGACTTACGACGAAGTCGTACCCGAGATCGAGCAGCGCCTGCGTCCCATCACGGAAAGGAGACTCCTGGACAACCTGAGGGAAAGCCTGATCCAAAAATACGAAGTGACCATCCACGACGAGATCGTGGAGCAGATAGACCTCACCGTGATCGAAAACAATGAAGAATTGCTTTCCTCACTTGTCATCGAAGCTCCGCTTGCCGAGCTCAACTTCACCGTGGAGAAGATCTTGGATTCCTTCAACAGACTTTCACCCCAGGAACAGATCTTCTATATCAAAGGAGAAGGCGTGGGGCAAGTGGTGGAACAGGAGCTGATCCGCGCCCTGATGTTTCAGGATGCCATAGCGCAAAACTATGAACAGATCATCGAGGAGAAAGAAGAATATGTGCAGATGAAACGCTATTTCATCTTGAACGACATCTACAAGAAGCTGATCATAGACACCATCGAGGTTCCCCAAGAGGAAATCGAGGCTTATTACCAGACCAATATCGCCGAATACACCACCCCCGCATCCAGATGCATCCAGGTATTCTGGGGAGAAACAGAGAGAAAGGCCAAAAGGGCACGCAAGAAGTTTGCACGTATGCTCAAGCTGGGCGATGAAGAAAGAATGCAAAAGATCATAGACAAAGATTCCAAAAACCCAAACCAAAGCATTTTGGACAATCAGTACGACAACGGCATCGTGACAGGCATTGGCCCCGACGAAGAGTTTTCCAGGATGATCTGGGACAACCCCATCGGCTACCTCAGCCCCGTCTTTACCAGCGCACGTGGCGACATCGTCTTCTTCCGCATCACCAAGGAAAACCCGCCCATCGTGAAAACCCTCACCGAGATGGAACCACGCATCTACGGTGTCCTCAAAAAGGAAAAAGAAAGCAGCCAGCAGACTTCGGTGACCAACCAACTCTTTGAAGAGTACAACCTGGAAAAATACCCGGACAGGATCAGGCTGAAACTGAGCGTGGAAGAGCTCTTCAACCTGGCTGATGACAGCGCCAGAATGCGCAGATTCAAAGACGCAATCAATTACTACAACCAGATTATCGAACACTACCCCAACGGCACAGACGATTATAAAGCCAGCTTTATGAAAGCGTTCCTGATAGCCGAAGAAATGCAAAACACCGATCTCGCCATCGACCTCTTCAAGGCATTCCTAAACAAATATCCCAGCGGAGACCTCAACGAATCTGCACAGTTTATGATCGACACCCTCGAAGGCAACCTCGAGCTGGAGATCGAGAATGAAACAGTCCCCATACCACAGGAATAACCAAACAAGATGAACCCAAGATAATATCATCTCTCCTTGCAACCTTGCAGGGAATGTGCCTCCCCCCGCAGCTCGCGCCCGCAGCTCGCGGGGGTTTTTATAAATCCCAATATCTTCCACTTTCCCTGCTTGGCTCTGCTGCACCCTTGGGATTCAACCTGCCTGCAACCTGCTATTTACCGGTGTATTGCGTCATTCAGAAAGAGAAACTGTCCACTTTGTTTACATCGCCCATATGCCCGCCAGATGTATCCACAATGCTCAATGCCTGAAGCATACCACCCGGTTTTTGCCTTCCGTCTTTCCCTGATACAAAGAGAAACTGTCCACTTTGTTTACATCGCCCATATGCCCGCCAGATGTATCCACAATGCTCAATGCCTGAAGCATACCACCCGGTTTTTGCCTTCCGTCTTTCCCTGATACAAAGCCTTATCTGCTTCGTGTATCATTTCCTGGAGGGTGCCTTGCTGGGTTCTGTAGCTGATGCCGATGGTAATGCTGAGGTTGAAGCTGTGATCACCACACTTAAACAGCTCCCTGCTCAGGCTCTTGCGCACACGTTCCGCCACGGTTATGGCACCCTGGCAATCCGTTTCTGCAAACACAAAGAGAAACTCCTCTCCACCCCATCTACCCACGCTATCGGTATCACGGATCCACTTGGAAAAGAGCTCCGCCAGCTGCTTCAGCACCATATCCCCACATTGATGTCCATAGGTATCGTTGATCTTCTTAAAATCATCAATATCGGCGATGGCGACGGCCAAACCTCTGGAGTAGCGCCTGGCTCTTCTCTGCTCTCTATCCAGTATCCTTTCCATGGCTCTGCGATTGTACAATCCTGTGAGTGAATCATGCCGCGCCATGACGTCCAGCTTTCTGTTGAGCTCTTTCTGCTTTTGTTCTGCTCTCACCTGTCTGTCGATATTTACCAGCATCCCGATCACGCCGTCGATCCGGCCTTCATCGTCCAAAAGAGGCGCCACATGCAGTTCTGTCCAAAACACTTTACCATCTTTGCGCTTGTATCTTCTTTTGATGCGGATGTTGGACGCGCTGCCGTCGGTAAGTTTTTTCAGCGATCTGTCGCTGCGTCTATGATCCGATGCCACAGTCACATCCTTCACGTTCAGCTTGAGAGCCTCTTCCTCGCTATAACCCATAAACTCACACCAGGCGGGATTTACCATGATATAGTTTCCCTGTAGGTCGGTAATCCCAATAGCCACTATCGAGCTTTGGAATACCTTGCTGTAAATACGAGATATCGCCAAATCCGTCATGCAGTTCCTCCATTGATTGGGTTGATGAGCCATTTTTAAGATCTTCAAATTGGAGAATATAATGCAAAGGCGCCAAAAAGCAAGAGACTCTTTGGC
>DGFM01000016.1:1661-2402 GCA_002391675.1 Cloacimonetes bacterium UBA3900 | reverse complement strand
CCCAGCTCGGCATTGATCATGTAGATACCGGCGGTGTTGTCTTTGATCATCTCCAATTGGCGCACAATGCCTTCGGCGGTGGCTTCTTCCTCCACCTGTTCATCCACAAACCACTGGATAAAGCTTTTGGAGGCATGATCGTTTTCTTCGCAGGCCAGGTCCATGAGTTCATTGATCTTGCCGGTGACGAATTGTTCGTGCTTCAAAGCTTCTCTGAAGGCGTTGAGCGGGTTTTTAAAATCCACGGGAGGCTTCTCCAGAGCCTTGAGCTCTATTTTGCCGCCACGGTCCAGGAGATAGCGGAAGAACTTCATGGCGTGGAAACGCTCTTCCTGGCTTTGGGCTTCCATCCAGGAGGCCATACCGTCCAAATTCTCTCCGGCAAACCATGCCTGCATGGACATATAGAGATATTCGCTGTACAGCTCGTGCTTGATCTGTTCATTTATTGCTTTTTCGAGTTTTTTGCTAATCATGATTATGATTCTCCTTGTTTGTTGTTATCTAAAGTCTCATGATATGCTAATGTAAAACCCGGGCTTGGCAAACACAAATCCGCAGCTCCTATTTTTGACAGATGGGACAGAGATAAGTGCTGCGTCCGGCTTGCTTTACCTTCTGCACCTCATGACCCTGCGGACAGCTCTCCTGCTGGTAAACCTTGAGGAAGTTTTGAAACCCGCCCGTCTTGTCGTCCACTCTTCTAAAATCCGAGATCGAGGTGCCGTTGTGCATCAAAGC
>DGFM01000016.1:977-1439 GCA_002391675.1 Cloacimonetes bacterium UBA3900 | reverse complement strand
TCCCGCCTCATAGAGGATCTCGCAAGCGTAGATATTGCCCAGGCCGGCCACCACGCTCTGATCCAAAAGAGCAGTCTTGATGGGGCGCTTGCTTTTGCCTATCCTGTCGCTCAAATACGCAGCTCCAAAGCCAAGCTGCAGCGGCTCTGCCCCCAGCTTGGGCAGCGCTTCCTGCACCTGCAAAGTGGGCAAAAGCGTGATCTTGCCAAAGGTGCGGATATCGATAAACCTCAAGCGGAAGCCACCCTCCACCGGTATCGCCGCCCTTTCATGAGCTTTGGGCTCGCCGTCATCCTCATCCCACACCAGTTTACCCGTCATCCTCAGGTGGATNNGAGGTGCCGTTGTGCATCAAAGCTTGCGCCAGGATCAGCTTGGTGGCTGCCACTATCCTGTCAAAATCATCCCCGCTCAGCTCATTGCAGGGTTTGAAGGGATCAACTCCCGCCTCATAGAGGATCT
>DGFM01000016.1:0-747 GCA_002391675.1 Cloacimonetes bacterium UBA3900 | reverse complement strand
AGGGAATGCGAAGCCGTGTAGGCACTCATTCTGATGCTGAAATCGGGCGAGCTGATATTCTCTGCAAACAGTTTTGCCAGATTTGATGCGGCGATCACTCCATATGTATCGCTATTCTTGAGCAGTGAATCCAGGCTTTGTGCCAGGTCCGGATCATCTTTGAGCCATTGATCGAAGGGATGCATACTTTTAATCCTGAGTATGCCCATCAGGCCCAGTTTTTCCCTCACTCTGCGCACAAACATAGCTTTCCCAATCACTTTGTGGCCCAGGCGGGGCGGCAGTCCCGTCTTTTCCCAAGGCAATTTGGCCGCTTGTTTTTGATAGGTATTTACCCACTTGAAATACAGCTGGTGCCTGTATTTGAGCTTGGGGTCTATCGAGAGGCAATAGCTGAAAAAGGGCGGATAGCCAAAGGGTGAGAGGCTGTGGCTCTTTTGATAGCAGACCAAATCTCCATTGATTCCCGCATTGAAGCTGTGGTTGTCTATGGTATAAAATTCCTGATTTGGGTATCTTGAGGCGATTTGCGCCATGATCTCGCCCAGCTCAGGGTCGTCGTGTGGGAGTGTGCCAATGCACCTTACGCCCGGTTTTTCGTGCCCGGGCTTCACCAGAAAGTATCCCATGCTGAAGTCTCCCATCTGCCCGCTCATGACCACGCCATAATCGCTCAAATCCCGGTCTTTCAGCGCGGCGTGCATCTGCGCGGCACCGTGGTAGGCTATCTGTCTCTTATACACATCT
>DGFM01000018.1:16748-18689 GCA_002391675.1 Cloacimonetes bacterium UBA3900 | reverse complement strand
GTTTTCGGAGGCGGATTTGTTTTTGCAAAACCGCTGCTGAGGTAAAATATTTCAAAATGCCCGGTGATTTCCGGCCCCGGGTTGTGGCAATGAATTCCTACTGTTTTGGTAGGTGATTGCGAGTGTAGGGTCGCTCGCCGCGCACCGACCATCTACAAAACCATCTCATAGCCCCGTACATGGTCGGTCCGGCGACCGACCCTACAGCGGGGCAAGCAGTTCTTTCAAGATAGCGATAGCGTGCGCCTTGGCGCCCGAGCCGTTCTCAGCCACGGGGCCCACGCAGGAGGGACAGCCCTCTTCACAGGGGCATCTTTCCACCAGACCCAAGGCGTCTTTGAGGATGGTATCCTGCAGGTCGTAGAGGCGGCGGGCCAGGCCGATGCCGCCGGGAGTGGTATCGTAGATGGCGATCATGGGGTTGAGCTCGGTGTGGGCGGAGCGTTCCTGGAAGATGACGTCGAGGTCGCGGCGGTCGCACATCACATAAAAGGGGGCGAGGTTGACGATCAGGAAGGCCAGGCCTGCCAGCCCGCTTTGAATCTTCACCTGCTGTTCTGCAAGTCTATGGCAGCGGGGGCAGAGGGTGATCAGGTTGTCCGGCTGGTTTGCCTCTTGGGCACTGGCGAAGGTTCTGAAGGGTTGGATGTGGTGCACGGCGAAGCTTTCCTGATCCTGTTTGGCGCCGCAGTGTTGACACTGGAATTTGTCACGCTCTTTGATCTGCTGTGAGAGCTTGGGCCAAGCTGGGCCGTAATCGTTGACCTCGTTGCGCCAGAGCCCCAATTCCTGCACCTTGTGTACCACTTGGCTGGGGATGCTGAACCACCAGGCTTGGGTGTGGAGGATGGAGGGCGGCAGGTTCAAATCTTCGCAGCCCAAAAGCTCCATGGTGATGTATCTTATCCTCTTATATGCAGTTACCAGGCTGGTGACCTTGACCTTGCCAAAGTACTTTTTCGTCTTTCCCGATGTGCCCGCTCGCAAGACGCTGAGGATATCCATGTCAGAGGACTGGATGGCCTGGGTGTAATAGTTTGCATCCGTTGGGTTTACCTTCACGACTCCTGCTTCAAGATCGAGGCTTTGTACCAAATAGCTGTCGCCCTGATCGAGGTAGATGGCGCCGGGGTGAGTCATCCAGGTGGCGCTGGCGACGTCCACCGTGCCGATCATCTCATCATTGTGCATGATGCTGAGATTGTGGCCGATATTGCGCAAAGACACATCGCCGGCGGGGTAGGCGTCCAGTTTGCCGATCCAGCGGTCTTGATACTTGCGGATGTGGCCATCTTGTTCAAGGAGAATGAGATGCGGGAGGATGTGTTCCGGGCCCAGGCTGCCAAAGCCTTCGTCTTCATGCAGGGAGAGCTCCTGAACGGCGCATAAGAGCTGCGCTTTGAGGATTTCCGAGTGGTCGGGATCGATGAGAGCTTGCTCAGGATTGTTGTCAAAAAGATAGTCGGGATGCTGGCAGATGTATTGATCCAGAGGGTTTGAGGAGGCGATCAGGATGCAGAGTGACTTCTTGCCTTTGCGTCCCGCTCTGCCGGCCTGCTGACGTGTGGCGGAAATGGTACCGGGATATGAGTTTATGAAAACCGCATCCAAGCCACCGATGTCGATGCCCAGTTCCAAGGCGTTGGTGCTGATTACCAGGGACAGCTTGCCCTCGCGCAGCTCCCGTTCTATCTTTCTGCGCTCTTCAGCCAAATAGCCGCTGCGGTAGCTGCTGGCCTTGTCTTTGAGTGCGGGATCGTCGGTCAGATAGCGATAGAGCATTTCCACGCTGCTTCTGCTGCCGCTGAAGAGCAGGGCCTGTCCGCCAGTGTTGATCCATCTTTTGGCGAGCCTGATGCTTTCTGCCATACTGCTGCGGCGGATGCCCAGGGCTGTATTGACCACGGGCGGATTGAAAATGCAAAAGAGCTGTTCGCCGCG
>DGFM01000018.1:10243-16387 GCA_002391675.1 Cloacimonetes bacterium UBA3900 | reverse complement strand
GTGCAGCATATCGGGATTGGAAAAGATGCTGCGGGCTTTGGCTCTGATCCGGCTGCGGGCATTTGCAGGTGTGTCTCCATCGTAGGTGGCGCAGCTCAGCTTGGTAAATTCTTTTTTGTCACGGCTGAGTTCAAAGAGGAAGTTGTGCAGTTTGTGCTGTTGATCTCGGGCCAAAGCCTTGGTGGGGAAGAGGAGCAGGGCGCGGGCTTTGGGGTTGGTGATCTGGCTTTGGATGATGGGAACCTGATAGCAGAGGCTTTTGCCGCTGGCCACCTGCGTGCTGATCACCAGATGCCTGCCTTCCAGAGCGGCTTGGATGGCTTCGGCTTGATGTTTGTAGGGCCTGTCTATGCCCAAAGAGCTCAGGCTCTGGATCAGGGCGGGAGCGAGACCTTCCGGCCAGGCGGCGAAACTGGCCTCACGTGCCTCCAGCCGCTGCTGCGCTACGATGTTTTGGGCCAGCTGTTCATCGCTGAGGAGCTGATAGATAAAGCTGTCTACCGCCATGGGCGCTTATTTGCAGATCACCAGCTTGGCGGTGTGGCTGCTGTCTGCCTGCCTGATCTGCACGATGTAGATGCCGTTGGCCAGCTTCGGATGCTGGTGTTTGCTGCTCTCGTGTTGGATACTCTGATGGACCTTGCGGCCTTTGATGTCGTAAATCTTCAGCTCATAGCGCCCCTTGATGCCCCGGATGGTAAAATCGCCGCGGCTGGGATTGGGTGAGATGCAGAGCTTGACTGGGGGCGCAAGTTCATCATTGTTACCCACATAGCCGCCCGTACCCCTGATCTCGATGTCGTCCACAAAGAGGGCCATGGCGTCGTTGGACACCGCTTGCCAGGCCAATCTTACGCTCTGGTTTTGGTAGGCTGCCAGGTCGTATTCATAATGAGTCCAGGTGGCGGGCACGTTCAGCCAGGGCGAGCTGTGCAAAGCGGTGAAGTTGTCAGGATCGGCGCTACCGGTGGAGATCAGCACCTTAAGCCGCTCCAGGCCATAGTTATCCGTGAGCGAGCGGGCCCAGAAGTTCAGGGTAGGGTTCACACCCAAAAAGAGGGCGGGCGAGATGAGCCAGTTGTTATCCGGCGGATTGATTGCATCGGGCGAGATCAGCATCTTGATGCCGCTGTGAGCCTCCAAAAAGGCGTGGGGCGGCGTGGTGAAAGCGGGTGAAAACACCATCCAGCCGCAGGGTTCGCCGGCGTGCGGAAAGCTGTGCTGCTCCCACTCCCAGGTGGGGCTGCCATCGAGGTCTAAGACTATCCAGCCGGGGATGTAGGAGTTCCAAAGCGGCAGGGCTTCAAAATCCTGATAGATGATGCAGTTGGGATCGACGTAGGGGATGGTGACCTGCAGAGTGGCTGTGGGCTCGGAGAGCTGGTTTTGCGCATTTCGGGCTTTGAGGTGGTAACTGTAGGTATTACCGGGGAATACGTCGCTGTCTGTATAGGTTAGTTGGGCGGTGTTTGCCGCAAGGAGCCCGTCTTTGTAGATAAGATATTCGCTTGCGTTGCCCACTAAAGGCGGCTCCCAGCTTAGATGAACGCTGCCATTCTGATGCCAGGCTTGGAAGTTTTGTGGTGGGGCTATCTGTTCGCCGCAGGTGAAAAAGCTCCACACATCACCGGTATAGGTGTTGCCGTTTTGATGTGCAACCACTTGCCAATAGTAGCGTTGCAGCATCTGCAGGGGTTCGGATAAGCTGAAAGCAGGCTGGCTGAGATTGCTCTGGATGAGCTGGAGCTGCTCGGGCCGGTTGCCAAAATAAAAGTCAAAACTGGCCGCAGTACTGACCCAGGAAAAGGCGGTATCCAGCGGTACATTGGTGGCATTGTGGGCTGGGAAAGGCGCAATCGGCGTCATTTGGGTACTGATCAGATCAAGGCGCAGATTGGCGTGGGCCTGGCGCACGTAGGTGGTATTTGTGGGGAAATCTCCGATGGCAAAATCTTCTGTGGCCGAGCAGGTGATGCCGCGGCTGAGGGGATGAGAAGTGCAGAAAAAGTCGTCCTGCATATGCCCTCTGCCGGGGCTATCGTCTTTTATGGCAATCACTAAGTTTGATTGGTGGTTATAATCGAAAGGCGTATCCAGGGCGATGTGCATCCATCCCGTTCCAGGCAAGCCGCCGGAGTAAGCAGATTGGGGGAGCTGGCCTTGGAAAACGAGGCTGAGGCTGTCGGGATCCATCCAGGAAGTCAGCTCAGTGAGCGGGCTGCAGGCCATCCACACCCTGATCTGACTGTTGTTTTGATAATAGCCGCTGCTGTGGACGTCGTATTGGAAGGATATTCCCGTGATCAGCCCCGGGCCGCCAATCTCGGACGCATAATAAATCTGCTGGGAGTAACTGTAATCGACGCGGGGCCTTAAAGGTAGGCCTATGTACATGAGGCTTCCCTCGCCGATCTGAACGGTCTGGCCAAAAGCCGGGGTCAAACAGGCGCTGAGGATCAGGATTGCGAGAATGGTTTTTGCACGCTGCATGGCTCTGAAGGCTTTGCTTAGATCTCCAGTCTGTCCTTGTTTTTGGCGAAGGTGGCAGGGCCAATCCCTTTTACCTTCATGATGTCCTCGATGGCGCTGAAGCTGCCATTTTCGGCTCGGTAATCCAGGATGGCCTGAGCTTTGGCGGGCCCGATGCCCACGAGGGTGCAGAGCTGCTCCAAAGTGGCGCTATTGAGGTTTACCATGGTGGTAAGGTCTGCCTTCTTGATGCTTTCCTTGCCGCTTTTGGCTTCCTTGTCGCTTTGGGAGCTGCCGGTGCTGTCTTTGGCATTCTTGTCTATGGGTGTGTCGCTGCCAAAAACCAGCAGCATGGGCCGCATCTTCTCATAGGTTTTGACGCCTATGCCCTTGATCAGCATGATCTCATTCACGTTTTGGAAAGGAGTCCGGTTGCGGTGTTCAATGATGGCGGCCGCCCGCTTTTCTCCGATGCCGGGCAAAAGGGTGAGCTCTTCCAGGGAGGCGGTGCGGATGTCTATGATGGGAACTACGTCAGTTTGCAGGGAGTCCTCAAAGCTTTGCAGATCAGTGTGTTCCTTGTTTGCGCCCAAGGGTGAGACAGCCGGGAATCCCAGCTTGTTGAGCAAAAAGCCTGCGAAGAAGCAGACCAGCAGAAACAGCAGAGCTTTCTGCTCGGAAGGCGTCAGAATCGAAGAAAGAGGGTTGCGCATTTGAGGCTCCATTGGTGCAAAATATATTGATCGCATCCTAAATAAAGGCTCTGATTCTGTCAATGGTTAAAAAAAAAAGAGGAAAGAGCCATGAGGCTCTCTCCTGTTTATTGGTTTTTGCCCTCTTGGAAAGGTGTAGGAACCGGCTTTGTGTAACTAACTCCACCTCAGGCAGATAGCCGCCGGTTGCCGTGAAAGTGTTACTATTTAAGCATCATCATTTTGCGTGTTTTCACAAAGTCGGGTGCACTGAGGCGATACATATACAGCCCGCTGGATACGCTGCGACCGAGTTCGTCGGTTCCATCCCAAACTACTCTGTGAGTGCCTGCGCTCAGGGTTTCGTCCACCAGGGTGCGCACTTTCTGGCCCTTGATGTTGAAGATTTCCAGCTTGACGCTTGCGGGTCTGTCGTTGGCAAAGCTGATGGTGGTGCTGGGGTTGAAGGGGTTGGGTGAGTTGGGATAGAGCGCAAAAGAGCCGATCTGGGGGCTGATGCTGTCGTCGTTGCTCACCGCCGAGCCGCTGAAGATGCGGATGTTGTCGATAGTCCAGCCCGGGTCTGTGAGTTCAACGTGGTTGGATTGATCGGTGAGCCTGAAGCGGAGGTAGTAATCGCCTGAATACTCGGACAGGTCTACGTAGATGCGTTGCCACCAGTCCTGGCGTCCGGAATCCGTCCACAACGTGGTCCATTCTTCGCCATCGGCAGAGATCTGCACCCTTACGGGGTCGTATTCATATTCTGTGTAGAGGTGAGAATCAAAGCTGAGCATACTGCTTCCGCCCATGGGGAGGTTGATGGGGTTTTGGGTCTGAATCCAGACGTCGCAATTTTGGGCATAAAAGCCGTTGCCGCCCCAGCTATCGGTAATCGCATGGCCGGAGGCGCTTTGCTCTTCCTGCAGCACCCAGGGGCCGTTGATGTCCCAGCCGCTGAGGCCGTTTTCCCAATCTTCTTCAAAGATGAGGTTGATGGGGCTGAGCTGGAAGTTGTAATTGTTTGTGCCGGGACTCAAAACCACCGTGCCGATATAGGGATAGTAGCCTTCGGCATGGATGGTGACGGAATATTCGCCCTCAAAGCTCTCATACACATAGTTGCCACTGACGCTGAGGCTATCCACGTAGACGTCGCCAATCACCATCAAAGCGGGGATATCCTGCTCGCCATCAAACACCTTGCCGCTCATGATGGCGGGCTGTCTGGGCGTGAGCTGTACGTTTCTTTCAGACCAGGAGCTGTTGTTTACACCCACGGTCATCACTTCGTCAAAATAGCCCTGCTTGCGCACTCTCAGCGTGTATCTTCCCGTGGCCAAGGGGCGGTAGAAGCGTCCATTTTCATAGGAAAGCCTGGGCCTGAACCAGGGTGCATGATGCTCTTCAATGATGATCTCGGCTTGCAGGCCCTCGCCTGTTGCAGCGTCTGTAACAATGCCCGTGAGCATGGAGTTGCTGGGCAGACTGGAGCTGTCCATGGCGCGGTTGAGCAACCAGCGTGTGGCATTGCTGCAGCGTTGCACGGTGTTTACCATCAGGGTGCTATCCGGCTGCAGGTTTGAGGTGCCGCATTCGATCAGCGTCTGGAAGGTGCCAAATTGCTGATACATCCAGTCGTGCGTAGCGCCTTTGCGGCTGAGATTGGGTGAGGGTTCATAGCTGCCGCTGCCGTTTTCTTTGACGATGGTGGCGGCCAAGCCTTCACCGATGGAGGCAGAGAAGCTCAAATCCGGAGAAGGGCGCACCTGCTTCCAATTGAAGGGATAATAGCACTTCTCGCTCAGGTTTCCGGTGCGGGAGGAGTGCCAGACGATGGAGTAGATAAAGCGGCGTTCTTCACAGAGATTGTCCAGCGCCTGAACTTCGCTTTCGCTCATGGGTGCGGGCCCGCGATAGTAATCAAAAAGCTCGGGCGTGGAGGTGGTGGTGGGGGCGTAAAGCGTGTCTCCATGCACCCAGTTGAAGCTCATGTTGCGGTTGATGTCCACGCCGTCTATGTCATAACCCACGCGAGGGTCAAAATCAAAGATTCCGTTGTTGTTGTTATCCCGCTTGTTTTTGCGGTAAGAGGTGTCGAGGTTGGAGGTTACCACGTTGTGCCCTTCGGGATTGAGGGTGGGGATAAACCAGATGTCGAGGCGGAAAAGCCACATACGGTAGGGGAGCTGCTGGTTGTTGGCCAGTATTTCGGCGATGTTGCTCATGGTGATCTGCACGCCCAGGAGCTCTTCGGCATGCACTTGGCCGATGAAGAGGAGGGCGGGTTTATACTCTTCCTGATCCACGTTTCGCGTGATGCGCAGGGCGTAGATGGGCAGGTTGTCCTGTTGGGAATGGCCGATCAGCACCCTCTTGGCAAGAGTTGGATACTGGGCCTCATAATCGGCCAACATATCCGAAATCTGATCGTAGGTATAGTAACAAGTGGGCAGTGTGGCTCCAAGAGCCAACACACTCATCAGCAAGGTTATAACGGCGATAAAACGCATTGATTCTCCTAAATATAATGGTATTGTTTCCCATATGGGATGCAAGAATCAATCCAGAACCTGGAAAGAATTCCAAATCCGGATAAAAAGTGCCCTGAAGACGGGAAATACTTCGCATCTTCAGGGCTTTTATCTATGTAGTTACAGCACTCTTACCATGATCACGGCAGCCAGTCTTCTATCCAGCACATATCTGGCGTCACCTACGGCGATGATCAGGTTTGGCTCGCTTGTTTCGTTGCGAAACATGGTGATCTTCATGCCTTGGTTGAGGCCACGCTCCAAGGTGGCCAGGTTGCCGTTTCGGGTGATGACTGCGCTTTGATCTTCTTGCAGGTCTTTGAGAGGGACGCATTCGCCCTTCTCGCAAGGGCAGGGCTTGGGAGCAAAGAAGAGCCTTGCTCCAAAGCGACGTGAACGGTTTCTGTTTCTATTTCTATTGGAATGCATTGTTTTTACTCCTTCCAATC
>DGFM01000018.1:8889-10016 GCA_002391675.1 Cloacimonetes bacterium UBA3900 | reverse complement strand
CATTTGAAGCCATGTTCTTTGAAGAGAACGGCCAAAGCGGCGGCACAGGGCGCATAGAGCAACACGAAGACCATATAGGCGAGGGCGGCTGCTCCCGAGCCGAAGCCTTGCATGATATTTGCCGAAGCATCTTCCAGGCTGCCGCCTCCCTGATAGAGGCCTTGCAGTGTGCCCACGATGGCTTCCTTGGCAAAGAAGCCGCTCACCAGAGACACACCTGCCTGCCAATTGTGAGCGCCGATGCCCATGGGCTCCAAAATCGGCGCCATGCCTCTGCCGGCAAGCTCCAGAAGGCTGGCTTCGCCACTCTCGTTGCCAGCAAAAGGCACGGTGATGAGCTGCAGCAGGTTCATCAGGATGATGGCGATCAGGATGGTCTTTCCCGCTCTGAGGATGAAATCTCTGAGCCGGAACCAGGTGTGACCCATGATGCCTCTGAAAGTGGGCATATGATAGGCCGGGAGCTCCATCACGAAGCTGCCGGGAGGGCTCTTGAAGATGGTTTTCTTGAGCATCAAGCCGAAGATCAGGGCCATCACGATACCAAACATATAGAGGCCGAAGATCACCAGATTTGCATGCTTGGGGAAGAAGATCATGGCCAGGAAGGTGTAAACAGGCAGCTTGGCGCCGCAGCTCATGAAAGGCGTGAGCAGCGAGGCAAAGATGCGGTCGCGCTTGCTTTCCAGCGTGCGCGTGGCCATAATGGCAGGCACGGTGCAGCCAAAACCCACCATCAGCGGGATGAAGGCGCGGCCGGGTAAGCCTATGCGCGTGAGAAACTTATCGGCAACGAAGGCCGCTCGGGCCATATAGCCGCTGTCTTCCAGCAAGGCCAAACAAAGAAAGATAAAAAATATGGGTGGGATGAAAGAGGCGATCGTGGTGATGCCGCCTCCAATGGCGTCGGCCAGGATAAATACCAGCCAATCGGGCAGATTCCAGGAGCTGAGCAGCGCACCCCATTGCTCCACAAACAGCCATTCAAAGCCGCCTTCGATGAGGCCGATCAGAGGATCGCTGAGCTTGACGGCTACCAAGAAGACCAGATACATGACCACGAAAAACATGGGCAAACCGAAGATGCCGCTGAGCGCCACCTTGTCGATCCGATCCGAATAGGTGAG
>DGFM01000018.1:7871-8664 GCA_002391675.1 Cloacimonetes bacterium UBA3900 | reverse complement strand
ATGCCGCTTATCTCTTTGGTGATCAGGTCTTTGAGCTCTGGTGCAAGGTCGGCAGGGAGCTCCTTTTCCAGGTAGTTCAAAGCCTGCTTTCTGGCCTGGGATGCGTCTTCCATCTTGAGCGCAGCCTGGATTCTTTCCAGAGCATTCTCCACCACCTCATCATAGTGAGGTGCGATGGGTGTGGAGGGGTTTTTCACGGCATTAGCAATCTCCTGCATCAAGGCATCCACGTCCAAACCCTTGGTCAAGGTGGCAGAAATTACTTTAACGCCCAGATGTGACTGCAGATGCTCGGTGTCGATGGCGATGCCGTTGCGCTCCGTGATGTCGCACATGGAAAGCAGTATCAGCATGGGGATGCCATATTCCATCAACTGCAGGGTGAGATAGAGGTTACGTTCCAGGTTGGAGCTGTCTACGATGTTGACAACCAGGTCTGGCTTTTCATTGAAGATATAATCACGGGCAATCTGCTCGTCTGGACTACCACCCAGAAAGGAGTATATTCCAGGTAAGTCCACGACGTCAAAGCGCTGGCCTTGATATTGATAGTAACCTTTCTTCTGTTCCACGGTTACACCGGGCCAATTGCCCACCACTTGACGGCTGCCCGTCAAGGCATTGAACAATGTGGTTTTGCCCACATTGGGGTTGCCGGCTAAGGCGATGGTTAGCTTTTGTTCATTCATGGCTTATTGACTCCCATTCTCATTTTTGCATCTCCAACAAAGACCCATCAGATTCAGGCTATAATCTTCCAGCTCAAAATGCTGTTCCCGCGCCGCTTGCTCCA
>DGFM01000018.1:1459-7637 GCA_002391675.1 Cloacimonetes bacterium UBA3900 | reverse complement strand
GGGTGCCCAAAGATATGCTCATACATATCTCTGGATTCCTGGCGCATCGAATGCTGGATCAGGCCTGATTCCAACAGCAACGGCAGTGTCCTGTAGATGGTGGCCAGAGAGACCTCCGCATTGCGGATGCGCAATACATCATAGAGCTGCTCAGCGTCAAAGTGGCTGTGCAGCGAGAATACTGCATCGAGTATCTGTTTACGGGGCAGGGTCAGACGCAAGCCTTTCTTGGCTAAGAACCTGCTGAATATCTTTTCGTGTTCTTGCATGACAATAGTCCTTGTTGAGAATGAATCTCATTTATCTGGCCCCGCCTTTTCTGTCAAGATATATCTGTAAATAACGGTGAAATATCTTGACAACTTCAAGCATCGCAGCATGATGGAGCACGGTCTTCGGAACGGTCAAAGAGCCGAAGGGGCCATAAACAGAAAGGAGAGTTTGATGAAAAGGTTACCCTTGCTTTTGCTTATTCCGCTTTTGCTGCTGTTCGCTTGTGAACGAAGCACCAAGCCTGAAGCCTACGGAGAAATACCGCTGCGGATCAATCTGGAGCCGGCTCTGGCGCAGGGCTTGAACGTGACGCTGGTGCGTGTGACCATCACCAAGGGCGGTTTTTCCCGGCAAATGGATCTGCCTATCGTAGGCAGTATGGCTGCAGGAACGTTTACCGACCTTGAGATGGGCACTTACGCCATCGATGTCAACGTTTACAGCGGCGACGTGTTGATCGCCACTGGAAGCGGCACAGGGATTGTCAAACCGGGCGAAACCACTACCGTCCACATCACCCTGCACTTCGTCTCCGGCGGGCTGGAGGTCACGATAAGCTGGGGGCTGCCCTACGAAGAGAGCCGGCGGGTTCTGCTGGTGGGAAACAGCCACACCTATTGCAACGGCGGAGTGGATGCCCATTTACAAGCTCTGGTCAATGCGGCGCATCCGGAATGGCGCGTCGTCGTGGAAGCTCAGACCGCGGGCGGCTACACCTTGGAAAATCATTACAACGACCCGAACACGCTCACTGCCATCGCCACGGGGGAGTGGGACTTGGTGATCCTGCAAGAGCAAAGCAGCAGGCCTCAAACCGATTCCGACCTTTTCTACCAATATGCTGCACGCCTCAATACTGCCATCAACCAAGCCGGCGCTCTGACCGGGTTTTACATGACCTGGGCTTGGCGCAACAATCCAGAAATGCATGAACCCATCCGGGATGCGTACTACTATATCGGTGCTTATCTGGACGCGCTGGTCTTGCCCGCCGGAGTGGCTTTCCACAACGCCCACCAAGACACACTTTCCTTCAGCCTGTATGCCGATGACAACTATCATCCGAGCATCTACGGAACCTACCTGGTGGCCTGCACGATGTTAGCCGGAATCTGGAACATCAATCCCATCGGCAACAGCTACCACCCACCGGAAATCAGTCCTGCGCAGGCGCTGCTGCTGCAAACCATAGCTTGGGATACCGTGCAGGGAGAATGCCATAAAGCAAGGCAGAAGTATTCATTGTCGCCTCTGCCGCAACCGCTGGAGGTTTTACCGTTCCAGATAATGCCGCAAGACGAAGTGGCGGCCTGATCGGTTTTTGGGGCTTACTATAATACTGGGAATCCCAGCACTGGATACTGTAACATCATAGGGAGGTTTAAAGCACCTCCATGAGAGCAGATTTGAATTCACAAATGAAGGCTCACAACAGCGTACCACTTGCCGTTGAAGTCAGTGAGTCTCGTGTCGTAGTTACCGGGATTGATGCTGCCTATAGGCCATAACTGGCTATACTGGCAATAATAACTCCATAGTAAATGATGGCAAAAATCACCCCGATTACAAATCCCCATAATGCTGCTTTCCCTGCAGATTTAGCTTTGAGGGGTTTATCTTCCTTCCAGGAAAGATAGAGGATCAGTCCAATGATTGGCCACAAAAAACACACGCCGCCGAGCCAACAACCCAGCGGACCTTCTCCAGGATCATTTCTGCGGACTTTTACACCGCATCCTGGGCAAACATAGGCATTATCGCTTATTTCCTTGCCACAATTGCTGCAAAACACATTACTCTCCTTGTCTTGTTATTCTTTTATTGAAGCTCTGTTTTGGGGTAGCATATTGTTATATGCATAGATTGAATACAGCACGGGGCGTGATCCATCATGTCACTGATGATTTCGGGTGTCATGGATAATTCAAAGTCTTGGATTGCTTCTGTTTTCTAAAACAAGGCAGATAAAAAGCAATCATCCGACACTGTTTTGCAGGAATTGGAAGATTCACTATTGCAAAGGTCAGAGACCAGCTATTCCATTCGTGAATAAAGAGCATCGCATCCCCGGTGCCCTCATCAGTAAAGGCAACAAAGCCCACACTGAATACGAATGTCGCATTCATCTGTTAGATATTCGCTTTTAGGGTTAATATCTAATAAACGGCTTTATCCTTCCTACTTGTTGGTAACTAATCTGCCGTCAGAGTCCTTGAAATTGCCACTGATGATCATGATAAGGTCAATCACAGGACCTATGCCAAAAAATCCACCAAAGGTTAGGATGTATACTATGCCCCAAACTGTATGGCCAGTGTAAAATCTGTGAACTCCGACAGCCCCTAAGAATATACACAATATCAAGGTCGTGGTCCAGTCTTTTTCGCTTTTCCCACTCAGATTATCAGTTGCTTTCTGGGTGATCAGCTTTACTCCACAGCTAACGCATACTTCGGACATTTCGTTCACATCTTTTCCACAGTTCTGACAATGTTTACTTCCCTTTAGGGGAGGTACGCCACATGATATACAAACAACAGCATTGTCGTCGACTTGGCTTCCGCAATTTCTGCAATACATAACAAGTTCCTCCAAGAACTTTAATTTGTTCCACGCTACACAGTCGATGGTTTCTGTCAAGAAGAAATTCGCGCAATCATCTTATTTCCTGTATGACACAATCTTTACATCCCCCAAAAAACCGTTTTTTTAAAAGTGTTATCAGCTTGTGCCAAGTGTGCCATCTCACCAGCCGTGAAGCATTTATGCGCCGCCCTCAAAAGTGTTAAGAATTGTTTTTACAATCCTTATATTTTTCTAACCTGGCGGGCGTATAACTTTATATATACCCAAAATAGGAGTTATTAATGTTAAAGGCAGATTTGCACTGTCATTCAATCTATTCAGAACATCCCGCCGACTGGTTTTTGCAAAAGCTGGGAGCCCGGGAATCATACACGGATCCATTTTACATCTACGATAGGGCCATCCAAAAGGGTATGGACCTAGTCTGCATCACCGATCATAACCGCATCGAAGGCGCACTGCTGCTCAAAGAAAAGCATCCCTCCAAAGTGATAACGGGAGTGGAAAGCACGGCCTACTTTCCGGAAGATGGCTGCAAAATCCACATCCTGATCTACGGACTCAACGAGGAGCAGTTTGAGACCATCAACCTCGTCCGCAAGGATATCTATGAACTGAGGTCTTACCTGCTGGAAAACGAGCTCACGCACAGTGTGGCGCACGCCTCCTACCAGGTGAATGGCAAGCTGAAACAGGAGCATCTGGAGAAGCTGATCCTGCTTTTTGACGTCTTTGAGAGCCACAACGGCGGCCGCAACGTGCTCAACAATCTGGGCTGGAAGCATATCCTGGACCATATGGACGCCAACCGCATCGAGGCACTCTATCAGAAACACCGCATCGAACCTGCATCAGATGAGCCCTGGATCAAAGGCTATACCGGGGGTTCCGATGACCACGCCGGCATCTTTGTGGGCAGCACTTACACGCAGGTGCAGGCTGCCAACCAGGCAGAGTTTCTGGAGGCCATCCGGGCCAAACAAGGCACCGGATTCGGCAGACACAACGACTTCCATTCCCTGGCCTTCACCATCTACAAGGTGGCCTACGACTTTTCAAAGCAGCAAAGCAGCAAGAAGAAGGAAAACCCGCTCCTGACTTCGGTGACAGAGGCGCTGTTTGAAAACCGTAGCCTCGACTTGGGGAACAGGCTTAAGATAAGAACCATGAGGGGATTGGCCGATATACGCGGAGATGAGCTCAAAAAGAATTTGGCCGAACTGCTGAACACGCTCAACAACTCCCGCGATCTGGGAGTGGACGGCAAGCTGGACAAGGTGTATCTGCATATTTCCGACCTGGCGGATTCATACTT
Organism: Cloacimonetes bacterium UBA3900; assembly: GCA_002391675.1. Classification (GTDB taxonomy): domain Bacteria; phylum Cloacimonadota; class Cloacimonadia; order Cloacimonadales; family Cloacimonadaceae; genus UBA3900. Next base: position 3,463 of record DGFM01000018.1, on the reverse strand, counting down.
TAAAATCCTGCTGGATTCCATTGAAGGAGACCTCCTGGAGCTCAATCTCATCAAGCTGATCCGCAACTTCAGTATGTCGATTCAGGGAGTGTTTTTGATCCTGCCCTTCTTCAGCTCCATTCGGCATTTGAACAGCTCGGTGGGGCTGCTGGCAAACTTCAGGAAAGAGCATCAGATACCGGAGCCGGACAGGAGCCGCCGCACCCTGTGGTTCTCAGATACGATCAACGATCTCAACGGTGTATCCGTGACGCTTAAACTGATGGGCCACAAGGCGATCAGCCACCAACGCAATCTCAAGATCGTGGCCTCCATGCACGAGAATGAGATCACCGACGAAATCCCGCCAAACCTCATCAATTTGCCGCATATGTACAGCTTCCGGTTGCCCTATTACGAGAGCTACCAGATCAAAGTGCCCTCCATCCTGAGAAGCGTGAAGCTGATCGCAGAGAGCGCACCGGATCAGATCATCATCTCTACTCCGGGGCCGGTGGGACTGATGGGACTGCTCATGGCCAGACTCCTGAATATACACTGCATCGGCATCTACCACACAGATTTTCACGAGGAATCCAAGCCTATCGTTGAGGATGACACCATTTCCAATATCATCCTCTCCTATGAAAGGTGGTTTTATTCGCAGATGGACGAGATCCGGGTGCCTACGCTTGAATATGCCAAGATTTTGGAAGAGAGAAACATCCACGCCAAAGAAGTGAAGTTGCTGCGCCGCGGAATTGAGGCCGATGAATTTGAGCCCCTGCAAGATCGCAAAAAACCTCTGGAAACCAGGCTGGGCATCAAGGACGGATTTACGCTGATCTACACTGGCCGCGTCTCGAAGGATAAATCCCTCGACCTCCTCTGCGAGGTATATCGCCGCCTGACCGAGATCAGGGAGGATATCAACCTGGTCGTGGCAGGAAACGGGCCCTACCTGAGCGAGATGAAAGAGGAACTCAAGGATTATCCCAGAGCCCACTTCACCGGCGCCCTGAGCCGCGACAAGCTCCCCGGCATATATAATGGAGGTGATCTCTTTCTCTTCCCGAGTATTACGGACACCTTCGGAATGGTCATCCTCGAATCCCTGGCTTGCGGTCTGCCCGCTCTGGTATCCAACCACGGTGGGCCCAAAGAACTGCTGCGCAACGGCGGCGGATCCGTGGTACCGGACCAAGAGCCTGAAACCTGGCTCAAGGCTATCTTGGATATGATGGAAATGGTGGAAAAAGACCCACAAGCCTACGAAAAGCTCCGCGCTGAAGCCAGAGCCAGCGTTAAAGAAAACGCCGATTGGGACAGAGTCCTGGACGACCTGTTAGGCAAAGACAGCGTCCTGCCGGAAGCGTAAAGCAGATGATAATTTAGCAGAGAGACGATTCCAATGGGGCCGCAAACGATGCTTTTGTGGCCCCATAATGATAAAGATTGCATTCCGCACAAGCAAAGACAACCCATCTCCTCACTACTCTTCACGGTCCAAGTAAAAACTGCTTGACATATAACTGCTTATCCAAGCACCATCACCCCAGTTTATTTTGGTGGGCGCAGGAATGTTCTTTGCCCTGACGCCCGGTAGGCTGGTGCGCTCTTTCCGGGTTGAGGACAGGGGCTTTTTCCATCATATGGAAAGGAGTTTAAATATGCTTTACTATCTGCTAAAGGTGCTCATTTCGGCGGGATTGATCGTGCTGGTGAGTGAAATCTCCAAGCGCAACAGCTTGGCTGGGGCCATCCTTGCCTCCGTGCCCCTGGTTTCTTTTTTTGCCATCCTGTGGATGTATCTGGAGACCAAGGACACCAAACAGATCGCAGCGCTGTCCACGGATATATTTTGGCTGGTGTTGCCTTCCCTGTTGTTTTTTGTGCTCTTTCCCCTGCTGCTGAAGCGCAACGTCAATTTCTATCTGGCTTTTGGTCTCTCTGCGGCGGTCATGGTAGGCTGTTATTTACTCACCACCTGGCTGCTCAAGCTGCTGAGGTGAAGCCATGCAAAGT
>DGFM01000018.1:0-1248 GCA_002391675.1 Cloacimonetes bacterium UBA3900 | reverse complement strand
GGGAAAGTTTGAGGATCACGACATCGTGCTGCTGGGCGAGATGCACTACATCCGCCAGCAGGTTGAATTTTACCATCGGCTGATCCCCCTCTTGCCGGAGCACGGCATAACCCTGTTTGCCACAGAATTTGGGCGCAGAGAAGATCAAGCTCTCATCGACGAGTTGCTTGGCAAGAAAGAGTTTGACGTTGCTTTGGCAAAGCGGATCATGCTCCATCAGGAGGCATTTTGGGGGTATCGGGAGTATCTGGACATCTACCGTTTGATCTGGGAGCAAAACCGCAAGAATTCCCCGGACAGGCAGATTCGCTGCATCGGCTTGAACGATCCTTACAACTGGAGGTTGTACAATAAGATATGCCGCGAACAAAAACGCAAGCCGAACGCCGAGGAGGTCAAAGTGATCTGGAAGGATTGTGACGAAAAGAATTGGCTGTATGCGCTGAACAAATATCACGTGCCGGGCGAAACCAAAGTTTTGGGCATCATGGGTCTACATCACGCCTTTACCAGCTATCATGAGCCGGATTATACGGAGGAGGGCGGCCGCAAAGTGTTTGCCGGATTCAAGCAAGTTCGTTTTGGCAACCATGTCTATGAAGAGTATGGTGATGGGGTTTGCAACATCTGCTTTTACGACCCCTGGGAAGGCAGGGAGGTAGACGCCCCTTCACAAGCTCCCGGTGGCGGCATTATCGAAGAGATTGTCAGCCCCCACTTCTCCGAACTGGCTTTTGATCTGAAAGGCAGCCCCGTGGGTGAGTTGTTCGATGAAAGCGTTTACTCTTTGGGTTATGAGGATTTCAGGTTGAAAGACATCGCCGACGGGATGATCTATACCTGCAGATTCAGTGAATTCAAAAATGTAACCGCTATTCCAGATTTTATCGATGCGGATAACTTGCAGGAATTCCGTGACTATGCACCTTTCAACGACATGACGGATAAGAGCTGCGCAGAGATAAACCGGGCGATTGCAGAGTGGGCAGACATATGGTGAGATTATGCTGCTTGATCACTTGAGTGAGGGAATATATGAGGCTCAAGTTCCATTTGAGTGTGTGAAAAGCTCTATAGGAGGAGCCGGGCAGAATTCTCTCCAGATTTCAGGGGTATAAAAGAGGCGAGCGAATACCCATAGAATTCCTACTGTTTTAGTAGGCATTCACTGGGTCGCTCCGGCATCTGAAACGGCAGGGCGTTTTGAAATATTTGACCTCAGGGGCGGTTTTGCGAAAGCAATTCCGC
>DGFM01000048.1:29779-30213 GCA_002391675.1 Cloacimonetes bacterium UBA3900 | reverse complement strand
TCAGTACGATTTTCGTCCTGAACGGTTCCTCATCTTAGCGAGGTTACCTTATAGAACATACGCTGCTGGCTCTGTCCCAGTGGATAGGTCACAATCCCGTCCTCGGTATTATTGTCTGTCACCGTGCCGGGGAAGGCTGTCCAGGGTCCCTCGGGTACGGTGGCATAGTAAACCTTGTAGCCGGTGGCGTTGGAAACCTGGTTCCACTGCAGCGTGAGAGCGTTGTTCGGGCCAGCTGTAAGGATCAGATTCACCGGTGCAGCCAGGCCTTCATTGATGTTGATATACCTGCTCCAGGCACTGCCGTTGTAGGCCTGCCAGACACCATCGGCGAAAGGATCGGCGTTGTATTGTAGTGAATTCGCATTTGTTTGCATATGCCCATTGAAATACCACTGTCCTGGCCCGATTTCCGAGACCAGGGTAAACCCTTC
>DGFM01000048.1:24863-29487 GCA_002391675.1 Cloacimonetes bacterium UBA3900 | reverse complement strand
GATAGCGGGATTCACGGAGGAATGTGACCTCAGGGTGCCGTGGTTGATCAGGGTGCCAAAGATTACGCCGCTGTGTATGAGAGCGTTGCCGCGCATCACGATCTCGTCCGCCGTAACGTTGGTCATATTGCAATTTTCTTGGAGGTCAAGCGCAGCTCCGTTGCCTCCCATTATCACTACATTTTGCAGGGATTGGCCAACCATTTGGAACTCGCGACCTACGCTTCCCGGGCAGAGGTCTAATGTGCGGCCCGCAAAATCAATGGCGCAGTTTGAAAACCGCAGGTCAGAACGAGCCTGGAGCGGATGGGTGGAGTAAGTGGCGGAAAAAGCGGCACAGGTTATCTCCGTAGCGTCGGCCGACTGCCAGATTATTTGCGTCCGGTCACCGCTGAGTATGGTGGCGTTATTTTTCAGAATGTTGTAATTGTAGAGATCGCCGGCCAGATCAAGCGTTAGATCACGCCAGCCGGGATAGTTCCGCAGGGTGCCATAGTTGTTCAGCCTGTCGGTTACCTGGAGGGTGGCATAAGTTAACGGATTATTTTGCAGCAAAGCGTGATTGTGCATTATGCCGACCACCACTCCGTCATCGCATCTCGCATCGCCGGTGAACCTGGCTTCATCAATGGTCAGATTGGAAAGTTTACATTCATTGGCAAAACTGAGTGTGCATGCGCTGTTTCCCTGGATCACTGCGTTTTTCAGTTCTTTTGATGTCACGCTCAGGGCATGGGATGCGGTTGGGGTGAAGAGACGCAGAGTCCGCCCACCGAGATCAACCATGCAACCGTTAAATCTGACATCAGACAGCAGTTGGATCGGCGTGTCGGTCGCCTGAGTGGTAAAAGTCCAGCAGGTAATATCCGGAGCGTCGTCTGAATGATAGAGTATTTGCACTCCGTCGCCGCTGAGAATGATGTTTGCATTGCTCAGGGTACCATAATTGTAGAGATCGCCGGCCAGATCAAGTGTCAGGTCACTCCAGCTGGGATAGTTCCGCAGGGTGCCATAATTGTTCAGCCTGTCGGTTACATTGAGGACGGCATTCGAGTGTTGATAATTTTGCAGCAAGGCGTGATTGTGCATGATGCCGACCACCACGTTATCGCATCTCGCATCGCCGGTGAACCTGGCTTCATCAATGGTCAGATTGGACAGTTTGCATTCATTGGCAACATTGAGTGTGGATGCGCTGTTTCCCTGGATCACTGCGTTTTTCAGTTCATTTGATGTCACGCTCAGGGTATGGGAAGCGGTTGGGGTAATGAGGCGCAGTGTCCGCCCACCGAGATCCACCGTGCAGCCGTTAAATCTGAGATTGGACGTCAGTTGGATCGGCGTGTCGGTCGCCTGAGCAGTAAAATTCCAGCAGGTAATATCCGGAGCGTCGTCTGAATGATAGAGTGTTTGAATCCCGTCCCCGCTGAGGTTGATGGCCAGATTGCTCATGGTACCATAATTGTAGAGATCGCCGGCCAGATCAAGCGTCAGGTCACACCAGCCGGGATAGTTCCGCAAGGTGTCATAGTTGTTCAGCCTGTCGGTTACATAGAGGACGGCATTCGAATGTGGATAATTTTGCAGCACGGCGTGATTGTGGAGGGTACCGATGCTCACTCCGTCGCCGATTCTGCAGATTCCCTGGATGTTAATCTCGTCTGCGGTCGTGTTCCAAAGTTCCACGTCGCCCGTCAGGTTGAGGCTGCCTCCTCCTGTGCCCAGAATAGCCATATTGGAGATTTTGCCGCCATTGAGTGCCAGTTGCCTGCCGCCGCTCAGATCCAGGGCTCCGCCGTTGAAGTCTATCTGGCAGTTTTCCAGGTTGAGGTCGGTGAGCAGAGTCACCGTGCCAAGATCGGAGGTTTGGGTAATATTGGCAGGCTTGAAATTGCCGGAAGCATTGATAGACTGGTTTCCGGTGCCTGATATGGTAAGTTGATATGGGATAAACTGGCCGCTGCTGGTAATGTTTCCAGCGCAGGTCAGATTGAGATTGTACCAGCCGGGGTAGTTGTTCACCGTGCCATTGTTGACGATCGAGCCGCCGACGGTCAACGAGTTCTCACTGACGCCCGGATACAGCCTGCCGCCGGGGTAAACGGTAAGATTGTGGCAGCTCAGGTTGCCGTTTACGCTCACATGGCCATGCAGGAAAACGTTGTCTCCCTCACCCGGAACGGTACCGCCCTCCCAGGTGCGCCAATTGTTCCAATATCCGCCCGAGGGAGTAGAATGAATATCCGCTGCCCAAGAGCCGGTAAATGCCGCCAATAAAGCGATGATTGTCATGAATACCTTCATGTTGCACCTCATATAAGAGTTTTGATTTTGACCCAAGCTTTACAAAAGCTTATAATTGTCAAGCCATAAAAAGCTAACAAACTTTGATGAGCCTTGTTCTGATCTATTGTTTGGGAGTTTCACACCTCCCAATCAAATAGACAATGCCGCTTGAGGCTACCACGAGTCTCTGACGAAGACACAGCCAAGCTCCCCTGAGATAGAGGTTATTGATGCAGACCTCAACCGAAAGGCGAGGCGAAATCTCACACTTTTTGGAAAATTTGACTCCCGCCCCGCTTTTGCGAAAACAAATCTGCCTCCTAAAACGTCGATTTCATGCGGCCTCCCTTAGGGCCTCCTATGGGTCTCCTTTGGGATCCACAAGTAACCCAAAGAAAACCCAAGAGTTACGCAAACGAGAGCCAGGGAATCCCACGGGGCGGGCAACCTTTGCGAAAAGTCAAAGGTTGAGGCAAGTATCGGTTTTTTGCAAGGACTTTTTCCACGGATGAGGCGAGCTACGCTCGCTTATGTTTTTCCACGAATGTACACGAATTAACACGAGTTATTAATATGAAAGTCCACGGATGAACACGGATTTACACGGATATTTTGGGGGGAGACCATGATGGAGAGGGAGACCAGGACTTGGGGAAAGCGAGAACACGGGTAGAAGGGTTTTTCCACGAATGTACACGAATTAACATGAATTATTAATAAGAAAGACCACGGATGAACACGGATTTACACGGATAATGCTTCAGAGCTAAACCACTGTATCCCAGCTGCTTAACTGACAACTGGCAGCTCACAACTGCGGCGAAGCCGCCTGCGGGCGGTCGCTGAACCGCCGTTTGCCGGGGAGCAGGAGGAATCAGGCTGCACTGGTGGTAGGGTCGGTCGCCGGACCGACCATATTCAGCCATATCCCAATCCACAGCTTGCCCTAGTTACCAGAAGAAAACATCGCTACTCGCTTGAGTTTTGGAAAAATAGAGCTGCGCTGAGATACAAGAATGGGAAAGTTTTGTGGTGTAGATGGGAGGCAGAGGTAGGCAGTGGTCGCTCCAGCGAGCGACCCTACAGCGGCGCTACGGCGAGCGCCGGCTACGATTGACAAGCAGCCTCATTTCTATAGGATTATGAGCTGCTATTCTATTACTTTGACCTCGACACGGCGGTTGAGGGCACGCTGTTCCGGGGTGCTGTTATCGTTGAGGGGATCGCTCTCGCCATAGCCCATATACTGCAGGCGATCAGCTTGGATTTGCTTGTCTATCAGGTAGTCAACCACGGCTTTGGCGCGTCGTTCCGAGAGTTTTTGGTTGTAATCCTCAGCACCGATATTGCAGGTGTGCCCGGAGATTCCCAGAGAAACTTCGGGGTTATTGAGCAGGGTGAGCACGATGTCGTTGAGGATTTGGTGGGATTCTTCCATGATGGTGGCTTTATCAAACTCAAACTGGATATTATTGAAGACAAAGACCTTATCCAGCAGGAGTGCCGTGATGGCGAAGTTGAGCTCCACGGGCTCGTCATCATTGGGAGCGGGCACCCTTTGCTGATGGATCATATATCCATCGGGATTGATCACTACGTGGTAGGGGTCGGCCCAGGGGATGGTCACTTCATAATAGCCATCTTCATCGGTAGCAACTACCTTTCTATATAGCTTGCCAGAGGGATAGCCGCTGAAGTTGATGTCTGCCTCCACGGGACGGCCCTGATCATCGGTGAGCCTGCCTCTGAAGGTGATAAATTCGGGACGGAGGGGTTCTTCGGCATCTCTGCCGTCGCCTTCCTGGGGTTCGATGGGCGTGTAGATGCGCTCTCCGTCTTCAGTTTCCTGCACTTTGTAGCCGGGGATGGTAAACCGGGTGTAGGCGACAAACATCTTTTCAAAGTTGGAGCCGTCGCGGTCGCTGCTGAAGAAGAGCCGGTTGGAATCCGGGCAGAGGTTGAAATACCTGTCGTTGCGGATGGAATTGATGGGCAGGCCGAGGTTTTGGGGCAGGTTCCATTTGTCCCAATAGGGGCCTTCATGCACGGCTTTGAAGAGGTCATAGCCGCCAAAGCCGCCGTGTCCATCGGAGGCAAAGAAGAGGGCCATTTCCCGATAGGGCCTGATCTTGCCATCCACCACGATCTCCTCTTCGATGCAGATCAGAGCTGGTGTTTGCTCGTTTTGGGGTGTATTAATCTGAGGGCCGGCGTTGACGGGTTCTTGCCATTCTCCGCCTATTTTGAGGGAAAACCAGATGTCTGTGCCGCCATAGCCACCCTCGCGTGAAGAGGTGAAAAACATGATCTTATCGTCGTAGACAAAGGGATGCGTGTC
>DGFM01000048.1:1153-24646 GCA_002391675.1 Cloacimonetes bacterium UBA3900 | reverse complement strand
CCAGGTGCTGGTGTAGATGTCTCCATCAAGCTTGCCTCTTTCGTAGTTGCCAAAGAGGTAGGCGGTCTTGCCGTCGGTGGAAAACGAGCCTATGGCTTCGTTGGCATCGGTAGACCAGGCTTTCATCAGCTCGGGACGTCCGAAACCGTTTTGAAAGGCTTCGGCGCACCAGATGTTTTCTTTGTCCTTTCTGGCGGGGCGCATGGAGTTGAAGTAGAGATATTTGCCCTGAGGCTGCAAGACGGCGCCGTAATCTGAATTGCGGCTGTGGACCCAGGAGGGCAGAGGGCGCATCTCAAAGCTTTCAAAGACCTTGTCTGAATGTTTGATGATCTGTTGGTAGCTCCGGATTTCTTCGGCGTAGGTCTCTTCCCCACTTTCCAGGTATTTATCCATCCAAAACAGGGCTTTGGGGACGTCCTGCACGGCGATATGCAACCGGGCCAGCCAGTAGTGATAGAGCGGCACGTTGCCACCTGCGGCATTGTTTGCTGAGCTAAATTCATCAATGGCGCGCCGGTATTGACCACGGTTGTAGTATTCCACGCCTTCCTGGGCATAGCGGGCACCCTTTTGCGCAAAGAGGCTGCTGCAGGCCAGGAGAATGAGCAGCAGAATCAGCAGCTTGGGGCATGGTTTGGGCGTTCCCCGGGCTTTGAGATATTGGTTGATCATAGCTTTACCTCACACCGATATTAAAAGCGGAAGATCAGGGAGATGATGTGATCGTCGCTGAAGATATCGTGGTTGTTGAGGCGGAAGGCATAATCAAGTTGGAAGTTTCTAAATCTCACGCCGGTGCCCACTGAGAATCTGTTTTGGCCGTCTTTTTGGTTGAAGCCAACGCGGATACCCGTCTGGGCATAGCTGAAGGATTCTTTCCAGGTGTTGCGTTCTTTTACGGTGATCACGTTGAGCTGAGAATCTGCCTCGGGGTCTTTGCCCAGCGAGGTCCAGTATTCGGCGCCCAGAGCGGGATAGGGTTTTTCATCCTGTTCCCACTTGAGGTCGGCAGCCACGGTGACACCGACGAGGGGATAAGCTGCGATGCCAACACTGGCCTGAATGGGGATGCTGTCCTCTTCATCTTTAAAGCTGCTGTAGACGTCTCTGACCATCACACCCGCTTCCAGGTATTGGCTGAGGTCAAACTTGGCACCCACGTCAAGGCTGAAGCAGCTTTCGGTCTCATCAGCCAGGGTGCTGAGGTAATACTTGGGTGTGAAGCCGAAGTGGAAGCGCTTGATTTCATTGGCATAGCTGAGGGCGATGCTGTTTTCCCGATGGCTGAAAGTGCCGGTGGGATTGCCTGCTTCGTCGTAACCATCGATGTCCGAGGTGCCGGCGTTGATCCAGTTGACTGCGATGGCTCCGAATTTCAGCCGACCGCCCAGGGCGACGTGAGAGTGCGTTCTATCCAGGTTCATGCCAAAGTTGTACATACTGGCGATTTCCACGTCTTTGAGCAGGGTGAGTCCGGCGGGGTTCCAATGGGCGGAGCAGACGTCGCGGGTGACGGTGGTTCCGGCTTCGCCCATGGCGATGATCCTGGCTCCCACGCCCATTCTCATATATGCTGCGGCGGAGTTGTTTACCGAAAGCAAGGCGGAGGCCATGATGAGGATGGCCATGATCATCAGTAGGTTGCGCAGGGTGTTGATGTTTATCTTTTTCATGGTTTAATCTCCTTACTTCACCGAGATTTTGATCACGTGCTCGGTCCTGGAGGCGGAATCACTGGCAGTGACCCTGGCAAAATAGGTGCCACGACCTACCTTTATGTTGTCTGAATTTGTCAAATCCCAGGGTACTTCGATGAGGTTTGATGTGGTGGTGGGTACGGTGAGGGTCTTGATCTTCTTGCCGGCGAAGTCGTAGATAACGATGGTGGCGGTGACGTTGTCGTTGCGCGTGAGCACCAGTCTGAAGCGGGTGGCGTCGGTAGCCGGGTTTGGATATGCGTGGCTGGCGCCGCTGATCTCGAGCTCCTGCGAAAGATAGACCACCACGGTGCCGGAGCCGGGCAAGCTCTCTACATCATCATAAACGGCGGTGACGCGATATTCGTAGGAGCGGTTGATCTGGATGTCGTAGTCGTCGTAATACCAATCGTTGCCGATCTTTTGGCTCAGGGGAATGAGCGAGCTGTTGAGCCTGGTAAATTCGGTTTCGCTGAGGGCACGGCGCTCGATATTGAAGCCCTGCAGGTTCCGGCGCGGCGTTTCTAAGTTCCAGAGGACGCGGATGTAGCCGCCGTGCGTGAAGGCTCTCAGGTCTATGGGAATTTCCAACACGGAGTAGGTTTCTTTTCTCACGGCGCTTTCTATCCAGTCCGGCTTGAAGGCCTTGGCGGAGATCACTTTATCTATGGTGAAGTGGGGAATTTCCACTGTTTCGCCTTCGGCCAGGACGGGTGAATCCTGGGTGGGAACGCTGCCATCGGTGGTGTAGTGGATGCTTGCACCGGGGATAGCACAGGTGATGGCAACTGCCGGTGGCTGGGCATAGAGTCCGCCCGGGATGCTGAATACGGGGGCGGGCAAGGTGCCGGTGATGGTGTAAACAGCGGTGCTGATCTCACTGGGCATCCAGCCTTCCTTGAAGCCCTTTACCCTGATGGTGGTGCTGCTGTTGAGAGGCAGAGGGATGGGCGCTTGGTAAGCGGGTGAACTCTCGGTGGGATCGCTGCCATCCAGAGTGTATCTGAGCGTGGCATCCGCGGGCAAAGCAGCGGGTGCCAGAGAAACACTCTGAGCGGTCTGATAGGTTCCGGCCGGAGGCGTAAACAGAGCAGTGGGCAGCTGAACCTGACCGGTGACCCGGTAGAAACCGGTGCTGATCTCACCTGCATCCCAATCTGTCACATAAGCCCTGGCTTTGATGGTGAGCGAGCTGTTGAGCGCTACTGTTATGGGTTCGCTGTAGATGGGCGAGCTCTCAGTGGGATCGCTGCCATCGGTAGTGTAGCGGATGGTTCCACCTGCGGGAATGGTGCGGGAGACGATTTCAACCTCTAAAGCGGTGGTATAGATGCCGGGCAGTGGATCAAACACGGGGTCTGAAAGCGCTGCCTGGCCGGTCATATGATAGTTTGCGGTATAAGTGGGACTGGGGGTCCAATCAGTGAGGAAAGCCTTGGCCTTCACCTGGATATCCCTATCAAGCTGCAGCGGAATGGGTCTGCTGTAGATGGGCGAGGACTGGGTGGGCTCGCTGCCGTCCAGGGTATAGCGGATAGTGGCTCCGGCGGGAACGGGTGTATTGATGGTGAGCATCTGGGTAGTGGTGTAAGTTCCGCTGGGAGGCGTAAATACAGCTTCGGGGATCTCCACCTGGCCTGTGATGACGTAGTTTGCCAGATACACCTCAGAAGGCAGCCATTGGTTGGCAAAAGCGCGGGCTTTGATCTGGGTGCTGCCGGAAACTGCGATGGGGCTTGTATAGACGGGTGAAGTGGGGGTGGGATCGCTGCCATCGGTGGTATAGCGAACCACTGCGCCTGCATCTGCGGGTTGGGCGGTATTGATCACCACGTTTTGAGCCGAGGTGTAAATGCCGGCTGCGGGCGTAAATACGGGACTGCCAATGGTAAGCTGGCCGGTGACGGTGTATTGGGCGGTGTGAGTCACACTGGGCGTCCAATCCGTCTTGAAGGCACGCACCTTGATGGTGAGGCTGCTATTCAGCGGCACGGCGATGGGTGCGCTGTAGATGGGCGAGCTTTCTGTGGGCTCGGTTCCATCGGTGGTATAGCGGATGGTGGCAGAAGGCTGCACGGTGGTATTGACAGTCACAGATTGGGCTGCAGTGTAGATTCCGGGTGCGGGATCAAACACGGGCGTATGGAAAGCCAGCTGACCGGTGATATTGTAGACGCCGGTGACAGTCTCGCTTGGAATCCAGCCGTCTTTGAAGCCCTTCACCTTCAGCGTGGTAACCTGACCGGCCGGGATGGTGATGGGGCTGATGTAGGCGGCGGAACTCAGAGAGGGCTCGCTGCCGTCCAGGGTGTATCTGAGCGTGGCATCCGCGGGCAAGATGGCGGGCGCCAGGGATACGGTCTGAGGAGTCTGATAAGTTCCGGGTATGGGCATAAACAGGGCTGCGGGCAGCTGTATCTGTCCCGTCATATTGTAGACTGCGGTGTAGACGGGGCTGGGCTCCCAATCCGTTTTATAGGCTCTCACTTTGAGGGTGAAGACGGTGTTCAGAGGCAGGTTGATGACGCCGGTATATGGGGCTGAACTCTGGGTGGGATCCGTGCCATCGGTGGTGTAATAAATGCTGGCATCCACCGGTGAGGGCGCGTTGACGGTGACCTGTTGGGGCGTGCTGTAGGTGCCGGCAGCGGGCGTGAACACGGGCTCTTGGATGATGACCGAGCCTGTGACGGTGTATTGCTGTAGGGTGATGCCACTGGGAATCCAACCGCTGCGCCAGGCTTTGGCTTTGATGGTCATGGTGGTATCTGGGGGCACGATGATGGCGGTATTGTAGACGGCTGAGCTCTCATCCGGATCGCTGCCGTCGATAGTGTAGCGGATCACAGCTTCCGGCGTGGGTGTGCTCAGGATCACGGAGACGGGGCTCTGGTAGACTCCGCCCATGGGGCTGAAGACCACATCTGTCACGGTTCCGGTCACCAAATAGTGAGCAGAAGTCACTGCGGAGGGGTTGTATCCATCCATATAGGCGATGGCTTTGATGAAGAGGCTGGAATTTCCGGGGATGTCTATCGCTTCAGTATAGATGGTTCCCGAGGTGGGTGTGGGGTCGCTGCCGTCCGTGGTGTAGCGGATCGTGGCGCCAATGGTGCTGCTGGAGAGAGTCAGGCTCTGGGGCAGATAGTAGGTTCCGGAGGGCAGGGAGAAACTCACAGCGGCAACGGTGGGAGTGATGATGTCGATCACATAGGTGCCGGAAGCCACTTGCGAGGGGTTCATTCCCGCCTTGTAGGCGATGGCTTTGAGGGTGAGGCTGCTATCGACGTTGACGGGACCGGTGTAGAGCGTTCCGTGGGTTTGTGAAGGCTCGCTTCCGTCTGTGGTATAGCGGATCGAAGCACCGGTGGTAGCGGTTGAAATGCTCACCAGTTTGGGCTCGTTATACACTCCGGCAGGCGGGTTGAAAGTGGGAGCTTCCACATCAGGCGCCGGAATATCCATGGTGTAAGTGGCGGATGTGATGGGGGAGCTGTTCCAATTCACCCTTTGGGCAAAAGCTTTGATCGTCGTAGTCTGCGTTACTACAATGGGATTGCCGGGATTGTATAGCAGGCTGGTTCCCATCACCGGGGTGCTGCCATCCAAAGTGTACCAGATGGCTGCAGCGGGAGTGAGTGTGCTCAAGGTAACGGTCTGGCTCGAAGTATAGGTCCCTTCCGGCGGGTTGAAGCTCACCGGGCTGTTGTGCAGATTGTAGATGACCGTCTGTACAGCCGAGGGCGGGTAGTTTACCAGATATGCCCTGGCCTTGAGCGTGGTATTGCGGTTAATCAATACGGGAGCGGTGTAGAGCGTGCCATGGGTGTTGGATGGCTCGCTGCCATCCGTGGTGTAATAGATGGTCGCCACTGCAGGGACGGCGCTGATGCTTACATTGAAGGTGCTGTAATAGTTGCCTGAAGTCACGCTAAAGAAGGGGCCGGCGACGGGGGGATTGATCACATAGGTATGTGTCACGACGGCGGAGCTGATCCAACCATCCCGATAGGCAATGGCCTTCACCACGGTCGCCTGAGCAGTGTTGTCGATCAAAATGGGGTTGCCGTCATAGACCTGGCCCATACTTTCGCTGGGATCAGTTCCATCTGTGGTGTAGCGGATAACAGCGCCGGGGGTGCTGACGTCCAGCGTCAGTAATTGGGCTTCGGCAAAGGATCCGGAGAGTACGCTGAAGGATGGATTTGCCACTCTGAAGAAGTACTCGGCACTGCCGACATCTGAATCCGGATAGCCTTCCTTGACGGCATAGGCCTTGATTACGGTGTGTTCATTCACGGTAATGGGAGCGGAATAGACGCTGCTGGTCTCATCCGGAGTGCTGCCATCGGTGGTGTAATGGATGGTGGCATCGGCGGGAACAGCGTGGATGCTCACATTCACGGGAGCATCGTAATAGCCTGCCATGGGCGCAAAGCTGGGTGTGCTCACCTGGCGGTTTTGCCTCTCAATGCGCTCTGTTGCTTCCGCTGTTATCCTATCGGAACGCAAGCCGGGCAACTCTTGTGCTTGTGCGTATATACCTATCACGGAAGTCAGCACAATCAACAACACTAATAGGCGTTTCATGTTCTCTCCTTGTCTTAATATCTATTCACGACCACCGTTAAACCGATAGCCTCTTAAAAGCTAAGGGAGGCAAATCAATCTAACGGATACTTTTTGGAACATAGTAAAACCCATGTAATACAATATAATTCAACGACTGGGCTTGACAAACATTATCTCCCTTATACTCAAAAATGCCAAGTACTGACCCGGCATCATTGAATAAGGTTTAAATGTATATGCTTTAACGTAACTTACAAGCTTTGGCATAAAACCACCTCAGGTGTATTCTGCGCTTTTGCCTGTCCGCTTCGCTTTCTTTGATAGATCGAAGCCGGCTCTCTTGCCCTACGGTTCTGATTGCTGCCCTGTTTTCTTGCTTTTGGGTAATACATCCCCAAACGCCCAGATACAAAATCAGCTCCCAAAAGAGGGAGCTGATTTGTTCATTGTAGGCTAATTTAGCCAAATCTGATTGTAAAGGTATAGTTAAACGCTCCGCTTACGCCGCTGACAGTCCAAGAAGAAACAGCCTGCTTGATTTCGTTGAGGAAAGAAGTGGGCAAGTTTCCGGAAGTGGGGATAACTTCCACGGCT
This sequence comes from Cloacimonetes bacterium UBA3900, assembly GCA_002391675.1. GTDB lineage: Bacteria > Cloacimonadota > Cloacimonadia > Cloacimonadales > Cloacimonadaceae > UBA3900. Next base: position 17,780 of record DGFM01000048.1, on the reverse strand, counting down.
TCAATCCTGCTTCCTGTGCCGTAAATCTTGATGTTGACTGATCCTCCGCTGCTTTGAACGGCTGCGGTCTTTCTATAAAGACTGGTAAGCTGGCTCTTGCGGCTGTTAACTGCCCTTCTGAGCGCTTCCATGTCGGATTGATACTCTTGTGGTGCAGAGGCAATGTTGCCTTCTGAGATCGCAGGAGCTCTCTGGGAAATCCTGGTAATCGCGGCACGTTCTCCACTGGTGACTGCGATGGGTTTTCCCAGGGTAGCGATCTCTGCTGCAGAGATATTGCCTCTCACGTCTACGCGTCCAGTAGGTCTGGTAGATGTACCAGCCAAGCCGCCAACGTTGGAAGCAGATGAGAAGTCGCTTTGCTGATAGGTGACAATGGCGTTGGGATCGAATGTAGAGGCCATGCCGCCACCTGTTCCGCCGCCACCATAACCGGTTCCACCGGCTCCAGAGCCAGTGCCATATCCACCACCTGTGCCACCCCTGCGGGAGGCTGCCACAAACTGACGTGTGGTGGTAATAGCTACAGGATCGCGAATAACAGCGTTAGGATCGAATCTGCCCACTCCGAAGAGAGAGGAAGCTCCGGCTGCAGTTGCGCCCGGCCGTCTGGCCGTAGTAGTTTTACTTGCCTTTGCAGCAGCTTCTTCAGCAGCTTTTGCGGCCGCCTCTGCAGCTAATCTTGCAGCTTCATCGTCACGCTCGCCCATGGGTACCTCTTGCATAATGGGCTCCACTCTTTGAGCAGATCTCATCCGCGCCAAGGTAGCTTCCATGGTGCCATCAGCGACTCTATCCGGCTTGAGAGCCAAGTCATAAATGCCCAAAATCACGATTGTCAAAGCGAGGAACAGGAGGATCATAGACCGCCCGAATTTCTCTTGAGGAGTACTTTCGGCTCTGCGGGAATAGGTGGCCACGATCTGCCTTTGTTCTTCGGTAAGCACGTGAACATAGGGCTTATCAAAGCGATATACAACCTGCCATTCCGGATGCAAAGTGAGGGTGCCTTCCATGTCGTTTTGCAACAGAAGGCTGTTCCCCCTTAGTAATCCCTGACCGCTAAGAGCTGATTGATCCATGTTTTTCCCGTTCTTGACACATTCAAGTTGACTACCGGGCAACAGGTTTAGATACAGCTCGTTCCCTTTTTGGGTGATTAGTTTGTGCTTATCCGGGAAGGAAGGTAGTAGCACCTGCCAAAGCAGATGTTTATTTGAACCTATGAACCATTCTTTCTGGAACAATCCCGAACCATGTTTGATCTTGTCCAGGTCTTTGCCCTTATAGTGCAGTTCAAGGTTAAGTTGTGTTTTTGCCATAATACCTCCCTATAGCTGCGGTGCTTCGTTTTCTAACCAGTTGGAATCCTTCAGCGTGCTAAAATAGACGTACTTGTAGTATGATCCTGTACCTATCTCCACGATAGCAGTGATCACTTGGGCGGTAATCGCATCATCAGCTTGCACCAGGAGGCAGGCTTCGCCCTTGGATTCATCTTCTTCGATCACTTCTGAGAGGCGGCTCAGGTAGTCATGCAAATCAGTACGTTTTTTAGGGTCCTGCAATAGTTCCATAGGGGTTCCAAAATATACGTTGTCCACACCGACCAAGATGCGGTCAGGATATATCTTGATCACGGTGGTGCCCATATTCTGTTCCAGGCGTTCCACCGTCATCGTGGTGGGAAAGGTCATCATGTCTGGAACAGTGAGTTTGTGGGCGTCCAAAGAAACGTTCTTGATAAGGAAGACCAGGACGATGGTCAAAATATCAAGCAGAGATGTGATGGATAAGGGTTGCACTTCGTCAACAATTCTTCTTGTGACTCTTGCTTTCTTACCGCCAGCTGATGCTTTTTCTAGTATTCTCATAATAATCTCCTAAAAATAGCCAATTCCAACGGGCTTATACATCACATTTGTAAAGCTGTTATGCTTGCACAGGTCGATAGTTTTGATCAGGGGACCATACAATATGCTTGGATAGGGACTTACGCTGATCTGAGTTTGATTTGGGTTTCGCTCACGAATCTGTTTCAAAACCTCGTTCAAAGCCTGAAAATCATACACATATTCATCATTCACATCTTTGCCTAAGGCCTCAATTTTATGAGTTTCTTGCCCCGGCTCCCTAATTTCAAAGCCTGGGAAGAGTCCTCGATCTGATGCATCTTGATCCATAATGTATATTTCAATCTTCTTTTCGTCAGCTCCGTCTCCACCCGGGCCCTGGATTCCCCCGCCTCCACCACCACCTGATGGGGTGAAATTTAAGGCAACCAAAGCCAGCTGGACTATTACCAACATATATAGCAACAATGGGATAATAGTCAAAAAGAGGTTCATGAGCGGGACTATGTCCGGCTCTTTAGGACCTCCAGCGAGTCTTCGGTTCCTTCCGGCAGAAGGACGATAAGCCATATTATTATCCCTTATTTGCCATGCTTAAGGCATTCATAATTTTAACGGTGTGTTCGTCGATATCGGCAAGGATCTTCTGGGCACGGCCAAAGAGTCCGCCATGAATCAATGAAAGAGGAATAGCAGCGATCAAGCCCATAGCAGTGGTGCCGATGGCTTTTGCGATTCCTTCGGTAAGAACTTGGTTTTTGAGGTGATCGGGAGCTGAAGCCAGGCCGTAGAAGGCTTGCAACAGACCCCAAATGGTTCCAAGCAATCCAAGATAGGTGCATACTTGAGCCAGGGTGGTGAACCAGGAGAGACCTGAGTCGATCTTGTAAACTGTCTGAAGAACTGATTCTTCAAATGCGTTTTGCACGACGCGATCCATCTCTTCGCCTGTTTTGTTGGCTTTGCGCATATCACCAAAGGCCTTCAAACCACTCCAGAAGATAAAACCAAGCGTAGTGCTTTTGAAGCTCTCAGCAATCTTGGTGGCTTCTTCGATCTGATCGTTTTTGATGTAACCTTTGAGTTTGAGATAAAGCTTTTGAGCATCCACTTTTTCACGCTGATAGAGCTGAACGTAGCGGACGATGCCATACACGAGACCAATCACGAATACGAGAATAATTGCATAACCCCAGTATCCACTATCTTGAATGATACGTCCAGGGGTGATTTTAACTGTAGTATCCTCAACAACGGGGGCTTCCTGGGCTACCAAAGCCACGCAAAAGAGCATGACAAATAGCGCTAATAGAATGTGTTTTGTTTTCATTTTGACTCCTCTAGCCATTTATTTCTTATTTCTTGCCATCTGGTAAGTTGTTGTTTGCTAACCTGTTGGATAACTTCCAACAGTGCTTTGGGGAATGCATAATGCCCTTCCCAGTTATAAGTATCTGTTTTGTCTTTAAAAGTAGTAATGTCAGGAATGAAGGCTTTGATCTGTATATCCATTACTTCAGTCTCCACCATTTCCCTCACATTTTCGAAACCACGGGGAGGAGTGCTTGTGGTTTGTCCCAAAAGCAGGGTGGCTCCCAGCAGCAGTATCGCAATGCCAATCAGCTTTCTCATTTCCTCACTCCTTTGTGTATTTGTCGACCTTGATTTCAGCGATGATGCCTCGATAGGGGGTATCGTTCTGAACTTCAATTCGGAGGGTATTTTTGCCGTTTCTGAGCATCTCAAGAGGCAAATCTACCTGGTTTGGGTAAAAGGTCAAGGGATCCTCGTCCATATCCATATATATTTCGCTGGCGATAGCTTCGCCATTGAGGATCACGTTGGCCGTCATAGGTGCCACGAATTCCAAGTGAGCGGAAACCAACTCTCCATCGATGTTGAAGTCTGTCTCGAAGGCGATGTCCGTGATGGGTTCCTCCTCATTTTCAGAAACCCATATCACTTGGGCATTGCCATCTTTCAGACCCTCAACAGCCTCCTTGGGCATGCTTGTTCCTTGAGCCAGCTTGGAAGGGATGGCTGTTTCAACCCCGGTAACGGGATCGGCCACCAGGGCTCTGTAGGAGGTGCCGCTGCCAAAGGACATGGTCTGTCTGGGACGAGTACGGTTGAGCTCTTGTGTATCGTAATAAGCTTGTAATGTAAATCTTACGGGGATTTGATCCTGATAGCGGTTGGGGAACAGCAGGCGGATTGAGTTTTGCTGCTCATTCCATTCGGCGCCGCTGAATTGATAGCCATAGCGGGTGCTAATTGCCCGGTTTACTTCCAGGGAATCAACGGCAAAGCCCACAAACTCAACTTCATGGTTGTTTACAAACGCTTGAGGATCGTAAGGGTAGACCATCTGGAGAAACACGAAGCTGGGAGTTATCCTGGAATTGAGGGTAAACTCAGCTTGCATCTTGGTTTTGGGAGGGATATTTGTGCTTCCCAAGACCTGACCCTTGGGGGTGACTGTGCTTGAGATGACGAAGTTTGCGGCGATAGAGTTGTCTTCTTCGTCCAGTCCCGTCAGTTTCCAGTCTGCGCCCAGGGGATATTCCACCAATTGATAATCCGGTTTGATGCCACGTTCTTCCAGTTTGGCGATGGCGAGACGTATGGTCTCGTTTTCATATCCTGCCAGGTGGAAGGTATTGAACAGGGTCAGATAAATGGCATTGGCAGCATCTTCGAAGGGATACACATATTCGCTGTTTACCTGAGCCCAAATGGTGGCCACCACGTTGGGATCGTTGCGATAGGGTCTCACTTCGTTTGCGATGTCGAGGAACTTGTTGATTTGCGTCTCGATCACCTGTACGCCATATTCATAGATCCGGGCTTCCAGAGCGAGGGCTCTGACGATCCTGGCGGTATCCAGTTTCCGCTGGTTTTCTCCGGCGATCAGTCTTTCCACTCTTCCCACCTGGTTTGTAAGTGCGGTGCGGAAGTTTGGCAAGCGGTTTGTTCTTCCACCCATCAGGTTTCTCATAAAGCTGGTGTTGACGTTGACCATGATGTGCTGATTGGGCGTCTGAGTCATGAAGTCTGAATTTTCCAGAGCAGCCAGCTGACGGTCAAAGTCTCTGAGGAATCTCTGATGAGCTTGGATCTCCCTGTATTCGGCCTCTGCTGCGGCAAAGGCTTCATATTGTTCTGTGGTATCCAGGGGCAAACCTTCTCTGCGGTAAACGGCTTCCAAAGCCTTGAATTCATCGCGCTTTCTGAAGGCTTCGTCCCAGTCTTTATTCAGATAGGCAGTGTCATAATCCTGCAGGATTTTTGAGAGGTACTTCACCGCCACGCCCTGATAGAGGTCATACTGCTGTTTGTCTTTCATGAAGAGCTTTCTGGCATATTCCTCAAAGCGGGCCGTGTCTTCCTGCACATAATAGTAATAGCCACTGGCCAGGGTACGTAACATATCTGTCACATCCGGGTGGTTTGGATAGAGCTGGATAAATTCGTCCAAGACCTCCAAACGCCTCAGGGATGTTTGATCTTCATTGTATATATTATAGGCCTGCATATAGATGTTTTCGCTTCTGACGTCGCCACTGTCAATACGTTTGGCACGCATATCAGCAGCGAGTGCCAGGTAGGCCTCTGCGGCTTCCAGCTTGGTGGCAGGGTTGGCTGCCATCTTTTCGATCTCTGTTACCTTGAGCCTGAAGGTGTAGTTGCTGGCGGGGTATCTTTCCATAAACTCACCCTTGATCTGATTGGCATAGGCCGTGTTGTGCATGAGGCTATCGGCAGCCGTCCAGCTCAGGTAATAGAGCGCATAGACGTTGTCTATCGCAGCAGGGCTTTCTTTGTCAGCCAGATACATGTAGGTTTCAATCATCTTGTCATATTGTCCGGCTTTCTGTTGTTGTTCTGCCTGCAATCTCTTATAGTTGAGGTGCTCCGCGGGATGTTGCTCGTAGGTAAATTCCTCTGCCATACGTCCAAACTGTTCGGCAGCTGCGGCGTAGTTGTTGTCAGAAATAGCGGCGTTGTAGCTGTTTTGGATCTGCAGCTTCACCATCTGGTCTGCTTTTGCCAGCTTGGTGGCGTCGGTGGTATAATCCATGGCCTGACGTGCATACTGCTCGGCAGCAAGGTAACGTTCCAATTGGCCGAGACTTTCATCGTCCTGAGCTATGAAAGCCAGGTTGATATAGATGTCGTATTTTGCACTGTTGCTGAGGTTGGGATAGTTTTCCAGAAGGTCCAGATAACGCGTCTTGGCCTCGGCGTAACGATCCTTATTGAATGCGTTGTGAGCCATATCCAAAACCAGGAGGTCTGCCTGCCTGATCTTGTCTTCCTGTCCGGTAGCTCTGAGCGCTCTGATATAGCGGTCAGTGGCATTTTGCTGGTAGGTGTAAAGGGCTTCCAATTCCTGGCCCTGGAGCTGATCCCTCAGCATCTCTTCTCTGGAGAGGGCATAGCTGTAAGCCAGTTCTTCATTCTTGAAGTATTCAGGATCGGTGGGTGTGAGATATGCCTGGTTGAAGCCAATCAGTCTGTCATAGACTCTGCGGTAGGCATAGTCCGACGGCGTGGCATCAGCCAGGTGAGCCAGCAGCCTGAGGTCTTCCTTTTCGGCATTCAGCCTCCAGGCAGCAAAGTCTGCATCGTATTCGGCCGGCTCTGCATTGTATAATTGCTCCAAAAGCTCGTCGTAAGCACCGTAAACTTCCGGTGAAAAGAGCTCGCGGTAGGCGACAAATTTGTTGGTATGGGCACGATATTCCTGATATGCCTCTTCAGTGAGACCGGTGCGAACCTTCTCATAGAGGACGATCTGCGTCTGGCGATAAGCATTGCGCACGGAGGCAAGCTGCTTGGCAATTTCGGCATAGCCCAGGTCTTTGCCTCTGATGTTTTTATCATACCAAACGCTGTCCTTGGCATATTGGTTTGTCATCCTGGCATATTTGTCTCTGCGGATCGCATCACGGTCTTCGCCGGGACGCAGGGTGGTATCGCTGGAATAGAACAGCACCACTATGGAATCTACCAGGCTGGGATTGACCAACGCAGTGGGATCCCTCCGCATCCTGTATTCGAGGAAGTCTATGGACTGACGTGTAAGCTTCATATCTCTCTTGTTTTCAAAAGCTTTATCCATCACGTACAGGATGACGTCCTCATCCTCGTAGCCGCCCAGGTAGGTATTGATGGCTTCCAAACCGCGGGATTGTCCCGTAAGATCGGCTCCATCGAGCGCCACCAGACAGTAGGCGATCTGGTCGAGAGAGTTGAGCTTGAGCTCTTCCGCCGTGGATTCGGGCGTAATGCGCTCTCCATCGACGGCATTCAGAATAGTCACAAAATCTTGCAGTGCAGATTCGAGAGAGGCCTCAGTGGAGATGTTCATATTCACAAATGCGCGCTGGAACAAGGCTTCATAGCGGTAGGGGCTGTCTGCCTTGTCTGCCAATTGCGTATAGAGCTCATTTGCTCTGTCATACCATTCGATGGGGCGCTCGGCATCGGTACCCACGAGGAAGTACAAGTTTGCCAGGCGATATGCAGCTTCATCATACAGGGGTGAAGTGGGATAATCTTCCAGGATGGTCCGGTAGCTGGTTATCGCTTCTCTAAAATCTGATTCCTTCATCTTCTGTGCATCGCCACGAGGACGGTTGGGATTGAGCTCTTGCCAATCTGCAACTCTTTTCTCGTGAGCATTGCGCTGCACTTCGGAGCTCAGGTAAGCCACGTTGTATAATGCAAATTCCTTTAAATAGAAATCCGGATTTGCTTGCAAGACTCCACGATAAAGGGACAGGGCTCTTTCGGGATGATCAAAATCCGTGGCCCATTGCAGTTCACCCATATTATAGTATACGTCAGCGAGGCCAACCAGGAAGCTGTCATCCGGTTGTTCCATAGCCTTGAAGTTGGGATTTTGAGCCACAAATTCATGATAGTCCAGCAGCAGTTCCCTTTTCTGGGCCAGGATATCTTCATAAGCCTGCGTGGATTCTTCCAGGCTGAGTGTGGTATCTGCCTTACGCTTTGCATCCAAGTGGTTCAGATGACGATAGCGGCTCTGCAGGGTGATAAAATCTATATTCTTCAGCACACGTGAGAGATAGCCGTCCAGATTGATCTGCAAATCCGCCCCTTGAATCCTTTCCCTGAGCTGCAGCGCAATCTCTTTCATTTCATCGGGGTAGCGGAGCATCATGTCTGCAATAATAACTTCTTCGATATCCGCAATCGCCAGAGTCCAGTCCTCCAGCTCGTCGTGAAGACCATAGTATTCCAGCATGAATTCATTGAAGAGCATCTCTTCATCGTCAGACTCATGTTTGCGCATGCCCAAGTAAGTCTCTTTGCGGATTTGCAGGTCTGCCAACTGCTCGCTGTAGTAAATAAGCAAGGGCTCCAGATCGAGGTCACTCTGCTTATACACATTTGTTTCCATGGTCTGAGCGAGCACATCGATCAGATCGGTATAGAGGATAATACTCTTCTCTATATCGATGAGGCGACCGAGTTCCAGGTCGCTGTAGTTTTTGCCTGCGACAGACGGATCATCAAGCAGATACTGCTCAATGCGAATATCAAAGAACCTATCGATGGTATCCAGGAAAGTGGCCAGCAGATGCTGATATGTCTTAAGAGCTTCTACATACTTAATACCCACCATATACTCATCAAAGAACGGATTCTGGCTGAAAGGCAAATCGGGATCAGCGATAGCTTCCAGGCTTATATACGGGCTGATGGTATATTCAAGAAGGTTTGCCTTAAGGGCACTTAGGATATCCATCTCTTTGGCAGAAATCTCTTCGATTACATCCAATACGGCCAGGCCTTTCACCGTCCTGGCTTCTTCATAAAGTGTCTGAAGGTCGGCGATCACGCTATCGATCTGACCTTGCAAAGCCCGGTAATTGTCGACGCTGGGATCGTTGTAAAAGCCCTCAAGATCCAAAGCCTCTACACGTTCAATAATTGCACTTTTGCGGGGGATAAAGTGGTTTTTGAGCCAAGTCTCGTTGGTGTCATAATTCTCGAAGTAGCTATCCACTTCCGAGTATCTATCCGTGCCGGACACGAGGTCTGTCCACAGATAGAGGTAGGTGGGATAGTATTTTCCGATATCGAAGGACTCCATGACGTCTTCCAGGAAAGCTGCTGCACTCTCTTTATCCTCAGATTGCATATTGACGATCATCCTCTGGTAGAGCAGGAGGTTGACCATGCGCCTTGCATCCTCTCCCAGTTGAGGATGGTTGGCAAGTATAGGTAGATACTTCAAAGCCGAAAGAGCGTCATTTGAAACAGCGTAAAAATGCCCAACCAAATACAATACGTCAAACTCATCGAGTTGATTCAAGCTTCTAAAATGCTGTTCGTATTTTTCAGCAGCCAATGCCGGATCTGTCTTGATCAGTTCAGGCAGCTCGTCTTTGAGAAAAGCTACAGCTGCCCGAACCTCAGGAGTCCGGTATATGCCCTTTAATGTGGGATCGGGATCGTAAGGTGACGCTGCAGCAGCCAAGCTCGACACCGAGAGCATTAAAGCGGCAATTAGTACAAATAAAAAAGTTTTTTTCATAACCCTGCTCACTTCTTATCGTCCATAAGTTAAATTGTTTAGATTCCGAATATAGAATGCTACACCAGGCGCAGTGTGTTCTGCGCCTGGAGTAGATTCTCTTTTCTCAAGGGAAGTCTGTGGGCACAAATTAGGTTTTGACATGAATCATGTCACGCAAAATTATCTATTCTTTGAGGTCTTTCAGCCACTCACGCAGTTCGAGCAAAGCCTTCTGGGCTTTTTCTCTTTCTTCGCGCAGTGCTCTCAATTCTCCTAACAGGTCCTTGACCTCAGGGGAAAGCTCCTTGTAGCCGGTACCACTCTCAACGCCTATATCTCCGCCGCCGGTACTCACGCTGACTTCGCCGATTGGCTCTTCGCCTTGCGTTACGACGATAGGCTCTTCTGCTGCCTGTGCACCTCGGGCAAGTTCCAAGATGTCAGGACGACGTTTGGCCGTGGCATACTTATCAAAGAGATAGGATATTCCCAGAGCAAAACGACGGTTTCCTGAATAGGCGCTGTCTTTGGCCCAGTCTTCAATAGCTTGGGCGCCGAACCTGATACCCCAGTTGTTGTAGGTATACTTGATACCTGCCTGGAAGTCATGTCCGCTGTATTCGCCCTGGATAAAGAAGTCTTTGAAGGGTGAAAACTCGATTGAGGCAAACATACCGTTGAAAAACCTTGAGCGGGGTACTTGACCCGTGAAGCGGTTTGCTCCGCCACCAATGTTGAACATCCAGTTTGTGTTGCCGATGACCACTTGCTTTGACAGCACTGCATAAGGTGAGTAGTATTCGTAGTCAGTTTTATCCGGATGCGTAGCATAGTACCAGCCAGATTCCGGGCCATAGTCCTGAGCTCTGTGGTGCTGCACACTGGAGAGGATATTGTCCATACCAATAGAGAACTGTGGCATGCGCAAAGTCTCCTCAATAACCTTGATCTTCAGGTTGAAGAAAAACTGCTTGTCTCCAGCGAAAAGACCGAGCTCGGCCCTATCCCAGAGCCCTACACCAACCATGCCATAGGGAACGAATTGACCAAACTTGTCCATATCAACATATGATGGTTTAACTACGTCTCTATAGTAGCCAACCAACAAAAACTCTGCTGCCTTATGAGGCAAGACATATGCATCAGGTGTGCGTAGCATACCTAACGTCTGAAAAGGAGCTGCAAACAGCATCCCTGCCAGAAATGTCATTACAAGTGCACTAAATAATACTTTTCTCATACTTCCCTCCACCTTTCGGTGATTGTTAGTTTTTTTTGTTTAGTAGTTACTGGATTCAAATTATAATTGACGGGATTTACGTCAAGTATTTTCTTGATCCATGGATAAAAATTCACCATATCAACTCTCCCGCTTAGGCGAAGAACTCGCAGCCAAATACCTTGTTAGTAAGGGATACACGCTGCTGAGCAAGAATTTCCGCACCAAAAATGGGGAAATTGACATAATTGTTCATAACGATACACACCTCGTCTTCGTTGAAGTGAAGACGCGCCGATTCCACTCTATAGACGCCGCCTTGCAAACGATAACTCGTCGCAAGAGATATCACATTACTCAGGCAGCATTGGTATACATTAATCAGAGCCCAAATTTTGTCAAGCATGAATCTCGCTTCGACATCATCCTGGTTTTTGAGGACAAGCGCACTAACACCTTTAGTATCAAGCACTTCCCTGATGCTTTTCACCCTGTTTTTGAGTATAATAAAAAGCGTTAACAATGTCATAAAACATTAACTAATCCAACTTTGACAGATCGAAGTCATCACCCAAATACCGCCTGAAATCGGGCCGGCTGCTCTCCATTTCGTCGCCACGCACATAAATCAGCTGATAATTGCCGTTCATTTGCACGTCCACAAACACATAGACGGCTCTTACCTTGCCCCGGTATTTCCAGATCTGATAATCTTTGCTCACATAGCGCGTGAGTTCCTGGATCACATCCTTTTCCACGTCGTCTGCCGCTCCGTTGCGAATGTAAATGCGCCCCATATCGGTTTTCCAGCCATCTTTAAAGTATCTGAAGTGGGCATTGGCATAGTCCACCCGCTCTTCCACAATGGCCAGGATCGACTCCGTGCTCAGTCCGGCACTCGAGCCCAGGTATTTCCAAATACTGGATAGATAGCGCTTTTTGGTGATTTCGTCATAGCGGCTCCAATCCAGGGGCGTAGCTCCGGCGGTGAAGTATCTCAGCAGCTGCAGCTCGTCCTCGGGGTCTGCCATCAGGAAATAGAGCGGTTCTCCCTTTTCCGTGATGAAAAAGTCAAACTCCTTTTCCTGCAGGCTCTCGCCTATCTGCAGGCTCAGGGTTCCCTGATAGGATCCCGCCTCCAGCTCCCCGGTGGGGATTTGCAGGTGCAGAGCCTTCTGCGGCGCATCGAGGCTGATGTCAAAGTAGTCGTCTTTGATGATGAGGCTGTCCTTTTCTATATACAGGTTCATCAGCCCTGTGCCCTGCAGCCGTTCAGGGACGTAGGTTTCCAGGTAGAGGTGCACGTTTTCCAGGATGTTTTTATCGAAGATCAAGGACGGCTCACTCTTATAGAGGACGTCTCCTCTGCGGAACTTGCTCACGGAGATGCTGTCGGGCACCACTACCGAGCAGAGTTGAATATCGCTCAGCAGCTCCTCTTCATCCAGAGGCCGCCCATCAATGGGCCAGGTAAACACATCCCCGGAATTGAGGTCTTCCGCTTTGAAATAGAGCCTGTCCACAGATTCATCCAAAAGGAAGCTCACCCTGTTTATATGTGATTTACCGGAGGTGGCATCGTGTTTGTTGGTTATGCCCACGTTGTCCAAAAGGTCTTTGATCACGATCAAAGAATCACCTCTGGGGATGCTGACGCTCACATCCACCGTGGCAAAATAGCCATTCTCCTGTGCCATAAAGACCAGATTGCGATAGGGAATCTGGTAGTCAATGTGCAGCAAAGTGTGGCCTGATGCGTCTTTGAACCGCAGTTCATGCACGGCCATATTCAGCTTGTTTTGAGCCACAAGCGTCACGCTCAGCAGCAGCAGAGCGCATAGTAAAAGGCTTTTAGTCAAATTCTTCATCTTTGTTCCATAGTGTATATTGGCCATAACCGCTGTAGTCCACGAAGATAAACTCCTTTTTATCCCTTTGGTAGCTCCACACGATGGTGGGATAGCTGCGCTCGGGTATGGGGTCCGGGTGGCTTACATAGTCCGGTTCGCCATATTTTATATATATTCTACCACGATCGGAGGCCCAACCCTTCAACTTTTTATGAAGTTTGAATCTTTCATCGGCGATAATGACGCGATTGCAAAACTCCTCCCGCGCCTCATTGCGCACCGTTCCCGGGCTGGGGTCCATGCTTTGCCAGAAGAGTTCTATCCCCTGCGCTATCTCATCTCCCTTCAGGGCCATCAGGTCATGATATTGATTTTGGTTGGCGATAAAACGGATCTGCTGAACCTGATCTTGGTAGCTGTAGCGCAAATTGTAGGCAAACCAGGGGCTATAGGTAAAGGGATTGGTCTTATAACGGATATTCCCTTCGTGAATGGTGACGATTATCGGCGTGGAAAACGGCACCTGCTCCAGCAGGTCTATCTGGATTTCATCTTGGGGAGCATGGTAGACCCAGATCTGATCCCCCACCTCCACGCTCAGGCTGTCCACTGCGATGGAAAACTTCTGCGAGATCACGCAGCTGCTGAGCCCTTCATCCAGAGCTGTCAAATCCCCGGGCAAAAAGCGCTGTTCCTCTCGTTCCGCCAACACCCATGCCTCTCCAATAGGCGTATAATCTCCCAGGCTGAAGTTGCGGCTTATCTTTACCTTCTTACCCAGGTCGAGATTACGCAGCTGCAGGGTAAGCTTATAGCTATCCTTCACCAAAGCGGCTGTGAACTTCACCGGAATAGCCGTATCCTGCAGCCAATCCCGCTTGGGGATATGCAATTTGGACGAGAACGAAGCCTTTTGTTTCTTCTTTTCGCCTTTGATCTCCAGGGAAAGCTGACAGTCTGCATAGTCCATCCCTTTTTTAAAGGAAATACTGCTATAGGGAACCAGCACCCAGATATCGGTGCCGCTCTCGTAGTGCTCAAACACCACTTCCTGAGCCCAAAACACCCCACAAATAAGCAGTAGAACCAAGAGGCTAATAGCTGTTTTCATTGTTTACCCCCATTGCAACAGAAAACTTGATCTTTTGCTTGTCCAACCATCCCAGAAACTCATTATCCGGAAAAAACCTGCGCTCGGAATGCAGCGTAAACTCATCTTTTTCACCCACAAAGCGCATCTTGATACCAAAGTTGCCTTTGGACCTATCCATACATTTCTTGAGCTCGTCCACAAAGCTTTGGCTCATCTTTTCTTTGGGCATATTCAGGTGCAGCTCGCCGCTCACGTTTTTGGGCAGCTCTTCTATGGGGAAGATTCGCTTGGGATTGATCCTCACCATCTTTACCATCTCGTCCATCCCGTTATTGTAGGTGGAGAGGGTTCCCACGATGCCCAGGATCAGGTCTCCGGAAACGAGATCGAAGTATTCCTGATAATAGCGGTTGAAAAGCGGCACCTCAAAGCGGCCGGAGAGGTCTTCAAACTGCACGAAGGCAAACCGGTTACCCTTGTTATCCCGCTTTTTACTGATCTGCGTCACCACGCCACAGAGCACCAATTCTGTCTTGGGGCTGGTGGTCTCCTCATTGATATCCGTACAGTTTGTGGTATAACACTTTACCGCATACTTATAGTGGTCCAAAGGATGGCCGCTCATATAAAATCCCAGCACCTCTTTTTCCTTTACCAATCTGTGGATAAAGCCCCATTCTTCGATCTCCGGCAGTGGTGGCTCATATTCCTTCTCGTCATCTTCGGCGATGATATCAAAGAGGCTGATCTGGCCTTTGCGTCTTTCGCGCTGCTCGCCGGAGCTAAAGGCCAGTGCGGTTTCTATGCTTTCCCATTTCTGGGCGCGGCTGCCTTCCAGCTCATCCATCGCACCGCTGGCAATCAGGCTTTCCAGCACCGCTTTATTCACCGCAACGCCGTCCAGCCGCTTGCAGAAATTGAAGAGACTGGTGAAGGGGCCGTTTTTCTCGCGCTCTTCAATGATGCAGCTCATCGCCGCTTCACCCAGGTTTTTGATGGCTCTCAAGCCGAAAAGCACCTCTTTGCCATGCACGCTGAACTCGCTGATGCTGCGGTTGATATTGGGAGGGATGATATTGATGCCCATATCCCTGCACACGCCGATCTGCACGGGGATTTTATCCGGGTTGTCTTCCAGAGAAAGCAGCGCTGCCATAAATTCCACGGGATAATGCGCCTTCAACCATGCGGTTTGATAGGCCACCAGGGCATAACAGGTGGCGTGGCTTTTATTGAATGCATACTGCGCAAACTGCTTCCAATCTTCCCAAACCTTGCTCGCAATCCTCTCGCTCACGCCGCGGGACTGCGCTCCCTCCTTGAATTTGCTCTCAAATTTCTGCATCAGCCGCGCATCTTTCTTGCCCATCGCCTTGCGCAGGGTATCCGCCTCGCCTCTGGTAAGACCGCCCATCTCCCTGGAAATGCGCATCACCTGCTCTTGATAAACCGTCACGCCATAGGTCTCTTCCAGAGTTTTTTGCATGATGGGATGGTCATATTCCACTTTTTCGCGGCCGTGTTTGCGGGCGATGAAAGTGCCGATAAACCGCATCGGCCCCGGACGGAACAGCGCCACCATGGCGATCAGGTCTTCAAAAGCCGTGGGCTTGAGCTCCATCAGATACTTGCGCATACCGTCGGATTCAAATTGAAACACGCCATCCGTCTCGCCCTTGCTCATCAGTTGATACACCTTCTTATCGTCGAGCTCGAGCTTGTTGACGTCGATGTCCACGCCGTGGTATTTCTTCACCAGGTCTGTCGTTGCCTTGATCAAAGTGAGTGTCTTCAGCCCCAAAATATCCATTTTCAGCAGCTTCAGCTCGTCCAGCCACTTGCCCTCATATTGCACCAAAACGCAGGTCTCGCCATCTTTCGGGGTGTTGGTAGCCAGGGGAACATAATCCGTGAGATCGCCCGGCGCAATCACCACGCCCGCCGCATGAATACCCGTATGGCGCACCAAACCCTCCAACACCACGCCATGCTTGTAGATGGTCTGATAGATGGGCTTGCTGTCTACGAGATTGGCAAAGTCGATCTCGGTGGCATACACATCCTCCAAACCCTTGTTCATACCGGGGATGAGCTTGGTGATTTCATTGGCTTCACTGGCCGATACGCCTAACACCCGCGCCACGTCTTTGATCACGGTTTTGGCGCCCAAAGTACCGAAGGTGATGATCTGCGTTACGCTGTTGCGCCCGTATTTCTGCACCACGTAGTCTATCACCTTGCCGCGTCCCTGCGCACAAAAGTCTATATCTATATCCGGCATACCAATACGATCCGGATTGAGGAATCTTTCAAAGAGCAGACCATATTTGATTGGGTCTACCAGAGTGATGCCCAGCAGGTAGGAAACGATGCTCCCTGCAGCCGAACCGCGCCCCGGCCCCACCGGAACACCCTGTTTGATGGCGTTGTTGATCAGATCCTGCACCACTAAAAAGTAGCCATCGAATCCCGTCCTGTGGATCACATCCAGCTCAAAATCAATCCTTTCCCTGATCTCAGGCGTCATATCAGGATACTTTTCCTTGGCCGCTTCCTCGCACAGCGCCCGCAAATAAGACCCCATATCCGGATACTCCGGCGGCGTCTCTATCTCGGGCAAGAGAAAGTGGTCATACTTGAGCTCCAAATCTATCTTATCCGCAATGCGCAGCGTGTTTTCATATGCCTCGGGATGATCCGGGAAGAGCTTTCTCATCTCCTCCGCACTCTTGAAATACAGCTCTTGCGTGTTGTAACGCATCCGCTGCGGATCGTCGAATGTTTTTTGCGTCTGGATGCAGAGCAGGATGTCATGCGCCTCATGGTCTTCCTGATGCAGGTAGTGACAGTCGTTCGTAAGCACCAGCGGCACATTCATTTCCTTTGCCAGCTCTATCACCTGCGGCATCGCTTCTGCTTCTATTTCCAAGCCGTGATCCTGAATCTCCAAATAGTAGTCCTCGCCAAACAGATCCAGATACCACTGCACCGCTTCCCTGGCCTGTTGCTTTCTGCCATTTCTCAATAGATGCGGAATTTCGCCCTTGACGCAGGCGCTCA
>DGFM01000048.1:0-917 GCA_002391675.1 Cloacimonetes bacterium UBA3900 | reverse complement strand
CCCTCGGTGTAGGAAATAGACGAGAGCTTCATCAAATTCTTGTAACCCTGCAGATTTTTGGCCAAAAGCACCAGATGAAAACGTACATCCTGCTTGCTTTGCTCCGAGCCCAGCTCGCCATTTATAATATAGGCTTCGATGCCGATGATGGGCTTGATCCCCGCTCTGTTGGCCGTCTTATAAAAGTCTATCACACCAAACAAATTGCCGTGATCCGTGATGGCAACCGCGGGCATACCGTATTCCTTGGCCAGGCTCACCATGCGGTCGACCCGGCAAGCTCCATCCAAAAGACTGTATTGTGTGTGGTTATGTAAATGGACAAAGGACATTGTGACACTCCATATTGATCATAGATGGCAGTATGATTTTGGAGGCTTTTTTGTCAAAGGATATATTCTATGTGGCATTCCCACATTTTTCATAACAGCCTGTATTTCCACTTATTGAGTCATTTGATTCTCCCTTGATGATTCGTTTGGGTGAGAAGCATAAAATAAAGAGTGGGAATCGGCTCAACCTTTTTAGTCTAAACGCTCACCTATTTTACACCAACCCTTGAGACACTGCCGTGCAAAACCGGCAGTGCCTCGCAATCTACGTATGGACTACTTCATTAGCACCATCTTGTGAGCTTGGGACTTGCCATTCATCTCGATCCGTACAAAAAAGACTCCCGAGCTCACAGCTATGCCTTTGTCATCCAAACCATCCCAGGTAACGGTATGATGCCCCTTTGCCATTGAACCGCTATGTAAATCTCTCACCTTTTGACCTTTGATATTGAAGATAGACAACCTCACATCGCCTGACTCAGGAGCAATAAACGCGATAGTGGTGCTTGGGTTGAAGGGGTTGGGATAGTTTTGCAGACCAAAATCCGCAGCCAACGGAGCCTGAATCTGATCATCATTGGC
>DGFM01000043.1:10580-10841 GCA_002391675.1 Cloacimonetes bacterium UBA3900 | reverse complement strand
CAAAATAGGAGAAGTCCATGGTCGGTTGCAAGTCTCGATGGTTACTCTATCTTGTCAAGTTAAGTTTTTTGGGCTCCTGTTCAATCAGGATGGGCAGGTGTGACAAGACAAGGTTGCAGTTGCCGGTTGTTGATGGAAAATCTCTCCCCTTAAGGGCCAAAAATTGTTTTCAAAAACCCGATCCTTGACTCAACATTTGACTTTTCGCAAAGGTTGACCACCTCTCGAGACTCCCTGGCTCCCGTTTGCGTAACCCTTGGG
>DGFM01000043.1:1763-10347 GCA_002391675.1 Cloacimonetes bacterium UBA3900 | reverse complement strand
ATGAAATCGACGTTTTAGGGGGCAGATTTGTTTTCGCAAAAGCGAGGCAAAAGTAAAATATTTCAGAAGCGCCTGCTTTTTCTGGCGGCTGAGTTCGGGAACTATCTCCTACTAAAATGGTAGGTGTTAGGGCGGGGTGTCTAATTTGGTGTTAAAGTATCATGATACCCGGTATATCCGGTTTGATGTGCGGGTTTTTGCTGGGCGGGGAGAGCATTTGATGCAAGGGCCTGCCGGGGGAGTGTTTTGTTTTCACTTTCCGCTTGACAATTAAACCGACTATAATTTGGTTACTT
Organism: Cloacimonetes bacterium UBA3900; assembly: GCA_002391675.1. Taxonomy (GTDB): domain Bacteria; phylum Cloacimonadota; class Cloacimonadia; order Cloacimonadales; family Cloacimonadaceae; genus UBA3900. Next base: position 10,051 of record DGFM01000043.1, on the reverse strand, counting down.
TGAATGAAAAAACAGGTATAAGGAGTCACAATGAGACAATCCAAACAGAATCAGACCTTTAATGCTAAAATGGCAGCGCGTATCGAGGAGATCGCGGTTGCTTTGACGAATCAACTGAGTGTGGTTGAAACTCCCGGAGAATTAAACTCCGTTCAGAAGGTGTACGACATCTTTTCTGAAATGGATTACTATAAGAAAAACCCTGATCACCTGCAATTTGTGGATATGAAAAATGACAAGCTGGGACGCCGCTCTCTGATTGCCACCATGAAGGGTGGAAAAGGGAATTCCAAAAAGACGATCGTTATGATTGGACACACCGATACAGTGGGTATTTCAGACTATGGTACCCTGAAAGATTACGCACACAGGCCCTATGAACTGACCAAGAAGTTCAAGGAGATCGCTTCATCTTTGCCGGAAGAAGCCAGAAAAGACCTGGAATCTGGCGATTACCTGTTCGGCAGAGGACTTTTTGATATGAAGACCGGAGATGCGATCATCATGGCGATTATGGAAGAAATCTCCAAAGATATCGAAAACTTCGAGGGAAATCTCATCTTTGCAGCTGTTTGTGACGAGGAGGCAAATTCCGGCGGAATGCTGTCGGTGGTGCCCGAGCTGGTCAAAATGAGGGAAGAACACGGATATGACTATTTGGCGCTGTTGGATACCGACTATATGACCGCCGAATATGAAGGTGATCCCAATAAGTATGTTTATATCGGAACTGTTGGAAAGTTGATGCCTTCTTTCTACGTTGTGGGAAAAGAAACTCACGTTGGTGAGTCTTTCAAGGGAATCGACGCAAACCAGATCTTGGCTGCGATTACCAATCGTATCAACCTCAATGTCGACTTCTGTGATGTGGCGGAGGGAGAGGTGTCGCTGCCGCCTATCACATTGAAGCAAAGAGATTTAAAGCCCGAATACTCGGTTCAAACAGTGCAATATGCCACCTCTTTCTTCAACTATGCAACCCATATCAGCACGCCCGATGAAGTATTGGCAAAAATGGTGAAAGCGGCTGAAGAGGCGTTCCAAAGCACAATAGATGACTTGAATCATCAATACAAACGCTTTTGTGAATTGGCAAACAGAGCTTATAAACAACTGCCCTGGAAAGCCAGAGTTTTGACCTACGATCAGCTCTACAACGAGGTGAAAGCCGAGCTGGGTGACGAGCTGGATGTCAGATTGAAAGAACTTTCTGACCGCATGATGCAAGACGAAAGCATCGATCAGCGCGAATTCTCGCTAAAACTGGTAGAACTGACCCACCACTTGTGGAGCGACCGTGATCCTGTGGTCATCGTGTTTTTCACGCCTCCTTACTATCCACATATCTACGTTGAAGGCAAAGAGCCCCGAGAGAAGGCTTTGCTGGAAGCCGTGGCGGATGCGGTAAATAGCACCGAAACCGACTATAAACTGGTGTATAAAAAGTTCTTCCCCTACATTTCAGACTTGAGCTATGCAGCTGCACCAAAAGACCCAAAGATCATTGCCGCACTGAAAAACAATATGCCCGGGTTTGGCGTGAAATACGACCTTCCCCTGGAAGATATGCAAAAACTGGATTTGCCCGTTTTGGATATCGGCGCCTTCGGTAAAGACGCACACCGTTTCACCGAAAGAATCGAAAAGAGATACTCATTTGAAGTGGCTCCGATATTGGTGTACAAAACGATAATGAACCTCCTTAAATGAGGTGAGAAGTAAACAATGAGAGTGGTATTGAAGGACCTCAAACAGCGCACCCTGCTTTTTACCGGAGCCAGTCATCCAAATAGGCTCCGCAAAGCGCAGACTTGACTGTCAGGTGTGTCTGCTGCAATATGTCCTGTTTGATACCAAGCAACTCTTGGATAACTGTGAAGAATTGTTGAGCCGGCTCGGATTACGAGTCGGCTTTTTCATTCATGGCCATCCGTGCAATCCGTGGGACAATCTTCTCTTACCCTTGAGAATGCTCTGCCCGCCCCATTTGGATTTTTGGCCAAAACCAGGCCTATCGCTTGATATGAGTCACCTTCTTCGATCCGGAAATACGCCCATCAACAGATAACTTCACGATATATACACCACTTGGGACGCTCAAGCCGGCCTCATCTTTCCCGCTCCAGCTTGAATGATATTTCCCACCTGTATTTGCTTCCGGAGTGAGGCGCTTTACCAATTGCCCCCTGATGTTATACACTTCCAGAAGCACATCAGCCGGGGCATCGAGGCCAAAATCCAGCTTCAGCACATCCCCAAAGGGATTGGGGTAGCAATTGACCACTGGAGCAACAGGTGAGGCAAGATCATCATCGATGCCGGTGTATTGATAGGAATAGATGGCAATGTTGTCTGTAGAAAAGAGATAGAGGTGGTCATCGTCCCAGTCGATATGGATCGCTCTGGAATACTGCGGCAAGAAGTGTTCTGCGGTCACATAGCCCGAAGGGAAGCCATTGACGTTGTAGAGGCTTATCCCGTTTTCTCTGCCAATACAGACGTAGTTTAGAAAATCGAAGACAGGGTGGCCCGAATCCACCTGAAAGTTAGATTGTTCATGGTAAAAAGTGCTTAACGTGGGCAGGGGACTGATGTTGTAGAGATAGAGATAATCACCCACTCCATAGATAAATCCCGGCGAGGGCAGTAAGCCCGAAACCACAGTGGGCGGCTGGGGTGAATTTTGTGAAAATCCATCAAAAGTATAGAGATCAAAAGCGCCGGCAGCAGTCCTCACTGAGGCATGGAACTGATTATTGGCAAAAGCTTTGGATACAAAATTCCGGCTGATGGGAAACCGGAATATATGTTCTGTGTCGTTTCCGATAACAGCATATTTATCTATCTGAAGCCCGGTGCTGTCCACATGATAGAAGCAACCCGGCTCCTCATGGTTGAAATACAGTGCCATAGTGGCGTCAAATACGGTCTCATACACCAAGACCGGATTGTGTAGATCTGAGATATTGTAGATGCGCTCAAAGTCACCATCATCCTGCCAGATCAAGACATACAGCAAATCTCCCAGCAGGTCAATCTGGGTGGTTGAGCCCTCAAACAGCGAAAAGGCGTAGCAGGGATTGGCAGGATCAGAGATGTCAAACACCGTAATTCCACAATACTGCATGGGTTGCAGGGCATAGTTTCCATAGCGGCGTCCGCCACCGGTATAGAGATTGTAGCGATAACACTTGGCGACAAATTCAAGCCGTCCTGTGTCTGTTACTTTGAGGCAAAGGCAGCCATAGGTCATATCCGGGTGGAAGAGATATTCGTTGTAAGCCCGCATCATTCGTACTACCGGTGCTGAGTCCAAGCCGAGCGGATAGGGGCTTTGGCAGACCAATGTGGGCAGATTTGGCTCCGATATGTCATAGACATGGAAGACCTGGCTGAAATACTGGCCATCGTCTTCGCCCACACCACAGACCAAATATCCATTGCAGACAACCGCACTTCCATATGTCTGATGCGAGATGGTGGATAAAAGCTCCCACTGGGAAAGATCAGAAGTCCGCCAGATCTTGACTCCGGACCCACACTGCGTTGCCAGAGTGGAATCGTCTATGGCGATAAAATTTGGGAAGGTGCCACTCGGATAGGGCAAACTCAGCTCTGCCACCGGAACCAGTCCCTGGGTGGCATCAACGCTGAAGAGCCCAAAAGCCGAGGCATTAGAAGTCCTGGAGATGAGATGATCATCCGGGAGCACTTCATAGAAGTATCGGGCCGGATACCTGTGCGTAATTTCCAAGGTATGCGGGTCGATTAAAAGCAGGGATCGGTAGAGAGAATCAATGCTTTCACGGGAGATGAGGACATCGTTTACGATCCTGAGCTTGTCAAAGCTGGTATTATTTGCTCCGGCTGTTAGGCTGCCCACCAAAACGGGCCGGCAGGGATCGCTGATGTCGACCTTGTGCAGCATACCAAACTCCGGCTGCGTCGAGGAGTGTGCATCCTTCTGAAAAACAGCGATAAAGAGAAAGTTTTGCCAAGCCACCATCTCTTTTGCGGCACCTTCCACTCCAAAATTGGCTACTTCGGTAAAACTGCCGGCGGTACTGTCCCACTCACACACCTGGAAGCCAAAGCTATTGGGCATATATACATAGGGGTATCTGATGACGGGCAAGCGGGTGTCTGCCATATCATTGGAGGTATGGGCAAATCTGCTGATCTCCTGCACTTGCAGTTGTGTGGCCTGTCCACTTAGACCGGATATAAGCATCAGGAAGAACAGGGCACAGAAGGTATACATGATAGCCACAACTGCTGCCGGCTTTGATTTCTTCCCAGGTTTCATGCTAAGCTCCTTAACGCTATTTCGGTGACTTGTAGACAATATAACTCACACAGCCAATCATGCAAGGCTGGCTCTTGCTTGCGGAGATTCTTTGCAATTGGCGAAACCAAATTCGTGCTTGTAAGGTTTTTCTGTTTCCACAGCCTTTTCTGAAGATCAGACTTGACAAATCCAGTAGATTGTGCATTTTGTCTTACCTGAGTTTAACGTGGAATTTAACTCACCAAAAAGCACTCTGAAAGAGGAAAGATATGCAAAAGAAGAGATTTTTATTTGCAGCAGTGATCTTGCTGTTTCTGAGCACTTTGCTGATGGGGCAGAGTGTGAGATTCGCCGTTTCGCCGGCCAAGCTGAAAGCGGGCGAAAAGGGTAACATCACGGCTACCTTGAGCATTCCGGATGGAAAGCATCAGAGCCATGATCCGAGCGACCCTGCTTATTTTTATTTAGAAGCCTCACATCCTTCGCTGAGCTTTGGCAAAACCATCTATCCCAAAGGTTACAAGGTGGTGAGCGCAACGCAATGGGACTATCACAAATCAGTAAAGCTCACCCTGCCTTTCACGGTGAAGAAAGATGCACCGGCCGGGAAGATAAAGCTTGAAGCTACCCTGGCATATAACCTTTGCTTTGATGACGGTATGTGCGAACCGCCCGATGAAGCGGTGGGCAAATTATCCTTGGAGATAGTTCCTGCTGCGGCGGCGGCTGAAGATGCAAAGGAAACAGCTGAGACGGTGGAAGCCGTAGAAGCTGAGGAAAGGGAAGCCGTTGCGCTGGCCGCAGAGGAAGAAGCTGTCCCACCTGTAGACGGCGACCAGCCTGAGGACGAGGAAAAGAACACCCTGGGCACCATCCTTAAGTATATGCTCTTTGCGCTGCTTGGAGGTTTGATCCTCAATATCACGCCCTGCGTGCTGCCCATCCTGCCCATCAGGATCATGGCCATTATCAATCAGGCACACGAGGATAGGGGCAAAGTATTGCTGCACACCCTGATCTACAGCTTGGGCGTGCTGGTTTCCTTTGCCATTTTGGCGGGTGTATTCATCGGTCTGCGCAGTGCGGGAGAGACGCAGGGTTGGGGCTTCCAAAACCAAAACCCGATGTTCAACGTGATCCTTCTGAGCATTGTCTTTGCCTTTGCGCTTTCGCTCTTGGGCGTCTTTGTGCTCACTGCGCCGGGGATGAACACTGCTTCCAAAGCCACATCCAGGGGTGGATACAGCGGCTCGTTCTTCGGTGGCATCTTTGCCTTTTTGATGGCGATTTCCTGCACAGGGCCCTTCCTGGGTGCGGTCTTGCCCTTCGCATTCAAGCTATCTTCGCCGCTGTTGATGCTGTTTTTCCTGTTGATTGGGCTCGGCTTTGCCCTGCCCTTCATCCTGATCGGTATCTTCCCCGCGGCGCTCAAATTCATCCCCAAGCCGGGTGAATGGATGAATATCTTCAAAGAAGCGATGGGATTTGTGTTGCTGTATCTGGTTTACACCATGCTCAAAACCACGCTGGCGCTCACCAGCGGTGCCTATCTGCTCAACGTGCTCTTTTACCTGCTCGTGCTGGGCTTTGCGCTGTGGATGTACGGACGCTTTGTGAGAGCGGAAAACTCCACCGCCGTCCAATGGATATTCAGCATCCTCGCCCTGGTCATCATCGTGGGTGGCGGCATGAAGCTCCTGCCCATCAAGCCTGAACACCTGCAGGCGGAAGTGGTGATGCAAGCGGATGAAAGCGGCATGATCCCCGCTCCGCACGCACCGGAAGGCTGGTATGTATTCAGCCCCGAAGTGCATGAGAAGCTGATGGCGGAGAATAAACCCGTATTCCTCGATATTGGCGCTGAGTGGTGTAAAAACTGTGGAACCAACGAGAAGACGGTGCTTTTCACGGATAATATGATGCAGGAATTCAAGGCGGCGGGAGTAACGTTACTGAGGGGAGACTTCACGCGCAAGGATCCGGTGCTGCTCAAGTGGATTCAGGATCACGACCGCATGGGAGTTCCTTTCAACGCACTTTATATCCCGGGCAAAGAGCCCATCCTCTTTCCGGAGCTGATCAGCCACAAGATGGTGAGAGAAGCTCTGGATCAGATTCCAAAAGGAGAATAAATGAAGTTTAGATACCTCGCCCTGCTGCTGATTGCGCTGCTCTTAGTGAGTGCGTGTGATCGCTTTGAACACAACTTTACCGAGACGGAAGTGGAAGACATCCGGGCCTTGGTCTTTGCGCCGCTGCAAGATGCACTGGCCGGCGGAGCTGCCTCGCTGGATCAGGCGATGAGCCATTTCAGTGAATACTACGTCCATAACGGCATCTACAAGAGTGATCGTGAAGCCTGGCTGAGCGGTATCTTTGCGCAAGACCCCGGCGCTCAGAGCAAGATCACGGTTCTGAGCCTGGAGCAGACTTCTGCCAGCAGCGCAGACGTAAATTGGAGGCTGCTGATCACCGGCTCGTCCAAAGAGGTTTTGGCAGATAGCACCTTCACGGGTGATACCCTGAAAAAAGAGGAAGATAGATGGCTGATCCGCGGCAACCAATGCGCCTGCATCGTGCCCAATCCCGAGCAGGTCGCCGTGTTGGAATATTTCACCTTCCTGGGTTGCCCAAATTGCCCGCCCGTGGAAGCCAAGCTGCATGAACTGCAACTGAGATATCCCGGTCTGCTCATCTATGTGGAACATCATACCACGGGGCCCTTGATGGTGAGCGGCGATCCCACTTATTCATATTACTGCCCAGGGGCTGTGCCGGTTACTATCTTCGGCGGAGAGGTGGTGCAACCCGGCTCAAACGCAGATGCTCTGGCAGCTTACGATCCACTGGTGCAGCAGCTTATCTCTGTGGATAGCCCCATGCTCTACTCGGATCTGAGCTATAGCCAGGATCAACAGACCTTCTCCGGCAGCGTCAAACTCACGCCGCAGCTGGATGGCTTCGACCAGAGCGAGCTCTATCTGAACGTGGTGCTGATCGAAAAGACCTCGCGCTTCCAAAACACTCAGGGAGCCAATCTCCACAATGTGGTGCGCGGGAAATCCATCATCGACATCAGCTCCTCAGACCTGAGCCAAAATATAAATTTCAGCGTTACCTGTGCAGATGCCGAGCTGCCGGAAGACCTTTCCCTGGTGATCTTTGCGCAGCGGCGTCCCACACCCTATGCCAACAATGCCACCATCCTGAGCGGCACGGAAATAGAACTTAACGTAGCAAGATAAAGGAGATTTATTATGAAACGCATACTCATCACTTTGGGCATCATGCTGGTTGCCATCTTTGTTTGGGCCGACCAGATGCCGGATTTTCGTCTTCCCGATATGAACGATAAAAACGTTAGCCTGGAGTCCCTCTTGGAAAAAGGGCCCGTGTTGATCGACTTTTGGGCCGACTACTGCAAGCCCTGCAAAGAGGCTATGCCACATCTCAACACCCTGGCCGAGAAGTATGAAGACCTCACCGTGGTGCTGATTTCCATCGATAAAGCCAAGGATCAGCAGCGCGCCAAAAACTATCTCAAAAAGAACAACTTCAAGTTTGTCACCCTCTTCGACGTGGATCAGACCTTAGCCAAGAAGCTGAATGTGAGCATCCCGCCGCATACCTTCTTTGTGAATACCGAGGGCGAGATCATCTACTCGCACAAAGGCTTTGATCCCACCCTGGTGGAAATCTATGAAGAGCAAGTGCAGCTGCTTCTGGATATCAAAGCAGAAGAGAAAGTGGAAGCAGAAGTGGAAGTTATAGAAGAAATCCCGGAAGAGGTGGAATAAAGCATGAGGCAAATACTGGTAATCTGGCTGCTGCTGTGTGCCGGACTGCTGCTGGCTCAGACGACCCTGCAGGTCAATGGGCTCAACGAAGCGCAGCTGGTGTATAGAGATGTGCCGGATTCTTTGAGAATGTATTTTAAGGATAGCTTTTCCTTCAACCTGGCCTACCGGGGCTTTGGCTTTGGGATGAAGTTTATCAGCGA
>DGFM01000043.1:0-1511 GCA_002391675.1 Cloacimonetes bacterium UBA3900 | reverse complement strand
TCAAGAGCGGCACGCTGTATGAGACCTTTGGCAGCGGCATGGTGTTCCGCAGCTATGAAGACAAGGAATTTGATCAAGACCATCGCATCAAAGGCTTTCAGTTTAAGTACGACGATCTCTTCAGGCTCAAAGCCATCTACGGCGGCATCAGCAGTCCCAACGATGCCAACGCTTTAGACCTCAGTTACGGTGTGGATATCGAGTATCCCGGCAGCTTTTACAAGGTGGCTGCGGGAGCGGTGGGTTTCCGCAATAAGACGGCCTTCGGCTACGATCAGAGCGACGTCTTCTTTGCGCGCCTGGGCATCAACTACAGCAGCTTCAGCTTCTGGAGCGAAGCGGCAATGCGCGAGCTCTATCACCGCGGCAGCCCCGCACTCAAACCCGTGAGCGGCAAGGCTTTCATCGCCGGTGCAGACTACTCGCTGGGGCCCGTCTTGGTGGGTGCTGCCTTCAAGAATTACGACCAGTTTCAATATAGGCAGCAGGACGTCTTTTTGGCCAACTATCATGGCGAAACCTTGGCCGATAGCCAGGCCTCCGCTCTGGATGAACAGGGCGTGCAAGGCTGGATCGGCTGGGACATCTCGGATAACTGGAACGTGGAAGCAAACTACGCCGAAGCCTGGAGCAGCGACGATCTGCGCAAGATGAACGACCTCTTTGGCGCCTTGGAATACAGCGGCGATGCCCTCAGTGCCGGTTTTGAGTGGTCTCACATCGAAAAGACAGGCAGCGAGCCGGGCGCTATGGGCCAGCTCAACCACTATTGGCAAAAGGAAGTCACACCCGCTTTGAATCTGGGTTTTGATGTCTGCTCCAAGCCCTTGAGCCTCAAAACCGAGTTCAAGCTGGTGGAAAAGGAAAACATCAACACCGGCTACGATACTGTTTCGCACTACGAGCCGCGTATCCAGGCGGATATAGCCCTGGGCAAGGTGTCGCTCTCGGCAGCAACGGGTAGCAAGTGGGAAGGCTTCGATTCCCTGATAGATAGCCGCTATTGGGCCAATATGGAAGCCAAGATCGGCCTCTTCGACCATAGCGAGCTCCTCGTTTTTGCCGGTAGCGAAGCCGGTGGAAAGGTCTGTCGCAACGGTATGTGCCGCTTTGTGGCGCCCTTCTCCGGTCTGCGCGTCGAGCTCAGCACCAGATTCTAAACACTTTTAAGGAGTATTCATGAAACGCATATTTACTATTCTACTGTTGATCAGCATCTCGCTGGCCTTTGCCATGCCGGATTACTATCCCCTCACCTCGATTGCGGAGACCTTCTCCACAAACTGGTGTACCAGCTGTAACGAAATGTATGCCGGCATCGATGTGCTGCACGATCAGCTGCATCCCGGCGAATTCATCTCCACCAGGCTCTACACGGAATCCGGCCCGCTGTCCAATCCCGACGTGCAGGCACGCTTCGACCACTATGGCGTGATGAGCTTCCCCGTGGTGATCTTCAACGGCAAAGCACGCGTGGACGGCGCAAACGATGAAACTCACAACGGACAGGA
>DGFM01000030.1:6129-6595 GCA_002391675.1 Cloacimonetes bacterium UBA3900 | reverse complement strand
AGATGTGTATAAGAGACAGGTATGGCCAAAGACCCTGGTCGCTCTAAGATTGCCTACAGCAATTTTGCCCAAGCCATCACCCGCAATCCGGATACCCTGGAATTCACCTACGATGCCCTTTTCCCGCTCATCCAAAACCTGAATATGCAGCTGCTCTTCTCCGCCAATCAACACCAGAAGCCCACCGCTTCCAGCAACTCCATCAAAAGCAGGCTGGTAGCCGCACTCAAGTATAAAGACAAAGCTTCAGCCCTCGGCTTCAAGGTCAGCCATTTTGATAGGGAAGTGCTCTCCAATGTGCTGCAAAACTATACGGTTAGCCGCCCGCATCACTGGCGCTTTGAGCTCAGCGCCAGCCACAAGCCGATTCAGCCCCTGCAGCTCCACCTCAATACCCGCTATCACATTGAAGATAAAGAGAGTTACAAAAACAACGGCTTCTACTTCAATAGCGGTATCAGGTACA
>DGFM01000030.1:5294-5856 GCA_002391675.1 Cloacimonetes bacterium UBA3900 | reverse complement strand
GGAGGCACGCTGGACGTTCACCCTGCCTATCTGCGCCTCAACTACAGGCACTCGCTGCAGGATGTGGATAATTACAGGCTGACCGCCGAGCTGATAATCAAGTATTGATCGGGCTTAGAAAGCGTATCTGTAGCCCAGGGAAAATAGAATCGGGGTGCTTCTCACAAACTCGGGATAGCCCTGGCTTTCCAGCTCCTCAAGCCGCTTGGTCTGAGTGGTGTAGACGATATACAGGATATCAAAATCCACTCCATGCCGCCGTCTGGAACCAAACATCAACTCCCCTCCGACGCCCACGGTGAAGCCCTGATGCGCTTCCGTGATCCTGGGAAGCCCCGTCGTTTCCGGAGGAGTGGCGTGCACGATGCCATTCACACCATACCAAACACTCAACTTGGGCCGAAAATGCTTGTCAAAAGCCAAAAAGTAGTATTTGACCCCCAGCTCATAACCACCTACATAACTAAAAGAGCCGATGCTGCCGCTGACGGCGATGTCATCGTTGAAATTGTAATCCCCATTGAAGCCCAAGCCCGCATAACACAGGCCATAACCTACGCCC
>DGFM01000030.1:2544-5055 GCA_002391675.1 Cloacimonetes bacterium UBA3900 | reverse complement strand
GCCGTGATTTCATCCGCCCGAAGCAGCGTCCAAAAAGGTAGCCGGCGCTTGCCCTTAGCGCCGCCAGCGTCGGCCCCGGGCGAGATCATCAGGGTACATTATGAGGGGAGGTTTTTTCTTGGTGGGGAAAAGAGAGGGGAGTCAGTCCTAAAATCGTGCCATAACCCCAGCAGGCTCCACCCGTTCAATTGGCTACTCCTCAGATGCCACCGCACTATACTGTTGGATATACTTTCTTAGATTCCCCACCAAAGCCAGCGGGATATTGAGCAAGGTGAAGGGTTTGCCCTCCTTCCTTTCTATGGACTGTTCCTTGAATTCACCGTCGTAAAATCTGATCGCCAAGTCTTGTGGGCTCTTCTCCATGAATAGGAGCAAGGATCTCAGATGACCGCTTTTACCTGCTTTTACCTCGATTGGAATCAGCTTGCCTTGATGACGATACACATAGTCAATCTCTGCTGTGGAACCCTTTTTCGCTCTTTGCCAATAGCTCAGTGGCAGAATCTCTTCTCCACCTTGTGAGATCAGCGATTGCCCGATCAGGTGCTCCATAGCCACGCCCTTATAGATACTATTCAGGCTTTCATCACCGAAATATTCCGCTTGTACACCTGCCAAATAGTTTAAGAGCCCCGTATCCAACATCAGCAATTTCGCATTTTTGGAGTCATCCGGTAGAGCGGGCAATTCGTAAGCGGTGTAAGGGAAAACCATGTAGATCAGGCCACATTGCTCCAAAATCCGCATGGCAGAACGCACAGATTCCGTCCTGAGCTCCGACTTCCCAAAGCCGCTGTAGCTGACCTGCTTGCAGACTTCCATAGGCAGCCGCTTCCAAATCAGACGGATGGCATCTGCCTGGTCCCGGGTTTGAGCATACTTGACCATATCATCGTCATAAGCAGCCAAAAGATCAGACTGCATCCGGCGCACCACGCTCAGGTCATCCGTTTTTAGAAATGCGCTCACAATCTCCGGCATACCTCCGATGAGAGCATATTGCCTGAACCATCTATTGATTACGGGCAACAGGGAAGCTTGCTGAGGCTGTTCTTTCAGTGCATCCAACAACTGATGCTGCTCTGCAGCCCCCAAAAACTCTTCAAAGTCCAGCGGATACAGCCAAACGCTGGAAACTCTGCCCACCGGCAAACCAATCCTTTGTCTGTCCAAGAATACTTCCAGCAGCGAGCCTGCGGCAATGACATAGAGATCCGGCCTTTGCTCATAGAAATATCTTAAAGATGCTATAGCCTTCTCGGAATTCTGGATTTCATCGATGAAGATCAAGACCCGTCCCGCTGAGCTTTCAACACCTTTGACGATCAAGATCAGATTGCAGAGGCGGTTGATATCCGTTTCTGTTTCAAATAGCTCACGATCATCGTCCAGCTCCATATTGAGTTCAATGAAGACATCAAATTCTTGGGCAAACATCCGTACGGCGGTGGTTTTGCCCACCTGTCTGGCGCCTCTGATCAAAAGAGGTTTGCGAAAATCGGACTTTGACCATTCCTTTAAGTAGCGGTTTATCTTGCGTAAAAACATAGCTTCTCCTGTATGAGTGCAATCTTATGGTAGAGCGTAAGTTGTCAAGCCCTATTTATGCAAAGTCGTAAAAAGTCGGGGCAATTTTGGAGGCAAAGTCGTAAAAAGTCGGGGCAATTTTGGAGGCAAAGTCGTAAAAAGTCGGGGCAATTTTATCAAAACATCATTTAGATCAGCCCTGCAGAAAGAACACACATTCTCTTACATCCCACCCTGCAACACCTTCCTTCACCCAAAGTATAGAGCCTCACAACTCACGTCTCCAAAGCAGGTTATCGCAAAAACTTTCACTCAGGGCTTGACACCAAATGCCCCAATATAAAATGGCTACTACATACTTGATAAGGATACAATAATGCAGATCAATAAAACCTACGAAGCCAAACAGATCGAAGCCAAGTGGTATCGCCACTGGGAAGAGAAAAACTATTTTGCACCGATAGAGGATAACGGCAAGCCGCCTTTTACCATCCTCATCCCGCCGCCGAATGTGACCGGTATCTTGCACATGGGTCACGTTTTGAATAACACCCTGCAGGATGTAGCGATCCGCTTTCACCGGATGTTGGGGCGTCCGACGCTCTGGCTACCGGGCGTGGACCATGCCGGCATCGCCACGCAAAACATGGTGGAAAAGAGCATCGCCGAGGATGGCCTGACCAGGCACGACGTGGGCCGTGAGAAGCTTTTGGAGCTGATCTGGCAGTGGAAAGAGGAAAAAGGCAATATCATCATCGACCAGCTCAAGCTTTTGGGAGCATCCTGCGACTGGAAGCGTCAGCGTTTCACCATGGACGAGATGCTCTCGAGAGCGGTGAAGGAAGTGTTTGTGCGCCTCTATGAAGAGGGTTTGATCTACAAAGGAAAATACATCATCAACTGGTGTCCGCGCTGCGTGACTGCGCTGGCCAATGACGAGGTGGAACACGAGGATGAGCAGGGCAAGCTCTGGCACATCCG
>DGFM01000030.1:920-2322 GCA_002391675.1 Cloacimonetes bacterium UBA3900 | reverse complement strand
CCCATCATTGCAGACGATTATGTGGATAAGGAATTTGGCAGCGGCTTTGTGAAAGTGACGCCGGCGCATGATCCCAACGACTTTGAGATTGGGCAGCGGCATGATTTGGAACAGCTGCTGGTGATTGACGAACATGGCGTGATGAATGAGGCCGCCGGAGAAGAATTTGCCGGTTTGGACAGATATGCGGCGCGCAAGAAGGCGCTGGGGATGCTTCAGGAACAGGGCCTGCTGGAAAAAACAGAAGACCACGAACACGCAGTGGGACATTGCTACCGCTGCGATACGGTGGTGGAGCCCTATCTTTCGGATCAATGGTTTGTGAAGATGAAGCCTTTGGCCAAGGAGGCGATTCAGGTGGTGGAAGAGGGTAAAATCCGCTTTCAGCCTGAGCGCTGGACCAAGGTCTATATGCACTGGATGAACAATATCCGCGATTGGTGCATCTCACGTCAGATCTGGTGGGGACACCGCATCCCTGCTTATTATTGCGATGATTGCGGCCATATGATCGTGGCTGCCGAAGCGCCGCAGCTTTGCCCCAAATGCAATGGCGCCTCCCTGCATCAGGATGAGGACGTGCTGGATACCTGGTTCAGCAGCTGGCTCTGGCCCTTCTCCACCATGGGTTGGCCGGATGAGACCGAAGACCAGATGCGCTTTTTGCCCACCAATGTGTTGGTCACCGCACCGGAAATCATCTACCTCTGGGTGGCGCGCATGATCATGAGCACGCTGCATTTTAAGCAGATGATTCCCTTCGATACCGTGCTTTTGCATGGCGTAGTGCGCGACGATCTGGGCCGCAAGATGAGCAAATCCCTGGGCAATTCACCCGATCCGATCGACATCATAGACCGCGTGGGAGCCGATGCACTGCGCTTTTCCATGGTATTCAGCACACCCAAGGGCGCAGACGTGGTCTATAGCGACAACATCCTGGAGACCGGACGCAACTTTGCCAATAAGATCTGGAACGCCTATCGCTACATCATGATGAATATGGACGAAAATCAGAAGCTGCCTTCCAGGGATGAGCTGCAGCTGGAGCTGGCAGACAGGTGGATTTATTCACGCTTGCAGGAGGTAACACTCCAGGCCAGAAAGAATTATGANNGCCGGATGAGACCGAAGACCAGAAGCGCTTTTTGCCCACCAATGTGTTGGTCACCGCACCGGAGATCATCTACCTCTGGGTGGCGCGCATGATCATGAGCACGCTGCACTTTAAGAAGATGATTCCCTTCGATACCGTGCTTTTGCATGGCGTGGTGCGCGATGACCTGGGCCGCAAGATGAGCAAATCCCTGGGCAATTCACCCGATCCGATCGACATCATAGACCGCGTGGGAGCCGATGCACTGCGCTTTTCCATGGTGTTCAGCACACCCAAGGGCGCAGA
>DGFM01000030.1:0-844 GCA_002391675.1 Cloacimonetes bacterium UBA3900 | reverse complement strand
CTCCAGGCCAGAAAGAATTATGAAGAGCTGGACTTCAACGACGCAGCCCAGTGTATCTTCTCCTTTTTGTGGGATGAGTATTGCTCCTGGTATATCGAGCTGAGCAAAGACCGTCTGGCCGAGCCGGACAGCGCCTCCGCCCTCACCGCCAAGTACATCCTGCTGGACGTGATGCAGCAGGGAATGCGCCTCTTGCACCCCATCATGCCCTTCATCACGGAAGAGATCTGGCAGGGCATCAAGACGCTCTTCCCCATCGAAGAAGAAGCGCTGATCATCGCCGCCTTCCCGGATGCCGATGAGAGCCTGATCGACCCGGATATCGCAGACGATATGAGCTTTATCCAGGAAAGCATCAGCGCCATCCGCAACCTGCGCAAACAGGTGAATCTGGCGCCCTCCAAAGGCGTGCAAATCCATGTGAGGGTGGCAGAAGCAAGACAGGCCCAGCTCTTTGAGAAGTATCAGACCTATCTGCAGGGCTTGGCCAAGGTCGAGGAGCTCAATACCGGCGTGGACATCCAAAAGCCGCGTGCTTGCCTGGCTGCAGTGGTGAGAAACATCGAGATCTTCATGCCGCTCAGCGGATTGATAGACATCGAAGCAGAAAAACAGCGCCTGGGCAAACAGGTGGAAAAGATAGAGAAAGAACTGGCGTCAATCGACGCTAAACTCAACAATCCCAACTTTGTAAACAACGCCAAACCCGAAGTGGTGGAAGATCACAGAAAACGCAGAGAGGATGTGGAAGTAAAACTATCATTGACAAAAGAGCTGCTTGCAGATTTATAGAGCACGAAAGCATCGAGTGGAGGCGCGCAAACTGACTGCGCTGCATCAATCC
>DGFM01000029.1:21962-22163 GCA_002391675.1 Cloacimonetes bacterium UBA3900 | reverse complement strand
TGCCTGTAGTTGAGGCGCAGATAGGCAGGTTGAACGTCCAGCGTGCCTCCCAGATATACTTGCTGGTCATCGCCGGTGGCAAGAGACCAGCCTTCATAGCTGTCATCCAGGTAATAAAAGCCATATTTGTTTTTAAAAGAAGCCCGGTAACCGGCGTTGAGTCCCATCATCTTATATTTGTACCTGATACCGCTATTGAAG